>FMTG01000011.1:47718-86716 GCA_900099715.1 Ruminococcaceae bacterium YRB3002 | reverse complement strand
ATGCTGGTGTTGTGGGCATATCTGAAGACTCCATAAACATGTCGATTACTTCATTCTTCAAGCTGCTTCCAGACATGTTAATTACCCCTTTAATTACATCTTTCGCAGATATCTTACGTTTGCGGGTAAAGTCGCGTTCCGGGTCGAAGCAGTAGTCTTGCGGATGTTCTGCGATCTCGTTGATTGCTGAGTTGAAGTGCTTTTTGATTTGTTTGATTCTCATGTTGTGCCTCCTTGGGATCGAGTTTCCTTAATTCCAAGGGCCTCATTAGCTCCGAGCTGGTGGAGCTAATGAGGCCGCACATTTAGGTTGCAGTGTCAACTGTTTTCTTGAAAAAAAGTAAAAAAAACTCGGCACTATCTAAAATGCCGAATATCAGAGAAAAATTTCTTAACTTAATGACATTGGGAACCGTCCCTTTTTCATCTTTTCTCTGTTATTATAAATAAGGTGAAAAAGGAACCGTCCCCATTTCACATTTTAGGAGGAAACATGCTGGAACTTCAGTATCCGTACGACGCGGAGTACATTCTCCGCAAGAAGAAATCGATAAAGAAAGCGCTTCTGGCGCGGGAGAATATCAACTACACGACGAAGAAGATCGCCGTTCTCGGAGGCTCCACGACTTCCAATGTGGTGCTGATGCTTGAACTCTTTCTGCTGGATAACGGCATCAAGGCCGAGTTCTACGAGAGCGAGTATAACAGGTTCTGGGAGGATGCCGTGTTCGGCAATCCCGAGCTGGATGAGTTTGGACCGGACCTGGTGTATTTTCATACGACATCGCGCAATATCCTGAACTTTCCCACAGTTAAGGATCCCCAGGATAAGATCGAGGACATGGCGCGGGCCGAGTTTGACAGGTTCAGACAGGCCTGGGAGGCGGTGCAGGGAAGGTATCACTGCACGGTAATACAGAATAATATGGAGCAGCCGTTCTACAGGCTTCTGGGCAATTCAGATGTGTCCGATGTTCATGGCAGGCTGAACTTTATCCACAGGCTCAACAGTATGTTCTATGAGTATGCACAGGCACATGAGACTTTCTACATACATGATGCGAACTATCAGGCATCCGTCTATGGCGTCAAGAGGTGGGCAGATCCCGCCGATTGGTACAGGTATAAGTATGCCATGGCAGTGGCGGCGATACCTGACTTCGCGTTCAGTCTGTCCCACATTATCAAGGCGATCTACGGCAAGAACAAGAAGGCTCTGACACTGGATCTTGACAACACCCTGTGGGGCGGCGTGGTAGGCGATGACGGGCCGGAGAATATCAAGATCGGCCAGGAGGATGCGGTATCTGAGCTGTACAGCGAGTTCCAGGAATATGTGAAGGCACATAAGGATCTGGGGATACTGCTGACCGTTAATTCCAAGAACGATGAGGAGAATGCCATCGCGGGACTGTCGAGACCTGATTCCGTGCTGAAGCCGGAGGATTTTCTCATTATCAAGGCCAACTGGGAGAACAAGGACAGGAACCTTGTTGCCACCGCGAACGAGATCAATATCGGCGTGGACTCCCTTGTCTTTATCGACGATAATCCCGCGGAGAGGGCCATCGTGAGGGACAGTGTGCCTTCATCTACAGTGCCTGAGGTGGGGCTTCCCGAGACATATATCGATGTGATCGATTCCAACGGTTTCTTCGAGGTTACGGGGATCTCCGCGGACGATCTGAAGCGCAACGAGATGTATAAGGCGAACCTGGAGAGAGCCGCCACGGAAAGCAGCTTTGCAGATTACGGGGAGTACCTGAAGTCGCTTGAGATGGTCGGGGAGATCAGGGCTTTCGATGCGGTGTATATGGCGAGGATCGCGGAGCTGACGAATAAGAGCAATCAGTTCAATCTCACCACGAGGCGCTGCTCGCTGGCGGAGATAGAGCAGATCGCGCAGGATCCGCAGTATATCACGCTGTACGGGAGGCTTCTGGACAGGTTTGGCGATAACGGCGTCGTATCCGTGGCTTTTGGGCATATTGACGGCAAAACAGCGGATATAGACCTGTGGCTTATGAGTTGCAGAGTCTTAAAACGCGATATGGAATGTGCTATGATGGATGAGTTCGTGAGGCTGTGTCTGGAACGCGGCGTCACGACCGTGGTGGGGCACTACTATCCCACTGCCAAGAATAAGATGGTAAGAGACTTCTTCGCCGACCGGGGCTTCACACTGGTAAACGAGGACGGGGAAGGCAACCGTCTGTACGAGCTCGATATATCGGGCGGGTATGAGACGACGAACAGATACATAAAGGTTAATCCTTGAGTCAGGAGGCTATTGATATGACAAGAGAAGAGATATATGCGAAGCTTAATGAAGTCTTTCAGGATGTGTTCGATGACGAGGACATCACCGTAAATGACGAGACTACGGCAGACGACATCGAGGACTGGGATTCGCTGGAGCATATCAATCTTATCGTTGCTGTTGAGAGGGCTTTCGGCATCAAGTTCACGATGGGTGAGACAACGTCCATGAAGAACGTAGGTGCCATGGCTGACATCATCCAGGAGCGCGTCGGCTGATGAGAGTCCACCACATCGGGTATCTGGTCAAGAGGCTCGCACGCTCTGAGGAGGCTTTCGCCAAGCTGGGCTATCAGGTGGAGCGCGCTGTTAAGTACGATCATGTACGCGATGTGAATATTTCTTTCATGAAGAACGGCGATTACAGGGTGGAGCTGATCGAGCCTGCTTCGAAGGAGTCGCCGCTGTACCCGCTGCTTAAGAACTACAAGAATTCACCGTATCATATATGTTATTTCGCTGAGGATCTGGAAGCGGCGCGCCGCAAGCTTGAGAGCGATGGATTCATGGTCATCCAGGATACTCAGGTCGCGCCTGCACTCGATGGAAGGAACGTGATCTTCATGGTCAGCGCGGACATCGGCATAATCGAGCTGGTGGAGGAGAACCCCGGAGGCGGTGACTTCTGATGAGTCTCGTATCCTTTAATTTCCTGCTGTTCATTCTGGCTGTCGTGGTGCTCTACTACGTCTGCCCAGTCAAGTTCAGGAAATACGTGCTCATTCCCGCCAACATCGCATTCTGCTGCTTTGCAGGCGTATATACGCTGGCATTTGTAATGCTGTCGGTAATCACGACATTTGCAGGCGGTCTCATAGCAGGGCGCAGATCATCTTCCCCGGCTGCACGCAGAGCCGCTGCCGTAATTACCATAGTATTCAACTTCGGACTTCTCTGTGCCGTCAAATTCTACGGTGTCATGGGTCTTGTATCAGACAGTCTCAATACACTTCTTGGCGCCTCGTCAGGTTCCTGGCTTGAGTTCGCTGTTCCCCTCGGAATGTCTTTCTATACACTGCAGCTCATCGGCTATGTCCTGGACTGTCTGTGGGAGAAGATCGAACCTGAGAAGAATTTCATAAAGTATTTCCTGTTCGGTTCGTATTTCCCGTATCTTACGTCGGGCCCTATGAACCGTTATTCCGACCTGTCTGAGGAGATCTGCCGCGACCATCATCTTGCGGCGGAGAACTTCAGGAATGGTACGATCCGCATCTGCTGGGGTTTCTTCAAAAAACTCGTTATTGCTGAGCGCGCGGGAGTCATAGTGAACGCTGTCTATGGCGATCACAACATCTACACGGGATGGTATGTGCTGCTGGGCGTTACGGCGTTTGCCATCCAGCTCTATGCCGACTTCTCCGGATGTATGGACGTGGTCATCGGCGTGTCCAAACTCCTGGATATCAATATGCCCGAGAACTTCAATTCCCCCTACTTCGCGAGGAGCATCAGGGAGTACTGGAGAAGATGGCATATCACCCTCGGAGACTACCTGGCTGACTACCTGTATTACCCTTTGCTGAAGAGTGCTTTGTTCGTGAAGATCGGAGATGCATCCAAGAAGGCGTTCGGCAAGAAAAAGGGCAAGAAAGTCCCGATCTACCTTGCAATGGTTATTCTTTGGACGGCCATAGGCTACTGGCACGGCGGTGTGTGGAAATACATTATCGGCTCGGGTCTGCTGCACTGTTTCTATATTGTTTCCGGTATGATGTGTGAGCCCATTTTCGAGAAGATAAGACCGGTGTTGAAGAGCGACAAGCTGCCGTATCAGATCTTCCAGGTGGTGAGGACATTCGTGCTGGTGCTGCTCGGTTTTGTGTTCTTCCGCGCTGCCAATGTGCCTGACGCGATCGATATGCTGAAGGCAATATTCATGGCTTCGGCAGGTGAGGCGGCCATAGACCTGACCATGGCAAATCATATCGTGCTGATCGCGTCTGTCCTTGTGCTTGCGGCTGTGGATCTTTTTAAGTTCCGTCCCAAGGATACGGACGAGCCCAGATCTGTTATCACACTTACGGAAGGTCACCCTGTATTTACGTGGGTCATCATAGTCGTGCTGATCGCGGCCGTGCTGGTGTTCGGCATGTACGGGCTCGGATATAATGCAAGTTCGTTTATTTATGCTACTATATAAAAGTTAGAGTTTACGTTCGGAGGTAGGCTTATGAATGTTGTTTGTCTCGATATGGAAGGTGTTCTCGTACCGGAGATATGGATCGCGTTTTCTGAGGAATCAGGTATTCCGGAGCTGAGGCGCACCACAAGGGACGAGCCCGATTACGACAAGCTCATGAGGTGGAGACTGGGGATTCTGAAGGAGCACGGTCTGGGCCTGCCGCAGATACAGGAAGTAATATCGAGGATCGAACCGCTGCCCGGCGCCAGAGAATTTCTGGACGCGTTGAGAGCGGAGACACAGGTGATAATCCTGAGCGATACATTTGAGGAATTCGCCATGCCGCTGATGAAGAAACTCGGCTGGCCCACGCTGTTCTGCAACAGCCTTGAGGTGGCAGAATCAGGTGAGATCACAGGCTTTAAGATGAGGATCGCCGACTCCAAGCTGACGACGGTTCGCGGGCTCCAGAGCATCGGCTTCGATACCATCGCAGCAGGGGACAGCTATAACGATCTCGCCATGATCAAGGCGTCCAAGGCAGGCTTCCTCTTCAAGAGCACGGAGCAGATCAAGAAAGACAATCCGGAGCTTCCCGCATTCGAGGAATTTGACGATCTTCTGAAAGCCATCGAAGGTGCCCTGTAAGCATGTCCATATACGCCATCGCGAAAACAATCCTCACCATCATCATGATCGCCGCCCCGCTTGCCGGCATCCTGATGCTGGCCTTTGGTATCGCCCGCAAGCGCAAGGGACTGATCGCCGGCGGCATTGTCGTGTTCCTTATGGCACCCGCAGCTTTCTTCGGATTCTTTCTGGTGGCGGTCAAACAGTATTCCTTTGATTTTGATAAGCTTGACACTTTTGAAGTGACGAGCGAGAACCTTCATGACGGCGTCTGGGACGTGGAGATCTCTCACGACAAGGGCTTCGACAGGTCGCCGCAGCTGTCTTGGGAAGCGGTTGACGGCGCATCGTTCTATGTTGTTTATATGATCGACCCTGACGGCAGCAACTGGCTACACATGACGGCCCTTACCAGCGACACTCATCTGGATCCCGGCTGCGAGCAGAACTACATCGGACCGTACCCGCCCAACGGCACTCACACATATGTGGTTTACGTATTTGCGCTCAAGGAGATGAAGACTCCGGGCGGTCCCGTCAACTCCCCCTGCGACGGCATCAGGGAAATGGCTTCCAAACTGAACACATTTAATAACAGCGATGTGGGCAATATCATCGCCTATGGTGAGCTGAGGGGAGAGTATCCGGGAATGTGAAATGGGGACGGTTCTCAAGTGTCACATAAGGCATTCAGTTGACTGATCAAAATTCCACTTTTTTGTTTGAAATGCCCTTGAAGTGGAACGATTGATGGAATTTTATTAATTATTCCACTTTTTTCATTTGAAAGCGTCTTTTAATGGAACGGATGGTGGAATTTTAATTACAGGAGACCTGTCCCCCTGTTTTTAGAACCCGTTCAGATACGTATCCCTTATCGTCATCACGATCGTGCACAGCACATAGATCCCGAAAATCAGCAGGATGGAATAAACGCCGCGGATCAGGAAACGCCAGCCGTTCGTGACTTTCATGCCGGGGAGGATGCGGTAGATGCCGGTCCAGTCAAAGCAAAGATCGGTGCACGCCAGCGCACTACTGAACCAGAAAACATTCAGAACAACGGTCATGAACGGATTGCCTGGAGCCCACGGATTTGCCCGCCACGCCCAGAAGATTACGAGCGCCCAGAAGAGGATCGCGATGAGCATCTTGTACCATTTTCGCGTGCGGAAACCCGGCGGGGGCCATATCGGGTTAAAAAGCAGATCCCCGTGTTTCTCCGGCTCAATGGCCATGATCAGCGCAGATATATTCTGATACCTGTCATTCGGCTCGAAAGCAGATGCCTTGGCGGCTATCTTCTGCATCCTCGGGTTATTGGGGAAAGCCTCTTTCATCAGGAGCCCGATGGCATAGATATCAGTTCGCTCGTCCGACTGCCTGAACCCGTACTGCTCCGGCGCCGCCATGCCCTCCGTTCCGATGAGCACAGTGTCGCGCTTGGAGCCGGGCTTATATATCTTGGCGGCGTCGTAATCGATGATCTTCAGATCGCCGTCCTCCGCAATGATTATGTTGCTCAGCTTGATGTCCCTGTGTATGATCCGCTGCGGTGCATCATGCAGAAATTTGATGCCGTAGCACAGCCGCACAAAGTACGTTATCTTCGCCTGATCAGTCAGCTTCTTGCTGTGTATAACGCTGTCGAAAGAGCTCCCCTGCACATACTCCTCCACCACATAAAGTGTATCGCCCTGCTCGATGATATCGTAGATGCGCGGGATGAACTTATTGGGGTGATCCTTGATGTACTGATACACTGCGATGTCGTAATGCGACAGTGTCTTCATGAAGCATACATCGTGCGTAATCTCGTTCATTACGAGACTGTGTTTATCGTCGTAGTGATATAATTCTTTGTAGATACCAAGGTCACTCATATCTTGAATTTTACCATTTTTGCAACCGTATTGGAGGTACACATGACAAAGAACACGGACGAACTGATGAACATCCTGAAGAGCGCCAACGACACGCAGATCCTTGACGACGTGCTGGCGGGAATCGACGGTACTTCCGACTTCAAGACATACATCAACAACATCCTCCTTGAGCGCGACTGGTCGATCGCCGACCTTCAGCGCAGATCATGTATCGCCCGTACCTACATGTACCAGATCATGGACGGCACCCGCAACCCGGGCCGCGACAAGGTTATCCTCATCGCCCTCGCTCTTGAGATCGACGTTACGGAGACCATGCGCCTCCTCAAGCTCACGTCCAACCCCGTCCTCTACCCCAAGAACAGGCGCGATGCGATCCTGATCTACGCCCTGAACAACAAGCTGACAGTAGCTGACTGCAACCGCCTTCTGGCGACCTACGAAGAGGCCGAGCTTACGTAAGGATAACACTGCTCATCATGCGGTAGGTCTGCGCCCTGCAGACACCTGAAAAATCTGAAAAAGGGACGCGGCTCGAACAAATGATTTGTGCTATTTCGGACAGGCGTTCAGGTCATCAGAATTCCCTCAACTGTACCCTCAAAAGGGTGTTTTAAAGCGAAAAAAGGGAATTGTTAACAAAATACCCTCAACCGTACCCTCAAAAAGGCGTTTTAACGCGAAAAGAGAGAATTTTAGGAAGTTCCGGAATCGATTTACATTATAGCGTGACACGGATCTGACCACATCTGACAAAAACAAAACCGCCGGCGCCCGGAACGGACGTCGGCGGTTACTGCTGGTAATGGAGTTGTTGTGCTGTTAGAGCTGGCCCATCATATAGCCTTCAGCTTCGAGGATCTTTGCTGAGATCCTTGTGTTAGCTGCGAAGTAGTAATCAGCCTCTTCATCAGTAAAGTCTGAATCGTCAAGTGCATCCCAGCTTTCTTCATACTCCGCGAGCTTGCCTATCATTGTCATGTAGTCTCCGAGCATCGATGCAGAGTAGTTGGACTCGGAATAACGCTTAAGGAAAGCGCAGTATTCATCATAGAATTCCTCATAGTCATCGATAGCCTTCTTGACCTCGGGTCTGATGCCTGAAGCCTTTGTAGTTTCTTCAGTTGTTGCCTCTGTGCTCTCGTCGGTAGCCTCAGTAGCTTCAGTCGTTGTAGTAGTTGTTGCTTCAGTTGTAGCCTTGGTAGTTGTCGTTGCTTCTGTTGTCACCTCAGTTGTTGTGGTGGCGGTAGTCTCTGTTGTCTTGCCGGTGAGACGGTTGAATGTACCGGAGATGTAGGAGAATATGAAGACCAGAACGAAAACGCCGGATATGATGATACCTGCGATAGCGAGGCCGGAACCTTTCTGACCGGATTTCTTGACCTTAATGAGACCGCCGATAGACAGTCCGAGACCTACGATACTCGTCATACCGCAGCACAGGATAGATACGAGGGAGACGATAAGTCCGGCCATACAGAGCGGGTCGTTTTTCTCTGATGAGGGTTTGGCCGAAGAAGCTGAAGCCGCTTTCGGCTGCGGCTGTGCTCCTGCCGGTGCAGTCGGATCCATATACGTCTGCTGGGGCTGGGGCATTGCCTGTGCCATAGGGATATCGTCGTCGATAGGTTCGGCCGGCTGGGGAACGGCGAGAAGTGCACCGCAGTTGTTGCAGTACTTGGTACCCTCTGCGTTCTCTGTTCCGCAATTAAAACATCTGCTCATAAAAGACCTCCTGATAAGAAGATATAGTTCTAATCGGGTTATATCACGAATGCGTTTTCGATAGGTCTGCACGGAGCAGACATTTGATGTATCACCACACGGTGGGCTTGCCGTCGCGGATGTTGATCACTGACTTGCACTGGGAACACCGGCATTTAGATGTGCCTGCTGCGGCGGACAGATATGCGTTGCATAACGGGCAGCGGAAGGTGATGGGTGTGGCGGAGGCGCGGACATTCTCTCGCACAGCAGGAGCTCCTGCATTGTCTGCGCTGAGGTACTTGATATTTCCGCAATAGGGGCAGACTGCGCGGTTGTTGTAGTGTTCGATCACCATGTTCGCAGCGCACCCGGGACATTTCACATCGAAATTCGCACCGGGGTACAGAAAGTGCCCCATAAAATTCTGCCCGGTCCTGTCGGTAAGGTATTTGCGCAGCTTATAGATGCACATTTTCTCGGGGTCGGAGGCATCACCGTCGCTTGCCGCGATCTCATCCGCAATCTCCAGGAAAGAAGCAATAGCCTCGGGCGTCGTTGCTCTGAGATAACGCTCCACCATGACGAAATTCAGATTCGGAGTATTATAGATGGTGAGCAGCACCTGCTTCACCTGCGGCGACTGCGAGAACTGGTTGTAGATGTCAAGGAAAACGGCGTCAAGATTTGCTTTCTCTTCGGGAGTGATGACACCGTCTGCCCACGCAATGTAACAGCAGATGGCGAACTTGGCATACAGCTCGTTCAGCATTGCTGCTCTCATGGCCGTGTCACGCTGCATCATCTCCTGCTTCATCTTCTCCTGCAGCAGCTGTCTCTCGCGCTGAGCCCGGTTGTTCTCTATGACCTGATCGGCAACCACATCGCCGATCTTCTCGACCGCCGCGTGAGTGGCTGCGTGCGCTATAGATGATGCAAGATAGTAACCTAACATAGTGCCTCCAAAAGGGTATACTTTTACTCTTACTTTATATCACCTGCGCGCGCACGAATGGTCTGCACAGAGCAGACATTTGAGCAACATATATCTTGTTGATTATGATAGAATCCATCTAGCATTTACTTTAGGAGATACCGGTCATGACTACAGAACAATTTGTATCTAAATATTCAGAAAGAATAGAGCGTGTGACTGATGAGGATATTCTTTTTCTGCGCGACAACAGGGAAGCACTGACACCGGTATTTCTGGAAGAAATCGACAGACTGACAACTATTGCTGAGCTGCAGCAGGACTATTCCGGTTCATGGCTTGGATTGTATTCTTTGTTCTTTCTGGCGGAATACGGAGAGAAAACCGCATATACAAAGGTGATCTCATTGCTTAAGTTATATGGAGATAATCTTGATAAATGGATAGGAGACATATCCACTGAAAACATGCCCACTATACTGTATGCATTATTTGACGGTGATATCGATAAACTGAAAGAGCTGATCCGTGACAGACAGATAGATGAGTATGTAAGAGCCGGCATGATATCCATGTACGTTAAGGCGTGGATGGAAGGTAAGATATCTGATTACGATGCTGATATTGAGATCCGCAGACTTGTTAAAGATATGGAAAACGATTATCTCAAATATGAGGTAATGGCAAATGTCGCACAGGAACACAGGATCGAATACCTTTCCTTCTTTCGCAAAGTGTATGATGATGAAGAACTTGAAGAGAATGGCGAGATTGGTCTGTTTGGAGAGATGCTTGACACGTTCTACGAATATGATAGTGATCCTGATGATGTTCGAATTCCCTTTGATATAAAGGAAGAACTCGGACTTTGGTATCCGGTGGGTGATGAGACAAAGTCAAGAAATGATCGAGAGGGGGAAGAGTGGTCTTCCAGACAACGCAATTCCATCTTCTTTGATGATGACCCGGAACCCGGACGTAATGATCCGTGTCCTTGTGGCAGTGGAAAGAAGTATAAAAACTGTTGTTTGAGGGAGAAAGAGGAAGCTCGTCGTAAAGGGGTGCCATATGAGTCCAGCACAGAGATAAGGAGAATGATGTTTAGATTTCCCGAGCTTTCTTTCGATCCGCTTACGGGGGAGGACAGATCGGATTTTGTCCGCAAGGAAGGGTGCATATATTATGAGGATACGCTGAGTCGCAACATGATCATGTATGATTACTATTCCACATTGGCTATGCTTCACACATACATATCATCGTCAAGAGAAATAGCTCTGTTCCGTATGTATATGCTTAAGGCAGTGGGGTATTTTAAAGACGAGCTTCCCAACCTGAAGTTCAAATCGATGGCTGATCTAGATAGTCAGTTTACCCTTCATTACTCTATTATTGAGGTTTTTACGATTTATATTTCAATTGCAGATCCGTCCGGAACACGGCCGGAAGTTCAGAATCTTAAGGCACTGCTGGATCTCAATATTGATTCATTATTCTGATATACAATTGTCTGCTTTAAGCAGACCCCACCGCTGCTATCGCGTGTTATAAGTATCTCAAGGGATAGGAGGTGCTTTATGAATCCACGCAAGATTGAACTCTTCCGCAAACTCATCATCGTCGCAGTCATCCTCTATGGCGTCTGCCCGGACCTCTTTCCGGGACCCGTCGATGACCTCATGGTCATTATCATGGGAGTGGTTGCATACATCTCTCTCGGCGCCGCGAAAAACAGTGCCGAAGAACACTACGCCTGATATCTCATATGCTTGATCTTATCTGGGACATTACCATAGTCTATCTTTCCGTAGTTGGAATGCTGCTGCTGGTTGAACTGTTCAGCTTCCTGCTCGCCAACTGGCCGCTTGTATGTCAAAAGTCGATTTTTTGAAGTTTGACATACAAAATCACATGAAAATGTATGTCAAAGTTGGATTTTCGAGAGTTTGACATACAAAATCTTAATATCTGTATGTCAAATTTCATTTTTCCAACATTTGACATACAAAACGGTCCATTTTTGTATGTCAAATCCCGTTTTTTAGAACTTTGACATACAACAGCGATCCGGCAGGAAAATGCGAAGCGAGGAAGAACATTTGTCCCGCACCTTTGGAGCCTGCGAGCCCCGGACACAAAAACGCCCGGAACTCCAGTTCCCGGGCGCGTTTGTATATTTCACGATAAACCTGCTAAGCAGATCTGTTAGGCAATCAGTAAACCCAAGTCCTCAGATTGCGGTGTAGCCGCCGTCAACTGCGATGTTCTGGCCGGTGACGTAAGCGGACATTGGTGATGCGAGGAAGAGGGCGCATGTGTCGAGCTCGCCTTCCTTGCCGTAGCGCTCGAGGGGCACTGCGGTCTTCATGTAAGCCTGGAAGTAGTCGGAATCCAGTGTCTCGGCTGTCAGGGGTGTCCAGAAGTAGCCGGGGCAGATGGAGTTGACTGTGATGCCCTTGTTAGCCCACTCTGCTGCGAGGGCTCTTGTCATGTTGACGACACCGCCTTTCGCTGCGTGGTAGGGAGCGCATGTTGCTGCCTTGTTGCCGACGAGGCCGTACATGGATGCGATGTTGATGACCCTGCCGTAGCCTGCGGGGAGCATGGCGATCTTAGCGACTGCGCGTGCAACTCTGAAGGAGCCGAACAGGTCGATGTTGAGTTCGTTGTAGAACTGTTCATCTGTGATATCGATTGCAGGTGCGACTGCGCCGGTACCTGCGTTGTTTACGAGAATGTCGATGCGTCCGAATTTGTCATAGACTGACTGAACCATGGCATCTACAGCTGCTGTGTCTGTGATGTCGCAGGGGATAGCCATTGTCTCAACGCCGAATTCCTCCTTGATGGAAGCGGCGACCTCATTAACGAGGTTCTCACGGCGAGCGACTGCCACGATGTTGCAGTCCTGATTTGCAAAAGCTTTAGCCATCTGTACGCCAAGTCCTGTTGAACTGCCTGTTATGATGGCAACCTGACCCTTGAGATCGAAATAGTTAGTCATAAAATTACCTCCGTTCACATACCATATTTACCGCCGCCCCATATTCTACAACTTTTCTTGACAAGTTCAAAGTAAAATGGGTGCTGTAGCCCCCAAAAGACAGAAAAGAGCAACAAAAAGTGCGGAAATGTGAAAAGTGGCACGTCCCTTTTTCTGTTTTTCTCTGATATACTGATACGGTGAGGTACTTATTTATATGAAGAAAGTGGTTGTTTTCGGCGGGGGAACGGGCATATCGAATCTGCTGTCGGGCCTGAAGCTCTTTCCGCTGGACGTTACGACGATAGTCGCGGTCAGCGACAACGGGAGCAGCACGGGGGTCCTGAAGGAGGAGCTGGACATTCCGGCGGTCGGGGATCTGGGCAAGGTGTTGCTGTCGATGGCTAATGTTGATCAGGATTTCGTTGATCTTCTGAGGTACAGGTTCTCCAAGGAGGGTACACTTCACAATCATCCGGTAAGGAATATCATGTTGGCGGCGCTAATCGACACCAAGGGGAGCCTGACGGAGGCGGCCAAGTACATGGCTAAGATCCTGCAGGTCAAAGGTACCGTGCTGCCGCTGACGGAGGACAAGGTGGAGCTTGTCGGCCTCGGCAAGGACGACGGAAGCGAGTTCTACGGCGAGGAATGCGTCAGCCAGAATATCAGGAATATCAGCAGGCTCAGGTACGATCACGACGTGCACATCTCGGACGAGATCAAGCAGAAGATCGCGGAGGCGGACCTGATCATATTCTCGCCGGGAAGCCTTTACACCAGCATACTGCCTCATCTTTTGTCCAAGGAGATAGTGACGGCTCTGAAGAAGTCAGCGGCGCCTCTGATGTATGTGTCCAACCTGGTAACGCAGCCCGGAGAGACTGACGGATATTCCGTGGCGGACCATATCGACGTGCTGAATTCGTATCTTAAGGACCGTCATATCGACGTGGTCGTGGCTAATAACGGCGATGTGGATAAGAGGATCAGGAAGAAATACCTCGATACCGAGGGGAAGAACGTGGTCGGTCTGTACGGCATTGAAGAGACGGGCGTGCAGGTGATCGCGGACGATATTTTCGCGATAGAGGAAGAGAAGATCAGGCATGATGCACTGAAGACGGCGTACCTGATATTCTCATATGTGATCAATCTATGACAGAGTATTACGAGATAGCAGAGAAGGTTATCAGGGTCGAGTCGATCCATCAGATGGTGCACGACCTGTGCCGTGACTATGTGACGGACAGGCGGGACGTCGACATCGATGTTGTCATGACCGAAGAGGACATCATGCGCGAGAAAGAGAAGTCCGAGTATGATTTCCCCGATGCATATTATGAGGAACTTGGCGTTTACCGCAAGATATGTGACGTGATGCCCCGTTATGATACGTTTCTTTTCCACGGATCGGCCATTGCGGTGGACGGAGTCGCATATATCTTTACTGCCAAGAGCGGTACGGGCAAGTCAACACACAGCAAACTGTGGATGGACAGGCTGGGGGATAAGGCCATAATGGTCAACGATGACAAACCCCTTATCAGGGTGACTGACGGGTGCACGATGGTGTATGGAACCCCCTACAACGGCAAGCACAGAAGGGGCAACAATATCCACGTTCCGGTCAGGGCGATCTGCCAGCTGACGAGGGGCGAGACTAATGAGATCAAGAGGATCTCCGGTGCGGATATCTTTCCCACGCTCATGGTTCAGGCGTACAGACCCGCAGACAACGAGATGTATAAGAAGACACTTGATCTGATGACCAGGATGACAAAGACGGTGAAGTTCTACAGGCTCGCCTGCAATATGGATCCCGAGGCGGCGGTCGTGTCTTACAACAGAATGCAGGAATAACGGCAGAAACGGCAGAATAAAAAACAGAACAGGAGATACAGATATTATGAAGATCAATGAAGATTTTATCTCACACGAAGTGGACGGCGAGTACATGCTCATTCCCACGGGGGCTAATAATTTCTCCGGGCTCGTGAAGGGCAACGCCACCATGGGCGCCATCATCGAGATCATGAGGGAGGACGTGACTGAGGAGCAGATCATCGAGAAGATGCTCGAGAAGTTCGATGCCCCCCGTGAAGTTATCGCCAGAGACGTTAAGACAGTTATTGAGAAGCTCAGCTCGATCGGTGCGATCGATGGGGCCGTCCAGCAGTAAGCGGTAATCAGTAAGCGGTAAGCGGACAGTCGGCAGCGGGGGATCACGATGGGTAAGGTACAGCTTGAAGAGCTGGAGCGCAACGGGTTCTACATGAGCGTCCCCAAGGGCGTCAGCATGAAGCCCATGATCTTCAACAAGCAGGGGATCGTGGAGATCCGGAAGCTTGAGCAGCGTGCCAGAAGGTATGACGTGGTGCTGTACGTGAGAGGCGAGCAGGGCGTGCTTCACAGGGTCCTGCACGTCAAAGATGACCATTATGTGATCCTGGGCGACAACTGCTGGCGTCTGGAATACGTTCCCTTCGACGACGTCAAGGGCATCGCCACCAGGTTCTACCGCAAGGGCAAATGGTACGATGTGGATAATACCGGCTATAAGATCTACTACCACATCTGGGCTGACTTTGCTTTCATCAAGATACCCGTATTCTATGTGCGCGACAGAAGCAAGGCTGTGCTGAGGCGCATCTTTAAGCGAAAGAGGAAGGAAGCCGCCGCATGAGCAGTATGAGCAGCGATAAGAGCAGCGAGAAGAGCAGCGACAGCAAGGGCGCGATCAAGTGGATCGCCGCCGTTCCCGGCAAGTCCAACTGGCTTGTTGTGGTGTTAATGGCCCTGCAGTCTGTTTATGGCTCCACGGGCATTTTCTACGCCCTCTTCATGCGCGATATCGTCGATAACGCTGTGGCGGGCGACAAGAAGGGCTTTATCACCGGCATAATCTCCATCGTACTGCTGATAGTTATCCAGATCTTTTTCTACGTGGTGATCGGCCGTGTCTCCGAGCTGGCCCGCGCCACAATGGAGAACAGGTTCAAGGCGCGGCTCTGGGACAACATCCTGAAACGCGACTATGCACGGGTCACCGCCACCCACTCCGGTGAGTGGATCAACCGCATGACAAACGACACTGTGCTCGTGGCCAACGGCGTTGTGGAGATCCTCCCGTCACTGTGCGGCATGATAGTCAGGCTCGTCTGCGCAGTAGCCATGATCATTTTCATCGACTGGCGCATCGCCATGATCATGCTGCCCGCAGGCCTCGTCGTCGGCGCCATTGCCTACGCTCTCCGCCGCAGACTGAAGCGCCTCCACAAGGACGTCCAGGAGAAGGACGGCGCCCTCCGCATATTCCTGCACGAAAACCTCTCCTCCCTCATCATGATCCGCACATTCTCCTCCCAGGTCAAAGCCGCCACGGAGGCCGAAGCTGCCATGGACGACCACAAGGCAGCCAGGATGCGCAAGAACAGTTTCTCCATGTTTACGAACGCGGGCTTCAGCCTCGCCATGTACGGCATGTATTTTCTCGGCCTTTTCTACGGTGGCTGGGGCATCCTCATGGGCACTATCTCCTATGGCACCCTGATGGCCATAACACAGCTTATCAGCCAGCTTCAGGGACCTATCGTCAACATTACGGGGATCATTCCGCGTATCTTTACGATCACAGCCAGTGCAGACAGGCTAATGGAGATCGAGACATATGAGGACACTTATGTGGAGCCTGCCGGCGAGGAGGCGATACGGGAGTATTATGACAGCGCTTTTGAGGGGATGGGAATGCGTGATGTGTACTTCAGCTACGTGTCTGAAGGCGGCGAGACTCCGAGAGTCATAGAAAATCTGAGCTTTGATGTGAAGAAAGGCGAGTACGTGGCACTGACTGGTCATTCCGGCTGCGGCAAATCCACAGTGCTGAAGCTTCTGATGAATGTATACAGGCCTGACAGCGGGATGGTGTTTGTCCGCGAGAAGGGTGAAGGTTCCGGGGTGAATGGTTCCGGGGCGGCCGGTGAAGCTGAGATGAAGGGAACGGCGCTGAATCTGTTCGCGTATGTGCCACAGGGCAACCTCCTGATGAGCGGAAGCATACGGGATGTGGTCAGATTTGCAGCGCCTTCGGCTGACGATGCGCGAATTAGAGAGGCTTTAAAGATAGCATGCGCAGATGAGTTTGTAGATGAGCTGGAGGACGGTCTGGACACTGTACTCGGCGAGCGCGGCTCCGGACTGTCGGAAGGGCAGATGCAAAGACTGGCAGTGGCCCGCGCCGTATGTTCAGGACGCCCGGTGATGCTGCTTGACGAGGCGACCAGCGCCCTCGATGAGAATACCGAACGCCGTCTTCTGGAGAATCTCCGCACCATGACGGATAAGACGGTAATTATTGTCACTCACCGCCCCAAGGCGCTGGAGATATGTGATAATGTGATCAGGTTCAGTGAGCATTCGTAAGTGACTTGAAATGTGAAATGGGGACGGGCTCGAACGCACGAATTTGTGATGCTTCGGACAGGTGCTCCGCGCTTCGCTTGTGCGCAACTAGCATCACAAATTGTGCGTTCTCGCTTCGGAATGTGACAACTGAACTGCTTTTACCATGTTTTACACGTGACAGGGGGTACAATACACACTGCACATTGTGCAGTGTGTACCCATTTCACAATTATTGAGATTTGGGTCCATGCTATTCGACTCAAATCAAAAATATTCAAATATAGGTCCATAGTTCATGCGGTGTATAAGCATGATAATGGCAAATATTTGTAATTATAAACAAAATTGTGATATCAGCGGAAATGTTGCGATTCCGCAATACATTTAGACGGGCTTTATCGAGGTATTTTATGGACCCAGATTATAATTATTGCAAAATGAGTTGAACTTAATGGACCTGTTCTGCATTTATTTGGATTTGGGTCCATGCTGCTGATCGATATGGTTTGAATCAAGAGCAGATACAAGTCATATCCGTCAAACCTTTTCGAGCAGTTCGCGGTATTTGGTTTGAAAGACCCCATCAGTCAACCATTTTGGTGAAAAAGGAACCGTCCCCATTTCACACTTTTCACATCGGTGCCTTTGAAGTATACTGAACGGCGTGAAGCTAGAATGAACAGCGCCTGACCGGGCGGCATCGGAGGCAGTTATGGCAATAGAATTATCACGCAAGCAGTTTGACATCCTAGAGGCTCTCGCTACGGCGGAGGCACCACTCACACAGCGCGAGATCGAGCGCAGAACGTCCCATTCGCTGGGCACTGTGAATAAAGTCAGCAAGGAGCTTGCGGACATGGGCTTTATCAACGACGGTAAGATCACAGGTGCCGGTCTGGATGCTCTCGAGCCCTACCGCGCACGCCGGGCTGTGTTCATAGCGGCGGGGTTCGGTTCCAGGATGGTGCCGATCACGCTCAATACGCCTAAGCCGCTGGTCCGCGTTCACGGGCAGAGGATCATCGACAGTCTCATCGACGCCTGCCTCAAAGCCGGCATCAACGAGATCTACATTGTCCGCGGATATCTGGCCGAGCAGTTCGACCAGCTCCTGTACAAGTACCCCATGATAAAGTTCCTTGAGAACCCCGCATACAATGATGCGAACAATATCTCCAGTGCGCTGGTGGCGCGGTACATGTTGTCGAATGCGTATGTTTTCGAGGCGGACCTGCTTTTGAGCAATCCCTCTATAATAAAGAAATATCATTATACTTCTGATTTTCTGGCCATTCCGAAAGACCGCACGGACGACTGGTGTTTTACCGTCAAGGACGGCATCATCGTTGAGGAGAAGGTCGGCGGTCTCGATTGCTGGCAGATGGTCGGCATCTCTTACTGGAACGATGCTGACGGTCACAAGCTGTCACAGGATATCGCAGAAGTTTACAACGCCCCCGGCGGCAAAGAGCGCTACTGGGAGCAGGTTCCGCTGGTGTACTGCAAGGAGCACTATAAGGTGGCAGTCAGCGAGTGCAAGGACGATGATATCGTCGAGATCGACTCTTTCAAAGAACTGAAAGCGCTGGACAAATCATACGATATAGGGTCTTGAGAATGAAAAGGTGAAAAAGGAACCGTCCCCATTTCACCTTTTGTTACAAAACGGACACATTGCGATAATACAGTTTTTATAAAAATAATTTACAATTAGTTCCATAGCGTTTATTATAGTAATTGCGCAGAGGATATATTCACGTGGATAAAAAGGACCTTAGGGGACTCAAGCGCAAGGATCTTGTTGATGCGTTATACGACCTGACGGAGAACGGTGAAGAGGCGAAGGCGAGGATGCCTGTGCCTGAAGAGATCGCTGAAGAACGCAGGAAACTGAGGCGCAGGGCAAGAACGGCGAGGAAACTGATAACGACATTAGGTATACTGACCGTCGTAGCGGCGGTGGCTGTGCTTTTGTCGGTGTTTGTTTTCCCGGTAATACAGGTGTCGGGCGACAGTATGGAGCCGACGCTGGCGGATGGAGATGTACTGGTGCTGCTCAATACGGACCGGTACACAGGCGGGGAGCTGTGCTGTGTTGCATGGCAGAATAAGCTCCTGATCAAAAGGGTCATTGCGTTGTCGGGAGACAGCGTTGACATAGATGAAGAAGGCAATGTATTTGTGAACGGACGGCTGCTGGACGAGCCTTACGTTACGGACAAGAGTCTGGGGGAATGCGATATCGAGTTTCCCTATCTGGTGCCGGAAGGCAAGGTGTTCGTGATGGGGGACAGAAGAGAGTCCTCGATCGACAGCAGAAGTTCCGCGATAGGTCCCGTCGGAGGCGACCAGATCGTGGGCAAGGTCCTGTTCAGGGTATGGCCTCTCGGGAGCACTAAATAAGATATGAAGAATGCTGAGAGATACGTCAACGGCCTGATAAAGTTCAGGGCACACCGCAACAGAGTAACTGCTCTGGTGCTGGCTCTGGCTATCGGCGTTTCCGGCAACGTGGCCTATGTGCTGCGTTCTACGGGTACGGCCATGACCGATGATCCGATCTGCGGCATCACCGAACATAAGCATACAGACGACTGTTACGAGACCGTTCTCATATGTGAGAACGAGGATCCCGAGCACGAGCATACAGACGAGTGCTACGAGACGAGGCTCGTCTGCGAACTTACTGAGCACACCCATTCCGAGGGGTGCTACATTGATGTATCATCCCGCGAGAAAGCATCAGACTGGGAATCCACGATCCCCTCTCTCTCCGGCGCGAAAGCAACTGACCTTGTTAACGTCGCCACATCCCAGTCGGGATATACAGAGGGTGATGACGGCTACTCCAGATACGGCGACTGGTACGGCAACGCAGAGGGCGACTGGAACGTTATGTTCGTTGCTTTCTGTCTTAATTATGCAGACATTTCCGATAAAGATATTCCCTACGGATCAGGCTGCTGGTCATGGCAGGTCAAGCTGGCTGAGAAGGACCTTCTTATCACTGATCTGGCCACTTCACCCAGGACCGGTGACATCCTGTTGATCGACAGCGACAAGGACGGCAAGTGCGATATCACAGGTATTATCTTCGATATTACTTCCAACAATATAAGCATTATCGCAGGCGACATGGACGGCAAGGTCGATGTTGTTACATATAAGGCTGATGACAGCAAGATCTTCGGATATGTATCCGTCAACGCACTTGATGCGACCGAGACTCCTGAAGAGGAAGTGACACCGGAAGAGCCTGTAAATACTGAGGAGACGGAAGCTGAGGAAGTTACTTTCGAGGCGACGACCGCATCGGGCATTAAGGTTCATGTGACGGCGCCGGCAGGGGCTTTCGATGAGGGCGTGACAATGAGCGTCGCTGACGTGAATGACAAGAGCGTCATCGCGCAGGCTCAGGATGCTGCAGAGGATGCGGCAGGCGAGAATAAGGAAGTCAAGGGATCCATCGCTGTGGATATTACATTCACGGACAGCGAGGGCAACGAGGTGGAGCCTGCTGATGGCAAGGCAATCGACGTTAATATCGCCATCCCCGAGAGCATGAGACTCCAGGCTGACGTCTATCAGCTGTTCCATATCAACGACGACGGCGTAAGCGAGGTCAGGGATGCACAGGTGTCCGGTTCCGAGGCGGTCTTTACTGCTGAGGGATTCTCGATCTTCGTTGTGACGGGTACGGGCGACATCGACAAGGATCACATTCATGCATATCTGACAACGGCATGGATGGGTGAACTGACCGATTATAGAACTGAAGGCGGTACCGGATTCAATATCATCAACTGCAAGGAATATCCGTATATGCTTCTTGAGGGTGAGTCCATCGAGCTCAGGGGCGTTACTGATGACGGTCAGGTGCATTCGATCGATAATCACGTATATGGTTTCGATTTCTCCGGAATCGTCAGAGTTGAGACTATCAGCGCTGTACCGGGAGAAGTACTTGTAAGGATAACGGGACTGTCATCCACGGCTGACGGTACGCCTGGAAGCGATATTTCCGGACCAGGTGAAGCTGTAGTCGGTCTGTCGGGAACGGATGAGGTCTTCTCGATCAGAGTCGTAAGCAAGAAAGAGAATAATCACGTGATTGACTTTGATTCGACAAGTATACGTGTATATGATGGCACAGAAAGTTCCATTCACAATATCTGGTATGATCAGGTCAATTTCAGAGATACGATTACTATAAAGGGTACACCGGCTAATGATTCTGCATGGCCTGAGTACATCAGTGAAGATAATCCGGGCACAAGGCTTCTGTCTGAATTCACGAATCAGAGAACCGATGGCAGCGTAAGGCTCGTTGACTGTACGATGGAAGGGTATAAGAGGGATGATCCGCAGATCGTTACCTTCAATACTGCACAGGGCCTTAAGAAGGTCAGGATCAATCCGGTATTTGATCACAGGTATTTCGGCAATAATTACTGGGAACTGATCGATCACGCCGATATCGAGATAGCTGAGGGCGGAAGATATACATCTGTCAGCTTTGAGATCGGTGACGACGACGGACTTATCAAGACTGAGACCATCTTCCAGTCCTATGTAAGCAGCGTAAATACATGTACTCTGTACGATAAGAATAATCAGAAGGTACAGTTCTTTGACAAGACGACACATACCGACGGATGGTCTGCAGGAAGTGTGCTTCCCAACAACCAGGTACAGGGCTTCGTTACAGAAGACTACTGGCATGACAGCAACCTCCTTCCCGGTAACTCACAGTATGAGCTTACATCGAAATATGTATGGAAGGTCGATCCGGCGGATGGCGTCTATAAGCAGTTCGGAAGTTCGAAGTTCTTCCTTTACAGGGATGTTGATCATGTTGTCTTCGATGTAGGACTTCAGATCGTTCCGATGGAAGTCAGGAAGTACAGGAAGACAGCTACAGGCTGGGAAGAGATAACTGCTGATTATGAAGAGTATGAGCCTGATTATGAGGCAAAGACATACAAGAAATGGGTGAATGGCGTTCAGGTCATAGATGATGATCCTGTTAACCATCCTCTCAGCGAGATCATGGAAGAATCAGACAGTGTTGAATTCAACCTCGGTAAGAGATACGTTATCGATGCTTATAACAAGTGTCCTAACCACTCCGGTCTTGACTTCATGGTTCACGCAAATACGGCTGCCGTACAGTTCGGTGCCACCAAGAAGATGATGAATGGCGCTCTTTTGGGTGGTGATTTTACTTTCGAATTGATTGATGTGGAAACCGGTGAAGTTGTCAGCAAGACTAACGATGTCGACGGCAAGGTTGTATTCGGACGTATTGACTACGAGACGCCGGGTGTACATCACTACTATGTAAGAGAGGTAGATGAGAGCAGTACACATCCGAATATTATCTATGATAATAAAGTCTATGATGTCACGGTCAATGTCCAGGAGATCGCCGGAACCGGCGGCATGCTCATGGCGACCGTAACCGAAGCACATGATGATTACTCATTTAAGTTCACAAATCATAACAAGGTGGTACTCCCCAACACCGGCGGAGGAGGCACAGCGCCGATCATGGCAGCGGGTGCGCTCATGATCGGCGGGGCAGCGGCACTTACCTTTCTGATGTTGCGACGGCGTAAGGAGGTGGACTTATGAGCGTACCTGAAACAGTAGTTAATGAAGCACATAAACAAAGGAAAGGAACAAAAGAACATGACTAAGACAATGAAAAAGATCATTTCTGTCATCGTGACATTCGTAATGATCATGGCGATGGGTACCATTGCTCTCGCAGCAGACGGTGATCCCAAGATCAAGATCATCAAGAATGACACCAATGACAAATCTGCTCACAGCTACGACATCTATCAGGTGTTCTCAGCCAAGGTGGATACGACAGACAACAACAAGCTCTATGACATCGTATGGGGTACAGGCATTGATTCTGAAGGTGCGGATTTCTACGATGATCTGCAGGATGTTACAGGATTCTCCGGCTGCGACTCTGCCGATAAGGTAGTTGCTGTACTTACAGGCAATGAAATCGACCCCGGTATCGTTGATGATTTCGCAAAGTTCGTAGAAGCACATCTCAAGACAAAGGCAGTTCCCACTGTATCACTTTCAGCTACAGAGACAGAGAAGACAGTGGAACTTCCTACAGGTATGGGTTACTACTTCATCAAGGATACTATCTCAAGACCTGCTGTTGACAGCGCAGTATCCAAGTTCATGCTCAAGGTCGTTAACAGGACAACAACGATCGATATTGAGACAAAGGAAGCAGTTCCTACTCTCGAGAAGAAAATCGTTGATGGTGCAAACCTGGTTGATTACAATGAGGCTGATGTTGAAGAAGAGATCACATTCCAGATCACATCCAAGGTGCCTGATCTGAGAAACAAGGGCTACAACAACTACTGGTTCGATATCAAGGATACTCTTTCCCAGGGTCTCACATACATCGGAACAAGCTCAACAAACAACGTTCCTACAGTAACCATCAATGGCACAGCTCTTTCTGCAAGCGCTATCGATTTTACTGCTCCCACAAGCTCATCAAATTCTTTCGAGCTGGCTATAAAGAATTTCCTTACATATGGTACAAACACAAATTTCATCGGTAAGGACATCGTTGTAACATATAAGGCAAAGCTCAATGAGAATGCAAATACAAGCGATACAGGCAACCCGAATACTGCTGAGCTGATCTATTCCAACGATCCCAGCGTTGATTACCTCGGCAAGGATAAGCCGGGCACAGGCGATGACAACGTAACAGGTAAGACACCTCCGGCACAGACAGTAACCTACACAACAGGTGCTGTAGTCATCAAGCAGGACAAGGACGGCAACTCTCTCGTTGGTGCCAAGTTCCACGTAGCAGGTACATCAAGTAATTCTGTTATCGTTACGAAGACAGAATTTGAGGTATCCACAACAGGTACATACTATAAGTTGCTTAACGGAACATACACTGAGACAGAACCTACACCTGAGACTACTTCACAGTATGCAAGCACAACGATCAAGTACGCTCCCGTAGAACAGGATCCCGTAATCGTTTCCGACCTCAATGACGCTGACACAGAGATCGAGGTTGATGAGAAGGGTTACATCGTTCTTACAGGTCTTGGCGAAGGCAACTACACTATTACTGAGACCAAAGCTCCTGCCGGATATACAACTGACGGCAAGGTACATACACTGAAGATCACTTTCGCGTATGACGCCACAAATAAGGTTCCTGTATGGACTTATGAGATCGACGGAACTGCAGCTACTGTATCTGCAGGCAAGCAGTTCGTAGAACTCGTTGTTGTTAACAAGATGACATCTGATCTTCCTGAGACAGGCGGAATCGGTACAACAGTATTCTACGTCGGCGGTTCTGTCCTCGTAGTTGCAGGTGCTGCACTCATCGTTCTGAAGAAGAAGAAGTTCGGATCTGATGAGAAATAATTAATGAGGAAACTGCTGAATGTATTGATAGTTGTTCTGCTGGTGGGGGGTGTAGGCCTGATTCTCTATCCCACCATCGGCGAATACATCAATTCCAAGCATTCGGCGGCGGTGATTTCACAGTACCACGATGTATATGTGAACACCGATGAGATAAGGCGTAAGGAGCTCATCTCCGACGCCGAGAAATACAACGAAGCACTGAGTGCTTCAAGCACATCGCTTTATGATCCCACCGGGGTGGTCGGGTACAAAGACACCCTGGACATCACCGGGACGGGCATCATGGGGTACATTGACATTGATAAGATCGGAGTGGAGCTCCCCATCTACCACGGAGTAGATGACGGAATCCTGCAGGTTGGCGTAGGACACCTTGAAGGGTCCTCGCTGCCGGTGGGCGGACCTTCAACCCATTGTGTTCTGTCGGGGCACAGAGGTCTGCCGTCCGCCAGACTCTTCACCGATCTTGACGAGATGGAGGTAGGCGATAAGTTCACCATCACCGTCCTTGACCGGGTCCTGACCTATGAGGTCGACCAGATCAGGGTGGTGCTGCCGCAGGACGTATCAAGTCTTACGATAGAGGATGGCAAGGACTATTGCACACTTGTCACCTGCACTCCATACGGAATAAACACCCACCGTCTCCTCGTCAGAGGCGTCAGAACGGACGGCGGCGTGATAAAGGCTCCGGGGTTATTCGTATCCAACGAGGCCTTTAAGATCGACAAGGCAATAGTCGCCACGGTAATGGCGCTTCCCGCGTTTATCGCGATAGTGGCCGCTACGATAATAATAGAAAGGAGAAGAACAGGTCATGGCAGGCAGAAGTAAGTCTGTGATCAGGTCGATAACGACAGTTCTCGCAGCGCTGCTCATCGCAGTCCTGTTCTTCGCGCCTGCCCGCACGCTGTACGCAGCAGGACAGCTTGATCCTGACAAGGATTCCAGCCTCACCATGACGCTGAAGACTCCCGGTGACGACGGCAAGACCGCTGTTGGAGCTGAGGTAACAGTCTACCGCGTAGCTGAAGGCAGGTACGGAACAGGCGGCGGTATAGACTTTGTTCTGACCTCTGATTATGCGGCGACTTCACTTGATCTCGAGAACAAGATAACCCAGTCCATGATCGATGATGTGGCACAGTTCACTGTGGACAACAGTGTGGCCGGTGTGGCTTCGGAGACGTCGGATGCTGACGGAAAGGTTGTTTTCGAGGGACTGAAGAGCGGAGTGTATCTCGTCATGGCGACGAGCCTCCCGACAGGATTTACATCATTTGTTCCTTTCCTGTATTTCCTGCCTTACTACAGCACAGATCCTTCGAATATCGGCTGGCAGTACGACGGCGTCGCAGAGCCGAAGCTCTCCTATCTGGAACCCATTGATATCACCGTCCGCAAGGTCTGGAACGACGACGGCAAGGACCGTCCCGACCACGTCGATGTGGCTCTCTCCAACGAGGATGGCGTCTTCGAGACAGTGACCCTGAACGATTCCAACAACTGGCAGTATAAATGGACCACCCTCGACGCATCGCGAAAATGGGACATCTCGGAAGTCAACGTCCCCGCCGAGTACAAAGTCACATACTCCCGTGTGGGCAACGACTTCACCGTGACAAATACCAAGAAGCTCATCCAGACCGGCCAGACAAACTGGCCCGTGCCGGTGATGGTCTTCGCGGGACTCTTCCTGGTAAGCGCCGGCATCATAGTCCGGGTCACGGGCAAACGTTCGTATGAAGAATAAGCGGCGCATCGTAGGAAATACATTGCTAATTACAGGCCTCGCCTTGCTCCTCGGAGCGGGAGGCCTCTATTTTTATAACATGACCGAGAGCAACGCCCAGGCAGAGGAAGCGGCCGGGGTCATGGACAGGATCCGCACGGAGGTATCGGCGAGAACATCTGACGGTACAGACGCAGTGGATCCCCGTACTTCCGGGACCGTCACCGAACTAGTGCCTGTCCTGATCGACGGAGCCCCTTACGACGGCTATCTGACGATCCCCGCCATCGATCTCGAAATGGGCGTCTACGACACCTGGAACGACTCCTATCTGCGCAAGTCGGTGTGCCGCTATTACGGTTCCCCGTACACGGACGACTTTGTCATCGCAGGCCATAACTACAGGAGCGGCTTCGGCCGGCTTAAGAAACTGGAGCCCGGGGATGAAGTGTATTTCACGGACATGAGCGGGCTTGTGATCCCTTATGTTGTCAAGCAGATCGACGTGATCGACGGTACCGACATCTCCGGCATGCTGTCCGGAGGCTGGGATCTGTCGCTCTACACATGCACCTATGGCGGCGAGGCGAGGCTTACTGTTCGGTGCGAACGTGTGAAGTTGTGATGCTTCGAACAGGTGCTCCGCGCTTCGCTTGTGCGCAACTATTCGCGAGAACAGGAAGGCGGACGCTTGGCGGGGCGATTTTATTTTTGCGTGGCGTGACGCTATAATATCAGTATGATCTACTTTACAAGCGACCTTCATCTCGGGCACTGCACGGTGCTGAAGCACCGGCCGGAGTTCGGCAGTATCGACGAGATGAACGAGACATTTATCAGCAACATCAATGAGACCGTGACCGCCAGGGACACGCTGTATATTCTTGGGGATCTGACGTTCAGGATCGGCGAGGATGAGGCAAATGACCTGATCAGGCGCATCAACGGGCGGAAGATCCTGTTAAGAGGGAATCACGATGCGGAGTATGACCCCGGGCTTTTCGAGCGGATCAGCGATTATGAGGTTCTGAAGTACAACAAGAAGGTGTATGTGCTGATGCACTATCCGCTGGTGTGCTGGGATAAGATGCGGTTCGGGGCGGTGCAGCTGCACGGGCATATCCACTCGGGGGCGGGGTACAATGACCGCCATCACGAGATGGGGCGGCTGCAGTTCGATGTGGGTGTGGACGCCAACGGGTACCGGCCGGTGCCGATCAGTGTGATCGCGGCGTGGGCGGATTCTGCGCCGTGGCAGGAGTATAAGGGCCGGGAGCACCACCTGCTGGAGGAGGAATAGATATGGGACGGGAAGAAAGGATAGCAGTCTTCGAAGATACGCGCCGCAGATATGAGACAGACGGGGCGCTCAAGGAGGCAATTGGAAAGTCTATACAGGCGCAGCACCTGATACTGGAAGGCGACGTAATAGACCAGAATGCGGCAGATATAGAGCAGGCGTCTGCTGACATAATCGTATCGCGCAAGAGGACTTTCGAGGCGGCCTCGGATTATGCGCGGCAGGGGCTTAAGACTGCGGTGCATAACTTCGCATCGGCCACCAATCCGGGCGGCGGCGTGACTACCGGGGCGGGGGCGCAGGAAGAGTGCCTGTGCAGGTGCTCGACGCTGTATCCGTGTCTCAACGTCCGGGAGATGTGGGATGGCTTCTACTCGCCTCACCGCGCGGCCCACGATCCGCTCCACAACGGTGACATCATCTACACTCCGGGTGTGGTGGTCTTCAAGAACGATACGGATCTGCCCGAACCTGTGCCGGCAGGAGACTGGTACACCGTCGACGTCATTACCTGTGCCGCGCCCAACCTGCGCGAGAAGCCGTCGAATAAGTACAACCCAGGCGACGGCTCGACCAAAGTGACCATAAGCGATGACGATCTCTACGAACTTCATATGAAGAGGCTTGCCAGGATAATGGAGGCCGCCTGCTCGGAGGGCGTTGAAGCGGTCGTGCTCGGGGCTTTCGGATGCGGGGCGTTCAGCAACCCCCCGGAAGTGACTGCCAGGGCGGCGCACAAGGTGGCTGAAGAGTACAGGAGCAGGTTCCGGGTCATCGAATTCGCGGTCTACTGCAGGCCGGGAGATGACAGGAATTACAGGGCGTTTGAGAGAGAACTCAAGAAAGACTGACCGCAACTCACCACACTTTCAATACAACTCACCACAAGATCCGTTCAGGCAGCGGATAAGTGTTAACATCCCCATAACCGGTAATACGGCAACTGAACATACGGCAAAGGAGTCAGAGAATGAGAAGGTTGATGGGGATGGTCCTGGCGGCAGCGACAGCGCTCGCGGAATTTGTCACACTAACAGGATGCGCCACGGTAGTTGAGATGCCTCGGGATGCGGCGGCAACAACAGCTGCGGAACAGCAGGCCACGGGTGTGCGGCCGCAGGACGATTACTACAGATATATCAACGAAGAATACCTGAAGACGGTGGAGTTTGAGTACGGGCAGCAGTCTGCGGGGGCTTCGTTCGACCAGGATATGATAGCTGACAGGGTCAAGGGCATCGTAACAGATGTTGTAAGCGGATCCGTTTATGAGCTCGGGAGCGAAGAGGACATCGTTAAGAGGGCGTATGAGCTATGTAGGGATTACGACTACGACAACACGCCTGTGCCGGCGGATCTGGAGGAGCTCGTCGGCGAGATCATAAACGCAGGGAACGTTCAGGAACTGATGGATATCGATGCCAGGCTGTACAGGGACTACGGGGTATCCGGCTTTCTCCGTCTGTCGGTCGATGCGAACTATCTGGAGCCGGGCAGGAACGATCTGTGCTTCAGGAACATATCGTCGATGATCACCTGTGAGTTCAAGGACCTTCAGGATTCTTACTCAGGTCTTACCAGCGTCAAGAACATGGCCGGCAGTGCGATGCAATATGCAGGGCGCAGCAAGGCTGAAGCGGACGAGGCGGGGACAAAGCTGGGGTATATAGTGTTCGACATATATAATGCCACGGATATGGACATCGTTAATGATTCGCTTCCGCTGGAGTATTTCTTCGAGCTTACGCGTGATGAGGCGGAATCAATATTTACCAATGTGGACCTGGACAGGTATATCACTAACATGGGTGTAGACAGTGCAAAGTGTGACAGGTTCACTGCTCTGGACCTAAGACAGCTGGAGTGCCTGAACAGCGTGTTCACAGAGGATAATCTCGAGGCGCTGAAGGCCTGGGAACTGGCAGATCTTATAAATAGGTACGGTGAGTTCATCACACCACATTCCGATATCCTGATCCAGTACTACAACAAGGATTACAGGGATGCGGAAGTGCGTGCCATGGATACGGTCATCGAGGTCTTCTGTGATGAGACGGATCCCCTCTATGTGGAGCAGTATTATACAGATGAGATGGACGTATACCTCCGCAATATGTGCGACGATATCAGGGAGGGTTACAGGGCTCTGATAACGGATGCCAAGTGGCTCACTGAGGGAACCAGACAAAGCCTTCTCACAAAGCTCGACAATATCATATACGTGACTGCAAAAGACCTTGAGCGCCACGATAACAGTAAGTACAGCACTCTCTCAGGGAATAACTACTATGAGTTCCTTCATAACTACAGGATGATCAAGAGCCGCGAGAGGCTCGATATGGTCGGAGAAGTCTCACCGAGGACGGCGACCACTATGCCGATGCAGATGTTCAACGCCTGCTATAACCCGTCGACAAACAGCATCACGGTAACGGCGGCCATGATGAACGCTCCTTTCTACGATAAGGATGCGGATTACTATACGAATCTTGGCGGGATAGGGTTCACTATCGCGCATGAGATGGGACATGCTTTCGACAGCAACTGCATACTGTTCAACAGCGAAGGACGGTACGATCCATCGTGGATCGACGCTGGAGACGTTGAGGCTCTTGAGCAGAGGAATGATACAGCAATATCTTACTTCGAGGATAACTTCACGGTATTCGGCGTGTACCACATCAATGGTACGAATACTCTTGGCGAGAACTATGCTGACCTGGGCGGAATGGAGTGCATCGCATCACTTGCCGGGACAGATGAGCAGAGGGAGAAGATGTTCACGAACTTCGCCGTGACATGGCGCGAGAAGCAGCTTGATACGGCCGTGATGGACCAGCTCCAGTCTGACGAGCACAGCCCCGCTGTCATAAGGGTCAATGCGATCCTGTCTACGCTGGATGAGTTCTACGATACATATGGCGTGACCGAAGGCGACGGGATGTATATCGAGCCCGGCAGCAGGATCTCGAGATGGCACTGAGGATGGGTAAAGGAGTACTAAGAACATGAACATCATATTCAAGAATCTTATACGCAATGCTTTTGGCAAGCCCCTCAGGACCATCCTGGTGGTATTCTCCATATTCGTCTGTTCCATATCTGCGATGCTCTGCTTCGACCTGTCCGGGGCACTCAAGAGCGCCATGCTGTCAGAGATCAGGAGCGTATCTACTGCGGACTTCCAGCTGATACTTAAGCCCGGCCAGAAGATAGACCTTGGAGAGGATTTCCCCGAAGCGGAAGTATTCCCGATATATCTCTATAACGAGAGTTACTATGTGGATATCCCAGGCGAGTATAACTACGTGAAGAGTCAGTCTGTCAGGATACTCGGAATGGACTTCGGTCAGGCTGCCAGGATGGAATTCATCCCGGCTGTCGAAGCAGGTCCCATGGAGGCAGTCGTAACCACCGGATATGCCGGCAAGACCGGATGTGCTGAGGGGGATAAGATCACGCTCCACGACAAGGCCGGTGACCCTCATGAGTTCACCGTCGTGAAGATACTGTCCAACGATGACAGGAATGCTCTCATAAGTGAAGATACTATCCTGGTGGATCTTAAGTCTGCCGAGGTCCTGTCATGCGGTCAGGACAGCGTCGGGATCCTCATGATCGACGTAAAGGATAACAACCTGGCTTCTGACGCCAAGACGATCCTGGCGGACAGATACGGTGAGGAGAATGTCGACGACCTCATGATCCCGGAGGAGATCCTGAGGATGACCGAGAACCTTACGTCAGTTATGGCGATGGTATTCGTCATCACTTTCCTCCTCGTTATCTTCGTTACTTTCTCCATATGCGAGAGGATCGTGAGCGAGAGGATGAGCCTCGTGGGAACCTTAAGGAGCCTCGGCATGAGCACAAGGCGTACCGCCGGCATCCTTCTTCTCGAAAACATCTTCTACGCACTCATGGGCAGCGTCCCTGCAGTCGTAGTCTATGCCCTGATCAGGGTGCCTCTGCTGACAGCTGCACTGACGACCGACCAGGGAGATATGACTTTCCCGGATCTGTCCGTCATACTCGTGACTTCTGTCATTGCAGGTGCTGTGATAATCGAGTGTCTCATTCCCCTGAGGGCCATCCTCAAGGCCATGAAGATCTCTATCAGGGATATCATCTTCGATAACAGGGATACAGAATATAAGCTCAACAGGACTGTCACTGTCATTGGCATCATTCTTGTCGTATTGGCAGCAATACTGTTCTTCTTCTCAAGCAACCTCATAGCTGCAACGGTCTTCATGATCTGTGCCGTTACGGGACTGGCGTTCCTGTTCCCGGCATTGTTCAGGACCTTCGCAGGTGTCATGAGGAAGGTCGCGGCAAAGCACGATCGTGCTGTCTGGGAACTGGCGCTGACTGAATCGGTGTCCCGCAAGAGCACTGTCACATCAGGCATACTCTGTGCAACATCGGCGTCCATGTGCATCATCATATTTGCCATCGCGATGTCGGCTATAGAGACTTTCGAGGCGAAGATATACACGGCGGATGTGGTGGTATCAGTGTCGGAGGATCCTGCCAGGTATTCCTTCATAGGATACATCGACGGCGTAAGTGACGTGGAGCGCTACTATGAGACAACAGATACCGTGAAGACCGGCGGCAGCGATGAGGTCCATGAGTACAGATTCTGCGGCGTGCCGGAGGGCGGCTACAAGTACTACAGTATGTACCGCGGACTGCCTGATAAGGTGGAGGACGGAACGGTATATATTCACAGGAGCATGATCGACAGATCGGGCTGGAAAGAAGGCGATAAGATCACCATCACTTTCAACTGCAACATGTTCTTCCCGATAGAGCAGGAGATGACCGTCGGAGGGATCTTCGATACAGCATCTGCCATTGACGGCAAGAATCTGTTCGTGATATCGCAGAACGATTACATCAGGATCTTCCACGATAAACCATCGCAGTTGCTGGTCAAGACAGACGATCCTGAGATGGTGACCGCAATGATCAACAAGTACACGGTGGGTGATAACACGGCGCGGACCAGGACAGAGATAGAGGACAGTGACATGAAGGAGGCTTCACAGGCTATCGCGGTCTTCCTGGTGATCATCGGAGTCGCCGTAGGCATGACATCAGTCGGCATGATCAGCAATCAGATAATCGGCTTCGAAGGCAGAAGGAAAGAGCTTGCGATAATGCTGTCGACAGCCATGGATCAGAAGACACTGAGACGCGTACTGGTCCGCGAGATACTGACGATGTCAGGGTTCGCTGCAGGACTAGGAGCCATTACCGGGGCTCTCGTGACCATAGCCCTGAAGCATGGCGTAGCAGGAATGGAAGGAGTATCCTTCGAGCTCAACCTGACGCCCGTGCCGGCGGTAGTGTTCTGGATCATCATGACGCTCCTCTACACCATGACGGTGCTGTTCCCGGTAGCGAAGATGAAGAAGATGAAGATATCCGAACAGATCAAATATGAGTGATGACTTACACGGAGGAAGATAATATGAACACCATCATTGAAGTAATCAACGTATCAAAGACATTTGGCAAGGGAACGAACCTGAACCGCGTATTAGACGATGCATGCATGTATGTGGGCGAAGGAGAGTTCGTATCCCTCATGGGTGCATCGGGCTCCGGCAAGTCCACCATGCTCTATCTGATCGGCGGCCTGGACCGTGACTTCGAAGGGAGGATCACGCTCTGTGGCAAGGACATCACCACCCTTAACGATACTGAACTGTCAGCGCTGCGCCTTGCCAATGTGGGCTTTGTCTTCCAGTTCTATAACCTTGTCATGAACCTCAATGTTGAAGATAACATCCTGCTCCCCAGCACCATCAACGGTAAGAAGAGCAAGGACCTGGAACCGGCTCTTGAGGAGATACTGGAGATCACCGGCCTCACCTCTAAGAGAAAAGCGATGCCCGCCACGCTCTCCGGCGGTCAGCAACAGAGGGTCGCCATCGCCAGGGCAGTCATGGGGGAACCGTCCATACTGCTGGCAGATGAGCCGACGGGCAATCTCGATTCGAAGTCCAGCGACGAGATAATGGAGCTGTTCGCACGTCTTAACAGGGAGAAAGGACTTACGATCCTGCAGGTCACCCATTCCGAGAAATGCGCGGGTTACGGCACCAGGACGGTGCTCCTCGAGAATGGAAAGATAGTCGGGTGAGTGTTAAACTATCCATGATATCTTATTAGGAGGCAGTTATGCGGCTTGCCATAGTCGACGATGAGGAAGTATTCAGGCTCCAGCTGGCCGACAGCATTTTCTCGCTCTATGGCAGGGAGAACGCCAGCTGCTTTCTCTATTCTGACGGAAGCGAATTCGTGAAGAGCCTGGAGAACGGCTTCATGCCGGACGCTGTCTTCCTTGATATCGAGATGCGCGAGCTGGACGGCATGTCCACTGCCCGCGTGATCCGCGAATACTCCCGTGATATCCCGGTCATCTTCCTCACTTCCCACACAGAGAAAGCCATAGAGGGCTATGAGGTGGAAGCATTCCGTTTTCTCGGCAAGCCCGTCGATAAGGACAAGCTCCGCCAGGTTCTGACTGACCTGGAGAAGAGGCTTATGGTGGATAAGAAGATCGTTTTCCGCCGCGACGGTGAGGACCTGGTATATAGCGCCGGAAGCCTCATCTATGTTGAAGCTTCCAACAACTGTGTAAGGTTCGTATTCGGAGGAGATGCCGTGGAGCTCAGGATGAAGTTCTCCGCGGCCACCACCAAGGTGGACGATGTGTGTCCGGACTTCTTCCAATGCCACAGGTCATACTATGTTGCCTTAGCCCATGTGAAGAAGCTTGGTGCATCCGAAGTGCTGATGGATAACGGTGATACGCTGCCGGTAGCAAGGAGCAGCGCAGCAGGCATGAGACAGGCGCTGTTCGACTATGTCAGGAGGACAGGCAGATGAGGCTGCTGTACACTATGATCCTGCTGGCGATGCCGCCCATTACACAGATGTTATTCACGGCATATGCTCTGGATCAGGTGTTCAGATATGAGTTCAGGAACAGGCGCGCGGCATATATATCCACATTGGCAATTGGAGTTTTAACTGCTACGCTTATCGATGTCTATAGAGGCTTTTTTGCCACGCAGATAATAGATTCTGACACGTTCTGGGATGAGCTGTTCCTGATGGCAGGTATCGTAATCCACGGGATCGTCATGATCATTCTGCTGAATGGCAAGGTCTGGCGTCGTGTGATAGTTGTCTTCATGACTTCAGATATCATCAGCAGCATCAGTACCATATTCAGCGGCATCCGCGACCAGATGTTCGGCTTCGGCTCATGGACAGGGGAGTCAGGGAAGTGGATGGTCTTCGTCGTGTTCGGCATCGCCGGTAACATACTTGAATGCATCTTCCTTTTTGCCATCGCGCGCATCAGGCGCAGGAGCGACAACACGCCGCTCCCGCTACCCGTTATAGGTATCGTCATGATCGTGCTCCAGCTCTTTAACGGAATGGTGCTGGACAGCGGTGATCCGGGTGAGCAGCCTTTTGATGTCGGCATCGTCAAGGTCATCACGCTCCTTCTGATCCTCCTTATCCTGCTCCTGTTCTTCTATATCCGCGTCACACGCAAGGAACGGGACGGCCTGCGCGACATTAACCGCGTCAACGAGGAACTGGTTGAGACCCAGGCCAGGTTCTTCGAGGAATCTGCCAAGAGCGATAATGAGATACGTGCCATACGCCACGATATGAAGAACAACATCCAGGTGCTTATGCTCCTCCTCGAGCAGGGCGAGTACGGCAAGATGCGGGAGTATCTGGAGGAGATGGGCGAGGGACTTCTGGTAGCTGATGTAAGTGCCCATACAGGCGACACCATCGCCGATGCCATCATAGCGGACAAAAAAGCCCTGGCTTCTTCCCACGGTCTTGTCCTCAGGAGCTCCGGTGTGATCTCGGGGGTGGAGATATCGCCGGTAGATATGTGCAAGATCCTGGCAAACCTCCTGGACAATGCCATCGAGGCCGCATCTGTCCCTGAGCTTGCCGAGCTGGACCCGGCTCTCCGCGTCATCGTTCTCACTTTCCGCAAGACTGACAACTTCTTCATGATATCAGTAGTAAATCCCTGTTCTGCTGCGCCCCTTATCGAGAACGGCCACATCGTCACCTCGAAAGCAGACCGCAAAGACCACGGCTTCGGCATCCGTAACATCGAGGCGGCTTCATTTGCCTATGGGGGAGAACTGGTGGTCACCTGTGAGCCAAAGCCCTACGGATTCCAGTTCAGGGCCGAGGTAGTAATACCGGTCGGATAGGGGAGATATCCCTCTATAAATTGACTAACCCCATTATTACGTATAAAATATTTCAGACTGTCTTCACAGTCACCAAGTAAAATAGCCGCTTTCGCGAGGAGGCATGAGAGTGACTATTAGCGCCAGGACCATACAATAGGTTGACGAGGTTTGGCAGTTATCGAGAGACTCGGCGGATTCTGCCACGGCTTTGTAGAGATACAACAGGAGAGTCGTCAAGGGGAAAGCAAAAAGCAGAATAAATACTGTAACAGAGGTTCCCCCAGCTCCGGCAAAACAGCTTTATAGCGGTATGTTAAGGAGATACAAAATGAGAGTAGTAATCCAGGATAATTATGACAAGATGTGTAAGTGGGCTGCTAACTATATCGCAGCTAAGATCAATGCGCATAAGGAAGACAGGCCTTTCGTGCTGGGACTTCCTACGGGTTCATCACCTATCGGCGTGTACAAGGAGCTGGTAAGGATGAATAAGGCCGGCGAGGTTTCTTTCGCGAATGTGGTTACATTCAATATGGATGAGTACCTTGGCCTGCCTCACGAGCATGATCAGAGTTACTGGTATTTCATGCACGACAACCTCTTCAACCATCTCGTTGATATGAAGCCTGAGAACATCAACATCTTGAACGGTATGACAGATGATCCCGAGGGTGAGTGCGCAAGATACGAGGAGAAGATCGCATCATACGGCGGCATCGACCTGTTCATGGGCGGTATCGGCGTTGACGGCCACCTTGCTTTCAATGAGCCTTACACATCACTGGCATCAAGGACCGGCGTAAGGGATCTGACGACAGACACCAGGATCGTTAATTCCAGGTTCTTCGGCGGCGACCCTGAGAAGGTTCCTGCACAGGCTCTCTCAGTAGGTATCGGAACAGTTACTGATTCCAAGGAAGTACTTGTCCTCATCTCAGGACACAACAAGGCACGTGCTCTCGCAGCCACTGTTGAGGGCGGCGTCAGCCAGAAGTGGACATGCTCCGCTCTGCAGCTCCACAACGCAGCGATCATCGCCTGCGACGAGGAGGCATGCGGCGAGCTCACTGTAGACACATACAAGTATTTCCTCGATATCGAGAAGAAAGAGAGACTTTGATAAATGTACAAGATTACTGACCTGTATGATCTCGATCATACTCTGGCAAAGGATTACCTCGCAGGGTTCACATATCCCTGGGAGGCCCTGAAAGGCATCAAGGACTTTATCCTTGAACTCGGCCCCACACTGGGCGAGGACTACGAGGAAGTATCCGAGCACGTCTGGATCCACAAGACAGCTAAGGTCTTCCCCTCAGCTTACCTCGGCGCACCCTGCATCATCGGTCCCGAGACCGAAGTAAGGCACTGCGCCTTCATCAGAGGTTCAGCGCTCGTAGGCGCTAACTGCGTGGTAGGCAACTCCTGTGAGCTTAAGAACGTTATCCTCTTCGATCACGTTCAGACACCCCACTACAACTACGTCGGCGACAGCATCCTGGGATACTACTCCCACATGGGTGCAGGCTCCATCACATCTAACGTCAAGTCCGATAAGAAGCTCGTCGTCGTTCATAACGGCACCGAGCAGATCGAGACAGGCATCAAGAAGTTCGGCGCTATGCTCGGCGACTATGTTGAGGTCGGCTGCAACAGCGTCTGCAACCCCGGCACTGTCATCGGCAGGCACAGCAACATCTACCCCACATCCTGCGTAAGAGGCGTTGTTCCCGAGAACAGCATCTACAAGAACAACGGTGTGATCGTAGAGAAAGACGAGAGGTAAGAGTAATGGGAAAGTATTTCGGAACAGACGGATTCAGAGGCGAGGCTAACAAGAACCTCGATTACGAGCACGCAATCAAGATCGGAAGATTTTTGGGCTGGTATTATGGTGCAAGGATCGACAAGAAGGCAAAGATCGTTATCGGTAAGGATACAAGAAGATCTTCCTACATGTTCGAGTATGCGCTCTGCACAGGTCTTATGGCTTCCGGTGCAGATGCTTACATCATGCACGTTACAACAACACCTTCCGTATCATACATCGCAAGAGTTGATGATTTTGACTGCGGTATCATGATCTCCGCATCACACAATCCTTTCTATGATAACGGCATCAAGCTCCTTAACAGCCACGGTGAGAAGATGGATGAGGAGACAATCCTTCTTGTTGAGGATTACATCGACGGCAAGGTCGAGGTGCCCCTCGCAGAGCGTGAGAACATCGGCCGCACAGTCGACTACGTTGCAGGACGTAACCGCTACATCGGCTACCTCATCTCAATGTCAAAGTACAGCTTCAAGGATGTTAAGGTTGGTCTCGACTGCGCTAACGGTGCAGCTTGGTCAATCGCAAAGGCTGTTTTTGATGCACTCGGTGCAAAGACATATGTTATCAATGCAGATCCTGACGGATACAACATCAACACAGACTGCGGAAGCACACATATTGAGCACCTGCAGAAGTTCGTAGTTGATAATCACCTTGATATTGGTTTTGCTTACGATGGCGATGCTGACAGATGTCTCGCCGTTGATGAGAAGGGTAATGTCGTAACAGGTGACCACACACTTTACATCTACGGCAAGTACATGAAAGAGCGCGGCAAGCTCATCAACAACAAGGTCGTTACAACGGTAATGAGCAACTTCGGCCTCTACAAGGCCCTCGACGCTATCGGCATCGAGTATGAGAAGACAAAGGTCGGCGACAAGTACGTTTACGAGAACATGGTCAAGACAGGCAACCGTATCGGCGGTGAGCAGTCCGGCCACATCATCTTCTCCAAGTACGCTACGACCGGTGACGGCATCCTGACTTCCCTCAAGCTCATGGAAGTCATGCTGGCCAAGGAGAAGCCCATGAGCGAGCTGGCAGCGCCCGTCGTCTTCTACCCTCAGGTACTGAAGAACGTCCGCGTCAAGAGCAAACCCGAGGCACAGAACGATCCCGACGTACAGAAGGCAGTAGCTGATGTCGCAGCAGCCCTCGGAGACGAAGGCCGTATCCTCGTCCGCGAAAGCGGCACCGAGCCGGTCATCCGCGTCATGGTCGAAGCCGGCACCCACGAGACCTGCGAGAAATACGTTGACCAGGTCATCGATGTCATCAAGGCAAAGGGTCACATAGCTGAGTAATTATACGTTGCTTAAGTGAACTGTACCACAGCGGGGCGTTGAGCCCCGCTGTTTTAATCTGAAAAAGTGGAATGAGGACGGTTCCAAGTCCCTGTAAGTGTCTCTGTAACGGGAACTACAGGTACAGTTTGAGAGACAGTCCCTG
>FMTG01000011.1:0-47508 GCA_900099715.1 Ruminococcaceae bacterium YRB3002 | reverse complement strand
AAGTGTCTCTGTAACGGGAACTACAGGTACAGTTTGAGAGACATCAACCTTCCGAAGGGCGAGCGCTACCCTTGCGAGCGGACTTACCGCAGGGGGCGTACTCCCCGCCAGGCGTTTGTCACCTGCATTCGCGAATAGTTGCGCACAAGCGAAGCGCGGAGCACCTGTCCGAAGCATCGCAAATTCGTGCGTTTGAGCCCTATTCGTCCCCCGGCATTACCTGGCATCTGCCCCAGTAAGCCTCAAGCGACATATTATTCTCGTAAAGGTAAGTGGCCAGCTCCTCGCCGACGTATCTGTAGTGCCAGGCCTCGTTATCGTAGCCGGTCTCGTTGATGTAGTCAGCCTGGTAGCGCCTTATAAATCCGTAGCGGTAGCAGTTCTCGTTGACCCACTTGCCTACGGTGGTGGAGCCAAAGTCGTCGGTGTAGACTGTCTGTCCCTCGGGGCACAGATCGAGTGCCAGGCCCAGCTGGTGCTCGGAACGGCCCTGGTATGCGTTGCGCTTCACGGCAAAGGCAAGACCGCGGTTGTTGATGGCGCGGGTGAACAGACCAGCCTGGATCTGGTAGCTTCTGTAGCCGGATACAAGATACAGTCCCTTGCCTGTTGCTTCCTTGCATGCGTCGTACATGGCGAGGTAGGCCTCGGCGGCCGCAGAGCGGAGCTGCTGTGACTTGGAGTGTGACACGTTAACTAGATCCGACGGCACATAGTCGGATTCAAGCGTGTAGTACTTGTTGACAAGTGTATCTACGGATTCCGGATCTTCAACAACTGTCGCACGGACAGTCCTCGGATCGACAAATCCGTTATACCATTTGGGCGTACTGTTCTTGGGTTCCACATAGTTCGGCACAGGTGTCGGTGACGGCGTCGGTGTCGGCGACACGGTGGGTGACGGTGTGGGTGTCAGTGTCGGCGGTGGATCCGTAGGCTCCGTGGATGCGATGGTGACCATCGATCCGGAGGTCGTTCCGTCATCGCGGACGCAGCCGGTGTGTGCAAGTGCAGCGCATGTGATCGCGCAGGTGACAGCTATCAGTAAAGTTAATCTTCGTAGTCTCATAATTACCTAACGTTTGCCTAATGATAATATGTATTATACATCTTTTCTGCTATAATACAGTTTGGTATTTTCGGGCTGCGAAGGCCCGGCGAAAGGAATCATTCAATCAATGGATATGGATATATGTGCGGTCGTAATGGCGGCCGGCAAGAGTACGAGGATGAAGTCTGCCCACTCCAAGGTCGTTTTCCAGGTGGCGGGAAAGCCCATCATCAAGTGGGTTTCCGATGCACTTACCGAGGCGGGATGCGATGAGCAGGTTTACGTTGTCGGTGACCAGCAGGAGGAGATAAGGAATATACTTGGAGAGCATGTTGCGTATGCCTTTCAGGAGAAGAGACTCGGAACGGGGCACGCTGTTATGCAGGCGGGACCTTTTCTCGAGGGAAGGAACGGATATGTTATCGTGCTTCCGGGTGACTGTCCGATGGTCACGGCAGAGACGATCAGGAAGGCACTGCAGATAACACAGGAGAATAAGTACGCGGCAACCATCGTGTCTGCCGTAGCTGATGATGCTACGGGATACGGAAGGATCGTCAGGGATGCTGACGGTAATGTCGTGAAGATCGTTGAGCACAAGGACTGCAATGAGGAGGAACTGAAGATCAAGGAGATCAACTCCTCCATGTATGTGTTCAGCACGCCGCTCCTGCTGTCGGCGCTGGGAAGGCTCGGCTCGGAGAATGCGCAGAAGGAATACTACCTGACTGACACTATCGGAATACTGATCGGCGACGGACATAAGGTCGGCGTGGCTATCTGTGATTTCGATGATACGAGGGGAATAAATGACCGTGCCCAGCTCTATACGGCTACGAAGCTCATGAACAGAAGGATCATTGCAAAGCACATGGCCGAGGGCGTTCAGTTTCTCGATATGAATTCCACGTGGGTGCACCACGAGGTCAGGATCGGCAGGGATACCGTCATACTTCCCGGCACTACGCTCATGGGCAAGACTGTGATCGGCGAAGGCTGTATCATCGGTGAGAATTCGAGACTCGATAACGTTATCGTGGGTGACGAGACGACTATCGATTCATCCATCGCATCACACTCGGTGATCGGGTCGGACTGCCGTATCGGACCTTTCTCGCACATCAGGCCTGACACGGTCATCCAGGATCACGTTACCATCGGCGCATACGTCGAGGTTAAGAATTCCAGGATCGACGAATATACGAGAGCAAGGCATCTCACATATATCGGCGACTCCACGGTCGGCAAGAACGTTAATTTCGGATGCGGTACAATCACCTGCAACTTTGACGGCCAGGATAAGGTGGGATGCACAATCGAGGATAATGTCTTTATCGGAGGCAACTCCAATATCGTATCTTCAGTTGTACTCGGCAAGGACAGCTACATCGCCGCAGGCTCCACCATCACGGAGGATGTTCCGCCTCTGGGTCTCGGCATCGGCAGATCCAAGCAGGTCAACAAGGAAGAGTGGGTGGCTAAGAAGAGCCGCATGAGAGGAGCTAATTATATTAGGCTTGACGACAAGAGATCAGAGGTCTGATATGTGGCTTATCGTGGGTCTGGGCAATCCCGGACTCAAGTACTACAAGACCTGGCATAATATGGGCTTTCTGGCTATCGATCTTCTCGCTGAGAAGACCGGGATAACCATAGGCAAATCCAAGTTCGACGGCGAGTACGGCAAGGGGAAGATCGAGGGTGAGGATGTCATCCTCCTGAAGCCTTTCACATACATGAACAATTCAGGAATATCTGTGGCGGCTGCGGCAAAGTTCTTCAAGGTGCAGCCTTCACACATACTGGTCATCTACGATGATATAGATATCGCCAGGGGCAAGATCAGGGTCCGCACGAAGGGATCGGCCGGAACACATAACGGCATGAAGTCGATCATCGAGCATCTTGGCACGAATGAATTTCCCAGAGTGAGGATCGGAACTGGACCTGTGCCTGAACACTGGGATCTCGTGGATTATGTTCTGAGCAATGTACCGGAAGGCGAGAGGAAAGCTGTGTTCGACTCTTTCGAACTGGCATGTGACGCCGTAAAGGATTATATTAAAGGCAAGTATGAATGATCTGATCAGAGAGCTTCTCAAGAGGATCGCGGATGATGCGGGACTCGTCGAAGCTTATGACAAAGTCTACGGGCCGCCGGGCGGAACCGGCAGTGATACCCTTCATCTCAATCTCCACGGCATGTGTGAGGAACAGAAGGGTTTTATCTTATGCGCGCTTGCAGCAAGAGACAACAGAAAACCGGTACTGATCGTTCCCGACGTGGCAAGGGCAAGGACGGCCCGGAGCTCCATAGCGCCGTTTGTGAATGGTGATGTAGTTGTCCTGGCGCCGTCGGACCTCACGCTCATTTCAGCCGTGGCAAGCTCCCGTGACGATGAGATAGACAGGGTGGCTGCACTGACCAGGATAGCATCCGGAGACTACGGAGCTGCCGTTATCGCGGCGGGAGCTCTCATCAACAGGATGACACCCCTGAAGGACATGTCGGACAGTTTTATATCACTCAAGTTAGGCACTGTTATCGATCCTTCAGATCTTACACAGCAGCTGATGGAGAACGGTTACGAGAGAGTCAGGACCATAGCTGCCAGGGGCGAGTTCTCATGGCGCGGAGACGTGGTGGATATCTATCCTCCGGAGGCGGATATGCCTGTGAGGATCAGCTTTTTCGATGATGAGGTGGATCAGATCAAGAAGGTGGATATCGATACCCAGAGGTCTGTGGATTCCATAGAGGAGACGGTCGTAGGTCCCGCCACGGAATTCATAATAAGGGAAGAGGACAGGGAGAGTGCCGCCGCGGCAATACTCGTGAAGGCCGAGCAGGACACCTCGAAAATGACCGGCAGGGAGGGCTCCAAAGTATCGCGCCTCCTGACGGAGACAGCTCACAAGGATGCTGACGCAGTCAGAAACCTCTCCAGGATCACGGGTTTTGCCAGATGGCTGTCTGTAATAATGAGCGATACCTGCACCATCCTGGACTACCTGAGAGACGATACACTTATCGCCATATCGGAATTCCAGGACTGCGATTCCAGGATCAGCACCTACGCATCTGAATATGCATTGAGATGCCAGGAGTTCTTTGAAGTGGGAATGGCACCTTCATCAGCGCGCGATTCTGTCTATGAGAAGAGCGATATCTACAAGCGGATCGACAGGTCGCTGATAATGACAATGTCATGCTTCGGATCGGGTCTTCCGGGCGGCATCCTCTGCCCCGTTACAGGCTTTCCGCAGGAGAACTACAACGGCAGGATCAGCGAGCTGGCACAACTCATAAAACGTGACCAGACCAGGGATCCTCATAACGTTTTCCTGTGCCTCGGCGAGGGCAGCAAGCGTGACAGGTTCAGTGAGCAGCTGAAGGAATTCGAGTGTTTTCCCGAGATTGCAGGCGATGCAATGGGAACGGGCTTCACATATCCCGCACTCGGCATTTCCGTATTTGGTGAGCAGGACGTTTACGGCCTCGACAGGATAGTAAAACCGAAGCGCAAGGGCGGAGCAAGACTGTCCTTCATAGGCGAGTGCGAACCCGGTGACTACGTTGTACACGATACATACGGCATCGGCCGCTACGAAGGTCTCGAGAGCATAAAGAGCGGCAACACCCAGAAGGACCATCTGAAGATCTCATATGCCGGCGGTGAATACCTGTATGTTGCCCCCGAGAAAATGGAGTGCCTCCAGAAATACATTGGTCCCGGCGACAGGGAACCCAAGCTGTCCAAACTGGGCGGCGACGAGTGGACACGCAAGGTGGAGCGTGCCAGAAACTCCGTCAGAAAGACAGCTTACGATCTTCTGAAACTCTACGCTACAAGAAGTGCCGTGGAGGGCTTCGCTCATCTTCCCGATACTGAAGAACAGAAGCAGTTCGAAGAGGCATTCCCTTATGTGGAGACTGAAGATCAGCTCCGCGCCATAGCTGAAGTGAAGCGCGATATGGAGAGTCCCAGAGTAATGGACAGACTCCTGTGCGGAGATGTGGGATTCGGTAAGACAGAGGTTGCCATGAGAGCCATGTTCAAGTGCGTCATGAGCGGCAAGCAGGCTGTCATGATCGCACCGACGACGTTGTTGGCACAGCAGCATTATGATACGTTCAGGAGACGCGCCAAAGACTTCCCGGTCAATATAGTTCTGCTGTCGAGGTTCGTATCATCCAAAAAGCTCAAAGAAAACATTGATCTGATAAGGACCGGCAAGGCAGATATAATAATCGGCACTCACAGAGTGCTGTCGGAGGATGTGAAGCTGAAGAATCCCGGGCTTCTCGTGATCGACGAGGAGCAGAGATTCGGCGTAAATCACAAGGAGAAGATCAAGGTGATGAGGCAGGATGTTGATGTCCTGTCGCTGTCGGCAACCCCGATACCGAGAACGCTTCACATGTCGCTGTCGGGCATCAGGGACATATCCATGCTGGAGGAGGCGCCCCTCAACAGGAGGCCTGTGCAGACTTTCGTGATGGAATATGATGAGGATGTTATCGTGCAGGCGTGCATGAGGGAGATCGGCCGCGGAGGCCAGATCTTCTACCTTTTTAACAATGTTAAAGGCATCGACCTGGTGGCTCAGCACCTCTCTGAGATGATGCCGGGGGTGAGGGTGATCTATGCCCACGGCAAGATGAACGAGCAGGAGCTGGAGCAGATCGTTATGGATTTCGTGGCGGGCAAATACGACATCCTGGTGTGCACGACCATCATAGAGAACGGGGTGGACATGCCCAATGTCAACACGCTTATCGTTGAGAATTCCGACAGGTTCGGTCTGGCGCAGCTCTACCAGATCAAGGGGCGCGTCGGAAGGTCGGACAGACAGGCGTACGCGTATATCACCTATGATCCCGAGAAGATCCTCAAGGAGAATGCGGCCAAGAGGCTTCAGGCGATAAGGGAGTTCACGGAGCTTGGTTCCGGCGTGAAGATCGCCATGAGGGATCTGGAGGTCAGAGGCGCGGGAAGCCTCCTCGGTGCCGAGCAGCACGGCATGATGGAGACAGTGGGTTACGAACTCTACTGCAGGATGCTGGACGAGGAGATTGCGAAGCTGAAGGACGAGGGTGAGGATGTCACATCACGCAATGTGCCGGAGGCGGCAGTCGATGTGGATTACGATGCGTACCTGCCGAAGAACTATATAGAGCATGAATCGGAGCGTATGGTGATCTACCGTAAGCTCGGTGCTATCAGCACCAAAGAGGAATACGACGACTTTATCGATGAGGTTACCGACAGATACGGCGACCCGCCAAAGCAGATCTTCATACTGGCAGGCGTGGCTCTTATCCGCCATCTGGCTCCACAGGCGGGATTTGCCAAGGTGGTCATAAGGAATTCCGGTGTCAGGTTCCTGTATGTGGAGGGAAGGCCCATCGACATGCAGGCAATGAGCGGACTGATGGCCGATCAGAAGGTGGCGGGACGCGTCAGGATCAATGCCGTAGGGACCACGGAACTTACGTACAGGCCTGTTTCTGTGCAGAATGAACGAACAATAGATGAAGTAGTTCATATACTTTGTGTTTTGAATAATCAGGAATCTGTGGTATAAATACTTTGTAAATCAAAGTATTTGGCAAGAGGTACCACAATGTCAGACAAAAACGAGTTATACGAGAAGCAGCACGCCAAGGGAAAACTGCACGCTGTCGAGCGTCTGGAGATGCTTTTCGATGAGGGAAAATATCAGGAATTAACAGAGGAAGATAACCGTGACGGCGTTATCTGCGCTACCGGCAAGGTCGCCGGCAAGCAGGTTGTCGTTGCAGCACAGGACTTCACGTTCAAAGGCGGTTCCCTCGGCCTTCAGCAGGGCAAGAACATCGCTGAGGCACAGGACTTCGCATTCAAGAAGAAGTGCCCTTTCATCATGATCAACGACTCAGGCGGAGCCCGCATCCAGGAGGGTGTTGACGCCCTTGCAGGCTACGGCGAGATCTTCTACCGCAACGTAAGGGCTTCCGGCGTCATTCCGCAGATCTCCGTCATCACAGGTCCCTGCGCAGGCGGCGCGGTTTATTCTCCCGGAATCACGGACTTCATATTCATGGTAAAGAACATCGGTCAGATGTATATAACAGGTCCCAAGGTCATCAAGCAGGTAACGGGAGAGGAGATCACCGCCGAGGCTCTTGGCGGCTACACGGCCCACATGGAGAAGAGCGGCGTGTCCCACTTCGGTTACTACGACGAGGAGTCCTGCTTCAAGGCCGTCCGCTATCTCATCAGCATCCTGCCTTCCAACAACCGTCAGAAGATGCTCATGATGGACAAGGACGCCTACAAGAAGACGGTACCCTTCGACTTCGAGCTTCCCGAGGAAGTCAACGCAGCATACGATATGCACCGCATCATCGAGAACGTGTTCGATGACGATTCATTCATGGAAGTCCAGCCCTTCTTCGCGAAAGAAATAATAGTCGGACTGGCAAAGCTCTTCGGCATGACCGTCGGCGTCGTTGCCAACGATCCCGCCGCTTTCGCCGGCGTCCTCGACTGCGACGCGTCCGACAAGGCTGCCCGCTTCGTCCGCTTCTGCGACGCCTTCAACATCCCTGTCGTCTCCATCACTGACGTACCCGGCTACATGCCCGGCTCCGATCAGGAATACAAGGGCATCATCCGCCACGGCGCGAAATTACTCTACGCATTTGCCGAGGCGACCGTCCCGAAGATCAACATCATCGTCCGCAAAGCTTTTGGCGGTGCATACATCGCCATGAACAGCAAGCACTTGGGCTCCGACATCGTTCTGGCCTGGCCCTCCGCGCAGATCGCCGTCATGGGCGAAGCAGGCGCAGTGGAGATCCTCTACGCCAAGCAGATCAAGTCCCTTCCGGAAGAGGACCGCGCCTCCTTCATCAAGGACAAGCAGGAAGAATACCGCCGCAACGTGGTTGGCTACAAGTTCGCTCTCGACCGCGAATACGTCGACGCCGTCATCAAGCCGGAGGAGACCCGCGAGAGGCTGTACACTGCGATGATGGACTGCCGCAGGATCAAGAATCTCAAGCACGTAAGACCTATAAGAAAGCACGGGAATATACCACTTTAATTGCTCGAACGCGTGTTTTGCGGCACTTCGAACAGGTAGGTCCTCACCAGCTTTGCCGGTTGCGGAACTTGTGGCGCAAAACACGCGCTCTCGCTTCGGAGGTTGCTGAAAAAGGGACGTGTACCTTTTCAGATTGGTAAGATATTGAGCGAAATCCCGACTGAATGCCCGACCTATGGTCGGGATTTCAGTCGGATTTTTGCATGAAACAGAGCATTTCCCGACTAAGATCCCGACTGGTAGTCGGGATTATGGTCGGGATTTATCTCCTGACGGAACGCCGACTAAGGATTATTCGCTATAAAGGTCGTTTTTGATGTGTCTGTAGCGAATGGTATAGCGAATAACGGTATGAATTCGCTATAAAGCTCATTTTCGAGGTGTCCGTAGAGACCGGTATAGCGAATAGCTAAGCTGATGATCAGAGGATGTTTACTCTGGAAATAACGAGTCATCAATAATCGCGAAAATATCCCACGTTATCGAATTCTCTGCTATAATGCGTGTGGCAGTTTATACTGCCAGCGGCATGCCTCCATAGTTTAATGGATAGAACGACAGTTTCCGGTACTGTAGATACGGGTTCGATTCCTGTTGGGGGTGCCAAAGGGAAAAAGAAGTATCCCCCCATGCTCAAACAGGCAAGTCCTTCGGACTTAACTGCGCGTGGGGGATACTTCTTTTTCCTTCGAGCCTGTATTTGATGAAAAACATGCTTCACATTATAATTGACGTGAGAACAGGGAAGAGGGAATAACGAAAAGATCTCATACTGAAGAACATATTAGGAAGTCCAAATGAAAAGAAAATTGATCGTAATAGTGTCTGCCGCAGCTGTTTTAATTACAATAGGAATATGCGTCGTTTTTTTTGCATTTAAGTTGGATCATAAGCGTATATATACAGCAGAGGATCTGATCGGGATTTCATCCGATCCAAACGGGAAGTATCTTCTGATGAATGATATTGATATGAGCGGGTATGAATGGACACCGTTTGTTTTCGGCGGTGTTCTCGATGGAAACGGCCATAAGATACAGGCTCTTAGCATAAGAAATGTCGGTGGTTCGACAAGGATTACGGTCGATGGAAACAGGAAAGAATATGAAGCCGGTTTTGCAGGAATGTTTGATGTGCTTACCGGTGAGGTTAGAAATCTGGTAGTTGTTGATATCAATGTTGATGTTAAATCGGATCAGCCTTTTTTCGCGGGTAGTATAGCGGGATTTCTTGAGGACGGAATCGTATCTGACTGCAGGGTAACCGGGACGGTCAGGCTTGATGCACACAACGGAATGTTTGGCGTTGGTGGAGTTACAGGTGCAGGGTATGGGATGATTACTGACTCAGTAATTGATGTTACACTTATCTGTATCGATACTGACAGCGAGACGAAAGATGAGCAATTTATGGGAGGAGTATGTGCTGTAGGTTATCCCGACATAGTAAACTGCAATGTCACGATCGATGGATATGATTCGGAACACGGATACGTTCACAATGGTGGGCTGATGGGTATGTATATCTACGAAGAAGGAATTGTGCGTGAAGGACAGATTACCGGGAACAGAGTTGCCGGGAAGATTACTTTCTTTGAGGATAATGATGACAGACGCGCCTACTGTGACTGGTATATAGGGGAAGTAATGAGTGTCATACTGGGAAAGAGTACTAACGAGGAAGACTTTGAGAGTATTGAGATTTTTGAGTATGATAAGGTATTGCTGCCGTTGCTTGCATGACGGGACTCCTGATAAAACCGGGGGCAGTCTTACAATGTGACGACCTCTTCATAGAGGCAGAAGTACGTCCCGTCGACGTCGTAATCCTCGTTAAAATGACCGTAGAACCACGCGGTGGATTCCGTGTTGTCAGCCACCCTCTGAAGGTACTGACGGAGCTCGAGTTCGGCTCCGGGATCCTTGTAGTAACCGTAGGAATCCACGGCCTCCAGGGGACCCGTGTGGGTGATGATATAGTCCACTGCAAATCCGTGTTCGCTCAGGTTATGCCAGCCTTCTTCGTACTCCTCCGCGCAGGGGATCTCTTCGGGAAACCATGTCATGCCTTCCACTCTGCTTTCCCTGTCGGTGGAGAACGCACCGCCAAATGTGAAGAAAGTTGTTTCGCCGATATTGAAGACCTGACCGCGCATCAGTTCCTCGTCGCGCGCGGAGAATCCGCACACTCCCACGTCACCGCAGATGATCAGATAATTATCCTTGGAAAACTCATTCTCCCTGCCGGCGTAGTAATCCACCACCCGGGCGATGTCAAGCGTTCCATGTGTATCAGCTGCAATTACAAACCGGTTCATCCCCATCACCTCTCATTTGCGCGCCGTTATTCCGTAGTACATCCTCAGCAGCTTGATCCTGCCGCCGAAAGTGTTCTTCTCAATGTATTCATCCAGTAACTTGTCGTCGATCCTGTCCTGCATTCCGTCGAGTATCGGAACCTTTGCCAGAAACGCCCTGAACTGTTCGCGGCTCTTGAAGAAATCCCACTCATGTATGGGCACCAGATCCACATCCTTGAAACCTGCCCGCAGCACGTTCTCGTAATCGGTGATGCTCACGGGAGCGGGATCGTCCCAGCCCTGTCCGCCGCCGAACAGCATCTTCAGGCTCCAGCAGTCGTACTTGTCAACGCCCCTTATCAGCAGATGCCCGCCCGGCTTCAGGCACTTTATTATCTGCGCCGGATCCGTGATGGTGTGACGCGCCACCACCACATCAAAATGATCGTCAGGCACATTCATGTTCAGGTTGTCCATCACCTCGAAAGCAACGTCCGTCCTGCCGCAGGCTTCCAGATTCCGGCGTGCCGTAGCGATCATGGCAGGGGAGTAGTCGGTGCCGAGTATCTCTTCGCATTCAGGATACTCCAGAAGCAGTTTCTCGCCGCCGCCGGTGCCGAGATCGAGCACCCGTGAATCTCTCGTGACGAGCGATCTTAAAATGTCGTAGAGATCCCAGTCCGTCAGACTCTCGGAGTGGATGCCGAACTCATCGAAGCTCCAGTTGGCGAGCTTCTCGTAGTAGTCATAATAGCTGTCATGTTGGTTGTCGTGTGTCATAAAAAAGAACCTCCTTTCACGAACAACAGATACCGGGCGCACCTCGCGCCGCCACGTCATTCATGATGAGATTCCAAGGTTCTTATCATTATTAACCCCGCCCGTACCTGTCCGTCAGGCGTCGCGGTAACAGAACGCGAATAACTAATTGATCTGTTACCCCTATATGGTAACGCCTGACGGCAGGCAAGTCAATCTGAGGTACCTAAGTTCAGATGTTAAGGCATAGCATATGGTGGTCGGACAGGCCGCTCTTTGTGAGAGTGCTGTCCACTTCGAGGGAACCGGTGCCAGTGCCGGTGCCGAAGTCACCGGGGTCACTGCTCAAGAGGATATGGTCTATACAGTGTTCTCTGAAGAAAGATCCGTCAACTGTCGGAACGCCTTCGACGGGCTCCGTGAAGCCCAGTTTCTTGAGTTTCGCGATGTGCGTTCCGTCAGATCCCTCCTGCAGATCGCCGACTATGATGATGTCCGTATAATCATCTCTGACCGCCCCGGCAAACTTGATGAGCTGATGCCAGAAGATCCTCCTCAGCCTGCGGCGCTCCCTTATGTACCAGCCGGCTTTGCCGCTGAGGTTTGCCACCTGCGGGACATGAACGTTGATTATCCCGATCCCGTTATATTCATTGATGATAAACCTGTTGGGCAGAACGGATGCGGGGCTCATCAGTATCCCCGGCTTGTAATCCGCTTTGCAGAGTGTCACGTTGATAATGCTCCTGCTGTGCTTTGTGTAGTCGAAAGCATCCCCCATAGGCCCGCAGACCCTGTAGCAGCCGTCAAACGCTTTGTCGAGTTCATCCAGATTTTTCCCGTCTCTTCCTGCGATTACTTCCTGCAGAGCGATGACCTCCGGAAGGTCATCTCCGTACTTCTCTTTAATGTGTTGCGCCAGTGTTGTTATCCTGTTCCTGTACGGCATCTTCTTCACGGGCATCCATGAGTTGAGGTTAAAAGTTACGATCTTCATTTACAATCACTCCCTTCGTGGTTATAATAATGATAGTGTTAATAAGTCTGCAAATTAAATCTGCAATACTCTTACCGCAGATTATAATTGCGGCATTGCTTTTTGTCAACACTTTTTTGGGGTGATATCAAAATGGAACTTACATCTTATAAATTCACGAGCGCTATCCAGGCTCTCCTGTACGCCAGATACTGCAACGACAACAACATCAAGGCCACGTCATCAGTAATTGCAGCCGCCATCGGAGTGGACAGTACAGTGCTCCGCGTCGTCCTTACCGAGCTCAACACATTGGACTGGATCGACGCCAAACCCGGCCCCGGCGGCATCAAGGTCAGGCCGGACAAGTTCGATCTGCCGCTGATCAGATTGTTCGATGATCTCAACGATTCGGAGGTCCGCCGTCTGTTCAATGTTTACGAACCCTACAACGACGGGAACGCTGCAATCAACGCGATCAATGGGGAGCTGCAGGGCGGTCTGTTCGATGCGGGGGTGGTTTTCGAGAGGTTTGAGAAGACGACGCTGAATGAGCTGTACGGGAAGGTGTTCGGGTGAGTACCCATTACCCCAACTGCTCGAAAACCAGTTATTTGGGGTAATAAAAACCGCTCTGATTCCGTTGATCGTAGCACCAATATTAACTAATTGATGGGTTTGGGGTAATAAAATAGGCTTTGATAGCTGGATTGCTTCAAGTTTCCATGGCATTCCACGATATTACGCGCAGTTTTATTACCCCAACTGTTGGTTTATTGGCGACTTGGGGTAATACATACAGTTGTAACCGCAATGTTCATATAACCACATATGTATTTTTCAGGGATTTGGTTATATGCGGCAAGTAACAGAATTGTGATTATGATCAGGAAAAATGGTAAAACCGCATTTGCAAAAACAAATGCACTTCAAACGTCGATGATTACAGGTCATATCGGGATTTTACCTCAGGAAGATTTACTTTTTTACCCCCCAAAATCGGGACTTTCAGACGTCGCGTGAGACAGTGCATCTGAATATAATATAACCATAGGAGAAACACCTATGGAGGTAATCATATGGAATCGGATATCGTACGTGTCTCAAAGATAAGATTAGGTCACTTGAATGAATTGATCAGACGTCTGGAATCAAGAATTGATTCAGCACCCGAAGGAAGAGTCAAGGTGAATACAAGCACAGGAAAGACGAAGTATCTATTAGTGGACCCCGGTAACCCCAACGGCAGATACCTCCGCACTGAGGAACTTCCCACTGCACAGAAACTGGCACAGAAAAGCTACGATACCAGAGTCCTTAAGGCAGCGATATGCGAGCAGATGTTTCTGCAGCAATTGATCAACAGTTATCCGGAAGAACTGCCGGAAGATGTCTTCTTTAAGCTTACGCAAGAGAGACAGAAACTGATAACTCCTGTATATAAACCGGACGATGTGTTTGCAAGAGAATGGGAAAGTGTGCCGTTTGAACCAAAGCCTTTCGAGCCCGGGGATCCAGAGATCTATACTAACCGCGGAGAACGTGTAAGGTCAAAATCCGAGAAGATCATAGCGGACAGATTGTATGAGAGGGGAGTTCCGTACAAGTATGAATGCCCCAAAAAACTGAAGAAAATCGGGGAGATCCATCCGGATTTTACCGTTCTGAACATGCGTAAAAGAAGGGAAGAGTATATTGAACACAATGGCAGGATGGATGACATCAAATACGTGAACAGTTTCATCATAAGATGTAATGCATATGAACTTACAGGGATCAAAGCCGGTGACCGCCTTCATCTGTTATTTGAGACGGACAAGGTGCCCATCAATACGAAGGTACTTGATCGGCTGATCGACACTCTCATTCCGTAAACCCCATATTGTAAACCCCATAACCCGCATATTATAATTATAAAATGAGAGCAAGACACACATGTATGGCTTTGTTGATTGCGGCTGTCATGGCAGCCCAGGTGCTGATCGCGCCTTTGCATGTCAATGTCTCAGCCAATACCGATTCCACTGAGTACGGAACATGGAGCGAGGTCGAGGAGTATTGTAAGACGTACCTCGGCAAGTTCAGGGAGCCGACGTGTGCGGATTACGTGACGAGGATATTGAGGGACTGCAGTTATTATCCCGGGACTTTCGAGCAGCATCCGAGGGCGGTGGAATCAAGGCGTCAGCTGGATGAGAATCACTACAACATCGTGGCAAGCAATACCATCTACAGGAAGTCCATCGGCATCGACAAGGCGACGGCGGTGGAGCTGGGCAACTGGATCGGTGAGCATGCAAAGCCGGGTGACATACTGGTGTGGGTCAGGAACACAACTCCGAATCACGAGACGACAGGATGTTCGCATGTCAGTATCTACGCCGGTGTGAAGAAAGATATGAGATCCTACGACGGCAGTACTACGTGGCCGGCCCATTATTCCGATCTGGGTGAGGGCGGCGTCGTTGTGTGCCAGGCACTGTGGGATTACATCAACAAGGGACCCACGTCCGGAAGGGGTTACGGGATATACATCTACAGGAGACCCGGGGACCCGATCGAGCCTGAGAACAGCGGCACCTGGGAATATGATGACAACGGCAGGATCTTCTTCGATAACGAGGACAACCAGGTGATCTCCAGGTGGAAGGTCATCGACGGGGCTATGTATTATTTCGATAATACGGGGCACTGCGCGACGGGGCTGAGGACTATTGACGGGAAACAGTATTTCTTCAATTCGGCGGGAGAGATGTACGTCGGATGGAGGTACATGAACGGCAAGTGGTACCTGTTCGGCAACAGCGGAGCAAGCATGAAAGGCTGGGTGCGCACCAAGAACACCTGGTACTACATAAACGACGACGGCACCATGAAGACGGGACTTCTCGAAGATGACGGCAAGTTCTATTATTTCAACCACGACGGAGATATGGCTGAAGGGTGGGTCAATATAAACGGCACCTGGTATTTCTTCGGCATCGACGGCGCCATGAAGCTGAAGCTGGATAATTCGGGGATCATAAGAAAGCTCGTTGACCTGAAGGGCAATCCGGTATCGGGATGGCAGTATATCGGAGGGTACCACTATTACTTCGATGAGAACGGCGAGGCAAGGACAGGACTATGCGATATCGATGATAAGCTGTATTATTTCAGCAGGGCGGGAATGATGATGAGGTCAACGAAGGTGACCGTTGACGGTGTAACATATGATATCAATGAGGTCGGTTACTGCGAGGAAAGCGTGCCGGCTGATGCGGGAGAGGAAGATATAAAGACGGATGAACAATAGGTTGATCAGGCGCGTAACAGCATTGTTCGTGACTTTTGTCACGGCGTCCTCCGTGATACTCGCGGCGGGCACAGGAGCACTGGCTAACTCCGATTCAACAGAGCGCGGGACATGGGAAGAGGTCGAGGAGTACTGCAAGACTTTTATCGATGGCTTTGAGGAGCCCAACTGCGCGGAATATGTGACGAAGATCATGAGCGAGTGCAGTTTCTATCCCGGCGACATAGTAATACATCCGAGGGCGGTGGAGTGCAGGCGTCAGCTGGAAGCCAATAACTATACTCTCGTGGCAGGCAATCTGACATACCGCAAGTCAGCAGGCATCGACAAGGCCACTGCGGTGGAACTGGGCAACTGGGTAGGCGAGCGCGCCAGACCGGGCGATATCCTCGTATGGGTCAGAAATACCACACCCGATCCCGAGACGACAGGATGCTCTCACGTAAGCATATATGCAGGCGCGCTGAGCGGCATGAAATCATACAACGGCAGCACCACCTGGCCTGCTCATTATTCCGACCGCGGCGCAGGCGGAATCGTCGTCTGCCAGGCCCTGTGGGAATACTTCTATTCAGGTACCGAGTCTGGAAGAGGATACGGCATATTCATCTACAGAAGGCCGGGCGATCCCGTCGATGTTGTCGAGCAGGGACACTGGGACGGGACTTCCTACTATGAGTCAGATTCCGATGACTCGAAAGCAGTATCCAAGTGGAAACAGATCGACGGATCCTGGTACTACTTTGACGCCGGCGGAAAGTATGTTACGGGCCTCCAGGAGATCCGCGGCAAGACTTATTACTTTAACAACAAGGGCGTTATGCAGGTCGGTTGGGTCAAGCTCAACAATAAGTGGTATCTGTTCAGCAACACAGGTTATTACAGGACCGGTTGGGCGAGAGTAGGAGAAGACTGGTACTACCTGGGCAAGGATGGAGTCATGCTCACCGGGTATTTCACGGAGAACGGCAAGACATATTATCTTAAGTCTTCAGGAGCCATGGCTACGGGGTGGATGTATATCGATGACCAGTGGTACTTTTTCTCAATTTCCGGAGCAAGAACGCTGAGGCTGGATCTTGAGAACAATGTCTGGCATCTGCGCAGAATGGACGGCACTCCCGCATCCGGCTGGCAGAAGATCGAGGGCTACTGGTACTACTTCAAAGAAGACGGCCATATCATGACCGGATGGAAGAAGATCTCCGGCAAGTGGTATTACTTCAATGACAATGGTGAGATGCAGACAGGCTGGATCAAGGACGGTGACACCAGTTACTATCTTACCGGGTCCGGAGCTATGGCAACGGGCTGGCAGAAGATCGATGACAACTGGTACTACTTTACTTCATCGGGAGTACCGGTGGCAGGCAAGTGGATGAAGATCGGCAAGTCCTGGTATATCTTCGATGAAGAAGGCGTCATGATAACCGGCTTTGTTGAGGATAAAGGCACGACCTACTATCTGAAGTCAAGCGGCGCCATGGCCACCGGGTGGTTCAAAGTTGACGGTGAATGGTATTATGGAAACAGCAGCGGCGCTCTTGCCATGAACGGAACATTCAGTATTGGCGGCAAGGAATACAGCTTCGACGCTGAAGGCAAGTGGAGGGACAGTGTATGAAGAAGATGATAACGGTACTGCTCTGTCTTGGCATGATGACCGGAATGGTCTCGGGCTTTACTTCCTGCAGCGTCATCACTGAGGCTGTCGAGGACGCCAACGGCGGAGATGTGACTAAGGTAGGTGTCCGGGATGCCTACGAGATAACGGCAAATGCGGAGTACGATCCGTCGCAGACGGTCTGCTGCCATATACCGGCTGTTGATATACCTATGGTCAATACTTTCGAGGTGAATACGGAGATATATAATACGTTCTATCCCATGCTGCCTGCCATCGGGGAGACATGGTCCGACAAGGATATAGACGGTCTTCACTACGCGTGCGGCAGGAATGAGGATGTGCTGTCGGTCCTGGTGGAGCTTGACCTGCAGTCCGACGACGCCTCCAAGTACTACGTGTATAACATCTCCATTAGCAGCGGTTCCCAAATTAGTGATTCAGAGGTTCTGGCAGCATACGGCATGACACGTGAAGAGTTCGATCAGAAGGTGGCAGAGACGTACAGGCACATCCTGAACACAAGCGAATGGATAAAGTCATACGCCGAACAGGAGGGGCAGGATGCACTTGACAGCCTGATAGGAGAAAGCACGGATGCGGCCAATCTCGCAAAGGCTGTTCCGTTCGTAAATGAGGATGGGCAGCTGTGTTTCGCAGGAGGTTATTGTGTTCCGGCGGCCAGCGGATATACGCATATGACTGCACTGCTTGAGAGTGGGGAGCAGCTGCCGAAGCTCGTCTGCCGTGAGCATCAGAAGTAAACATTTTTTTAATTATCTTGATTATCGAATCATCTTGAAAATTCCCGCCAAAAAAGTATAATAAAAAGGCGTAATATAATTTATTATTTCAGATATTGCAGGGGTGGTAAAAATGTCTGGTATTATTGATGCTTTTAAGGGAAAAAACAACGGAAGGATCGGCGGTCCCGCAGTAGGACTTGCAGGTGTTGCAACCGATTCAGGCAGCGGGAAGAGCAGTAGCAATACTCCTTCGAAGGGTGAGAATGTGGCTATGATCGATTCTCCCGCAGCCAATTCAGCAAGAGAGCGTGCAGCCGCAGCCAGAGCTCAGATCGAGATGCGTAAGGCAATGGCTGAATCCAAGGGCGATGACAAGGCTAAGACGGAGCCGAAGCCTCCTGTAGGACTTAAGGCACCCATCAAGAGACCGCCTTCAGCATCCATCAACAGAGCACAGGCAATGGCAGCTCAGCAGGCTCAGGTTCAGGAAGAATCCCATTCAGAGAGACCGGGCTCCCAGGTCCAGAGCACCAAGCCTGATACCTTTGATCCCAACAGTCCGGCAAACAGGGGCAAGACTCCGGCAACACTGGCTGTTGAGAAGGCCAGATATGAATTCAATCAGGCAAGATTCCGCGCCAGCCGTGCCGAGAAGGAAGCTGAGACTGCTGTAGCAAAGGCTGAGTCTGCAAAGCAGGCAGTACGCCAGTCCACTGAAGTCCGTGAGGCTGCAGTCAAAGCAGAAGAAGAGGCAGCCAAGCTGGCTAAGATCTCCGAGGAAGAATACAACACAGCACAGGCTGCCGCCGAAGAGGCACAGGCTGCTGCGAAGCAGGCTGAGGAAGCAGCTAAGGCTGCTACGACGAAGGCTAATGATCTCATGAAGATCGCCGCCCAGAAGAAGAGTGAGCATGATGCAAGAACAGCTGCCATGGTAGCTGAGGAGCGAGCAAGAGTAGCAGCGGAAGAGGCTGAGAAGGAAGCTCAGAATTTCGCTTCACGTACCGAAGAGGTTGCGAAGACTGCTACCGAGAATGCAGATGCAGCACGTCTCGAGGCTCAGAAGGCTGAGGAAGAGCTGGAGATCGCCACAAAGAAGAAGACTGAAGAAGATAACATGATCGCCGCTGAGAAGGCTGAGGAGGCTGCAAGGAAAGCAGCTGCCAAGGCACGTGAGCTGGCTGAGGCTGCAGCAAAGAGGGCAGAGGCAGCACGCCTTGAGGCTCTGAAGGCTGAGGAAGAGGCCAAGGCCGCAGCTGCAATGGCTGAGGAAGAAGCACGCAAGGCAATGGAACTGGCAGAGGAGAAGGCAAGGCTTGAGTCTATGACATCCGAGCTGTCAGATGAGCCTAAGGCAGTCGATACTGCTGCTGCAGAACCTGCACCTGAGAAGGCAGAGGTTTCCGAGCTTCCCAAGGCAGCTGATACTGCCGATCAGACAGTATCTTCCGGCCGTCCCGGATCAGCAGGTGCCGGCGATGCCAACAAAGCCGGACAGGCAGAAGCGGTAGATGAGTCTATCGCACTGGCAGACGATGAGTAATAAGTCACCTAAGCTTAGAATAGTGCCCGCCATAATAGTGGCGGGCATTATTGGTGTTATAGATTATTTTCTGGTGAACAAATGCTTTGATGTATATGGCGGTCTTACAGGCTTTGACTATTACAGGGCATTTCTTCTCTTGTTCGGGATCCTTGCCATTGTGAGCGTAGTTATAGTATTCAAGACGCTGGTGCCATCTGACCACAAACTTCACATCGCCTGGAGGATCGTGATAGTGGCGGTTCTGAGTATCGCGCTTACGGCTGCAACGCTTCCTCTGATAATCGCGCATGATCACACGGGTGAAGAGAAACTTGAACTGCTGGATCCTGCAGAGGTCGAGATGATCGAGAACAATAAAACATATGTGGATCTTGTGGCCTCGGTATGGAATGATACATCATTTGCTGAGCAGCCGGCATCGGTACTGCCTGTTATAGCAACGCCTTATTCCGTAGTCGTGATGCCGCCGCCGGGTGACTTCGACAAGTGTTATCTGGGTATCATCGACGGTTCGGTGAACGCCGGCAGGGAGCTCCTTGAGGGCTACACTCCCAATCCTTCCGAGGCCCGGACGATTATATATATCACCTTTGAGAATACGAACCTGAAACAGTATATCGACGACAAAAGACGTTACGAACTGAGTGCTGTTGTCGTTAATCTTGATGAGCATACCCGCTATGCACCCAGAAGGTTTACTTCCACCACCAGGCACAGTTTTAAAGGCTATGTCGCTGATGATTTCTGCCATGTGCTGAGCAGGTGGATGTGAGGGGCGAGGAAGAACAGAATTGTCCCGCACGTCGCAGGCTCCAAAGGTGCGGGACAATTGTTCTTCCTCGCTTCGCATTTCCCTGCCGGATCGCTGTTGTATGTCAAAGTTCTAAAAAACGGGATTTGACATACAAAAATGGACCGTTTTGTATGTCAAATGTTGGAAAAATGAAATTTGACATACAGATATTAAGATTTTGTATGTCAAACTCTCGAAAATCCAACTTTGACATACATTTTCATGTGATTTTGTATGTCAAACTTCTAAAAATCGACTTTTGACATACATTTCCATTCTAGCCATCATAGTAGTTTCACATCCGGAAATCAGAAGATAAATCCCGACTATAACCCCGACTATGAGTCGGGATATGAGTCGGAAAATGCTCTGTTTCAGGTAAAAATCCGACTGAAATCCCGACTATAGGTCGGGCATTCAGTCGGGATTCCGGTCGATATCTTACCAAGGAAACCAGCTCCGCAAAAATCTGAAAAGTGACACGTCCCCTTTTCAGATTCCCGAAGCGAGAACGCGTGTTATGCGCCACAAGTGCCGCAAAATACGCGTTCGAGCCTACTCGAACCACTCCGGCGGACCGTAAACGTCTTCGTTCTCGTTATACCCCGGATCAAATGTGGGCTCCGGTTCTGTCACATCAGTTTCGCCGGTCACATCAGTCTCTGCTGTCTCACTTGTCTCGCCGGCCGGCGGTCCGTAAACTGTCCTGTTCTCATTCGTCGTCGGATCGTAATCAGTTGTCTCGATCGGCGCAGGTCCGTACACGCATCCGTTGATGTTGCATCCCAGGGCGATCGTGGCGGCAACGCCTGCGATTATCTTGGCGGCGGTAACACCTTTCTTATTAGATGGTTTCTTCATGACAGATCACCTCCATCTGCACCTTCTCATGCCATTATAACACGGCAGGAGAATCAGTGCTTTGGCTTGATGAACTTGAGGATCACGAGAGCAACTATCACTATAACAAACAGATTACATAAGTTACGATGTTCTTCAACGAAGACAAATTCATCGACTGTCCGGGCATACTGAACCGGAACCTGAGCCGCTGCCGGGGAAGGAATGTCTGCCTGATCTGTCTGTACTCTGATCCTGGGAAGAGTCCGAGTCACCGTCACTATTACCTGTATTGCCGTTAGGACTGAATCCACCCATGTCCGGCATATTATTCGAGTCGAATCCTCCGGGCATCTGCTGTTGTCCATTTTGATTCTGGCCACCCTGGTCCTGCTGATCCGATGATCCGTCCGGACGTCCGTTCGCGTTGGTCGCTCGCCTTTCGCGTTCGTATTGACATGTATGTCAAAAGACGGTTTTTAGAAGTTTGACATACAAAATCACATGAAAATGTATGTCAAAGTTGGATTTTCGAGAGTTTGACATACAAAATCTCAATATCTGTATGTCAAATTTCATTTTTTAAGGTTTTGACATACAAAGTAGACCATTTTTGTATGTCAAATATCGATTTTTAGAACTTTGACATACAACAGCAGATTCGGCAGGGAAATGCGAAGCGAGGAAGGACAATTCTGGTCGATCAGCATGGACCCAAATCCAAATAAATGTAGAATAGGTCCATTAAGTTCGACTCATTTTGCAATAATTATAATCTGGGTCCATAAAACATCTCGATAAAGCCCGCCTAAATGTATTGCGCAATCGCAACATTTCCGCCAATATCACAATTTTGTTTATAATTATAAATATTTGTCACCTTCATGCTTATACACCTCATGAACTATGGACCTATATTTGAATAATCTTGATATGAGTCGATCAGCATGGACCCAAATCTCGATAATTGTGAAATGGGTACACAATGCACAATCGAACGTTCTTTTAACTGATATAAACTACTCACATTCATTACCCCAAACTGCCGTTAAAACGTGAGTTGGTGCTATGGGAACCCCATTTCACATTTCGAAGAGAGAACGCGTGTTTTGCGCCACAAGTTCCACAGCCGCAAAGCGGCGAGGACCTGTTCGAAGTGCCGCAAAACACGCGTTCTCGCCCTTTACATTTCCACAGTAATCGTCATCGATTTCCCACTTGGGCATCTGGCGCTGATCCTGCCCCCATGGGCTTTGACGACGGATCTGGCGATGGCGAGGCCGATGCCGTTGCCGCCGGTGGCGGTGCTGCGTGATTCGTCGGGGCGGTAGAAACGGTCGAACAGGCGGTCCGTGTCAGGAGCCTTGTCGTAGCTGCAGGTGTTGAAGATCTCGATATGCACCTTGCCGTGTGACCTGTTCAAAGTGAAGCGGATCTCGCTGTTATCATCCGAATATCTTATGGCGTTGTCGATCAGCACGGAGAGCATCTGACGGACAGATGATCTTGAGCCGGTGAAACTTACATTTTCCTCGATATCAGTCACGATGCTCTTGCCGGCTGCTGCAGCTTGTGCAGTGTAGATGCCCAGCACTTCCATGGCTGTGGAGCTCAGGTCAAAACTCTCTCTGTCAGGGACGGGCTTGACCTCGTCAAGTCTGGAGAGTGTAACGAGGTTGCTTACGAGACCTGACATCCGTCCGATCTGACTGCGTATATTGTCGGTCCATTCGTCGCTGCCGTGCTCCATTTCGATGACCTCGAGGCTCGTGGACATAGATGTTAATGGCGTCTTCAGCTCGTGGCTGGCATCCGTGATGAACCTTTTCTGGAGTTCGATGTTTTGCGCGATGGGGCGGATGGCGCGGTGCGACAGGAGGACCACCAGGATGAACACAAGGAGAAGGCTTCCGCCTGAGATGGCCAGCGTCATCAGGAGCAGGGAGTTCATGTACTGGACTTCTCTTGCGGCATTCAGGAAAACAACCAGAGTCGTGTCGTTATTCTCGTATCTGGCATAGCGGTAGCCGTGAACATAGCCGCGGTCCGCGTGGCGGGACAGCGCCTCGTTGGTGTAGCTTACTGCCTCGGCCTCATCGATTGTCGCCACATAATCCATGGAGGTCGCTATTACCATATCTTCGGAATCCACTATGACGATAAAGAACCTCGTCATGTAGTTCTCTTCTTCGTCGGGAAGCCCCATGAAAGGCTCCCCGTTATCCGGCCGGGGCATCATTCCGCCGTTGCCGTAACCTGTATTCTGATGCCTCATTGTCTCGAACTCAAGTATATAGTCGATGGTCTCATCCGCTCTGTCGGTCACCACACAATAATTAACGATATTGACCAGGCCCGCGACCAGAAGTATCACGAGAAAAAACGCCAGCATGGCGGCGCCGATCACGCGCCATCGCATTTTCTTCAGCATTCGTTTACCTCCAGGGAGTAGCCTGCGCCGCGTATCGTCTTTATCTCAACGTTGGCGCCTACGGTCTTGAGCTTCTTGCGCACGAAGCCGATGTGAGTCCATACGACGTCGATGTCGGATTCAGAATCAAGCCCCCAGATCTTGTCCATAAGATGCTCCGTGGAGAACACGAATCCGGGATGCATTATAAACAGTTCGAGCAGCTGGAATTCCTTATTCGTCAGGCTTACGGTATTGTTGCCTGAGCGGAGCTCATACCTGTTGCTGTCCAGGATCACGTTGCCGGCCTTGCGGAGCGAGTCGGAATACACTTCACTCCGCCGCCCCAGAGCCTTTATCCTCGCTATAAGTTCACTCGTCGCGAAAGGCTTAGCCAGGTAGTCATCAGCGCCCGCTTCCAGTCCGGCCACTTTATCTTCGATCTCTGATTTGGCTGTCAGCATCAGCACCGGTGTGTTGATGTTGTTTTCGCGTGTCTTGGCGAGCACCTCAAGGCCGTTCATTCCGGGCATCATGATATCCAGTACTATTACTTCATAAGTACCGGTCCTTATATAGTTCCAGGCGTCATCGCCGTTATGGACAATGTCCACGGAGAACCTGTTTTTCTCCAGTATGACCTTCAGTGCCTTGGCTGTGGTGATCTCGTCTTCTGCGATAAGTATTCTCATGATGCTATGTTAAGTCCCCCGCCTGAAATCTAGTTGAAATGGATATAGAAAATTATATAACAGTCATCACGCTTTGTTGCGCGTCCTCAAATTTGCCTCAGATGATTTCAGGTTGATTTTAAGTTGGGGGCAAATAATGAGCGCAGATCAAGTCCAAAGGCATTTCAGGCAAAGGGATATTGAAAGGAGATAGTTTAACAATGGATAATAACAGCAAATACATCAAGGCAGCCAAGATCGCGGCACTGGCACTCTGCTGCTCCGTTGCAGGAGGCATTGCGGGTGCAGGCGGAGTTGTGGTGGCGAATTATTTTCGCAATGCGGTAGTGACGTCGGAAGTCGCAGCAGATAATGACAGCACCTCCACGATCCTGGAGGGGAGACACGAGGCTTCGGCGATGAACGTCTCATACGTTGAGACCGGCGCGAAAATGTCGGCATCCGAGATTTACGAGGCAAACGTCAACTCTACCGTCGGCATCAGGACCTCCGTGACAACCAACTATTTCGGCTACAGAACGACCGGCGCGGTGGCCGGCTCGGGATTCATCCTGACATCAGACGGCTATATTGTCACCAACTACCACGTCGTTGAAGACGGCAGCAACATCAAGGTTACAACATACGACAACAAGGAATACGCTGCCGAGCTGGTAGGCTACGATGAGAGCAATGACATTGCCGTACTCAAGATCGACGCCAAAGGACTGACTCCGGTAGTTCTCGGTGATTCGGAAGACATGAAAGTAGGCGATAACGTGGTGGCCATCGGCAACCCTCTCGGCGAGCTGACATTCTCACTCACAACAGGTGCAGTCAGCGCCCTCGACCGCAAGATCACCATCGAGAATACATCCATGAAGCTCATCCAGACAGACTGCGCCATCAATTCCGGCAACTCCGGCGGAGCACTCTTTAACGAATACGGCGAGGTCGTCGGCATCGTCAACGCGAAATACTGCGGCAACTCCTCAACAGGCTCCATCGACAACATCGGCTTTGCCATCCCCATCAGCGATGTGCGCACCAATCTTGAAGCGATCATCAAAGAAGGCTGCATCTACAAGCCCTACATCGGCATATCGATCTATGATCCCACAAGTGCCTCACAGGGTTATCAGGGATATGGATTCCCGAGAGGTTCCCAGAGCCAGAGTGTAAACCAGCAGATCGAAGGTGCCATTGTCTATGACGTCGACAAGGACAGCCCCGCTGCCAAGGCAGGTCTGGAGTCCATGGATGTCATCACCGCAGTGAACGGCACGAAGGTATCAGGATACAAAGATTTTGTCTCTATGCTGTCCGGCGGCAGAGAGGGCGAACGCTATGTTCTTACGGTCTATCGTGACGGAGAGACGATCGAGCTCACGGTGACACTGGCGCTGAGAAGGCAGTCAGCAAACTAATTCAAAGGCTCGGAAGGACGAATTGCCCCGCACGTCGCAGGCTCCAAAGGTGCGGGACAATTGTCCTTCCTCGCTTGCGCGAATAAGCGGAACTAGCAGAACAAAGGGGATTTTTCATATCGGGAGTTCACAGGAGAATTCCCGATTATTGCGTTTAAAATGTTTTTCTCTGAAATGGGGACGGTTCATTTTTCACCAAAACGGTGAAAAAGGAACCGTCCCCATTTCACCATTCTTGACATTCCAATTCCGGGGCGTTAAAATCCACACACATCTTGGAATAAGATCAGAGCCGGTGCTCTGACAGGAATTTAAATGACCATAGTACGCAGGTGTACTATGCCCATTTTGTTCCTGTCGGGGCACCGGCTTTTCGCTGTGCCGTGACAGAGATCGCGGATCTTGACAATCACATAGATACAGGCGGACAGGAGCCGCCCCGGGGAAGCCTGCGATGATATGAGCGGGCCAAGGGGGTGTCCGTCTGATCAGCAGGATAGATTAAAAACACAGCATTATTCTAAGAGAGGTAAACAATATGTCTATACAGAAAGATTCAATTATACTTGCATATACAAACACGGTTAAGCTCGATATCGCATCCGGTACGGATCATGAGTCAGGAGCGAGGAGAGCATACAGAGCATGTGACCGGTTCATAGGTCTCGGGTCACAGCAGAAGGATGGCCAGGCTATTGCCTGGCAGATGGACACGGAGACCGGTGTAGGATATCTTCTGGCAGGTGACGGGGTCAAGGTATCGATCGAAGACTACAGGTGGGCTATCGGTAAAATCGGTGAGGTATCGTCCATGAGCAGGTCACAGATAGTATCTGACGTTCTTCAGGACCTGTGGGCGGACGGGAGAAGGGTGTATGAGATCACAAGATGTGAAGAGGAGAGGTTCACCTGTGATTGCGATGGCGACTGTACTTTCATGAGGTCGCTGTTGGATATCCTGTCCGGCATAGGAGGAGTATTGCTGTTCGCCTTCAGCGGTGAGAACGGATCTGTGATGGTGAGTATCAGGGAGGAGATACCGCTGAGGATCATCAGCACCCTCTCGATCGGGTTTCCGGAATTCAAGGTCACAGAGGTTATGAGGGACAGCAGGAAGATCACGGGCTGCACCATACACGATCTAAGAAGACTGATGGGGTGTGCTATGTCAGCTGCCATTGCCGAAGCCTGCGGGGAAGCGGGAGATTGCTGCAGGACGAAGACCGTGATCGAGGATATGGGATTGAGTGTCCGCGCCTATAACTGCCTGAAGCGTTACGGGATCAACACGGTTGAGGAACTGGATCTTTACGAGGATGATGAGCTTCTCAAGTTCCGCAATCTCTCGCCAAAGATCCTGGAGGAGATCAGGGGGAAGCAGGAAGAATACCGCCGCGGTTTGAAGCCACGTGAAGTTAAGTCCGGGATAAGCTGCAGCACGGTAAAGCTCGACGGACTGGTGGGGCTGGAAAGTGTCAAAGAGCAGGTAAAGAAGATAACTGCTTTCGCCCGCATGAAGGCGGATCTCAAAAAGCAGGGAAGGCCTGATGTGCCTGTCAGCCTGAACATGCAGTTCACAGGCAATCCGGGGACAGCCAAGACAACTGTGGCGAGGATACTTGCTGAGGTATTCTGTGAACTGGGGCTTCTGAACAGCGGAGAGCCGGTGGAAGTGGGGAGAGCAGATCTGATCGCATCTTACATGGGGCAGACTGCAGATAAGGTTAAGAAGGTTTTCGAGAGGGCGGATGGGAAGCTGCTCTTTATCGATGAGGCATATTCGCTGATCGACGGACAGCGCGGTGAGTACGGGGACGAGGCGGTCAGCACCATAGTGCAGGAGATGGAGAACAGGCGTGACAGGACCATCGTGATCTTTGCCGGATATCCTGATGAGATGGAGGACTTTATCGCCCTCAATCCGGGACTCCGTTCCCGCGTCCCGTTCACACTCAGATTTGACGATTATTCCGTGGATGAGATGGTGAGGATCACCGGGATCGAGGCGGAAAGGAGAGGGTTTGCAATAGATTCAAAGGCAATGGCAAAGGTATCCTCTTTATGCGCGAAAGCGGCACACCGCCCGGATATGGGCAATGGCCGCTTCTGCAGAAATCTCATTGAGCACGCGATACTTGATTACGCTTCGAGAGTGTACGGTTCCTCAGGTGATACAGGCCCGGTCGTCAACGACTTTACCCTGGTGGCGGAGGATTTCGCGATGCCGGAAGAGGACCTGTCGGCACGCAGGGCAGGAAGGCCTATTGGATTCGGACTGGCTTCTTAGGGCTGTTGTCCCGAATTGTTCCCGGGGACGATGGGTCCCCAGGTGTCCGATTCACTGACAACATCAGCCAGTTCGAATTCGAGCATCTCGATCTCTAATTCATCATATCTTTCCATTGTTCTTATCCTTTACGTGAGGTGATCAGTGCAGTGCACGGTAATTGACTGTTGCTTCGTAGTAATAGTAGATCGCAGTGACCATCTGGCGGAGCTTATAATCATTATCGAAGGTATTGCCCGGTGCACTCAGTATGGTATGTACATACGACAGGGCATTTACCGTCGTTGTTGTGACTTTATCTCCGTCAACGTAGAAGACCACCGTATGGTTCTCGCCAAGGCGGTGGGCAGGTATGCCTTCGATCTTTACGCGGTAGTAATTGCCGGATCTTGTCACTGCTGCAGCATTGCCGTCAACGGTTGCCGTGACCTCTGTCTCCGCATCTGCATTTGTCTCCAGGAATACACCTATTGTCGTCTCGCTCTGGAGGTTCAGCGCGAAATAGATGTTATTGCCTGACATATGAGTGTCAGTGTTGATGGCATATGGGACAACTGAATCCAAAACTTTATCGAAATCAGGAGAACCGATACCGTTTACAAAATCCATCGTCTTGTACTTTACTCCGTAATCCCAATGATTCTGGGCGGCGAGCACGGGCTGCACATAGTGACCGAAGTCAGCGATTGCCTCCACCAGTGCAACTTCCTCCTCCTTGTAGTCACTCTTGTGCGCAAGCACATATTGCTTGTACCGGTCGAGAGAGTAGATCTTGGAGATCGTCTTATCATCGCCATAGTGGAATACTGAGGTAATATCCTCGGCCATCTGAACAGAAGAGATGTAACAGATGAAAGCATAGTACTTTATGCCGGTTGTCTTGTCCGTGTAGGTCTTCGTTACATCGCTCATCCTGAAGGTCTGATCTTCACCGTTGACAGTGAATACCATGTAGCTGTCATCATAAGTTGATATAGAACCCGGAAGTTCCATGTAATAGACAACACCGAGCTGACCGCTCAGGAGTACTGAATGGAAGCCGAAGTCAGGTTCGTCAGCATCGTCCCATACAGCTTTTATGGTGGTGTTCTGAGTTACTGTGAACGATTCATATTCGTTTTTGGTGAACGGCGCCGTATTACCTTCACTGATCTCCCAGTGCTTGAACTGCTTGCCTTCAGGTGCAGTGAAAGTGCAGACCGGCAGGGTATAGGTGCTGCCGATAGCTACCAGTTCATCTTCGGGAACGGTTCCGGATGCATCAGGATCGCCGATATCGTAGGAGATCTTTGCCATGAGGCAGGCCTCTCCTTCATCTGTCAGTCCGACCACATAACGCGGATCATCTGAGATGAAATTCTCCACAGAGCCCTTGCCGCTAAGACCGCTGGTGAATACACCCGGAGTCTCCATGGTTATTCCGATCCTGGTCTCTTCGTCCAGAGTGTCACTGATAACCAGCGATGAATCGTCAGCGAGATAGACATTTCCGTCTGTGTTGTTCTTGATATTCAGGTATCCTGATATCCTGAGGATACCGCCGTTGATTACGACTATGCCGCCGCATCCGCCCGGTACGCTTCCTCCTGTGATGGTGCCGTGTGTCAGGGACAGATCTCCTTTGACCTCGATCGAGTAGCCGCTGTCGATCTTCTCTGAAGAACAGTTACGATCGATAGCAAGACCGCCAAGGTCTATGGTTACGACCGTTCCGCCATCTGAATGCAGCTGGATATCATCTGCCGTAGCCACGAGATAGTCTGTGAGAGTGAGTGCTGCACCGTCTGTCATCTTTTCCTGGAAGATGCTCCACTTGCTCTTCCAGGTAGCGGTGATCGTTACGTCGTCCACTACTTTCTCGATCTTGTAACCGGGGTCATGCTTCTCCTTGACGCCCTTGATGCTTACTTCCCATCCGTCGAAAACATATCCTTCTCTGGACCATCCGCAGTCCTTGAGGGTATAGCTCTTCTCGTGTTCGATAAATACTCTCTCATGTGGAGCCATAGAGCCTGTGACATCATCGGCACCGGCCTCATACTTGACCTCATGAGCGATATACCATTTGAGGGTATAGATGTTGTGCTGATCATCTACATCTATTTCAACAGGTTCAAGGTATTCATGCGTCACCTGGTATTCTTTGGATGAATCCTGCTCACATACCCATTTATTCGGGTACTTGTAGTCAGTTATGAGATGCTTCCACTCATCAGGGATCTCGAGGGTATACTGAACAGTTGCATTGCCGCCGTTTATATCCTTACCGTGAGGAACGAGGATCTCCTGTTCCTTTATTCCTGTGTAGGACGCATCGTCATTGCGGATCGTCAGAGTGTAAGGCTGAACGACCCTGGAGTCAGTATAAGTCCTCTGTTCGGGATCCTGGACTGTGGCCGTGTATGTCGTTACCTTTGTTGATGTATCTACGACTGATACAGGAACGCAGTTGGAGTGAGCAATGTTGCCGCATACCGTGCATACCATCGCGCAGTCAGCCTGTGAATAATCTGCTTTCCAGTTCCATGACGCTGATCTGTTCGGATGATTGCATGTGCCCCTGTCCCTCTGGTCTGTATCCTGTCCTCCGGGAGTGGAGCTGTCTCTCTTGCTGCCGGAATCCAGTATGAGATATATGATGTAAGCAGTGCCTATTACAGCAGCTGCGATAAGAGCCACCACTATGGCGCCGGCCGTTACGGCTGCTGCTCCCTTTATTGCAAGACCCAGGAGGGCGGCACCTCCGATAGCGAGTCCGATTATGATCATGCCCTCGAGTATCTTTGCGATCACATCGGCAGATGTGGCAGAATCAGGTATCTCGGGTGCAATGTTGTTGAACTCTCCGCCGGAGGTTCCCAGTGTATTATTCACGACCTGAGACCTTCCGTTGAAATAAGATGTACCGTCGATCCTGATATATACGCCGCCTCCGTTTATACCGGCAACGTTATTCTCGATAATAGCCATATCACCATCGAGACTGCTGATGGGGACATCTGTCATAAGATCCGTTACCTCGGTCGTCATCGTGAAATCGGCCCCAGGTGCTACATAGACGCCACCGCCGTAATAAGATGCGTAATTCTCTGTAATAGCGCCCCTGAACATGACAGCATTGCCGCCGTCCTCTTCAAGGAATATACCGCCGCCGTTAACAGCACTGTTGAGTGTGATCTCCGTATAGAACAGATGGAGATATCCGCCGGAGCCTACATAGATACCGCCGCCGTTACCGGTATTCTTACCTCCGGTGACAGTACCGTTAAGAAGAGTCAAGGTGCCGTCAACCTTTATAACGTAACCGTCGACAGTCGCCAATATCAGATCGCGGTTGATCGTAAATCCGTTCAGGTCGATCGTCGCAGAAACACCTGCAGGAACATAAAGATATCGGTCTCCTGGAGAGGGTGTCATATTACCATGGAGTGTAATGGTTATCTCATGCTCTGCCTCAGGTTCAGCGGCAGCAGCCAGGGCCTCATTTACTCCGGACCAGCTGGTGCTGTAGGTAGGGTAGTAATGAGTGTCGGCATATATGGTTACAGTCTCGGTATTGGTGTAGCTGTGAATGCCGTCGGTCCATCCTGTTGCTGTCGAATAGTCGTACGTGGCAGCTGATGCACCGATGCCTTCGAAAGTAAACGAAGCTCCATTGGAGAATGTGCGTGTATTCACATTATATTTGCAGGGCACGAGGACGAATCCGTTCACACCCTCCATAGTTACCTTATAGGCGGGGACGTTCTCGAGGACATTGGAGAATTCCACTTCCTCTTCGCCGATCCTTACAGTTCCCGTAGCTGTGATGGTGAGCGTATTGTTGCCTGTGCTTTGTCGTGTGATCACCGTATTCATGACGGGAACAGAGATTCCGCATTCACACCCCACGCTGAATCCGGCACTGCTGTAATCATCAGCCCACTCTTCATTTGTTATCCTGTTGAAAACATGGTCATCGATGAATGTAACGGTATAGCCGCCTTCCGTATTGGGACCATAGGGAAGACCTGCACTGTGATTACAAGTGACAGCGACATCGCCGCAGTTGTTGAATGCAGGAGATACCACCAGGTGTTCCGCCGTGTTGAGTACGAATACCAGATCCTCTATTCCGGAGAAGGAAGCGGCTTCCAGAAGCGTGATATTGCCCCAATCCAGGATCTGAATATCATCATCGTTTGCAGAGCTGTCGATGAAGTCCGTTCCTGAAACGCCAAGCGTGGTCAGTGTTACAGGGCTATCTTCATCACCGTAGGAAGCAGGGATATTAATCACTGTCACACCTGTCTCTTCAACGGGTCCTGTGTAGCGCACCACAGTGCGTCCGTCGAAGTCAAAATACGACAGTTCAGTACCTGTGCCGTCGAACTGATCTCCCGGATGTCCGTCTGTCTGATAGAAGTAGTAGGTGGTGTCACCAACAACCAATGTATAGTAAGCAATCGTGCCAAGGATATATCTGCCGTCGCCATCGATAGAGGGCTCCACCAGAGGGTTCAGATCCGGCACGACTTCGATGATGCCTGTCTCTGTTTCATCACCTTCCGTAACGGTAGCCCTGTAGATCAGCTTGCCCAGATCCTCATCATAGACGGGACCCTCGATATCATCTCCCGTGGCTGTTCCGCTGAAACAGAGGGTACCGCACTCCTTACACGTAACGGTTACAGAGGCGCTCGAGTAATCCTCCGCCCATGTCCACTCGCCTCGTCATGAATATGCCCGTTATGGTAGAGAGTAACCTCCTCATTGTCATTGAGACGCAGGCAGTCCGCCTTATCATCCGCCTCGAAAATATCATGTGCATCAGCACCGGACAGATCTGCAAAGCCGGACGTAACAACTGCCGGATCCGGATCGGTAACAGGGAAGACGTAGCTTACACCGATCTGAGCACCGGAGCGGAGTTCGTTACTGACCGTGATGACTTCACCCTCCTGAAGGAATACGTTGGACGCCAATCCTGCGAAATCTTTATTGCCTGTTACATTTGCATTGCCTGATACAGTATAGTTTTCACCGGTCATAAACACGCCGCCGCCCTGTGCCCTGGCTGTGTTGTCAGTGATCACGCCATTCTGCTGGAAGAGATAACCGGAGCTGTTAACATAAACGCCTCCGCCGAAAGTATTGGAACTGTTGCCGGATATCGTACCGCTCTCGAGAGTGAGTCTTGCTGTTGCATCAACATATATGCCGCCGCCGTCACCACTGTTATTACCGCCGGTGATGACACCTGTACCTTCTGTACTTGAATCACGGATAACGAGTTTTCCGCCATTTATCCTCAGAACATAGCCGTTATTCTCAGGTTCCGTGAGATGTCTGTTCAGCTTGTGACCATTGAGGTCAAGGACGACAGGGTGGGAAATGTAATTGAATGAAAGGGCTTCCTCATTGCTGCCTGCTTCGATATCTGTTGTCAGACGGACGATGTATTCATTAGTCTCTTCATCAAGGATGCCGCCGAAGTCGAGTGCAGTCTGAACTGAAACCCATGTAGCTATGCGTTCGTATGCGATAACGAGATTACCCAGGTACTTCCTGATGAGGTAATAACCCTGATCATCAGGACTGAAGAGAGAGGAGATATCGCCATCGACGCCTGTGGCAAATATTACTTTCTCGCCGTAATCAGGGGTATCTTGAAGGGATATGCCGATGTCGGAAGTTACACCCGGTGCCTTAACTATCGTTATTGTCTTTCCCTGGGGCAGGTAGAGGTTGTTCTCAATTCCTTCTTTTCCGTGCAGCGTATTTCCCCTGATACAAAGTGAGGGGATCGCGCCGTCGATACTGACGGATGCCCCATCGCCTACGAAGATGCCGCCACCCAGACCGATGCTGGCAGTTCCGGCTTCATTGCAACTTACAAAACCTTGTGTCAGAGTAAGGCTTCCGTTGGTCCCGACGTTGATACCGCCGCCGTTGATGCCTGCTGTGTTACTCTGGACGCTGCCTCCTGATATGGTGACAGAACCATTCTCGCAGTAGATACCGCCGCCGTTAGAGGCATGGTTCCCAGTGACATTACCGCCATTCAGGATCAGGGAGCCGCCGCCATCTACAAGAATTCCGCCGCCTGTCTCAGTGCAGTAACCGCCCATGATCCTGCCGGATCCTTCTATTGTCAGGTTCTTGCCATTTACCCTGATGACGTATCCGTCGAATGATGCTGTGCTGTATTCGAGGTCACGGTTGATATCCCAGGTCTTAAGATCGATGATCGCATCCTTGTCCGAGACGTATAGTGCCTGACTGTTGGCCGGTGCAGTTATGTTCGCAGTCAGAACAATAGGGGTTTCTCCGTCTGAGTGATTAAGAGCATATTGAAGTTCAGACCAGGTGCTGACTTCGACGCTGCCGGTAGGATCATTATATACTTCGGCCTGCCCGGCTTCTTCAGATTCCTCTTCTGTTCCGGGATCTTCTGTTTCCACGGGATCGTCAGGTTCATCAATCTCTTTTGCCCGCACCTCTTCTTTGAGCGGAAGTGCTTCAGACAGCAGAGGCAGGTTGATGGCTCCTGCAGTAATGCCGATACACAGGGTTATTGCTACTAATCTTTTAAACAGTTTTGATCTCATATCCGGATCCTCCCCTTAAGGCACTGGTGAGCCCACCTTTTTATATAATATTACGCCCGCGCGACAAATAACAAGGGAGTTTACCCAAACGTCACACAAGATTAACAAAATGTGAAATGGCTCGAACGCGTATTTTGCGGCACTTCGAAATGTGAAATGGGGACGGTTCTCAGTTGTCACATTTTCGCGGAGTTGATTGCCTTGATAAGATATTGACCGAAATCCCGACTGAATGCCCGACCTATAGTCGGGGTTTTAGTCGGGATTTATCATCTGAATCATACCAATGTGCTGATCTGATGCTATTTGGTTTGATGAAACCCTGCCGAACCGGATCAATACTCAAACCAAACATAGCTTCAGATCCAATTTGGTTTGATAAATCTTCGTCCGGGAGCCTGTAAACAAAGAGAATCGCGGTCACAAACCAGTGATAACAGCAATTTTATCAAACCATATCACCGGACAACGCGGATTTGGTTTGAAACAGAAACCGATACAAGTCACATCCATCAAACCATTTCGGGTTATTCACGGCAATTGGTTTGAATCAACGTTATAACTCCCGAAGCTTGGACGCACAATTTGTTATGCGAGTTCCACAGCCGGCGCAAAGCCGGCGAGGACCTGTCCGAAGCATAACAAATTCGTGCGTTCGAGCCCCCACGTCCTCATTTCGCAGTAGCACGCCACCCCGCCTTCATGTTATAATCTGTAACGGTTGAAAATGACATTCAGGTGGGCCTTCCGGCCGCGCGCTGACGATCATACCCGGTTGCGATATCAAGAACTAAGGAGGGAACGTCTCATGGGATTTATGGATGATCTTAAGGATGCTTTGGCCAGAGGAAAGGAAGCAGCAGATAACTACCGTGAACGTGAACTCGCAGCTGAAGAGGGGGAAGGCGCTGCAGCTCCCGATACGCTCTCGTCCCAGCCGAAGTCAGGAAGCCCGCTGGCACAGCAGACCAGAACGGAGGCTGATCCGAATGCGCCATTTGGATTCGTGGTCAAGAATGAGGATCCGATACTTGTTCCCGATCCCGTAACAGGAGGTGAGGTGAAGTTTAATCTCCTGGCTAACGGACGCGCACAGATGACTGATCCTTCACAGTATGAGGGTCAGGACTATAAGGCTGTTCTTCAGCAGACTGTACTCGAGACGGTTACGGCTCAGCTGAACGACAGGAATTTCATGCCGAATCCTAACGATCTCAAGACAATTATGATGGCGTCAAACAGGATGGTTCCGATCGTTACGGATGCATTGAGTCAGAAGGGCTTCAAGGTTATGTTCAAGATGCTGAACGTGACAAAAGCGGTGTAATATATCATTGCCTAATCCTAATCAGCTGACGCCCAGATAACTCCAGTTGTTTCTGTCAAATATACTGTCATGTATTGAGTACCATTTCCCTTCACCGAAAGTGTTTCCTCCACGTTCCTGGAGATTGTAGTTTACGGGGAAAAACACAAGTTGGTCATCAGTTAACTTTAAATCATTTGTCACTTTGTTCCCTGTAAACGGATTCACAGGATCATCAATCAATTCCTGCATAGCAAGTGTTGGTACATCAGCATTTGTCATGAATTCATCTGAAATAGTAAAGCCGTTTGAGTTAAAATCCTTGACCATTAGCAACGGATTTACTTTTTCTACATCGAATTCGATATCACTCAGCCAGAACTCTTCAAATTGATTGAGAGATTTTCCGTGGTCTGCAACGATAATGATCCTTGTATTGTCCCAAACATGCTGATCACGAAGATAATCAAACCATTTCGCGAGGGTCATGAGGGCAGAACAGTTTACATGATAATGAGAGATCTGTACAGGATAATCCAGCCACATTTTCCTCCCGTTATCTAATAACTGACAGTTGCTGTCAGGGTACAGGCTGTTATCAACGTTTTCAGATAATGTATAATCGGGTTTCTGTAACAGGGTTGGAAAATGAGTAGTATTATTATCCATCATGAAGAAATTATCCTGTGGCACATCCGTGACGCTTGTAATAAATGGCAGACTTTCCAATACCAGATATGAATTCCAATACTCAAGATTGATTCCGGCTGCTACGTTTGATGATAAAACAACCTGGGGGAAATGAATCTTTTCATTGTTTGTATCAACGTAATTGTGATTCAGCATATGGTAGTTGGAATCATCGTAGATCCATTCTCTCAGACAAGTCGGAGAGACTTTCAATAAACTGTACAGAAAGATATTTCTATTTCTCGAAATATCCTGTTGTTCATAGATATCTGACTGATATGGATTAACATAATCCTCCCAAAGATAAGCATCGATATTGCTGTATTCCCTAAATGCTGAAACGGTATGAGTGTTTTGATAATCCACATATGGGAGATCCATTACAGACGCATGGTATCCAGATCTGCTGAAGAGAAGTGGCATCAGCAATAATGCTTCGTTGTGTTTGCTCTTAAGAGATTCTGATGTACGGCTATTCATTTGTTTCGGAGTATATTCATATCCGCCGAATAATGCTGAAGAGGCACATTTGGTGCTGGAAGAAAAAGATATGGTGTTGGGATAGAACGTAAAACCATCGAAACTGTTCACAAGTTCCGGTTTTTCCTGAAAAATAAAGGGAACCATTGCTCCCAGCGAACGATCCAGCATTATAACGATTACGTTTTTCCCTTGTGTGCTCAATGTAATCTGTGGTTGTTCGGTCCTGCAGGCGTTTTCTTTCATAGCAGAGAATTCGGAATAAATCGAAGACAGATTCATAATTCCCATAATTATTACGGCAATTGCGCCTCCAACCAGAATGTAATTCATAATTTTTGGAATTAGCTTTCGCAATAGCCAAAACATTATACAACACAGAATAACAGTGCCTGAAGTAATCAGTTTTGTCTTCGTATCATATGATAATACGGTGACAAAATAAAGATCCGGAGCGACGATTCCCATATCAGAACCAAATGCGAAATAAGATATCATCGCACTGACAGACAGAATATATGTGACTGACACGAAGATATGCCGGATCCTTTTACTACTGAGAAAGTAATAAACATTAGTCCATATGCACAGAAATCCTACAGAAATAAGCAGATCGTGCCAGATACACATTGTCGGGTCGCTAAGCTGTTGAATATGAACAAATTCCTCGGGTGATGCTGCTACCAAAGCAGATGGTGTAAGGAATCCAATAAGAGACGTAAGTAATAACAGGCTTGCTGTATATGTGGTTTTGTCCGTTGCGGAGCTATTGTCGATGGTTTTTTCACTTCTGCTTTTCTTTTTTCTGCCTTGTGTTATGGGTTTGTTTAGCATGATGTTTTTTATCAAAGAGAAAACATTGTTCAGTGTCCAGTAGAAGACAAGTCCAGATGGTGAATCGTAGAGAAGCACCAGAAATACGACCGAAGTCAGATACAGCGTAATCTTGTCTTTGAAATGTTGTCCTTTAGTATATAGTTCAGATGATATGATATTGATCGTAGTCATTAAGATCGGTAGAAGATTTATTGTCAGATTGCCAATTGTTATCAAAGCATCAGGGCGTGACAGATCAGCAACTGGTCCCATACTCTGTCCCTCTAGTAAGGACAGATGTGATAAGAAATGGTAGGCTGCAATGAAGAAAGGTATTTGAAGGATAAGTGATAAGATGCTTTTAAGAGAAGAGACAGGACTATAGTTATTAATCTTGTAATAAGTCTGGAGCATGAGAACCTTCTCATCTCCTTTGAAGCTTTTCCTGATATGTTCAATGACAGGTCTTAATTCGTTCTCACGGTCTTTTGTTTTTCTCTGGATTCTATCAGCACTCCTGTATAGAGGTAACACTAGCATGTTTATGACGATGCTCATGATCACGAGATTGATCGCAGGATTGGGTATGAGTTCATAGCAAACGGAAAAAACCAACTCAAAGATGAGTTCAAGAGGTTTGATGAATAATGAATACAATATATCTCCCATCTGTTTTCTCCAGAATAACTACTCTGAGGGATTATAACATGATAGGTCTGTTACTTCCATTTTTCATACTTAATGAACAACATAATGCAGAACAAAACGGCTGTCCGGAACAGGGTGGTAAAAAAGGTGTAAAACGTTCCGGACAACCGCTCTGAGGCGTAAATAAACTTAGACCATCATCTTGTAGATCTTCGTGCAGTCCTCTTCATTCAAAGTCACGAAGCCGGAGATCGTTCCGTCACGGCCGTCCCCGTAGCAGAGATTCTTAACGAGCACAGGTATATCTTCCTCGCGCGCACCGAGTTCGGCGAAATTTCCCGGCATGCCGATGGACTTGAGGAAACTCCTGAAAGCCTCGATACCCTCAAGCGCCGTAGACAAAGGGTCTTCCGAACAATATTCACATCCCCAAACTCTCACGGCGGCCTTTGCGAACCTGTTTACGTCGTGTTCCACAACATATCTGAAGACGGCCGGCATTGTAACTGCAAGACCTGCGCCGTGGGCACAGTCATAGAGAGCAGACAGTTCATGCTCGATATTGTGGCTGTTCCAGTCCTGGGATCTTCCGACGCCGCAGGCATTGGTATGTGCCATGGTTCCTGCCCACATGATGTTGGCACGGGCCTCATAGTCGCACGGATCTGCGATAACACGCGGAGCCATGTTTTTCATGGTTATCAGCAGCGCCTCGATAAGGCGGTCTGTCACTTCCACATCAACGGAATTCGTCAGATATCTCTCATAGAGATGAGCCATGATATCCGTGATGCCGCAGGCTGTCTGATAGGGAGGAAGGGTGGTTGTCAGTTCGGGATTCAGTATGCTGAATCTCGGACGGATAGCCTCGCTTCCCGTGCCCCTCTTGAACATGCCTTCTTCCTTTGTTATGACAGAGTCTCCGGAACCTTCGCTGCCTGCCGCCGCGATGGTCAGAACAGTACCGACGGGGAGAGCGCGCTCGATGGGTCTGCCGCAGTAGAAGTCCCAGAAATCGCCGTCATAGAGAGTTCCTGCTGCGATAGCTTTGGAGGAATCGATAACAGATCCCCCGCCGACTGCGAGAACAAAATCGACACCGTTTGAACGGCATAGTTCAATTCCTTCATAGACAAGTCCGCTCCTGGGATTCGGCTTTACTCCGCCAAGTTCGATATATGATATTCCGGATGCAACAAGTGAGTCCTTAACGCGCCCGAGAAGACCGGAGCGGATCACGCTTCCTCCGCCGTAGTGGAGGAGGACCTTGGTGCCGCCGAAACTCTTCACAAGGGATCCTGCATCGTTCTCAACTCCTTTGCCGAATACGAATTTTGTCGGTGAATAGAAAGTAAAGTTTTCCATACGATCCTCCTGCTGTATGTTACGCTTCCAGCTTTGCAACTGCTTCCTCAAGCGTCATGCCTGAGAACTTCTGTGCACGTACGATAACACCATTGACTTTGTCACTGCAGAAAGCTGCTGCAACAACACCGGGAAGTGCGCTCTCGGGTGCGTTGGGTGCATTGGGTCCGCCTAAGTCCGTACGGCACCATCCGGGATCGGTGAGATTCATCGTAACTCCGGTGCCGGGGAGCTTGGAAGCCATGTCTTTTGTGATCTTGTCGAGAGCTGCTTTCGCGGCGGAATAGCCGGCCTGCTCGGGTTCTTTGTCGATGCCGCTGGTGGTGTTGACTATCCTGCCGAATCCGCGCTCGATCATGCCGGGGAGAAAATGATAGCAGATCATTGCCGGCGCGATCGTGTTTACGTTGAAGCTTATTGTATAGTCTTCCGGCGGTGTCAGGCAGAAGTCCTTGCGGTAGGCGATCTGAAGGCCCGCATTGTTGAGGACCACGTCAACGGTGACGCCGAGATTGTCTATCTTTGCGAGCATCTCGTTAACCGATTCGATGTCATTCAGGTCACACTCCACCGAGTAGCAGCCGAGACCTTTATTACGGATATCCTCAGCGATATCTGCCGTGTGATCCACGCTCCTGCTCTGCAGGATGAGGTTGCATCCCTGCTCTGCCATAAGTTCCGTGACAAGGCGTCCGATGCCTCTTGAAGCGCCTGTGATAAGTACCCATTTTCCTTTAAGATCTGTCATGTTAAATCTCTCCTTTTGCTTTATCCAATGCTGCGATCACGCGGTCGCACCATGCATCAAATTCCGGATCTTCCACCTGGCATTCGGGATGCGCCAGAACATAGTCGAGGGACATCTTCACGCCCTGCGCGAAAGTAACGTTCGTCCTCATCTGAGGCACCGCTCTCTTGAGCTTGGTATTGTCGAATACGACCGAAGCTGCTTTGTCTCCGATGAGGCTTCCCTCAAAGTCGAATCCGTATTTATCGCCGGCTGCCGACAGAAATTCAGAGGACACGTGAACTGCCTTAAGTTCCCTGCCCAGTGCGTCCGCGATAGTCTTGTAGATCTGGTTCCAAGTGAGGGTCTCATCGCCCGTGATCTGGAACGCCTCGCCGATCGCATGCTGATTGGCCATAAGACCCGTATAACCGATCGCGAAATCCCCGTTCCACGTAACAGTCCAAAGCGATGTTCCGTCTCCCTGGATAATGACAGGCTTGCCGTCGAGTATCCTCTTGATCACCTGCCAGAACCCTTTGGTGCCGTGAACGCCCAGCGGGACATTGCGCTCATCGTAGGTGTGGCTGGGGCGCACGATAGTGATGGGGAATCCCTCTTCTCTGTACTTTCGCATCAGGAATTCCTCGCAGGCGATCTTGTCGCGGGAATACTTCCAGTATGGGTTGGCCAGCGCCGTTCCTTCCGTGATCAGATATCCGGCCTGAGGCTTATGGTACGCAGACGCGGAACTTATGTAGATGTACTGCTTCGTTCTCCCGGCGAAGAGCCTGTAGTCGCGCTCCACCTGCTCCACCGTAAATCCGATGAACTCGCACACACAGTCATAGACCGTATCGCCAATAAGTCTCAGTACTTCCGCTTCATCGTTGATGTCAGCCTTGATGAGCCTGACATTGTCCGGTATTACTTCGGTCCTGTTGCCCCTGTTGAGCACATGGACCTCCCACAGGGGGTCTTCCGACAGCCGTTTTACTATGGCGGTGCTGATGGTTCCCGTACCGCCGATGAAAAGTGCCTTGCGCATGTGTGCTGCTCCTTTCGCGTTGTTATGGATGTCCGTGAATGTCATAGTTGTAATATAACCCCGGGGCTGATATCATTCCTCTTAAATATCGGGGCGGTAATTTATCATTTATTGACATTTTTGGAAGCGGGGCAGAGACAATGGATACATCTGGTTATGAGAACTTCACATTCAGGGACACGCGTGCTTTCAATCTGGCCGGAAGCTCGGAGGACAGGAGCTTTCCGGCACACCGACACGCCTACGGGGAGATAATCGTTGTAGGGCGGGGCAAGACCAACTTCTACAGGATCGACGATACATTCTACTCTCTGAGGGAGGGGGACATTATCCTTGTGTGGCCCATGGAGCAGCACGAGATAATCAATGCGGACCGCGAATATGCCACGGTCATCCAGTACAGCAATGCCTTTGCCGACTCGATTTTCGACGTCAAGAGGATAATAAACATGTACCATGATCTGCACATTATCTGCATAAATACGCACCCCGGACTTGGCGGTAAGCTGATATCAAAAATTGATAACATGCGGCTGGTGCTGACCGACAGTAAGCCAAACAACGATCTCAGGTGTGCGATCCTGCTGTCTGAATTCATGCTCATTCTTGATGAGTATCAGGACGAACTTATGGGAGATATCAGCAACGACGGCGGCAAGAGCATATCCGAGACTACACTGAGCCGGATCATTTCTGTCATGGACTATATCCGCAATAACCTGACTGCTGAGGATCTGTCTCTGGGAGCTATGGCAGAGCGCGCCGGCCTGAACAAGGACTATTTCTCGCGGGCCTTCAAGGAGGCCACCGGCCAGAATTACATCAAATGGCTTAATACCGTCCGCGTCGAGAAAGCAGTGTCCCTGCTTCCCGAGAAGGCCCTGTCCCTCACCGAGATCGCCATGCTCTCCGGGTTCAAGAGCATTCCCAGCTTCAACCGTGTGTTCTTGGAGTACAAACAGGTCCCGCCGTCGAAGTTCAGAAAGTGATGAAATGGGGACGGTTCCTTTTTCATCAAAATGGTGAAAAAGGAACCGTCCCCATTTCACCTTTTTCCGATTTCTGCTATCATATGTAACCAGCTAATAAAGATAAAAGGAGACAGTAAATATGTCATCAGTATGCGATTCGTGTCCGTCCAAGAGCGGATGCACATCACAGGACTCATGCCCTTCACTCAACAAAAATACAAACGACAATATCAAACTGGTCATTGGTGTTGCCAGCGGCAAGGGCGGTGTAGGCAAGTCATACGTGACTTCCGTGCTCGCTTCCAAGCTGAGCAGCATGGGATATAAAGTAGGCATCATGGATGCGGATGTTACGGGACCTTCGATACCTAAGGCTTTCGGGCTGAAGGGGACTCTGTATGCTAACGAGGAGCAGAAGATGGTGCCGATGGAGACTAAGGGCGGCATCAAGGTGGTGAGCCTTAATCTCCTGCTGCCTGACGAGGAGACACCGGTAATATGGCGCGGACCTGTCATCTCCGGGCTTGTTCAGCAGTTCTGGACTGACGTTGATTGGGGAATGCTCGACGTGCTCCTGATCGATATGCCTCCGGGTACGGGTGACGTGCCTCTGACTGTTTTCCAGACGGTGAGGATCGACGGGATCGTCCTCGTGTCGACGCCGCAGGATCTGGTATCCATGATCGTTGCCAAGGCGCGCAATATGGCTCAGCAGATGAACGTAAACATTCTCGGCATCGTGGATAACATGAGCTATATCAAGTGTCCTCATTGCGATGAGAAGATATATCTCTTCGGCGATGACAAGTCCCTGAACGAGGCAGCTGCGAAGGCCGGACTCAATATACTTGATACGCTTCCCCTGGATCCCGGATCGACTGCAAAGGTCGATGACGGCAAGGCGGAAGAGATAGGGGACGGCATCCTGGATGTGACAGCCGGGATAATAGAAGGTATGCTCGGATAATGATCAGAAAGTTCGCAGCGTTAGCCATTACTCTGTCGGTGCTGATGTTCCCGGTTGTTACTTTTACGGGAGTCAGGGCTGATGATGCGAAGGTGACGCTGGAGAACAGCACCGGAGGCAGAAATGAGAAGCTTTCTGTAGATCTCATTCATTCCGGGGGAGAGTATAAGACAGTTATCTACGACAGTGATGATGGTCTTGCTTCTTCAGAGGCCAATTCCATCGCGGAGACGTCCGACGGCTTTATCTGGGTAGGCGGTTATTCGGGACTCGCGAGATATGACGGAGCTGATTTCGAGACGATAGAGCTTCCTCCTGATCTGCTGAGTATCAATGCCCTTTACGTGGACAGCAAAGACCGCCTCTGGATAGCGACTAATACCGGCGGTGTGGCTCTCATGGTCAACGACGGATTCACAGTATGGAATGATGTGTCGGGGCTCCGGTCCGAATCCGTACGCGACGTTATCGAGGATGACAGCGGACTCATATATGTGGCGACTACAAGCGGGATAGCCGTGATCGATGGAGATATGGACCTGACGGTTATTGACGATGAGCGTCTTGTTGACTGTTTCGTGCAGAACTTCAGGAAGGATAATTACGGAAGGATATATGCACTGACGAATTCCGGCGAGATATTCATGCTCCGTGACGGAAAGGTTGAGCAGTATCTTCGTGTCGAGGACCCGCGGATATCGGTGGTAAACTGCATCCTTCCCGACCCGGAGGATGAAGGATATCTTTACATAGGCACGGCTCAGGGTGCGGTCTTCCGCGGCAATTATGACGGCGGGCTTGAAGAAAGTGAGCTGCTGTACACTTCAAAACTTATGACCGGCGTGAATGCGTGGAATATATTGACGGCAAGTTATTCCTGTGCTCACAGAACGGTATCGGCGTGGTCGACGGTGACAAGGTGTATGTTCCGACCGACATACCGATATACGGCAATCCTGTGGGCAACATAATGACCGATTACTGCGGCAACCTGTGGATGACATCAACCCGTAAGGGTATCGCCAAGATCGTTCCCAGTATCTTTGTTGATGTCCTTGACCGTGCAGGCGTTGATAACAGGGTAGTCAATGCTGTCTGCTGTTACGGCGACAGGGTCTTCTGCGGTACTGATACGGGACTTGTCGTCCTGGACAGCAAAGGGGCTGTGGACAGATTCCCGGTCATCAGGACAGTGATGGGAGACGGGACGGACATAGGCGTGGATGATCTTATCGGCCTCATGGAGGGAGTACGGATAAGGTCTATCGTCCGTGACAAAGATGACAGGGTATGGTTCTCCACCTGGGACCTGATGGGCCTTGCGTGCTATGACCATGGAATAGTGACGCTGTTCACTACTGAAGACGGACTTCCGTCCATGCAGGTAAGAACAACATGCGTGACATCCGATGACAGAGTCATCGTCGCCGGTCCCAAAGGCGTGAGCGTGATCAGGGACAATGAGGTGGTCAGGGTGTACGATAAATCTGACAATATCGACAATACCGCCATATTGTGTGTTGAAGAAGGCTTTAACGGAGAGATCCTGGCCGGTTCCGACGGTGGAGGCATCTACTGTATTAAAGACGACAATGTTCAGCATCTCGGCAAGGAAAACGGACTCTCCTCACAGGTGGTCATGAAGATAAAGCGTGATGACGAGAATAACGTTTACTGGATCATCACGGGCTCGTCTGTCGCGTATATGACACCGGATCTCAAGATAACGACTGTCGTCAATTTCCCGTATGCCAATGTGCTCGATCTTTACCGCAACAGCAAGGGTGACATGTGGGTCCTTGCCGGCAACGGCATCTACGTGGCGTCTGTCAAAGAACTCCTTGCCAACGAAGAGATCCATACAGTCTTCTACGGCATCGACAGCGGTCTCCCCGGCATCGCGACAGCCAACTCCACAAGCGATACCGATTCCCGCGGCAACCTCTACATCGCATGCAAGGGCACGATAAGCAAAGTAAACATTGAGAACAATAATTACGTCTCACCACCACTCAAACTGGCGGTCTCTTACATCGAAGCGGACGGCGTCAATGTCTATCCCGATCCGTCAGACGGAGTATTCCATATCAAGGCCGGTGCAAAAAGACTGGTCATTCATGCCCACGTATTCTCCTATTCCCTCATAGACCCGACTGTGTCTTACCGTCTTGACGGATTCGACGCGGAACCTGTCACGGTCAGCCTCAGGGACTTTGGTGAGCTCATCTATACAAACCTCCGCGGAGGCACCTATACATTCGAGGTCGATGCTTCCGGTTCCGACGGCATGTACATCAATTCACTGTCCGTTGTAATCGAGAAGGACAAGGCATTCTACGAGCATGCATGGTTCTACCTTATCATCATCGCTGTCTTCCTTGCCATCGTAGGCGTTGCCGTTCACATCTATATTAGCAGGCGCATCGCGAAAATCGTTCTCAAGCAGAAGGAGGAAGCCGAGAAGGAGCGCATCAGCAACGAGCTCAACATGGCTCACGACATCCAGTCCAGCATGATGCCCCACGAATTTCCGCCCTTCCCGGACCACGACGAATTCGATATCTATGCCTCCATGGACCCCGCGCGGGAGGTCGGCGGCGACTTCTACGACTACTACATGATCGACGATGATCATCTGTGCATAACGATAGCGGATGTCAGCGGCAAGGGCATCCCCGCATCCCTGTTCATGATGATCGCCAAGACCATCCTCAAGAATAACGCCATGCACGGCCAGTCCGCCGAAGAGATCCTGATCCAGGCCAACGACGCCCTCTGCGCCGAAAACAACGTGGATATGTTTGTTACCGTCTGGCTCGGCATCCTCGAGATCAGCACCGGCAAAGTCACCGCAGTTAACGGCGGCCACGAGTATCCCGCCGTCATGCGTGACGGCAGGTTCGAACTCCTGCATGACAAGCACGGCTTTGTAGTAGGCGGCATGGAAGGCATCCGCTACCGGTCATATGAGTTCTATCTCAAACCCGGCGACAAGCTCTTCGTCTATACCGACGGTGTCCCCGAGGCTTCTGATGCTGATAAGAATATGTTCGGTGTTGAACGCATGATAGATGCACTCAATAAAGATGCCTCAGCCACCCCTCAGGAAATCCTTCACAACGTACGTGCCGCAGTTGATGAGTTCGTGAAAGACGCGGAGCAGTTCGACGACCTGACGATGCTGTGCCTTGAGATAAAAATGTGAAATGGGCTCGCGACCGCTTGCTCGCTTCAGTCCTCGTCGCTTCGCTCCTGCGGTAAGTCCGCTCGCAAGGGCAGCGCTCGCCCTTCGGGCTCATCTCAAACCAAACAGCGTAAATTGACCGAAATGGTTTGACGGATGTGCTGTTTTCCGTTGCTTCTGTCAAACCAAACTCTCGTTATCCGGTGATATGGTTTGATTAAAAAGCTGTTATCACTGGTTTGTAACCGGAATCCTCGTTGTTTACGGGCTCCCGGAGGAAGATTTATCAAACCATATTGGTCTTTAAGCCATGTTTGGTTTGAATATTGAACCGGCTTAGCCGGTTCTTATCAAACCAAATGGCATCAAATCATCATGTTGGTATGAGTAGCACCAATATCGCCGGATTCTGAACTTTGGGGTAATGAGATCTGATTTCAGAAGCAGACGGATTACCCCAACCATGTTGTTATTTACGATTTGGGGTACTGTATCGATCGTATTCTTATCATTATCTGTTCCTGTGAACAGTTATCACCATCAATCCGTTACCCCAAATGAACGATAAACATGGATCTGGTTATATCTGCTGCAATAAACTGATCACATTCATTACCCCAAACTGCCTGTAAATCGTAAGTTGGTGCTATGGTAACTAGCAAACGCCGCTGCCGACAAAACTCCATCAATAGATTAGATGCCAAATCCCGACTAAACCTCCGACTATAGGTCGGGCATTCAGTCGGGATTTCGGTCGATATCTTACAAAAGTAACCAGCCTCGCAAAAGGTGAAGAAGGAACCGTCCCCTTTTCACGAAGGGCGAGCGCTACCCTTGCGAGCGGACTTACCGCAGGAGCGCAGCGACGAGGACTGAAGCGAGCAAGTGGTCGCGAGCCCC
>FMTG01000041.1 GCA_900099715.1 Ruminococcaceae bacterium YRB3002 | reverse complement strand
ATCTGCTGTTGTATGTCAAAGTTCTAAAAATCGATATTTGACATACAAAAATGAGCTACTTTGTATGTCAAAACCTTAAAAAATGAAATTTGACATACAGATATTGAGATTTTGTATGTCAAACTCTCGAAAATGCAACTTTGACATACATTTTCCTGTGATTTTGTATGTCAAATCTTTAAAAATCAACTTTTGACATACAAACCGGTATAAATAAACACGAAGGGCGAGCGCTGCCCTTGCGAGCGGACTTACCGCAGGAGCGAAGCGACGAGGACTGAAGCGAGCAAGCGGTCGCGAGCCAAGGTCCCCATTTCACATTTTGAAGCGAGAACGCGGGTTTTGCGCCACAAGTTCCGCAACCGGCGAAGCCGGTGAGGACCTGTTCGAAGTGCCGCAAAACTCGCGTTCGAGCCCTTACGCTTCCATGTGCAGTCCGGCCAGCATGCTGTCAATACTGAACTGACCCAGAGACAAAACATTAACGTCTGTAACTATTCCGTCTTTGTATCTCACAACATGCTTACGGGCAACGTTATTCGAGTATTCGAGCGTAATGCAGTCGAACTCATTTCCATCGATCATCATCTTGCCGATCTCGGCTTTATTTGTTGTATACCCAATTGCCTCAAAGTTCTGAACTGCCGAATTGAGAGATGCCTGAAGAAGTGCATCATACTCCTCCTGACTAAGATCAGCATCGTAGAAATAAGATATCTCCATTAAGCTATTGTCTGTCCAGATGATGTATGCTCCGATGATCGGAACCCCGTCCTGAACTTCGGACACCTTAGTATCCTTTGTCACCTTCTGAATATCCTTAAACAGATCCTGTGCCGCATCACGGTTACCGGTGGAACAGTGCTCGGGATACTCATAGCTTATGCCAAGCAGCGGGCTGGAATACACCTTGTTGACACTCTCACCGATAATGTCTCCGACAGTATGGACATTGATATCGAACTTCTCCGCCGTAGCCTCTGTCTCTTCCGCAGTAGTAGTTGTTGTAGCTTCAGTGGTCGTCTCCGATGTGGTCGTAAAATCAGTCAGAGACGTCTCTGTGTCATCCCCGTCACCGGAGCCTGATTCCTTGCCGGGCATCTGCGGAAGCAGACTGCAGCCTGCCAGTGATACGGACAGCGACAACATTACCACACATACTGCCAATGATAAATTCTTTTTCATGTTCAACCTCCCTTATTTTCAGTTAACCTCTTCTGTTAACTTATCCTCTTGTAATGCTTGACCGTAAAGGCTACACCTTTCTCGCTCATTATTTCCGGTTCTTCCTCCTCAAGGATCCACGAAGGATCTTCGTCCAGATTCGGGAAGAAAGCATCAGCTGTAAACTCAGCCTTGATCGATGTGATTATCGCATGATCGCACAACTCAATGAATGTATTATAAATCTCTGCGCCTCCGATAAGGAAGATCTCTTCCGAACGGTGCTTGCGGAGATACCGCGCCAGTTCTTCGGTCGAGTGGATGATGACGGCACCTTCTTTCGCGAAGGACGGGTTGCGTGTCATGATGATATTCACACGGTTTGGCAGAAGCCTCTCACCCGGAAATGTCTGCAAAGTCTTACGGCCGTACACGACTGTGTGTCCTGATGTGTACTTGCGGAAAACACCCTTCTGATCCTCCGGCAGAGATATCAGGAGCTCGCCCTTATAACCAATTCCCCAATTCCGGTCAACTGCTGCAATAGCTATCATATCAGCACACCTCACACAGCAACGGGGATGCCCCTGACCTTCTCGCCGTACTGATAATCCTCAAGACGGATATTGTCCACCGTAAATTCATAGAAATCAGTAATACCCTCATCGATAACGAGACGAGGTGCAGGATAGCACGGACGCGATATCACTTCCTTGACGATAGGCACATGCCTGTCATATACGTGCGCATCAGCGATAACATGAACAAACTCGCCGACCTCAAATCCTGTACACCTTGCCATAAGATGCACCAGCACAGCATACTGGCAAACATTCCACCCGTTGGCTACCAGCATGTCATTGGAGCGCTGGTTCAGGATGGCATTGAGTTTGTTGCCTGTTACGTTGAAAGTCATGGAATATGCACAGGGATAAAGTCCCATCTCGTGGAGGTCCTGATGCACGTAGATATTCGTCATGATGCGGCGGCTGGAAGGATTGTTCTTCAGGTCGTAGAGCACACGGTCAACCTGATCCATCATGCCCTCCTTATACTGGTGCTTCACGCCCAGCTGATACCCGTAAGCCTTGCCGATAGAGCCGTTCTCGTCGGCCCAGGCATCCCAGATATGTGTATTCAGGTCATGGACATTGTTGCTCTTCTTCTGCCATATCCACAGGAGCTCGTCCACCGCACCCTTAAAATTGATATATCTCTGGGTGAGCATAGGAAACTCCTTGGACAGATCATAGCGGTTCACGATGCCGAACGACTTGAAAGTATATGCCGGCGTACCATCCTCCCAATGAGGTCTGACCTTATCGTTCTCGGTCGAATACCCTGAATTCAGTATCTGTTCAATATTCTTATCGAAAATCTCGTCTGCATAACTCATAAGCCTTCCACGCTCCCTGCTTAAGTATCTCGTACTATGATAACATAATTCACGCCAAGTGGAGAACATTGAGGAGCAGGATCCACGCCAGTCCGTAATAAGTTACAACAGCCACCAGGTCATTAACGGTCGTGATGAGAGGTCCCGATGCTACAGCCGGATCCACCTTGATATGCTTGAAGAACAGCGGTATCAATGTACCAAGGGCACTGGATATCAGCATGGCAATCATAAGCGCTATACCGATGCATCCGCTTATTGCAAAGGCATTTACGACAGTCTGATCCTTGACGAGCATCAGGTATCCGCCCACCAGTACAAATGACATGACACCGAGAATAACTCCGACACAGATACCGACGCGGGTCTCCTTGAACACGAGTCCCACCTTCTGCTTGAACGTCAGATTCTCATCCGTCAGAACCCTTATGGTAACAGCGAGGGACTGGGTGCCCACATTACCTGCCATATCGAGAATGAGTGACTGGAAAGCCATAATCAGGGTAAGCTGTGCGATTACGTGTTCGAAAGCACCGACAACAGACGATACGATCATGCCAAGCGCCAGCAGAGCCAGAAGCCACGGCATTCTCTTGGCAAGAGACTGCTTAAGCGGTTCCTTAAGATCTTCCTCTGCAATAAGTCCTGCAAGTCTTGCGTAGTCCTCACCCATCTCGTCGTCCACAACTTCGATGAGGTTCTGGGATGTGATAACGCCAAGGATCTTATTGTTGTTATCCAGTACCGGGATCAACTCCTCCGAATAGTCCTTCAGTCTCTCGATACAGTCATCGATAAGTTCATTGCCGTACACGTAAGGGAAGGATGTCATTATCAGTTCTTCCAGAACATCTTCACTCCTGGCGGTAATAAGATCTTTCAGGTCAAGAGCTCCGTAGAATGCGCCCCGGTCATCCGTCACGAACAGCGTGGAGATATTATCATTTTCTCTGGCCTGCGAGACCAGTTCCTTCATAGCTTCCTTGATGGTAAGACTGTAATTGATGACGATAAAGTTCGCTGTCATCCTGCTTCCGATCTCTTCATCATCATAGGATGCGATGAGAGCAATATCGAGACGGGCCTCACGGTCCAGCGCATCGATTATAAGTTCACGTCTGTCTTTGGATATCTCCTTGAGAACGGCTGCAGCAGTGTCCGTCTCCATCTCTGAGACAACGGCACCTGCCTTTGTGATATTCATCTCTTCAAGACATCTGGCAGCCTCGTCCTCTTCCATATACTCGAACGCTTCAGCAAGCATCGCCACATCGCAGACGTAATACAGTCTTTTGCGCAGCGGCAGTTCTGATTCCTCAAGAACCTGTGCAATATCGTTCGCGTGGAAGTCTTCGAGTTTATCACGGATGACCTTGGGGGAATAATTCCCCCTGAGGACTGTAATGATCTCGTCTGAATATACCGGCTTTACATCCGGTCTGTTATCTGTTGTTGCCATACCATACCTCCGTTTAATCTTTGAAGATCAACGGAATGGCAGGATGCTCACCTTTTTATCAGAGTAAATGCGAGCATTGCCATCCGCATTTACTACTGTCACCTATGGGATCCACAATGCTCACCTCCTCTTTAATGGTCTTTTGGTATTATACCACCTGTCAAAGATAAAATCTCAAGGAAATCTGATCAGAATTCCTGTACAAATATCGACCCGTCATTACCGCTTACTGACAGCATGTACTTTCTTACTGTTCCGTCTGTATCAACATATGAGAAAGCATACTCGGGCAGATCGCCAACAAAGGAGATATTCACGAGAAGTCCCTTGTCCGGAACGAGTTCAGGCTGGGTAAACACTTCCATTTCAGTGAAGCTCAGACCGCTTTCGTCAGCCTGAACATTGCGGAGTTCGATAAACTTAAGATCGGTAACCTTCTTGTCGGTATAGAACATGACCTGTGAATCCGAAGGTCCATCCTCGTTGGCGTACCACTCATAATCCTTGACCTTCTTCAGGGCATCATCTCTCCACTCGCATACAACGTTAGCAAATTCGGTCTCATAAGACTCGGTCGGGTCACTCTCAAAAGAAGTGGATGACGGAGTCGTGCCGGTTGTAGTCTCAGACACCTCTGTGGTATCTTCTGTCTTCCCTGTCTCAACGGTAAAGTCTGTATTAGTATTAATGTTGACCGTACATGCTGACATCATTATGGAACTTACAAGGATCAACGCAATTACACTTCTCTTCATATCAACGCCTCACTTCTTTGTTACAAGCTTTACAACGATCAGACCTGCTCCGAACAGGAATACAACAGCTCCGATAACCACCATGATGATGCTGCCTGCACCTTTCTCAGCCGGAAAGAGCCCGAGCTCACAGGCGGAATTGTCGATGAATGCCTGATCATATCCCAGATCCTTCACGTACTCTGTCATGAAGTTTGCCGGATCCTTGGTCATCTTTCTTACAACTCCCTCGAAAGGAATGCTCTCTGCCTTGATCTCCGTAGCATCATCATCCAGCCACCAGTCGATCGTTGCCTCAGAAAGTGCATTATAAGAACTCAGCAGGTCTTTGTTATTGACATCTACTGCAATGAAATCTGCAATCTGGCTATACTGGTCATCAACACTCACGATCCTCGGCATCGCGAAATAAGTTACGCTGTCGTCATCTGTACTGCAGACCGGATCAAACAGATAATAGATATCCATCTTAACGTGGTCGCCTTCCTTAAGCTCACTCCAGGCGACTTCAGGATCATTGAGATCAATGGCAGGCTTCGCCAGCCAGATCATCTCTCTTGCACCGAATATGATGCATGCGATTCCCAGGATCGCAACTACTATCAGCCTTGTATATGATAGATACTTCACTTATCAGTCCTCCAAAATGAATTAGTGACGGCAATGATTATTCAAAAAAACATTCAAGATTATAGCAGATTATTCCGAAGTAACAACATAAAGTGACGTGTAAGGATCGAGCGGGTATTCACTGCCTTCCTCGACACGCTTGATGCTGTAATCCTGATAGTCGATGACCACCATGACAGGGTCCGTATATGTTACATTACCGAAGGAGTCCCTTATTATGAAATTCACGAGAACATACTCATCCTCTGTCAGATGACTGAACATATGACCTTTTGTGAATCCTGATGTACTGCTGTCGTAATCAGTATCGATCAGAGTCCTGACGTATGTAACACCGTCAACACCATATGTCGCTCCACAGAACAGCGAGTAATACAAGGGCGAGACTTTATCTCCATCCTGAAGCTTATAGTGAACATTATTCGCCAGACCTGACTGGGTATCTCCGGCAGGGATCGCATAGAGAAGATCGTACTTATCCTTGCCCGTCTCCTGTCTGAAGATTATATACATCCACTCGCCGTTGACTTCAGCAGACATGGCATACAACGTATATTTTGCATTGTGTTCGATTATGAATACCGGTGCTGTGATATTGTCGTAATTGATCCACGCAAATTCGAAGTCATAAACGAACTTTGAATCATTGCCGGCCGCAGAATATACAGGCTGCGAACCGAGGTATGTGTAAAGGCGGCACTCATTCGGCTGGCCTTCATCCATCACCCTGTAATCAACAATATTCGTCTCAACGGACACGACACCATCAATACCGCTGGTAATATTAAGTGTCAGTCTTCCCTGCTGATCGTAGTCGATATTATATTCGATCGGATCATTATGAATGACAGGCGCGGTGCCTCCATGATGGTTGTCATTTGCTTTGGCGAGGTCATCGGCATCATCCGAACCCTGCCAGAAGGCCGTGAACCTGTGATGAAGGAAAGAAGCATACCAGTAATACCCGTCGATCTCATCGATATTATCAACATACCCGTCGAAAGAATAATCGATAACATACAGGCACATGTCCTCCAGTTCGCGTTCGGTGTAGCTCTGGTTAGCCAGTTCGTAACTTGCGATCAGCTGATTGCGGATACCCTGAACATAGTTGGTATTCGGGAAGAACATGGACATGCCGTTGGACTCGGTCCTGCCTGTTCCCATGATACTCTTTACGCCGCTGTCAATGAGAGCTATGGCACGCTCGTCAGCATCGGTCTCATCCATCACGGGAGATATCTTCATAAGGAATGTCTTAAGATCGATCAGATTGCCGGGCGCATTACCTTCTGAACCATAGTTCTCACAACCGTCTGCGGCTGACACGACTCTCGTGTAATCACCCAGATCGTAAGTGCTGTAATACACCTGTTCCCATACCTCATTCATCGCATCCTTCATCTCGTCGATCATGGACAGATCAATAAGGGACATTGTACCCATGGAGAACGTTTCCTCGTACATTCCGCCGTATCGCTTATTTGTATCGATCAGCGCATCCTCATAGAGTTCCAGGATCTTCTCACCAACATCCTTTGCCGTCACGGCAGGATCATTCACCAGGTAATCAAGATATCCCAGAGGGATACCGATCATGGCAGGGATATTCTCCTGGGATGCCACCATATAATCGGCATAGGGAGCAGTTGCGGAAGCAATCTCATATGAAGCGGACAGACAGGTGTTATAGAGGACCAGGTCAAAGTGAACGCCGCCGTCCTCAAAACCTTTGCGCATCTCCGTCAGGGTGAGGTTATCATTGATATACCTCTTCCCCATTCTCGTCTGATTGATATTAACGAGATTATTGTCCTCATCGTAGTAGAACAGTTCATCATTCAGCATGCACCCATAGGGCTCCACGTATCCGTGATCCCAGAACAGGAAGATATACTTCTTTGCGGGAAACTTGCGGGCAGTCCACTGTATGAAGTCACTCATGGTATCGGGATCACCCATGGAAGCCAGGTCAACCGACTCGAGAGTCTTTATGCTGTTATGCTCGATCTTGAACCTTGACAGCTTGTCCGTCTTGGGTCTGATATCCCTGACGGCATCATTCTTGAAGTACGGGTCCCTGTTGCGCCATGAAGTGGTACCGCCGGTCTGTACTATGATATTAACGTCATCCGAATCCTTCACGTCATCCATGCCGTCGAGCACCATGGAAGCGATGCCATGCTCTGTCTCGAGATTTGTTCCGCACATGTAGATCATGACAGTCCATTCAGACTTGTCATCTTCATCGGCATCGGGAACCTGGACCGGTGCGGGTCCCTGATTGTTCACCTGCATCGCCCTGGCGAAATAATCAAATCCCCTCAGCACGATAGCAGTTCCGGCAACAAGTCCGGCAATGCATGCCAGGACTATGAGCACAACAACTAAAGGATTCGTCTTCTTACTCATCGCTGATTACCTGATAAGTCTCGCCTCAAGATAGAATCTCTTCTCGAACGCCTCGCCCATGGAGAACGTCTTTCTCGGGAAAATACCATCCATTGCCACCGTCGCGAAAAAAGTATCCTTGGATATCCCGGGCAGCAGCACGCCTGCGTTGCTTCCCTTCGCAAGGCTCCTCAGCGAATCCTCGCCGTGAATGTAGTCAACATCATTAAGTTCCAGAGCCTTCAGGATCATATCGCAAGAACCGACGGCCAGACTGTGAGGCGGGTTTTTCAGCTTGATGATCTCGTCATTATCTTTGTTGTCGTCGATAACGGTGAAAGACTGTTCAGCATCATCTCCCGTCTCGTATATATCCCTGATCGCATTGACCAGATCCCCTCTGGAGATGCCGGATACGAGTCTGTAGATAGGCTCGAAATCAAGTCCCTTATCGTGGATATTAACGACTTCTGTAAGTGCGAATCTTGCAGGATGATCGCGCCTCTGATCCTCAGGCAGAGTCTCTCTTACGGATTCCCAGTATGCTTTCGCGGAGGCAAGGGAATGGTTGCCGTCGCCCACCAGGAACAGGAGGTTGTCACCGCTGTTGTCGAGAAGCTTCTCAAGTGATGTCCTGATGCCTTCAGCGATCTCATCCTCATCAGGCACGAAAACACCCTTGATATGTCCGCATCCCTGCATCAGATCTGTGTCATAGACGGGTGCGATATTACGGGCGTTGGCTTTGTTCCATGCATTCTCGATGACAGTGCCCTCGGGATCGTCAATGAGCAGCATAACGTGGGGCAGCTCAACAGGCGAATTGGAACGGATCTTAACTCTGGGCGGGATCCTCTCCAGCACCGTTCCCTCAGTAGCTCTTACCAGTGCCTTGTCCTCAGGTCTGAAGCTGTATGCTTCCAGATCGATGGCGATCATAAGACCTTTTCTGGACGGATGAAGCGATGTGCTCCTGTCTGTCAGAATGAAGCCTGCAGGAAGCTTCCTGAACACATCACCGCTCAGGTATCTCTCAGCAGTCTCCTTGATATCCTTGAGCCTTGCTTCCTGCTGTTCAGCAGTCTCAACCGGCAGATAGTACTCAGGCAGGATCAGTCTCAGCGCTGACGGATCAGTACCGGCCATCTCGTCAGCCTTCGTCCAGAACTCAGGTTCTGACGTAAACTGGTCGCAGGCGATCACCGCCCACTTCTCCAGGTCTATTCCCTCACGGGGGATCAGTATCTCGGGCGCCGCGCACCCAATCTTATCGTAGATCTTCATATGTTTGCTCCGAATCTTATATTTTTAGCGTAATAAGGATAACACAAATCGTGTCGTTCTTGTACGTCATTCTGCGTTTTGATCTGTGTTAATGTGTTGAGACAGAAACAAAAAACCGCGTCACAATGGCGCGGTCGGTTTATATTATCATGTCTTACGTCATTACTTGATCCATACACCATTGCGATTGAATGTGTAATACTTTCCATCAATCTTCAATGTTGTATCCTCAACCATGTGACCATAATAATCGAAATAGTACCATTTATTCTTTATCCTCTGCCACCCAAACTGCATTACTCCTGAACTGTTGAAATAATGCCAAAAGCTTTGGATCTTTTTCCATCCAGTTACCATCGCACCACTGGAATCAAAATAGTATGTTTTTCTATTCTGCGTAAGAGTCCGTTCACTATACATCTCACCATTACAATAAAAATAGTACCACTTCTTGCCTATTTTCTTCCATCCAATATCAGCAGCGCCGCTTGAACCGAAATGGTACCAAAAACCATCTATTTTTTGCCATCCAGTCCGCATTACCCCGTTCTCACCAAAATAATAGTATTTCCCTTCTATTTCCGTATCAAGCGTAGCCATTTTTCCATATGAATTAAAATAGTACCACTTATTACTAATCTTCTTCCATCCTGTCCTAACGGCACCTGTTGATTCAAAATAATACCATTCTCCGTTGATGCTCTGCCAACCTGTTAGCATCATGCCTGATTTATTGAAGTAATACCATGTACCGTCTATTTTTCTGAACCCAATTGCTCTTGAACCATCAGTTCCAACGTAATACCACTTTCCAGAGACTTTCTCCCATTTGTATGTAACAATCAAAGATTCATCGCTAGGCATAACACTTTCACTGATGATATCTGTGTACCGGTCATGCAACAAAAAAGAATCATCATAACCAATGCAAACAATACTGGGTGAAACTCCATCATCATCTAAATATCCATACTGACAATAGTTATCATAAGCTTCAATCAACAACGGACAATCCTTAATGTATATTTTGTTAAGTTCATTATCTGTTGCATCAAGGTAATCTAGATTCTCACACCCATTAATATTCAGCGACACAAGTTTGTTTTGTGAACAATTCAAATAATCTATTGGTAGATTGCTAACATTCAATTCCGTAATTTGATTATTCGAACAATCTAAAGAAACAATCAATGGTAGTTTCTCAATTCCTTTAAGTGATCTTATGCTTCTTCCAGATACATCAATATTTCTTGCAATGACTATCTCAAGTTCATAGTAACTATTTCCTTCAGCATCAATTATCCCATTACTATTAACGTCTATTACTTCTCTTAAGTACCTTCTGAAGTTTTCATCAGGAAAGTTTTCCTCGTTAATAATAATGTTTTCAACATCTGAAGACGTATTCTCTTGTGAAGCAACAATAGTAAATGATATTTTCTTCGTACCAGTGTAATTACCCTTACCCTTAACTGTAATGGTGGCTGTTCCCACATCCACATTGTTTGAATAAGACACCGTATAATCAGTACCCTTCAACAGAGTCTTGGATCCATCAATTACCGTAACTGTAGGTTCTATCGCAGAACCCGTATGCGTCTGATCAGCGATGGAAGATACTGTTGCACCGCTAATGGTCTTTGCCGTTATTTCAAAGCAAATAGATACTGAATCAGTATAGCTTCCCTTACCCTTAACAGTAACTGTTGCTGTTCCGACATTCAAGTTATTGGAATAAGCCACAGTATAATCCGTACCCTTCACGAGTGTCTTAGAACCTTTCTTAACTATAATAGGAGGAGTTATCGCAGAACCCGTATAAATCTGGTCGCTTATAGGCGATATCGCGAACCCTGTCGTGATACTAAATGACGCCTTCTTCGTACCAGAGTAATTACCTTTACCTGTAACAGTAACTGTAGCCGTCCCAACGTTCACATTATTGGAGTAGGACAAAGTATAATCTGTACCCTTAACTAGTGTCCGTGATCCATCCTTAATCGTAACAGAAGGAGTAATCGGAAGACCTGTATCCTGAACTCCCGTGAAATTATATCTAGGACGGTATCTCAATATCCATGTATCCGTATAGTTTACGTTGCTTCTCAGTGATCTCCGATAAGTGGTGAGTTTTACTTGGCTGCTGATAGTACTCGATAATATCCAGTTCGTCCAGTAAAGACTGCATAGTGTAGTTCTTGAACAGACCATTGTCGTCCATTTTCTTCTTTATGTAAGATATCAACTCAAGCGCAACAAACTGTACGAAGAGTTTTCCTTCGAATCCTTCCTCAGACGCTACCGCCATACGTCTCATATTTAAT
>FMTG01000025.1 GCA_900099715.1 Ruminococcaceae bacterium YRB3002 | reverse complement strand
TTTACACCCAGTAAATCCGGATAACGCTTGTCACCTACGTATTACCGCGGCTGCTGGCACGTAGTTAGCCGTGACTTGTTCTTTGGGTAGGTCACTTTATTCTTCCCCAATCAAAGAAGTTTACAATCCGAAGACCTTCATCCTTCACGCGGCATTGCTGGGTCAGGGTTTCCCCCATTGCCCAATATTCCCCACTGCTGCCTCCCGTAGGAGTCTGGGCCGTGTCTCAGTCCCAATGTGGCCGATCAACCTCTCAGTTCGGCTACCGATCGCGGTCTTGGTGGGCCGTTACCTCACCAACTAACTAATCGGACGCGAAGCCATCCTTAAGCGAATAAATCCTTTGATTTCCAGGAACATGCGATCCAGAGATTTTATGCGGTATTAGCACCGATTTCTCGGTGTTATTCCCCACTTAAGGGCAGGTTCTTCACGCGTTACTCACCCGTCCGCCACTAAGCTAAGAAAGAAGCAAGCTTCTAAGATAGCTCCGTTCGACTTGCATGTGTTAGGCATGCCGCCAGCGTTCATCCTGAGCCAGGATCAAACTCTCAAAAAAATTATTTGAGAGCCATTTGGCTCAATTACTAATTAAAAACTCAATACTTATCCAATTACTCGGATAACGAATCGATTAGGCTCGTTATTTTCAAGTTTTGCATTCTATTCAATTCTCAAGATCCGCGCCCATTCGCAAGTGTTCTTCTCGCGAAGTGCTTGAATATATTAACAAGCACCACTCTTAAAGTCAAGCGGTTTTTTGAGCTATTTTTAAAAAATTTTGAAAGCCCCGTAAACAGGGCTTTCCGAAGGGTGTCTTTTATATAATATATGTCACAATTAATATAATTGATCTCACAGGACTCAGATGTGACAGCTGAGAACCGTCCCCATTTCACATTTTCAGATCAATCCGTTGGGTTTCCTTACTTTACGCCTGCGCGCATTTGCCTTAAGCTGCCTGATCCTGACGAACAGGATTATATTAATAATGATTATAGCCAATAAGATAATGCAGCATACCACTGCCACCACGGGCTGCTCCTTCGCGAAGAGCACAAGCGGATGTGTCTTGACCTGTTCCCCTACAGGAACGGGTGTGGGCGTGGGCGTCGCGACAGGTGTGGGCGTCGCCTCTGGCTCTTCCTCAATATAGTTCACCAGTTCATCACCGGGGAATATGAGACTGTCATACTTGGGCTGCTGTGCATCCGGCGCGTTCACGTAACGGTAGTCACCGGTAGTTCCGGGAAGGACCGTCTCGGGATTCCTGTTCCAGCACTCCAGATGACCATAGGCAGTTACCGATGCGGCATACATGGTGGTGTAGTAATAGTAATCTGCAGGGATTCCGCAGATGGAGATCATCAGTTCATGACCGTTCTCGTTGACGGTGGACAGCGTCAATCCCTTGCCCGCCATAGATGTGGTACCGGTCTTGCCTCCGATTATGGCGATCAGATGGGAATCTATGCCCTCGCCTGTCTGTGCCGCAAGCCACGGATCGAAGAGCAGATAGTCTGAATTCTTCACGTATTTCCAGGCGTCGTTTGTATGTCTGTTGGTTGCCTTGAAGATGTGGCTCTCCGTACTGATGAGGATCTTAAAATCCCTGTTCTCACAGGCTTTCGCCATCATGAGAGCCAGGTCATGCGAGGTCGTATAGTGGTTATCGTCATGAAGGCCGCTGGCATTTACAAAGTTAGTCCCTGTACAGCCGATATTCCTGGCTCTCAGGTTCATCAGACAGGCAAATGCCCTGAGTTTGTAATTGCTCTTGATCTCGTCCTCAGTCTTGCCCAGCTGCTCCGTAAGATACGACGCATCGACGCCGTCAGGGCCCTTGTTGCCGCCGCCTGCGGGGTATTTCTCGAACATGGCATCAACTACGCCTTCGGCTATAACGTTGGCTGCATCGTTGCCGGACGGAAGCATCAGACCATACAGGAGTTCCGATATCTGAACTGTCTCGCCGACAGACACACCCATTATGGACGAGTCGGAAGTGATGCTGTTCATGGCGTTCTGTGACACAGTGAGGTAGTCATCGATATTCAGGTAATCAAGACCCAGCTGACATGTCATGATCTTTGTCTGGGATGCCGGATATACCTTCTTATCGGGATCAACGCCCAGGATAACTTCGTTGGCAGTCTTGTCATAGACGCAGTAAGACGCGCAGTGAACATTCTCCAGAGGGGGAACCCTAAGCGGCGGCTGGGAGATATCTGCCGATACAGATCCGAACACAGCCGATACTGTGAGCAGTAAAGACACTACCATTGCTGCCGCTTTATTCTTCATTATTCTTCTCCGTTGTCACTTCCGGAAGGTTCTTCCGCCTCTGCTGATGCCTCAGGTGCATCCGCTTCCTCTGCGGGTTCGGAAGGCGCATCGTCCTGCGGCTCAAGATCAGCCTCGTCAACGCTTATCTCTCCGGCCTCTTCGCCCTCTTCAGGCGCTTCGTGCTCAGTCAGCGCAAAGTCAACGATCTTGGCATTCCTGGATCTCATGAGTCTTACTCCGGACGTGGCTCTTGACAGCGTCGGGATCTCAGCCGCAGAGACTCTTATGATCACGCCCTGGTCGGTGATGATCAGCAGGTCGTCGTCATTATTAACGATGGTAACACCGATAAGGTTACCTGTCTTCTCGCTGACCTTATATGTGATGAGACCCTTACCGCCTCTGTTCTGAACCTTATAATCGTCAACGCTGCTTCGCTTGCCGTAGCCGTTCTCGGAGATAACGAGAAGTTCTCCGTTCTCTGTAACAGGCTCCATGCCGATTACGTGGTCACCGTCAGAAAGCCTGATACCACGTACACCCGTAGCGCTTCTTCCAAGTTCACGGCAATCGTCGGAATTGAACCTGATAGCCTTACCGCTGGATGTAACGAGAATTATCTCCTGTTTGCCTCTGACAAGGCTGACCGCGATAACCGCGTCATCCTCTCTGATATTCGTAGCAATAAGACCGTTCTTATTGATATTGACGTACTTTGACACGGCTGTACGCTTAACGGTACCGTTCTTTGTAGCCACGGTGAGATAGAGATCATTATCCTCGAAATTGTCTATCGGGATTATATTCGTTATCTTCTCATTCTCGCCCAGCTTAAGGAGATTGACGATAGCCGTACCTCTCGCGCTTCTGCTGGTGGTCTCAGGTATCTTATAGCCCTTGATCTTGAAGACTCTTCCGGTATCCGTGAAGCAAAGCAGGAACTTGTGGGTCGTGGTGGTGATGATCTTCTCCACGTAGTCCTCTTCCCTTGTGCTCTGACCGGAGATGCCTCTGCCGCCTCTGTGCTGAGCCTTGTATGTATCGATCCTCTGTCTCTTGATGTACCCCATATGAGTGAGGGTTACAACGATATCCTCCTCCTGGATCAGGGACTCATCATCGATATCCTCGAACGAGCCGTTAACGATCTCACTGACCCTGGGGGTAGCGAACTTGCGCTTGATCTCCAGGATCTCGGTCTTGATGACATCGTGCAGGACTTCCTTATCACTGAGTATCTTGATATATTGCTCGATCCTCGCATTCAGTTCTGCTATCTCGGCTTCCAGCTTCTCCCTCTCGAGACCGGTAAGACGTCCGAGTCTCATATCAACGATGTGCTGTGCCTGCTTATCGGTAAATCCGAACCTCTCGCACATCCTGTCCTTGGCCTCGGCCTCGGTCCTGGATGATCTGATAATGGCGATGATCTCGTCAATATGGTCCATGGCGATGAGGAGTCCCTCGTCGATGTGACGCCTTCCCTCGTCTTTCTCCTTATCGAACTCCGTTCTTCTTGTGACGACGGTCTCCTGATGCTCCACATAGTAGCTCAGAGCATCTCTGAGGGTGATGAGCTTAGGCTCGAGCTTGCCGTCCTTGTCAGGTACGAGAGCAAGCATATTGGCGCAGCATGCATCCTGAAGGGCGCAGTTCTTGTAGAGCTGGTTCAGCACGACCTCGGGATTGGAATCCTTCTTGACGTCGATAACGATACGGACCTTCTCATTACGGTCGGACTCGTCGCGGACATTGGTAACACCCTCGACTTTCTTGTCCTTCGCCAGCTCGGCTATCCTCTCGATGAGCCTTGCCTTATTCACCGCGAAAGGCAGGTCATGCACGATTATCCTCTGCCTTCCCTGATGGTCTTCTATCTCGCAGTGAGCGCGGACGAGTATCCTGCCCCTGCCTGTGGAATATGCTTCCCTGATGCCCATTGTACCGAGGATCTGACCGCCGAGAGGGAAGTCAGGGCCCTTAACGACCGTCATAAGATCATCGATGGTGCAGTCAGGGTTATCCAGCATCATGACGACGCCGTCTATTACCTCTCCAAGGTTGTGTGGAGGTATATTGGTAGCCATACCTACTGCGATACCGACGGAACCGTTGACCAGGAGATTCGGGAACCTTGAAGGCAGTGCTACAGGCTCCATATCATGCTCGTCGAAGTTGGGACGGAAATCAACCGTATTCTTGTTGATGTCCCTCATCATCTCGAGAGCGATCTTATCAAGTCTGGCCTCCGTATAACGGTAAGCAGCCGGCGGGTCACCGTCGATGGAACCGAAGTTTCCGTGTCCGTCAACAAGGGGATGTCTCAGGGAGAAATCCTGAGCAAGCCTTACGAGAGCATCGTAAACCGATGCGTCGCCGTGAGGATGGAAACGTCCGAGAACGTCACCTATTGTGGTGGCGCATTTTCGATACGGCTTATCGGGGGTAAAACCCAGTGTGAACATGGAATAAAGGATCCTTCTGTGAACGGGCTTCATTCCGTCTCTTATATCAGGCAATGCACGATCCGAGATAACGGACATGGCGTAGTCTATGAAGGACTTACGCATCTCTTTATCAAGGTCTACGGGTACGATAGTTGTCTGTTCTGATTTGAAAACCTCATCAACTTGCGCTTCCTGCTGCTTGCGCAATTCCTTATTATCGGCCATCAGATACCTCCAGGTTAATGCTTTAACCCTAGTATTATACCATACTTAATATATATTAAATATTAAATATAAGAGTAATCTGAACCTTTTTATGGGAGTTTTGCATAATCACTTATTGGTGACAGTGCATGTTCCCGAAGCAAGCTCGACTCCGCCTGCAGAATAGAACGTGATCGAATACTCGCCAGCGAGAAGGAACTCGTCATTGTACAGCTGAGCACCCTCGTCCGTCGTCTTAAAGTAACCCGAATAAGGCGCTGCGCCTATCTGGCTCGTAAAGATGACCGATCCGTTGAACTTCACCGTGTAATACACGGGCGTTCCGTTATATTCCGCGCTCAGATTGGCGTCAAAGTCTATAAGCGTCGGATTGTTATAAACGATCACTCCGTTGTCCGTGGATGTGGCAAACCACCATCTTGTCTCCGTAACCGCATCGGGTGTCAGAGGCGCCGTCACATGGTCCACACTGCCGCCTATAACGGTACATGTGTCGGAAGCCAGCTTATTGTCGTTCTCATCGTAGAATGTGATCGTGTATTCACCGCCGGCAAGATTGCCTTCACTGTCCACGCTGGCGCCCACATAGCTCGACCTGAAGTATCCTTCTCTGGTGTTGGATGATGTCGGACTTACATATACCACATCGCCGTTGTACCTGACCTCGTAGTAGCACCTGGTGTCGTCATATCCTGTATTGAAGTAGAGGTCAAGATCAATGTTGTCGGAATTCTCATACGTGATGGTTCCGTTGCGCCCTGATGCATACCACCATCTGATGTGGTTGACGGCACTTGTATCGAAGATCTCTGCGTTAACGGAGGCATCATCCGAACCGATATCCGGATTATCAACGATCACCACTGTACACTCGTCGGAAGCGAGTTCTGCACCCTGCTCATTATAGAAAGTGATCCTGTACTGACCTGCATCGAGGCATCCGGCTGCTGCTGTCACAGCACCGGGTGTGCTGCTTGTAAATCTGGCTTCCCTCGCCTCTGCACTCACATCACTCGTATATATCACATTGCCGTTGAAGGTCACAGTGAAATACACTTTGATACCGGTATAACCGTCAGCAACATCAAGATCCAGCTCGATGTAGGTTGCATTGTTGTAAATAACGCTGTTGTCCGTTCCGCGGCTGTCGTAGTAGTACCAGGTGGTTCCTGTTACAGCCTGCGTATAATCAACAGGAGCCGTAGCACTCAGCCACTCATCGTAAAAACTGTCACAAACATCTTCGTAGTTATCAACTACCCATTTGCCGTCTTCTTCCTCATATTCCAGAGTCAAAGTGAACTGTTTGGTCTCTTCGCAGTCCTCTATCGCACTGATGTAACCGTCGATACTCTTTGCGCCGCCATTTTCCTCGATGCTCTCCCAGTCCACCATCTCGACATCGACTTCCACTGAAGCACCGTGCCTCTTTCCGGGCTCATAGGAATCTTCGTTAACCTTGTACGTGATCGTCTCGCCTATGGCACTGTAGATACTCGCGGGGTAACCTTCCCACTCCAGACGTTCCCTCAGTCCGTCCAGGTAGTCCTCATCAAATTCTTTGGCCGATCCCTTGCGGAGAGATTTAACGCTGCAGTCGCATAAAGCCTTTGCATATTTGCCGGCGGCTTCCAGAACCGCCTCTTTATTCTTATCCGAGCATCCCGCCATCGACAGCATCATCGAAGCAATGCATACGACTGCGGCCGCACATCTTACAGGGTATCCTGATCTCATATTGTTCTATCTCCTCATTCCATGTTATTCCCGCATATTGTATCACAACATCAAAAGGACTGCCCGTACGGACAGCCCTTTCATTACAAACTCAATATACTCAGAAAAGAGATGAAGTATTACTTTGCAGCTTCGGCAACGATCACGGCATCAGGTGCGTTCTTCTGAATGGATGCGATACCGTTCTTCAGAGCCTTCATTGTTGTGTAGCCTTCGCCTGTTGCAATGATCTGACCGTTCTTCGCCTTGAGACGGAATCTGAACTCACCCTTCTTGTCAGCATAGATCTCGAACTTAGGATTCTTCTCAACCGCAAAACCCTCCACGGTCTGATCCTCGACCGCAGCTACCGGAGCATTCTTCTTAACACTCTCGATGCCGGCCTTGAGCGTAGCTTCGCTCTTGTATGTCTGGGATGTTGCGATTACCTGACCGTTGGATGCCTTGAGATTGAAGGTATAGCCGCCGTTCTTTGTCTGCTTGGTAACAAATTTGCCTGTAGCCATCTGAATACTCCTCCTGCTTTATGATATGTCTCTATTGTAAGCTACTTTCGGGATATTACGACAGGTTGGAGCGATTATTCAAAGATTGTTCACTATTTAGGACAATTGTGTCAAAAATCAGTCATCACCCATGATCTCTTTGAAGTGAGGATAGAGCCCCATATTGCCCTCTCTGTGGACCGGGAGCTGATACAGATCATAGCCGGGATAATTGTTGCCTTCTATGAGGCAGGGACGGTCCTTGCCGACGCACACGTCCCATGCGATATATCCCACCTCCGGCACAACCTTGCTGGCCTCCACGCACATAGCCTTGGCCTCCTCCCACATGGGGATCTTCGTGCCGATGAGCTTATATCCCGTGTACGGGTGAACTTCGTAAACGTTAGTATCCTTGTCGATGGCAGGCCACTTGACTATGCCGTCATCCACATCGATCCTCGTGACCATACCTCCGTGATTGAAATTATCAACCACATTGCCTCCGTTGCCGATCCTGAAGAGGGCGGTAGCCACCTGATTCTTGAGGGTAACGATCCTCAGCGTGTTGACCGACAGCGGATAGATCGCATTGATCGCATCGTGCTGGCCGGCCACTTCCTCCACGAGGATCTGGCCGTTCTTGAAGAGCCTCTGATGAAGAGCCTTCAGGTCTTCTCCCGTGGTAAGGATCTTCTCAACACCCACGCCGCATGACTGGGACACAGGCTTGACGATTATCTCGGCGTGCCTTCCGCAGAAAGCCGCGAAATCATCGGCATTATCTTCCTTGACCTCCATCCATTCCCTGTTCATGTAGTCATTGAAGATCTCATTGAACTTGATCTTGTCATCGAACTTGTAGATGGACTTCTTGTCGTTGTACTTGCGGACGATGGAATTGTTGACGCCCCTCGTAATGACCGTCTTCTTCTCTTTGGCATTCATGTCATACATGCGGAACTGGTAAAAATCCATATATCCCGCACCATATATGAGTCCCGTAAACACGCAGTCAAAGAACAGGCTCACCTTGTTCCTGCCGCACTTGTTGTGGCACTTGTCGATGACCTTGAACATGCGTCCAAAGTCCATCCGCGCGATCCTTCTGAAGACGTATCCGAGATCTGCCATCGTTGTGCTCCTTTGACTGCTTATCTGATCTTTGCCTTATGGAAGACCTTCTTGCCCTTCTGGATCTTAACGGAAGCCCTGAGCATATCCTTGGACACCACCGCGAAAATATCGCTTACCTTGGTTCCGTCCAGCGACACGCCGCCCTGCTCGATGAGCTTCTTGGCCTTGCCCTTGCTCTCCGCCAGCTTACAGATGACCATCAGATCGGCAAGCTGGATGCCATCTTCAGGGATGTCTGCCTCATCTATCTCCGTGGAAGGCATATTGGCATCGTCGCCTGCACCTGAGAATATAGCTGTAGCCGTAGCCTTTGCCTTTGCTGCCTCTTCTTCGCCATGAACAAGAGCTGTAAGGCTATATGCCAGTATCTCCTTCTTCTCGTTGATCCTGGAATCATCCCACTTCTCCATCTCTTCTATCTCCTCAAGAGGGATGAATGTGAGCATCCTGATACACTTCATTACGTCGGCATCATCTACATTTCTCCAGTACTGGTAGAACTCGTAAGGTGATGTCTTCCCGGGATCGAGCCATACAGCACCTCTTGCTGTCTTGCCCATCTTCTTTCCCTCGCTGTTGAGAAGGAGAGTTATCGTCATGGCATATGCGTCTTCACCCTCTTTACGGCGGATGAGCTCTGTACCTGCCAGCATGTTGCTCCACTGGTCGTCACCGCCGAACTCCATGTTGCAGCCGTAATTGTTATGCAGATACCAGAAATCATATGCCTGCATGATCATGTAGTTGAATTCAAGGAAACTGAGACCCTTCTCCATTCTCTGCTTGTAGCACTCGGCGCGGAGCATGTTGTTGACCGAGAAATGAGCACCCACCTCTCTCAGCAGTTCAATATAGTTAAGGTCCAGGAGCCAGTCGGCGTTATTGACCATAAGTGCCTTATCCTCACCGAACTCGATGAACCTCTCCATCTGCTTCTTGAAGCAGTCACAATTGTGCTGGATTATCTCGGGTGTCAGCATTGACCTCATGTCAGACCTTCCGGAAGGATCTCCGATATATCCGGTGCCGCCTCCGATAAGCACGACAGGGCGGTTTCCGGCCATCTGAAGCCTCTTCATGAGACAAAGTGCCATGAAATGGCCGACATGAAGCGAATCCGCAGTCGGGTCAAAACCTATATAAAACCTGGCTCCGCCGTTGTTGATCAGCTCTCTGATCTCAGCTTCGTCCGTTACCTGAGCAATAAGGCCTCTGGCCTGCAGTTCCTCGTAAATACTCATTATCTGACCTCCGTAATGGTGATTAATAACTTCTTTATCCGATAGATTATACCAAATATGTGAAATGGGGACAGTCCCCAATGTCACAATTTCAACCCAAACACCGTAAACTGTAACGGCTTTGACATTGAAGTACACCCCATTAAAAAGTAAAATATGTTAATAATATTTGCGGTGCACCGCGAAAGGAGGATGCTATGGGACTGATCGACAGATGGATGGAGACAAGGCCTCTGGTAAAAGGCATTATCATCAGCAGCATTTTAGCAGTCCTCGCAGCGGCCGGCATCATCATCTACCTTGTTTCAGGCAGTTATTATGCCAAAACAATGAAGCTCCTTGACTTTGACGGAACCGTAACGATCGAGGATACGGCAGGCTCATCCAAGACCATAGTCGGCAACATGAGATTTGAGAGCGGATATACGCTCAATACCGGCGCCAAGAGCACCGCTTCCGTCGAGATCGACAGTGATAAGAAGGTCACACTGCAGGAGAACAGCAGGGTTACGTTCACAAAAAACAGCAAGAAGACAGATATCGATATGGCTGACGGCGGGCTTTTTTTCGAGGTGAATAAGCCTCTTGCTTCCGATGAGACGTTCAGCATCAAGGCCTCCGCCATAAGCGTGAGCATACGCGGAACATCAGGTTATGTATATACTGACGGGAACGGCCGTCCCTGTCTTGTGGTTACGGCAGGTCACGTCAAGCTGACAGCGGTCAACCCGGTCACGAATGAGATGAAGGAGATCGAGGTCGGTGCCGGCAAGAAGGTTACAGTGATTATGTACGATGACAGAACGGTCGATTCCGTAGAGTTCATCGTGGAGAACATAACAGAAGACAGAGTGCCTGAATTCGCACTGAAGGTTATCAGCGACGATCCGTATGTACTCGCCAGAGTATGTCAGGAGACGGGCTGGGATGCCAACCTGCTCTGCACGCTTGCCGGCGGTACCGTATCGCTTCCGACCGAGTCTTCAGAATCAAGTGAGAGCGGAACATCGGAATCATCCGCCACGTCTGAGGCTTCAGAGACGAGTGCGGCAGCTACTGCTACTGCCTCTGCTTCCGCATCCGCTTCCGCAACGCCGAGTGCTGAGGCATCAGAGTCTGCAGCAGCCACATCCAAGGCTCCCACTGCTACTCCTACACCCAAGCCCACGCCTAAGCCTACAAAGAGACCTACTGTTGCCCCCACATCAAGCGCAGCAACTTCATCTCCTGCGGAAGATACTGATCCTGCAGAGAAGACAAAGGATCCTTCCGACCCGACAGAGATGCCCGCACCCGTAACAGAGGATCCCGGACCTGAACCCGAAGACCCGATCATAGTACCCGGTTGACAGGTGCATATTATCCGTTGCAGTGATACTATTAGGTTAAGAGGAGGTGACGGGTAGTAATGCTTGCTTTCTTAGGCAGAGGTTCTGCTTTCTCGGACGAGAATAACAGCGCATATTTCAAGCATGGCAATGATATGATCCTCGTGGACTGTCCTATGTCTGCTTTCCGCAGGATAAAGAAGATGGACCTTGAAGGAATTGCCAATATCTACATACTGGTAACGCATACGCACGGCGATCACATCGGCGGCATCGCCATGCTCATAGATTATGAATTCTTCGTAAGACATACTCCCGTCACGGTTATCGCGCCGGACAGGACAGTGGAAGATGATCTGAGATTCTACCTGTCCAGACTGGAAGGATGCTCGGATAACTGGTACACCCTGACAAATGCCGGGGAATTCTCCGCACCCTGGCTTAATGCGGTCATCCCCACGCTTCATGCGGAACAGCTGGCCGGCAGGTGTTTCGGCTACAGTCTGACTGTTGACGGGACTCCGGTCGTCTATACGGGAGATACGCATATCATTGAGCCTTTCCTGCCGTATCTGAAGCCGGGAACGACGCTATATATGGAGATATCGGCGCATAAGAGCGGTGTGCATCTGTATGCACCGGATTGTCTGGATCTGATAAGAGATCTGGTTACCAAAGGTATCAGGGTATATCTCATGCACCTTGATGAAGAAGACATTATTTCTGAGATGACAAAGGATACAGGAGCCTTGCTGGCACCGACAGCAGATAACATCACAACGGAGGATCACAACATGAACACAACTGACCCTATTCTGAACGAGATCTACGATATCAGCGACAAGCTCTATAACGAGATGTGCTCCAACAAGGAGAACGATCACGCCACTCTGTTCAAATACCTGACAGAGCTCGGCAAGACCATTGTCGGAGCGGACCGTGCCAGCTTCTGGAAATGGGACAAGCGCAACAATACTCTGTGGACACAGTCCGCAACAGGCGTTGACAAGATCGTTATCCCCGATAACACGGGACTCGTCGGAAAGGCTCTGAAGCTTGGCGACGTCGTCGTTACCAACGACCCTTATAATGACCCTGATTTCAATTCCGCGGTAGATAAGAAGACCGGATACGTGACCAAGTCCGTTCTGGTACTCCCTGTTGCAGACGTATATGGCCAGTTTATCGGAGCATTCCAGCTGATCAACAAGCTGAATGACGAGGATGGCTTTGATGAAGTTGAAGATACACATAAGCTCTCACTTCCCGCCCTGATCCTCGGCATCGCCCTTGAGTCTGAGACATTCCTCGAGGATTCACATCACGATAAGCTCACAAAACTCAAAAACAGAATGGGATTCTACAGCGATTTCTCCAGGAGGTTCAATTCCTATATGAGCCCCGATGCCACTAAGCCGCTGTCGATGTTCATATGCGATATCGATAAGTTTAAGCGCGTCAACGATACATACGGCCACAATGCCGGTGACGACGTGCTGGCATTCATGGCAAAGCTTATGACCGAAGCATGCGTTGACAAGTATTATGCATACAGATGGGGCGGCGAGGAGTTCATCATGATCATGCCCGATACCGATCTTATGGGTGCCGTAGAGGTTGCTGAGAACCTCCGTAAGACAGTTGAGGCCGCAGACTTCCCGGCAGACGGTCAGACGATTCACTGCACGGTCAGCTTCGGGTGTGCTGTTTTCGATAAGGACAAGACTATCGAGGAGAACGTCAGCACCGCGGACGGACACCTCTACACCGCCAAGGAGACGGGCAGGAACAGAGTCATCTACGAGTGATCGCGGCGATCAGAACCCAAGATCGTCATTGACGAGGATCAGGTGTATCCTTCCCTCATGTCTTGAGTATCTCGTCATCAGGAACTGACAGCATATCGTATCGGGCGACTTACAGTCCATGCATGAGCCTGTCTTTGAGCAGGGCGTGTTCAGCCCGAATCTCTGCGCGTTTACCGGAGCGGCCACGTTCCTGGCTCTCTTCATGGCAGCGTCAACATCAGGACAGATCTTATTCATTCCGACGATAAAAAGGACTTTCTTCGGACCCTGTGCGATCGCGGACACCCTGTTGGCATTACCATCAATGTTGATCAGTATCCCGTCCTCTGTTACGGCATTGCAGCTCGCGAGAAAGAAATCAGCATCGTATCCCGCCAGCATGGCAGCACGTTTGTCCTCTTCCTTATCCCTGTCGATAAACCTGTAATTGCCTTCAACAAGAGCCTTAACAAGGCCGATCTCATGAACGCTCATGCCTCCGCCCATGGTGACGGAAGATCCCTCGGGGATGAGATCCAGAGCAAGTTTCAGAGCTTCCTCTTTGGATGCGGCATAATAGCCTGTCATATTACGTGATTCAAGGCCTTTGATAACCTTCTGTGCCAGTTTCTCATTACGTATGATGATATTCTCGTTCATGGCAGTGTCCTCCTAAAAGTGCGGTTTCTATCAGATCCACGTAAGATTATAACAAAATGTGACAATGGGGACTGTCCCCACTGTCACATTTTTACGAACTTCACAAGTCCTATCTGCGTAGGGTGGTCGAAGTAGAGTTCGTCCTTGAACTTCTTCTCCCTGACGATCATGGAGAAAATCATCATATCCCCTCCTGCCGCAACAGTCATGAACACTCCGTAAAACAGGAGAGGAACGCCCCCGAATATGCATGAGAGGATAAGAGGAATTATCCCCAGGACTATGCCGGGCATAAGACATCCCAGTATATACGGCACCCTTCCCAGGGGCTCCTTGCAGCAGCAGTACGGGGTCAGGTATTCCCAGATCACGCCAAAGGCAATACTCTTAAAATGTTTCTTCGCGAAAAGTCCCCACGTAAACCCGTGTATCAGCTCGTGTATCACAATACTTGCAACGACACCGATCATGGAAAGCGTGAAGAACATTCCGCTGCCGCTCTGCTCAACAACAAACAGGCCGCGTACCAGAAATATGATCACAAAGGGCGCCGACACTCCAAGGCCGATCAGCGGTCCTACGATGTTGGCTGATAACGCCGAGGTAGTGAGCATTTTTGCCTCATAACCTTCCTCCTCCAGCCTTGCAGCCTCCGCATCAAACATATCCTGTCTCTTCTGTTCTGCATCTGTCATACACCACACCTCACTTTTCTTATCAGGTCATGATCACCGGTCATGTCGCAAGAAATCTCTCGCATGTCTCCCTGATGAGATCAAGCTCATTCCCGGTGGCACACAAAACATTCCATCCGAACTCTGCCGCAGCCCCGGTATTGGCCGGATTATCATCAATAAAAAGCACATCCTTCTTATCAAAAGGAAGTTTCCTCTGGGCAGCCTCCCAGAATTCCCTCCGCGGTTTGCTGATGCCGAGACGGCATGACAGGAAGAGATGATCGTAATTACCGAGTCCCACCTGGCTGTCGAGCCTTGCAACATCCGGCAGCGCCAGATCGGACAGGATCCCCGTATAACATCTCTCCCTGAGGGACCACTCGTAATCCCTTACATCCTCCCTGTACTCTATCCTCGCGAAAATCTCTCCATACAGCCGCCTGAAAGTCTCATAGTCACCCTTCAGGCCGTAGTCTTCCTTAAGTCTCCCGTAGAATTCCTCATATTCCGCTTCAGTCGTTATGGCAGTGGCATCATAGCCTATGGTCTCCCTGAAGATTTCCGTCGAAGTTCCCTCATAACCGAGCCTTCCGAACAGCTCGTTCCAGGCCTCGGCAAGGGAAAAACCGGAATCGTGTTTCTCCACTATGTTGCCCCAGTCAAAAAGTATCACTTTGTTTTTCTTCTTCATGTCAAGCACCTGCGATCTGACTTCCTCTGTTATCTGTTGTATCTGCTTTCGGGCAGGATCGACGGGGGTTCCGAAGCTCACCCTCAGCGGGAATCTTCCATTACCGCCCCGGTTGATCACCTTCGGTCTCTCCCTGTCCACAGGAAAGATCCTCCCTGCACCTTCAATATACACCGGCACGATCTTTACGCCTGTCTTCTGCGCAATGACTGCGGCACCTTCCTTGAACTTGCCGAGCGAACCTGTCCTGGTCCTGGTACCTTCCGGGTGTATTATAAGATATTTCCTCTCACCATCCTCAAGAACCCTGACCGCTCTCGCGACAGACGGCCTGTAGTCGCCGTATCTGTCTATAGGGATACCACCCGACACACGCATGATAAACGCGGATAACTTCTTATCCAGATGCTCCTCTGCGATGAGGGCACACTGGTCATCCGGCCTTATCACTTTCCTTAGGGCAGTCAGCACCCACATGATATCGAGATTACTCTCGTGATTCGGGCAGAAGATATATCTCTCATTCATATCCAGTTTATCGAGTCCCGACACGCTGAACCGGTAGCATATTTTTGTAAATGCCGCAAACATCCTGAAGAACAGCCTGTCCCGGTTCCTTCGGGGCAACGGATAATCCCCGTACTTCGCACTGTCCCCGACATCACCGGCACCGCTGTCCAGAGCCTCACATATCCCTCTGACAGTCCTGCACTCATAGAGCTTGCGTACCGGAAGTTCCATTCCAACGGCGGACATAGCTGACACCAGTTCCATCGCCTTCAGGCTGTCACCGCCTATAGCGTAGAAGTCGTCATTAATACCCACCTTCTCACAGCCGGTGATCTCAGATATGAGCTTACAAAGCATCTGTTCTCTGTCAGTAACGGGAGGATCATATGTGCGGGATCTGTCATCCGGCGTTCCGGACTCAGTATCCGGCAGCGACTTCCTGTCGATCTTGCCGCTTTGTGTCATGGGCATTTTATCGAGCCTTACGAGCCTTACGGGCACCATGTAATCCGGTATCCTTGTAAATAGGAACCTGCGAAGTTCATTCTCATCCTCCGGACCGGATGAAGTAAAAAATCCCGCCAGATACTGCCCGCCTCTGCTGTCCTTACGCAGGACCACGGCCGCAAGATCCACCCCTTCATAAGCCTCCATGGCGCTCTCGATCTCACCGAGTTCTATCCTCTGTCCCCTCAGTTTTATCTGATTATCGCGCCTGCCGCAGAATACTACCCTTCCGTCTGTTCTTCTGTAACCCAGATCGCCGGTGTGATACATGACGCCTTCACCCTCGAAGATATCCGGGGTAAATCTCTCCGATGTCAGTTCAGGGTTATTGATATATCCCCTGCCTACGCCGTCGCCTCCGATGACTATCTCTCCCATGACTCCGGCAGGAACAGGCCTCTCATCGTCATCCAGCACGTAAATCCTTGTATTCGCGACGGGACTTCCGATCACGATATCATCGCCATCCACAAGATCAGCCGAAGACCACACCGTAGTCTCCGCAGGTCCGTATACATTATATATATCAGCCTTTGTACACTGTCTCAGTCTCGTGAGGAGTGCCCCCGTCAGCTCCTCGCCGCCCAGCATGATCACCCTGAACCTGTCAAGGAATGCGAGATTGCCGCCGTCGATCATGTAGCTTCTCATCTTAGTGGGCGTCGTCTGTATCACTTCCGCACCGGTCCTCTCGACGAGCGCGGCAAGCAGCTTCTGGGACACAGCCTCGTCGTCATCCGCCAGAACGATGGTCATGCCGTTAACAAGCGCCAGCAGCGTCTCAGTCACGAATATATCGAAAACAATATCCGTCACCGACAGGATAGAACTCACTCCGTCTCTGATGACCTTGCCGTGCACGTTGAAGTCATTATGTGCAGTGTAGTTCATGACGTTCCTGTGCGTAACGGCGGTGGCTTTCGGGCGGCCGGTGGATCCGGATGTGAATATGACGTAGCAGAGGCTGTCCGGGTCACATTGGGCATGCGGTGCGGCACAGCTTCCGTAATCGATATCCTCAAGCAGGACTGCTCTTGTATCTTCAGTTCTGTATCCGCAGGTGAGGATTATCTTTGCATTTACCGAATCTGTCATGTACGACATCCTGTCGGCAGGATAGTCAGGGGATACGGGCATGTATGCCGCGCCTGTCTTGATCACGGCCAGCATGGCAACGATCATGAGGGGATCCCTCACGGATATGATCGGAACAACATCGCCTTTTCCGATCCCCCTGCCTGCCAGAAAGGCTGCAAGGGCATCTGACATCTTATCGATCCTGCCGTATGTGTAAGGCTCACCTCTGAACAGTACCGCAGTCCTGTCCCCGGATTCGGCCGCTGCACGCGCGAAAGCCCCGTGAACACACATCGTACGGTTATATGGAGCTTCCGTGCCGTTGAACCTTCTCACCACAAGATCATATTCCTCATCGGGAATTACCGTGATGTCCTGAACGGTGATGTCATCCGATTCCACGATCTGCCTGATTATATGGGTTATCCTGGACGCCAGAAGTTCTATCTCCTTATCATCGGGGAAAACTGCCTTCTGATAATCAAGAGTCATGTTGTAACAGCCGTTGCTGTCACGGTCGTCGATGTGGAGTTCCAGCGGCATCCCGCAGAATCCGCTTGAGAACCATTCGGTGTCGGCATCAATATCAATACCGGCATTCTGCGTGCTCACAAGAACATCAAAAAGACGGCTGCTGACATCAATACCGGATGCTCTTATCCTCCCCATGATATCAGCGAAAGAAGGTCTTCTGTGGCGGTAAACTTCGTGGTGCTGCCTGTATATATCAAGACACAGATCCCTGACTTTATCTGTCTTGCTCACACCGGCTGTCAGAGGGATCGTCGCCACGTACATGCCGGCTATCCTTTTCTCGCTGGCATGTGTCCTGACCAGCACGGGAACACCGATAGTGATATCCTCCCTGCCGCCGTTGATCTTCGACAGATATATGATCATGGCGCTCTCTATAACAGCTGTGACCGATATCTTCTCACTCCTGCAGAATCCGTCCAATGCCCCGGACAGCTCACAGCCGATCGTTGTCGTAAACCTGCCTGATACAGGATCCCTCCTGCTGCTGCCTGCTCTTACGGGCGTCTCCTCAACAGTATGGCTGTAGCGTGAAGCCCAGAAATCCAGGTCTTTCCCATGAAGAGCAGACTCCCGGTACTCCATATAACCTGCTACGCTGTCCGTATAACGCTGAATCTCATACTTTATCCTGCGGCCTTCTGCAAGCTCACCATAGATCTCATATACTTCCCGTGCCAGAATGCTGAATGTCCAGGCATCAGTTACGAGGTGGCTTGCCGTCAGTATGATCCCCGTATGTTCCGGTATATCAAAGACGGTCATCCGGTACATGACGCCGCCGTTCATCTCAAAGACCGTCCCTGCCTCACGGCGGGCATATCCGCGCATCTCTTCACGCGAACCGAACCGCAGATATCCCGGTCTGTCAGGTTCCGTCTCCTCAACATACTGAAGGATCCTGCCGTCCATGAAGACAAATCTCAGTCTCAGAGCTTCATGCTTCTTCACGATATGGACAAGAGCCTCCGTCAGTATCTCCTTATCCATCACCCCGCCGAAAACCATCGCCCCGCACAGTGTAGCAATACCGGTTCCCTCATAGAACCTGTTGAGTTCAGCAATATTCTGCTGTGGCGGAGTCAGTTCGTAGTACTTCATGCTATCATCTTATCAAAGAAAGGTGAAATGGGGACGGTTCCTTTTTCACCAAAATGATGAAAAAGGAACCGTCCCCATTTCACCTCAGATCCTGCTCATGATATCGTCGATGTTGCAGTCCGAGTATTCCACATTGGAAGACAGCTCGCGGACGATGTCCCGGATATCCGTACCGGGATTAGCCGCCACACAGTCAGCAGTCATAAGAAGAAGTTCCCCTGCCAGCCTTCCGCCCTCCCAAGGGTAACGGTACAGGAAATAAATAAACAGGTTCAAGAACTGCAAGGCATACCTGTCCCCGTCTATCACCTCAAATGACTTTGTATTATCCGGGGACGCCTCTATCCTGTTATAGATGCCGCACCACTCAGACGACAGGGATTCGAGGCTTTTAAGGACTTCAAGACGCTCTGCCGGAGTCCACAGATCCCCGGCCACCTTCATAACCCGCTCGCTTAATCTCATACCGCGGGATAAAGCGATCTTAATGGCATTGTCCCTTGCCTGATACACTTCGGTCTCCAGCTCGTCGGGTTCCTCTTCAGGCACCATGTCAAGATCGATATCGTGTGATGCCGGGGACATCGAAGTCACATCCGTCAGTTCAAAACCTTTGTCCCAGTTAAGTATCAGATCAAGTGCCGCCTCGCAGCTCAGCCCGAGACCGCATTCGACGCGGTCACTCCTGAAATTGAAAAACCTCGGATGCTCGTCACACACGCGGCACAAAGAAGACTCGCCGCACTCCAGTATCAGATCACACAGACCATCATCCCTGAGCATGGGGCACCGCCCGTCCGGACGGAGCACAAAATGCGCCTCTCCTGTCTCAGAGCCGTCATCCTCAACGGCAACAGATGAACGGATCCGTTCGGCAAAAGGCCCTCTCATATTGAGGTACTTATCATACGTCGCGGGATCTATATCCACTTCCCACATGGCACAGCATGTGTGCCTGCAGGCACCTGCGATGCACTTAAACAACGGATAGTATGACGGAGCAACAGCCTTCATGATTCAACAAAAATACGCGGTACTCTCTTGCCGATGATGCAGGTGATCTCATAATTGATCGTTCCCAGGTAGTCTGCCAGCTCGTCAACGGAGCGGTGCTTGCCGAACACGGTCACGATGGATCTGACACCCACGTACTCGTTCACATCGGTGGCATCCAGCATGCACATATCCATGCAGACATTGCCGATAATGGGAGCCCTCTTTCCGGCCACCATCAGCTCAAAGCCGTTGGAGTAGCGTCTTGACAGGCCGTCTGCATAGCCGATGGAGACGGTCAGGACTTTCGTGGGGCGTGATGCGACGAAATGCCTTCCGTAGCTGACGGATGTTCCCACAGGTACGGTCTTCATGTGAATGACCTTGGCAAACCATGACATGACGGGAATGAAGCTTACCGGCTCCTTTGCTGCAGGACATCCCGGCGGGATAAGTCCGTACAGGATTATTCCGGCCCTCACCATATCCAGATGCATCTCGGGAAATCTCATTATGCCCGCGCTGTTGCATATATGCCTCTTCTCGAAAGTAATGCCTTTGGCTTCCAGATCCCCCAGCTGGCTCATGAACCTGTCAAACTGGGCATATGTATATTCGTCATCAGCCGTATCAGCCACGGCGAAGTGAGAGAAAACACCATAATGTATAAGCCCCGGCAGTCCGCATATCCTGATTATCTCATCGGTGGAACTCCCGTCAGCGATAAATCCCAGACGTCCCATTCCCGTATCCAGCTTGATGTGAATCCTCACATCTTTGCCCTGCTTTACGGCTTCATCCGACAGATCCTTTGCAGCCTCATAATCGTAAACCGCCTGGTCGATATCGTACTTAACGACATCGGCAAAGCTCAAAGGATCCGTATATCCGAGAATGAGTATCCGCGCCGTGATGCCGGCCTCTCTGAGCTGTATCGCTTCGCCTATTGTGGCAACACAAAGATATGAGGCTCCCGCTTCCACGAGCACCCGTGCACACCTGACTGCTCCGTGACCGTAGGCATCAGCCTTGACAACGGCCATTACATCCGCATCAGGAGACGTAATACGTCTTATCTCGTCGTAATTGTGACGCAGCGCGTCAAGATCGATCTCCACGCACGAACGGTCAAACTTATCTGCTGTTATCTCTTCTCTCATAAGACTCTCACTCCAGCTCCCAACCTGCCTCGAAGAATGCTTCACTTAAAAAGTCTACCATATCTGTGGGCAGCATGGCTCTTCTTCCGTATTCCCCGGATGTGATCTCACCTGCCAGCGCATGGATGTAAACCCCGGCAACAGCTGCATCAACGGGCTTCATTCCCTGTGCAAGAAGTCCCGCGATCAGTCCCGTAAGGACGTCGCCGGACCCGCCTTTGGCCATGCCGTTATTGCCGGTGATATTGCGGTAAGTTACATCTGCACCGCCGGGCACATCATATATACCCGTATAATGATCTTTATATACAACTATACAGTTGTTCTCAGAGACAAACTCTGATACGGACTGATCCTTATTACGTCCGCAGAGTCTCCTGAACTCACCCGGATGAGGCGTGAGAACCGCAGGTTGAAGTCCCTTATCCGGTCTCTGTCTGACAAGTCCCAGGTAACGTTCCCTGTCACGGGAGATGATATTAAGCGCTCCCGCATCTATTACGAGCAGGGGTGCAGTCTCGATCATGTATCCGAGCAGCGCCTTGCTCCTGTCATCCTCCTCGTCAAGTCCGGGCCCTATTGCACAGGCGCTGACGCCCGCCGATACCTCATTATAGAGCCTCAATGTGGATGCCACCGTGTCACCCCACGGGCTCATGACCGCACAGGGACAGTTAATCCTCGTTGAGTCCATACTGTCAGAAGGAGCGAACACCTTGACCTTGCCCACGCCGCTTCTCAGTGCGGAAGATGCCGCCAGCACCTGGGCACCGGGCATATTCCTGCTCCCTGCGGCTATCAGCACAGTGCCGAAGGTACCCTTATGACCATTCTCTGGTCTCACGGGGCACAGCGCCTTTACCATGTCAGCTGTAATATCTGTATACGGCATATCATTCTCCGTGGTTCATATCGGCAATCGCCCTGATATCAAAAGGCGTCTCCTGATATACGTAGTAGTTGAGCCAGTTCGTAAACAGAAGTGTCGCAGATGATCTCCACCTGAGCAGTGCGGGCTTCGTCGGGTCATCGTCAGGATAATAATTGACCGGAATGTCTATTGGAAGCCCCTGTCCCTTGTCACGCTTATACTCGCTGTCGAGCGTGTTCACATCATACTCGGAATGACCGGTAATGAAGATCTGACGCCCTTTCAGGTCTGACACGCAATACACGCCTGACTCATCGGATTCGGACAGGATGCGGAGTGCCGCTACTTTCTCGATGTCCTCGCGGTGAAGCTCCGTGTGTCTGGAATGGGGCACATAGAACACATCATCAAAACCCCTGAAGAGCTTGACCGGCTTGCTGTAAGTCATCTTGTGCTCAAAAATGCCGAAACACTTCTTAGGCAGCGGATACTTGGGAACACCGTAATGATAGTACAGTCCCGCCATCGCTCCCCAGCAGATGTGAAGAGTGGAATACACGTGGGACTTGCTCCACTCCATGATCTCGCAAAGCTCGGGCCAGTAGTCCACGTCCTCGTATTCGAGGAGTTCCACCGGCGCGCCGGTGATTATCATTCCGTCATAAAAATTCTCTTTGATCTGCTCGAAAGTCTCGTAAAACTTCGTCAAATGTTCCGACGCCGTATGTGCGGACACATGTGACGCCGTGTGTATAAGATCGATATCGATCTGTATAGGAGTGTTGGACAAAGCCCTCAGGATCTGGGTCTCAGTGACCACCTTGTTGGGCATCAGATTGAGGATAACTATCCTGATCGGTCTGATGTCCTGGGTGAGAGCCCTTGTCTCCTCCATAACAAATATTCTTTCCTGCTCGAGAGTCGCTCTTGCAGGAAGATTGTTAGCTATTCTGATAGGCATATGATGCCTCCTTGTTATTGATCAATGATTACGGGTCACGAGCTGATGAACTCGTTAAGGATCGAAGCCTCGGGAACACGCGAAGGATCTATTACCGGTATGTCCTCCAGATGACTCAGGAGCTTCTTGGCAGTCTCGATGGCCCTCGGCAGATCTGCAAAAGGCTTTCCGGTCGCTGATCTCTCCATAAACACATTGGGTGACAGTGTACCGTCAGCACAGCTGTCCAGTGCCTTGCGGATATCGTGCAGAGCCATCGGTGCGATAACCAGAGGCTCATATGCCAGGAAGGAATTGACATGATATGTGGCTTTGGCCAGATACTGCTTGAAATATATCAACTCGGACTGTTCGATCATCGGCCAGTAGTCGATGGTGGACAGTGCATGCGCCGCCCTGTGACGGTTGTCCCTGACGATCCTTCGAAGGAGTCTTATCTCCCTCTTATCCATCAGTTTTGTATCGTGAAAAACGTTGCCGAAAGGAACTATGAACACTTTGGTACTGATATCATCCGATATATCCCCTGAGATCCTGTCGTTCAGGCCGTGAAGGCCCTCAACCACCAGAATACCGTCATCAGGAAGCTGGATGGCACGGTCCTCGCCGCCTTCGAACTGCTTTCGCACATTGAAATCAAAGTACGGAGGTATGACTTTTTTGCCGTCGATGATATTCCTGATATCTTCAGCAGCCCTGTCCACATCGAGAGCATCTACCGTCTCGAAGTCAGGTCTGCCGTCCGCATCGAAGGTAAGGTCAGCCATCTTGTAGTAGTCGTCCAGCGACAGAAACGCAGCAGGCTTGCCGGCATCCTTCAGTCCCTGTGACAGACGCATGGTAAAAGTCGTCTTGCCGGATGACGTGGGGCCTGAGATGAAGATCGCCCTCTTCCTGCCATCCTCCAGGGTGATATCTATTATATTGTTGATTCTGTCGATGAAGCGCTGCTCGGAACCGTGGATAAACTCAGAGAGTTTTTTCCTGCCAAGGCTCTCTTCCAGTTCTTCTACGGTGATGTCCAACAGACCCTCTAATTGTGCCATTGTGTCAGTCCTTTCGAGATGTTGTGTGATCAGTTGGAAGGAAAGAACCTCTTGATCACAAACTTATTGATAAGCCAGTCATATCCGTATTGAAGTCCGACAAAGATGAGATATACCAGTCCGGGAATGACGATGGCCGCTGCTATAACGAGGACTGCCACGATAACTACATGGACGCCGCCTGCGAGTACCGCAATAACTGTTGCAAACGAACCTGCACTTCCGGCAAATCTCTCGGTATAGGTCTCCAGTGTGCTATTAAGATAATCGATCACATATGCCTGCAGTCCGCTCTTCTGAACCGTGATCCTGGACATCATCTGATCTATGGTAAAGCTCAATACAAGATAAGACTTAAAGATCTTCTCCACTAAAATAATAATCTTGCCCGGCAAGGGCATTCGATAATACCTGAAGCAGATGAATGGGCATGCCAGGAAAAGAATGATGAAGAGCACCATATTCAGGACTCCTGAATTGCCGATGCCGAGCAGCTTCTTCCCGAAGACATAATTGAACAGCAGGATACAGTCTGCCAGGAGTCCATACAGAACAAAGAGACCCAGGTGACGCCTGTTCTCAAAATCCGTATCGCTCCATATCTTGCCAAGGAACAATCCTTCCAGATAATCCAATTCCCGTGTCTCCTCCGTTAATGCTTCCTTATGATTTTACCACAACGTGCTTTATCAATGCAGGCGGAACGTACACTCCGTCGTTCCCTCCACTATGCTCCTCCACTCGATCCACTCCACAGGGAAAATGTCTTCTTCCGTGTGGGAGATCTTCATGCCGTCGCTGAATTCCACGACGATCTGCCACTTGCCGTGACGCTTGAGAATATCGTATTCACTGTAATTGCCCTTTACGAACGTGTCCAACACCTCCAGGAGACGGCTGGCGGGGAGTCTCTTCGAGAGAATCTCCATCTTCGCATCGGTAATAGACTTCATGAAATTATTATTCCACATATAATAATCGCGCCAGGAAATAAGTCCGCGCCCGAAATCATACCGTACCCTGTAGCCCTCATCCGCATAGGACCGGACCTCTATCTCAAGTACTTTGATCTCACTGTAAGCTATTCTGTAATCCATAAGCTTTCTTCCTTAACCGAGAGTTATCCCGAACACCGACCCGCCTGTAGTTCCAATAACCATTGTATTTCCATATACCATGGGTGATGCCTCGAAGCACAGCCCTGATGATGTGGCATTATTTGAAGCGATGTTACGCTTGCACTGAATGTAAGTGATCCTCTTGCACTCGGAAGAACCTGCGCTGACCAGATGGATCTGACCGATGGAGTCGCCGATCACGATATATGCCTGTCCGGACATATCGTAGCAGTCAACAGGTGAACTGTAGGAGTAGATGTTCATATCGTACTCCCATACCTTGGTGCCCAGATCCTTGTCGTAGGCAACGAGCTTGTTGCCGCTCATGAGACCCTTGGTCATGCTGAAGGGGAATATTACCAGATTGGAGATGGAATTCTTGCCGATAATGGGATTGCCGAAGCATCCGCCGCTCTGATCCGTCTCTGAAGTCTCACCGTTATATGTGTAGCAGGGCTCTGAAGTCTGCCATACGACTTCTCCCGTAAGCCCGTTGATCTTGTACACGTAAGCAGCACCGCAGTACTCGCCCGTGCCGCCCTGATTATCCACCTCCGTGCCGATGTACACGTAAGGCACGCCGTTCTCCTCCGAGATGGAAGGAGTCACGTCGGAATCGTCGCCGAGCACCTGGCACCACACCATCTTCATGGAATTGAGGTCAAGACACACGAGATTGGATGTGTTGTCCATAAAGTACCCGTAATTGCCGTAGATGGCGATAGAACTCTCCACACCCATGTGCGATCCGGAGTTGTCGTTGAAGATATACTTATACCCTGTTCTTTCAGGCGCGATGGATATATCCCCGATCCCCTGCGCATAATTCGTATGCAGGTCGAAAGTATATATGATGCCGTTCTCGCACGGCCAGATCAGCGTATCCGTATTTGCATCGATTATCGGGGAAGAATCGAAAGCTCTCCACCCTGCCCTGTAAGCGCTGTCCTCGCCGCCGTCGTAATGATAGAGCTGCTTGCCGTCCAGAAGCGAATAGATGTACATGCCGAAGATCGAGCTTCCGCCGTTGTTGTCGCACTGTCCGACGTAGATAAGAGGATAGCCTCTCGGATCCAGTGCAGGCGTACCCTTGATGGAAACGCCGACATTGATGGGATCTCTCGTCTGAGCTCCCGTCTCCAGATCAAAGAAATAGATCTTGCCGTCACATGCGGCACAGATTACCTCCACCAGATCTTCCTTGCCCTTCGCAGAATCATAGAGGTTCATGACGCCCTTCATGCTTGCAGGCCACTTGATCGCCAGAGGCTGACCTGTCCATCTCATTCCCGACCACTCGAAATTAAGCGTCGACGCCAGAAGAGTCCCGATACCCTTGAACTCCCATGTCTGCGTGATCGTGCCTTCCGTGATGTTCGTATATCCGAAAGAAGCGCAGTTACGGAAATTGTTGCCCCTGAAGGTAAACAGTCCGGCCTCCATGCCGTAATCAATGGGATCGGTAAACCTTATGGGCTTTGTCCTGACAAAATCCTCGACCAGCTCGCGCTCTTCCCCGATAAACACAGACTCCATGAGTCCTCTTGCCTCCGGTCTTGCCGTATCGGCTATGGGACTTTCCGTATCGAGGTTAATGATCGCCGTTCCGGGATAGAGAACCGCATTCTGTGTATCAGTAAGCGGCGGGATCGGTGTCGGCGTAGGTGACGCTACCGAGATATAGGTGCTCGGCTGAACCTGGCCCTCTTCTTCGCCCGTGGAGTCACCCTTGCGCTTGTTGAAATAAACAACCGCAAGAACAGCTGTCAGTATCACAAACAGTATAGTCATAACTACCACAAGACCCAGCGTTCCCTCTCCGGGATCGCGGGAAGGCTTGTAGTAACTGTTGTCGGGCTCAATATACTGTTCCCTGTCGCTCACCTGTAACACCTCTGCTCTTTTTATATTAAAAAGAGATAAAAGAAATTGCACAGTATTTTATCACATGTGGCAACATTCCTCAAATTTTTGGAAGTTTATAGGGCGTAAAGTGCTTGTTTTTGCGGGTTTACAACAGATTTGTGAAAGATATATCGGATATCCACAATGGCGAAGGCGCCCCTTGTTCTTGGCGTCGGACAGGTCCTCACCGGCTTCGCTCCTGCGGTAAGTCCGCTCGCAAGGGCAGCGCTCGCCCTTCGGGAATAGCTGTGGAGCAAAACACGCGGCTTCACTTCGGGGAAGATTTCACCGGTAACCGCACACCCGGGGTGTCACAGTTGGGTGTGCTTTTGGCCTGATCACGCCGGTTTTTCACGGTAACCGCACACCCGGGGTGTCACAGTCGGGTGTGTTTTTGGCCTGATCAGGCCGATTTTTCATGGTAACCGCACACCCGGGGTGTCACAGTCGGGTGTGCTTTTGGACGTCACACTACAAATATCAGGGCAACCAATATCAAACCGGATATCTTCCGGATACCAGGAAGAGAAATCAAATGGCCGCCCTTCTCTTTAGTAATTCAGGACCTCTCCGTAATACACATACAATGCCTTGCAGACGTTCTCAAGATCGCTGCCGTAGGTGCCGGATTCTGCACTCAGGACGTTGTAGCAATACGTCAAAGGATTGTACGTCACAGAACCGGTGACTGATCCGTCATCAGATGTAATATCGATCGTATAATCCTCGCCGATCAGGGCGGCAGGGATATCTCTGAGCCTTGCCACCTGATAGCCTGATCCCTCAGACCTGTCAACCGTCATGTCACCGCAGGCAAATCTCAAAGTTGCATCACTCTTTAAGTAAAGTGACATCGTAAGCTCGCCCTTCATCGACAGCGATGCACCGGCAAATGTAACCCCGGAAGGCAGAACTCCGCCCTGATAAGGCTTGTTGATGTCAGCTGCAGTAACAGAGGCAATTGCTTCAGGGTCAGCATCGATCACATTCTCCGTAATCCCGAAATACCTCTGCGCATATGCTCCGTAATTGAGCATTGCCCTCACAAGAGGTACAGCCTTTGCGTATTCTTCTTTGTCCGAAGCATGTTCGATAAGATATGCCGCATAGTCACTCACGGAATAGGAATACTCAATGCCCTTTCTGCTGCCGTCGATGATCTGCGCCTTGATGGGTGCACCCATATCCTTGGCTGCCACGTTGCATTTGAACATATAGTACGTTCTGCCTCCGATAGTTTCCGTATTATTCTTCACATCTTTGACAAAAACGTCCTTGGTTGTGGTCTTGTCTCCCTCAGGGACCGTAAACCTCATAAATGCGCTTTCGCTCCCGGCGATCGAGGAATCGAGATCCATATAGAACCACACTCCGATATCACCTTCGAGGGAAACTCTGTGGCCCACGAGCCTTACGCCCAGACCGTCATAGGGAATAAGTGTCTTGCCGGCGATATCTGAGCCTGTGAGTTCTCCGGTTACTGTTTTCGCGCCGTCTGTAAAGGTCTTGCCGTCGGCGATCATAAGTGAACAGTCGGCTGCGATGTCTCCAAAGCGTATGGAGTCGCTCATATCGGTCCAGCTGAGAGAAATCGGGAGAATACCGCTGTAGCTTATCGAGGAGATATCCGTGTTCCCGCCCCAAATATAGAGTCCCATATCCGTGGTCAGGCTGTCGCAGGTAAACTTACCTCCTCTGACATATGCAGTGCCCTGTCCATTGAAAGTATCGGACAGGAAAGAGCCTCCGTTCTGCCCGAAGAGGCCCGCAGTGATCCTGTCGCAGGTGAACTCACCTCCGCCGATAAGTGTGGTCCCCTTCAAGTTAACAACGCTGAAATCAGTAATTCCTCCATACTGGGTATAGCTGTAGCCGGAAAGCTCACCGACACTCAGCTTGCCGTTGCTCTTCGTCTGCCCGTATATGATAAGACTTTGCTCTGAGTCATTTGTGCAGAGTTTCTTGAGAGGACCCATGACAAATTCCGTATCATCCGGAAGGATGAGTTTTACCTTGCCGCGCATGCTGTATCCGCTGATATTAAGACCTTTGATATCCAGATCTGATTCCAGCACATACCATCCTTCTGTAAGTCCCGGCACATCGGAATCGATGGCCATGGCTACGGTACCCTGACGGGTTCCGTTCTCGTCAATATAATAAGTATTAACAGGTTTGCAGTACACAGCTTCAAAACCATAGACCCTACTGTCCTTAAGCTTGATCGTCTCCTCAGGATAATACATCTTCCCGGGATCACCATTGGGATCACCAAGATGCCATCCGATGAACACTTTCCCGTTCGGTCCGGAGCCACACGATCTGATGGTATAGTCCTCGTTTAAATAGGCAGAACTGTACTCGTACTGGCGATTGCCCTGCAAATCCTGCGTGATGTACATGATACGAAGCTGTGTGGCACCTTCCCCGCATCTGGTGCAGTTATTATGATCATCGAAAACATGCTGCTCGGTGTCCAGGATCTCGCCGCAGTAACTGCATATGTATTTGTGGGATTCATCGTCGACTCTCTCACATTTGTAGAAATCCGTGTTGTTGCATGGTGCGATCTCAACACAGGCCTCTTCACGGCATGCCTTGACTCTGTTCATATATTCAACGGGCTCTTTGAGGGTACCCGCGACCCGCATTACGCATCTTTCATCACCGATCTCGAGATTTCCGTCACTGACTTCATCCTCGTCTATCTCACCACCGCCGCGGCCAATGGGACGGGCCGAATTATTCGCCATGAATGATGCGCTGGCGCTTACGATGCCGCCGGTGATCACAACGTCATTTCCATTGGCTTCGAATCCGCCGCCGATACCGGCACCGCAGACATTGTAATCGCTGGAACAATCGTAAATAAATGCAAACAGCTCAATAAACAGATATGCGGCATCGTCACCCATTTCATGAGCTCCCGCATAAGCCGATGTGGCATACTCCGACCACTTGTCAAAGGCAGATTCTTCTGAGGCATCATAGATTCTGGATATGGCCTGGACTGCACCGCCACCGATCGTTACCTGGGCTCCTGCCCCGTTCTTGCCTCCGCCGATACCGGCACCGCCCTCAGTTGAACAGGCCAATACAACGCCGCCATCGATCCCGACAGTTCCCTCACATCCGGCGCTGCATCCTGCACCTATTCCAGCTCCCTGATCGCTCACTGCGTAGACGAAACCGCCTTCAATATATATATCGCCTTTTTGGGGAGCTTCATGTCCGCTTCCGATTCCTGCTCCGGAGCTTTGGGATAATACTCCTATGGCTTTGACAGTGCCACCGCATATATAGATCTCTCCGTTTGAACCTTTAACTCCGCCGCCGATACCGGCACCACCATTCTGACCTGTGGCCGTAACAGTACCGCCATAGATATTGATGCTGCCGTTGTTGCCGGTTGCTTCCTGTCCGCTTCCTATGCCTGCCCCGTGATTTGCCGTAGCTTTTACGTTGCCGCCATAGATGTTGATGCCATCATCCCAGCTGATATAAGCGTACTTTCCGCCGCCAATGCCCGCTCCGGTATTATTGTTCTCGGCAGTAACCTCGCCTCCGTATATATTTACGGCCTTAGGAGCGCCCTTTCCGTTCGTCTCATCATATTCTCCCATGCCGCCGCCAATAGCTGCGCCCTGACCTGCGAACGATATCGCGTGGACTATGCCGCTGTAGATGTTGATCTCACCGGCCGGCTCTTCAGAAGCTCCGCCAATGGTCGCATATTCCTTAAGATTAGTCTCGGCGTATAACGTTCCCCATGTCTCTTCCAGATTTCTGGGTTCCCCGTAGATATTCAATGTCGAATATTCACCGACATTTATTCCGTCTTTGCATGTCAGTTTGTAATTGTTGATCAGGATAATGCTTACCGTACCTGCTATCACGACTCTTTCATTGAATGTAACGTTGCGGTCACAGATATACCAGTTCCCGTTAGTCAGAGTAACAGATTCATCGTTTCCCAGGCTCGAGAGCAGGATGTATTGCTTACACTCTCTGAACGCTTTCACTGTCTCATTTGCAACGTCATCATAATATACGTCTTCGTACATGATGGATCCCTGCGTATTGAGATCACCGTAAAGGTCGGCAGAATCCTCAGCTTCGGCCTCGGTTTCCTCTGTCAGTTCTGTTTCCGCTGATCCATCCGCTTCTTCCGCAGCAGGATCATCAGGATCTTCCTCGGGGTCTGTTTCTTGCGTCGAATCACCCTGTGTCTCCTCTACTGTCTCTTCAGTCTCCACCGGCACTTCCTGATCACCGTAATCAGCAATCTCCTCAGCAAATACCTGAGCCGGAATACTCCCTGCGATCATAGCAAGTGTGAGTAACATAGCCAGTATCTTTTTATTCTTCATATCAGCATCTCCCCTTGGGTTCACTTCTGAAAGCCTTGATTCGCGATACGTCTGATTATATCATCGTGCGAAAAGAGTGAAAAGCAGTCATCCCTCATTTCACATTTTGTTAAAACGTTGTATCATTGCACCATGGCTATTGAAGATACTATCAGAAGGATAAACGAACTGGCGGCCAAGGCCAAAACAGAAGGTCTCACGGAGGCCGAGCTGAAGGAGCGCGAGGAGCTCCGCAACATCTACAGGCAGAACGTCCTCGGCAACCTTAAGGCCCAGCTCGACAGCACTTACGGCAGAAGACCGGAGTAGCTCTTCAGCTTGGCGAGAGCTTCCTTCTCCAGCTGTCTTACTCTCTCCTTGGTAAGCCCTACAATATCGCTGACTTCCCTCAGGCTGTAGCAGTGGTCATCTATGAGACCGTAGCGGTAGCGGATTATCACTGCCTCGCGGTGAGTAAGCACCTCATCGACTGCCTCTCTGAGGATACCGGCCATCAGACCGGATTCTGCCTGCTCCACGGGACCTGTTATATCGCCGGCAAACGTATCACCCAATTCCAGGTCGTCACCGACCTGTCTGCTGAGCGAGACGGGCTCCATTAAAGCGCCCATATAAAGAACAGCATCTTCCGCTGACAGACCACAGGCCTGACAGAGCTCGTCAGTCGTTGGTTCAACCCCCAACTTCTGCATCATATCAGTGCGGACGGCAATGAGCTTGGCTGCTTTGTCGTGAACCCTGGTTGGCAGGCTGACAGAACGTCCGTTGCGGGCAATGTAACGTGTGATTGCCTGCTTTATCCAGAGCACAGCATAAGTGCTGAATCTGAAACCCTTTGACGGGTCGAACTTGTTCACGGCGCTCATAAGGCCGATGAATCCCTCCTGGCGGAGGTCCTCCAAATCGAGGCCACAGCCCCTGTACTGGCTTGCAACAAAGATGACCAGCTTCTCGTTGGCTGCTATCATCTGTTCACGGGCGTTTATGTCGCCCTGTGCAATTGCTTCGGCGAGCCTCACCTCATCCTCGTGAGTAAGAAGTGATGTGTTCTTGTACAATAAATCAATCCTGTCCTGTCCCATATTCCACCTCCTGGTGTCTTCAGTGTCTTCGGTGTTTGAAATACCGTGTGAATGTCTTACGGTATTACTATGGTTCGGGTTCGGACGGATTTAAACCAAAAAATTCTTTCTCGCTTCGGAATGTGAAATGGGGACGGTTCTCAGTTGTCTTTACGGTTCTGCCTGTTATTATAACCCGATACTTCCGTGCAATAATAATACAATGTGTTTACAAGATCTTCGATTTGCCAAAATGCCCAGAATAAACCCCGGAGCTTCACAGTTCCGGGGTCAATGATCTAATCAGAAATCGGATAAGATACACACGCTCTATTACATTTTCCTGCTGAACACGAAGATCGCCCTGCACACGTTCTTGAGTGCGTCATCGTAATTGCCGCGGAGCGCGTTGTAACAGTACGTCAGCGGGCAATATTCCACGCTGCCGTCGATTCCGTCGCCGGTAATGGTCAGCTTGAAGCTGTTGCCCAGTGCTTTCGCGTTGATGCCTCTGATTCGGGCCACCTGGTAGCCGCTGCCCTCGCCCCTCTCCACGGTCATGGAACCGCAGGAGAATGACAGCTCCTTATCACACTTGAAGTACAGCGACAGCGTCATCTCTGACTTCATAGACAGCGATGCCCCCGCGAAAGTAACGCCCTCCGGCAGCACGGCAGACTCACTGTTGTAAGCATAGGCCGCCAGATCATCAGCAGTTACTGCTTTCACTTCGTCCAGAGTATCGCAGACAGGCGGTACGATTCTGTAGCCGGGCTCATTGAAGTATTCCTGTGCATATGCCCCGTAGATAAGAAGTGCTTCTGCCAGTTCCTTATATGCGTAATATGCGTGTTCATTCTCGGGATTGAGGAGATATCTGATATAGTTCTCGACAGTGAAGATGTACGTCTCGCTCCTTACGGTGCTGCTCATGATAAACTGAGCCGTTATCTGCTTGTTCATGTCCCTTGCGACAACATTAGCCTTGAAAACATAGTACTCCTTGCCCCCGATGGTTGCAGTGTGTTCTCTCACTTCAGCCATATTGACTGTCTTCTCGCTGTCGTCAGGAAGTGTAAACTTCATATAAGCCTGATCTTTGGCCGCGATCTCAGGATCGATCTCCATGTAGAAATTAACGCCGATATCACCATCAAGACTTACCGAATATCCGACAAGATGAACACAGTTGCCATAAACGGGAGTTATGAATACAGGACCTGCAATGATGATGACTTCGCCCGGATCATAGTATTCCGTAGTCTCGTTCATTAAGACCTTCCACTTTACGAACATCTTGTCCTCCGGAGCTTCGTGAGTGAACTGCTCAAGGGTATATCTGCTCCCGTTGGGAACAAGATGGATCTCCTCGGGCTCTCCTTCACCGTAATTATATGTAACATCGCAGACTGTACCGTCGAAAACATAACCGCAGACCGTGCAGTGGTAGTTGCTGTCAAAATCATGGTGATCGGTCTCTGAATAAGAACAGTATTTGCAGTTATGGGTATGATGATCCTTTGTTATGTCACCGATCTCAAGAACATGAGATGTGCATGAGCATATGCAGAGAATATTATTGTCATCGTATGTCCTGCATAGTGATTCTCTCTCATTCCGTGGTACGGTCGTATATGATCCCGACATGCTTTTGACCCATACATTGCCAAGGTTCAGTGTGCCGTTCTCCGATTCGCCTATTCCGTGACCGATATACGGAGTGCTTTCCTCCCCCTTATACAGATCGAGGAAAATGCTGCCGCCGTTGATCGTTATCTTGCCATTGCAATTCCCTCCGGTCGAGGCCAAAAACACCTGATACTCGGGACCTGCCCCGATCGCGGCACCGCCGATGAAACCGCAGGAGTCGACCTTTCCCCCGGTTATCTTGATCTCGGCACTTAAACCGATATTGCCGCCGCAGCCTCCGCCGATGCCGGCGGCACCAAGATAAGTGTAATAACCCGCATCGCCGTGATATGTAAGATGACCTGAACCGCGGGCTTCGATCTCACCACCCTCGATTAGTATCTTTCCGTTGAAGTCTCCTCCACCCAAATTATAATATGAACCCGCACCGATTCCGGCAGCGCCTGCTGCTTCACCTCCGTTGGGCCTGTCTTTGGGATTGACATAATCGCCGCCTTCAGCACGGACAGTGCCGCCTGATATCGTTATCGTAACATCGGAACCGAGATTGCCGCCTGCGCCGCCTCCGATACCTGCACCTGAGTCGTATAAATTGGTGCCTCCTTTGGCGGTAACCTTGCCGCCACGGATGAAAATATCTCCCGATGTGGCAGTCTCACCGTCACCCGAACCTATACCGGCAGCTTTCATTCCGCCTGTTGCATTTACCGTTCCTCCAAGGATCGTGATATTTCCGATCGCTGTGGAATTGTAGCCGGCACCGATACCGGCAGCGTACTTTCCGCCCGTCGCAGTTATCTTTCCTCCGCAGATACATACAAAGCCTGATCCCTGCTCTTTATTACCTCCGATACCAGCCTGATTGTCTCCGCCGGTCGCTTTGAGCTCACCTGTATCACCGGACTGTCCGTATATATTGAGCTTGGCATTGCCGGTAATGTGTATTCCGCCGCTCGTGCAGTTCAGCGTCGCACCGTCGGCAAGGATAAGATTAACTGTACCTGATGCGATCTCGATGCGCGATCCGAACGTCTGAGTTCCGTAAACATAGTACCAGCCCGAACCGGGATTTGAAGTCAGTTTCTTCGGCATCTCCGGACACTCTTCGGGTGTCGATACGACTGTATGCGCATCCGGATCCCACACTCTGCTAATGTAGGCCGCTCTGACGCCAACATCACTGCCGTACTGATATGATTCCATCCCGTTATCGAAAAGGATAACTCCCGCGTCATCCCCGTCGATCCAATCTGTGGCAACCTTGCGCGGCAGATCCTGCGCCGTGACATGGATCTCTGAATCGGGATCGACAGACCCTGTTACTGTAATAACCTTATTGGAATTGAGATAGAGATTAGGCGTATTTGCATCGGATGTATTGTTCTTGATTACGATCTTGCCCTCTATGTTCATCGTTCCGTTATTCCAGACACCGCCACCGCTGCCCTTGGCGTGATTGCCTGTTATCGTGGTATCCTTGAGATTGAGCGTTCCGTAATTAACGATGGCTCCACCGCCGTGAAGGAGCGACTCGTTACCTGTAAAGGTAGAATCCGTTACCGTGACGGTACCGCCTGAGAGGTTATAGAGCGCTCCTCCGTCGCCGCCTTTGTTTCCGGTGAATACACATTTCTTCACAGTAAGAGTACCGCTGTTAAATATAGCACCTCCGTAGGCTGTGTCATGTGAGACGGTCCTGTTGCCTTCCAGCGTTATATTCTCAAGTGTTACGGATCCTATATTGAAAATGCATCCGCCGGAGTTGATGTTTCCGTCATGCATGTTGCTGAAGCATCCGGTCAGCTTGCCTCCGCCGACAGAGTCCATTATGATAAGAGTTCCCTTGACCTGGAACATCATGCCGTTAGGTGTAGTCTCCGTAAGATTCCTGTTGAGCGTATGTCCCATAAGATCTATCGTAACAGTCCTGCCTGCCGCTACATTGATCCAGCCGTACTCATCCGCCTGAAAATCAATGTCGTCTCCGATACTGATAGTGACAGAAGCACCGTCATTCTGGACGATATCCTTGAGAGTTCTCCAGTCGGTAATGTTGGGATAATCATATTCAAGCCCAAGTACAGGATCCGGTCCAGGATCCGGTTCGAGATCGGGATCGGGTTCAGGTTCAGGATCCGGTTCAGGATCAGGCTCGGGATCCGGCTCACCGGAAGGGAACTCAGGATCCAGTATCTCCGGCGGGGTATTGATCTCCTCCTCTGCGTATACAGTCATCGGCAGGCTTCCTGCGATCATGGTAAGTGCGAGCAGAGCCGCCAGGATCTTCTTATGTCTCATACAATGTACCCCTGTGTGGTCTTTTGACGTTTATCCGTTTATTTTATCATCTTTTCGAGCAGTTATACATAACCTATCCCCCTGTTATACGGGAGATTTTTTGTTATAATAGAAAACACACTATGTGCTGAAGGGGGTTTGCAAAATGGCTTTAGTCGAGAAGACGTTCAAGAATGGTGAGATAATAATCAAAGAGGGCGACAACGGCAACAGTTTTTTCCAGCTGGTCGAAGGGAACGCTTTCGTGTATGCAGGATTCGGCAAAGATGATCAGGTCAAGCTCGCGCTTCTTGAAGAAGGCGAGTATTTCGGCGAGATGGCCATCCTCGAAGCATATCCCAGGAGCGCTACTATCGTGGCGAAGGGTACTGTGACTGCCATCGAGATCCCGAAGGACGACCTGAATGCGTTCTTCAAGGAGGATCCCGGAAGGATAATCGAGCTCATGACTCACCTTGGCAACAGGGTTTGCGCCATGGCCAACGATTATGAGGAGGCACAGAACCTGCTGGCAGAGCTGCGCAAGTCAGACGAAGCCAAGAAGAACAAGTCCCTGTTCTCCAAGATCAAGAAGCACATCGATGCATATCAGTCCAATAAGAACAAGCTCCCCGAGCCCAGCGCAGAGTCGCTCCGTGAGGCTTTCGCAGCGCTTAAGGATGACCGCACAGGCAATACAAGGAGTTACGGCAAGGGACTGATCATCTTTAAGGAAGGTGCAGTCGATAACTGCATGTATATACTCCACAACGGAACAGTCGGCATGTACAACGATTACCGCAGGAAAGAAGAGACCAAGATTGCCGAATTCAACGCAGTTGCTTTCTTCGGTGAGATGGGCATCATCTCCGATGAGCCCAGAAGTGCCACAGCAGTTGCTGAGGTGGGAGATACAGTCGTTGAGGCCATAAGTCCCGAGGATCTGGAGAACATCTTCCGTTCATGTCCCGGCAAGATCGAGCTCATCCTGCGCCACCTGTCGTACCGGCTGAGGAGGCTCAACATCGATTTCCTTGATACCTGTAAGGAGATCACGGAGCTGTACAACAAGAAATAATGATCGCGACCCGGGGCTGATGTCCCGGGTTGTTTTATTTGTGAAATGGAGAACCCCCGACTATGAGTCGGGATTTTAGTCGGAAAATGCTCTGATTTACGTAAAATCCCGACTGAACCTCCGACTATAGGTCGGGATATCAGTCGGGATTCCTGTCGATATCTGCTAAGGCAACCATCTCCTCAAAAATGTGACAATTGAGAACCGTCCCCATTTCACATTTTGCTGCCGCATGATATCCTAATAGCATTATTCTAAAGGAGAACTTCCATGTATATCGCTTTATTTGCACTGGCACTGATCCCGGTTATCGCGCTGCTGCTCATTATCTTTTTCCTGGACAAGAAGGAGAAAGAACCCATCGGTCTTCTGACAGGCCTTTTCTTTGCCGGAATGGGCACTATAATAACTGCCATTATCATTGAGGGTATCGGGGAATTTTTACTCAATGCGCTGTTCCCTTTCGGCGCCGCTCTGAAGTCTCTGGTCCTCTCGATCTTTATCATAGGTCCTGCCGAGGAGCTGGGTAAATATGCGGTCCTCAGACTTATAACCTGGAAGAACAAAAACTTCGATTACAGCTACGATGCAATTGTCTATGCAGTATTTGTATCACTGGGTTTTGCTGCGCTTGAGAACGTGGGATATGTATTTAGCAACGGTATAGGTACAGCATTCCTCAGGATGTTCACTGCTGTGCCGGGGCACGCCTGTTTCGCGGTGTTCATGGGATTCTTCTACAGCAAATCCAAGTACGCCAGCCTTACAGGCAAGAAGCAGGATCAGGTCAAATACACCATTCTCTCGCTCGTAGTTCCTATCATTGGCCACGGTCTTTATGACGGGATAGTACTCAGCGGCAGGGATACAAATTCATCAATCATAACAGGGTTGAGCATGCTTCTCTGGATCGGGTATGTCATCGTGATCTTTGCCGTTGCGTGCATCACGATCGTCTGGTCCTCAAAGCATGACTTCTGTATCGTAACACTTCCTGATGCCGTTCAGACCGTATATAAGCCGAGCGTTGCCGGCACGTGGAAATGCATGTGCGGTGCTGAGAACTATTCCAATTTCTGCTCACAGTGCGGAAAACAGCGTCCCCTTGAGGACAAATGGATCTGCCCCAAGTGCGGGACGCTTTCCGCTTTCAGATTCTGTGGAAACTGCGGCTGTCCGAGGCCTGCTGCTCAGCCTATCTCCGGGAACACACCGTAACGTACGCACGTCAGGTGCTTATGATGAAGTAGATAAATACCGACAGGATCATCATCACGACAGAGAGTGAGAGATGCCGAATTTTCGACCGGACAGACGTGTCGGGTTGATCGTATAAGCCTTATTGAATCAATTCGAGATATCAGTTGTATACTCTTCAATCAGTGCTTTGGCCACACTTCTGCTGACAATTCTCATCTCATCATCATCTTCTTTGATGTTTGACACCAGATTCATGCTGCCATACCAAAGTATCTCCTTATCAATAACAGCATATCGTGAAGGAATGTAATCAGCGAACAATACCTTTATGCCGGCCATATTAAGCCTATTATGTATATTCTCAATCCTATCCTTAATGTCATCAGAATAATGTGAAGCCGGATATGTAATAAGAGAAATTGAGACGTCCTTACTTTTCATAGCAGAATAAATACGGATCAGACGTTCGCTTCCAGAGGTGCTCACATACGGGCTGCTGATCAGTGCTTCAGCTTTTGCATTAATGATATCGTTTCTAAAAACTTCACTATAGGTTTCACTGTCATAAATAAACCTGTCATCCGGTTTTCTTTCAACATCCTGCGAAAGCTCATATCCAATCCTTTTGTAGGTACGAAGACGTTTGTTATACATGTTGGCAAACATCTCAATGTGGTGATCAACGTAATCTATAACAGTCACCCTGTTCTTCCCGTCATGACTTCGGTTAAGCCTTCCTGTGTATTGTTCCACATTCCCGTCCCAAGCTATTGGCATAGCAAAAAACAACATATCCAGACGGGAACAATTAAAACCCTCACCAATATACTGTCCGGTCGCAAGAATAATTAACGATTCGCTTTCCGATATAGAACTGAGTCTTTCCCGCAATTCCTTGCGCTCCGACTGTTTCTTTCCGCCCGTCAAAACAAGAACGTGATCGGCTTTATCTTTGACCTTTTCGAAAAGAATATCAATTTGTGCTTTTCGCTTCGATAATACCAAAGGTGTGTGCCCCTGTTTTATACACGCTTCAATATCTGAAGCAATTATGCTGTTGCGAAAATCGCTGTTTACTACAACCTGAACTCCCGTGAAATTATATCTAGGACGGTATCTCAATATCCATGTATCCGTATAGTTTACGTTGCTTCTCAGTGATCTCCGATAAGTGGTGAGTTTTACTTGGCTGCTGATAGTACTCGATAATATCCAGTTCGTCCAGTAAAGACTGCATAGTGTAGTTCTTGAACAGACCATTGTCGTCCATTTTCTTCTTTATGTAAGATATCAACTCAAGCGCAACAAACTGTACGAAGAGTTTTCCTTCGAATCCTTCCTCAGACGCTACCGCCATACGTCTCATATTTAATCTCTCTTTGAGATTGCCGAAGGACTTCTCTA
>FMTG01000014.1:13614-57659 GCA_900099715.1 Ruminococcaceae bacterium YRB3002 | reverse complement strand
AGAATCCAAATCCAAGGTATTTTACTTTTGTCGGTCTGACTATCTTAGTCTTCTCCGCATTAACCTTGAGACCGAGTTTCCTTTCTATCCAAGACGTGATGGAGTACATCACACGCTTTGCACTTGCTTCGCTCTTTACTGCAATTATGCAGTCGTCAGCATATCTTGCGAAGTGCAGTCCTCTGTTTTCAAGTTCCTTGTCCAGTTCATTCAGCATTATGTTGCTAAGTAATGGTGAGAGGTTGCCGCCCTGCGGTGTTCCCATTTCTGTTTGCTCGTATCCTTCCGGGGTCATTACACCTGCCTTGAGATATTTGCGTATCAGAGATTCCGTGTCTCCGTCGTTAATCAGTATGTGAACGTAGCTCATTAGTCTGTCTTGTGGTACGTTGTCGAAGAATTTCTCCAAGTCTATATCCACAATCCACGTGTAGTCCTCATTTAAGTATTCAAGGACTTTTCTTATTGCCATCTCACAGCTTCTGTTCGGACGAAAGCCATAACTGAACTCCGAGAAATGCGGGTCACATATCGGTCCTATCACTTGTACTATTGCCTGCTGGATTACTCTGTCCATTGCTGTGGGGATTCCAAGTTTTCTCTTTCCGCCATTAGGTTTGGGTATTTCTACCCGTCTGACGGGCTGAGGCTTGTATTTCCTTCGTAGTATCTGCTCTTTTATCGTAGGCCAATTAGCCTTGATATACTCACCAAGTTCCTCTGTACTGACACCATCAACTCCGCCTGCACCCTTGTTGGCACAGACCCTTTTATAGGCTTCGTTCATATTGTCCTTATGTAAGATTTTATCGAGCAGTTCTGACATTGCCTTGTGTGCTCTTCTCCTTTCCGCTCCCTCGGTCTTAGCCTTATGTTGTGTGTTCAGATTTCATATACGTTTCATCCTACCACTGTCGGGCATATCCTCAGGACATACATTTGCGTCGCACGGTTAAATTGTTCCGCCCTTCCCGATTACTCAGTACTATGGCTTCTGCTGACTTCTCACAGTTCGTTGTTACTACGGATCGTGCTCCGTCTGTGAGACCTCACGGGATAAGTCCCGAACCTTTCCCCGTTTACTCGCCTGATTTACGCATTGAGGTTACGGTTGCCTTTGGGACTTTGATGCCTGTGGCCATCTAATCCGCTCAATGCGCCTTAATATCAGGTTTCTGTCCGTCGAGCCACGGTTTCGCTATTGCTTCCTCTCGCCTGTACCTCACGGTACAAACCTTGCAAGTCGCTTTAAGGTTCGTCGGCAACTACGCCCCTCAGGACTTTCACCTGAGGTTCGGGACATGCCCGTCATACTACAAAAAGGGCTGCCCCCTTCGGGACAGCTCTTCTAAACAACAACATAAACTCTAGGGCAATTTTATGAGAGTGACGTAAATGGCAATAACCTTTACAATCACAAGTACATAATACCGCAAGAAGGTAATGATAGTTGTTGTAATTTACACCAAAATCAAGTGTTCCAAAGCCTTTGTTTATGTAAAAAATAAACCAAAAAAAGAAACGAAATATACCATTTGCACAAATTCTCCGGGGCTTTTTGTCCTAAATATATAAGGGGTCCTTCACGTGTGAAGGACCCCTGATCAACTGCAAAAAAACGTGACTGATTATTTGATCTTCTTAGGCTTTACGTCCCAGATCTCCTTCGCATACTCTGAGATAGTCCTGTCTGATGAGAACTTACCGGAGTTGCAGATGTTGACCCAGCACTTTCTTGCCCATGCGAGCTCGTCCTTATAATCAGTGTAGAGACGGTCTCTTGTCTTACGGTAATCATCGAAGTCACCAAGAACGTAATATGTATCGCCGGGCTGCCAGTTGGAGCCGTAGATAAGACCGTTGAACAGGTCATTGAACATACCTGTTCCCTCGTCGTTGAATGATCCGTCAACAAGGCGGTCAAGAGCCTTCCTGAGGCCGGGGATATTCTCATACTGCCACTTGGGGTTGTAATAAGCCTTCGTAGCTGCCATATCCTGTGCACGGCATCCGAAGATATAGATATTATCATCGCCTACGTTCTCACAGATCTCAACATTAGCGCCGTCCATCGTACCGAGCGTTACCGCACCGTTGATCATGAACTTCATGTTGCCTGTACCTGATGCCTCGAGACCTGCTGTGGAGATCTGCTCTGATACATCTGCTGCAGGGAAGATCTTCTCGCCGTTGGATACGTTGTAGTTCTCGATGAATACAACCTTGATCCTGCCCTTTACATCAGGATCATTGTCGATAAGACGTGCAATCTCGTTGATAAACTTGATGATAGCCTTAGCCCTGAAATATCCGGGCGCTGCTTTCGCGCCGAATATGATGGTGACAGGAGGCAGATCAAGAGAAGGATCCTCTTTGATACGATCGTACAGATTCAATGCGTAGAGTGCATTCAGAAGCTGTCTCTTGTATTCGTGGAGACGCTTTACCTGAATATCGAATACGGAATCCGGGTCGAGCTCAACACCGGCCGTCTTTGCCAGATGGTTTGCAAGTTGCTCCTTCTTTGTTCTCTTGATGGCGAGGAATCTTCTCATGACCTCGTCATCATCCTTATACTTCTCAAGTTTCTTGAGCTGTGAGAGATCTGTTACCCACTTGTCACTTCCGAGGAACTCTGTGAGGAGATCTGACAACTCGATATTGCAGGCTCTGAGCCATCTTCTGGGTGTAACACCGTTTGTCTTGTTGGAGAACTTCTCAGGGTAGATAGCGTACCACTCCTTGAGTGTCTCCTTTTTAAGGATATCTGTGTGTAGTGCAGCAACACCGTTTACTGAGTGTGAACCGTAGATTGCAAGGCAAGCCATCTGGATCTTGCCGTCAGCAAGAATGCTCATACGGTCGATAGTCTCTGAATAGAGGCCGGCCTCATACATCTGTGCCCTGAACTGGTTGTTGATACCCTCGATGATCTCGTAGATCCTCGGGAAGAGGAATCTGAAGATGGAGATATCCCACTTCTCAAGAGCTTCAGCCATGATAGTGTGGTTTGTGTAAGCAAATGTTGCCTTTGTGATCTCCCATGCCTCAACCCAGTCGATACCATTCTCGTCAACGAGGATCCTCATGAGTTCGGGGATGCCGATAACAGGATGTGTATCGTTCAGCTGGATGACATTGTACTTTGCAAAATCGTGGAGATCATCGCCGTGATTCTCCTTGTACTTTCTCACGATATCCTGCATTGACGCGGATACGAAGAAATACTGCTGTCTTACACGCAGAACCTTACCGTCGTATGAGGTATCGTTAGGATAGAGTACACGCCAGATATCGTTAACTCTGTTACGTTCGATAACAGCATCATCAAATCTCTGTGAATTGAAGAGGTTGAAGTCGAATTCCTCGGCGGGCTCTGCCTTCCACAGTCTCAGCTGGTTAACATTCTTCGTGCCGTAACCTGTGATAGGAAGGTCACAGGGAACTGCCCATACGTCGATATCGTTGTAGTGAACCTTAACCTTGCGGTCATATCTTGCAACGATGAAAGGATATCCTCTCTCCATCCATGAATCGGGGTATTCCTTCTGGAAACCGTTCTCGATTGCCTGTCTGAACAGACCGTAACGGTAGAGAATGCCGTAACCTGTTACAGGAAGGTTCAGTGTCGTTGAAGAATCAAGGAAACATGCTGCGAGTCTTCCGAGACCGCCGTTACCGAGTGCAGGGTCTGTCTCCTGCTCAAGGATATCAGTGATATCAAGACCAAAATGCTCGAAAGCCTCCTTAGCCTGATCATAGATACCGAGATTTACAAGGTTATTGAGCATCGAACGTCCCTCAAGGAATTCGGCTGACAGATAATGTACCTGTCTTCCCTTGGCATACTCATTACGTGTTGCATACCAGTCATCCGAGATGAGTTCAACGATGGTCTTAGCCATTGCCATCCAGTAATCTCTGAGAGTTGCACGCTCAAGAGACATACCTGTCTCAGCCTTTACGTGAGCCTGCATAAGATCTTCGAGCTGTTTGGAAGTAATCTTCTTGTCCATATTTTTGTTGATGCAGGTTTGCCCCGCATCCCCCCTTGATAAAAATTACCTAGAAATTTTATCAATAAATCGGGTTCACCGCAAACATTTTGCTTCCAATTCATCGAAATTAGTCGAAAACAGAACTAATAACGTAAATAACTGCTGTATTTTGGACACAATGTTAAAAGTTGTAAAAAATCACCTCCTATATTAAACTTTATTAGGAATATTCAACACAGGCAGGAAGCAGGGGCAGGAAACAGGCACAATGAGCATAATCTTTTGGGTCATAATAAGCATCGTCACAGGCGGCCTGATGGGTCTCCTGATAACATTTCTGTTCGGAAAATTCCCCGAATCATGGCTTCAGGACTACGATTACGACCCCAAGGCGCCCAATTTCAGACAGGCTAAGAGAATGAAAATGGTGCCGCATGGCGTTATATCGTGCATTGGCATAGCCGTATGCTACTGTCTGCCGATATTCTTCGCACCGGATTATTACACTACTCCCAAGCTCATCCACATACTGGTGATCATGCTCCTGATGCCGGTACTCTTCCTGATAATCATGGCAGATAAGCTCAACAGGATCATCCCCGACCAGTTTTCCATATATATACTGGCTCTCGGTGTTCTCGCATCGGCCGGTGATTACCTTGAAGGCAACATCTGGTTCTCCGAAAGTGCCGCCTGGTATTTCCCTCTTCTCAACAGGGTTTTTGCCGCTATCGCAGGAGGCGGCTTCCTGTGGCTTATCGGGTTCCTGAGCATGACGTTCGCAGGACGCGAAGGTATGGGACAGGGCGATATGAAGCTTCTGTTCTCACTGGGACTTCTGTCAGGATGCTATGGTCTTGTGGTTATCGTATACGTATCTGTATTCTCTGCACTGATATTTGCAGTACCCATGCTGATCCGCAAGAACAAGAGGCAGCGTGAGGAAGAGAAGATCATCGCGGCAAGCAGCAATCCGAACAAGAAGCGCCGTGAACTGGAGCTCGCCAGAGCGAAGATACACTATGCAGATGATCCCGATTATCTCGCATTCGGTCCGTTTCTGGCCACCGGATGCGCTGTGTTCATTGCTTTCGAGCCGTTCCTTTACACCCATATGTTCAGCTATTTCAGCGGACTGGGGGTTATGTTCTGATGGAAGAACAGCCTAATAAGGAACCGAATAAGGTCATAGATTATATCTCTAAGTGCTTTCTCCCTCCCAAGAGGCTGAATTGGGGTTATCCCGTCTTCCTGATGGCGGTCGGAATGCTCGTGACATATCTTCTGAGACTGACGATCTTTGAGTTTGATCCGCCATTCTCCCCTACATCACTGGCTTTCAATGCCCTGATCGTACCTTTTATGACACTCGTGGCTCTGATCATCCCCGCCATTGCGCTGGCGTCGTCCGACCCGCACCTCGACGGAGATAAGATCACCGGTGAGTACAAGGGCGTCGGGGCAAATATGATCGCACTTCTGTCAGGCATCCCCCTGAGCCTCATTGTCACCTCGCTGCACAATATGTCAACATGGCTGTGGCTCCGTCTGGGACGCAGCATGATCTACCCTGCTTTCATGAGCTATATCGACGATGCAGGTCTTTTTGACAAAATGCTGGACATCACAACACAGAGCGTTATTCCTGCGCTCGGAATCGCAGTGTTCTTTACAGGCATTATGTGGTCGGCATTTAAGGAAGACCAGGGATTTATCAGGACAGTTATCATCATTCTTTTTCTGGTCGCATATTCACTCAACTTTATCGATATTCCCGGGACGATCGTCACAGGCATATGGATCTGCTTCCTCAGACAGCGTACCAAATCCGCGTTTGCACCATTCCTTGCCATGTCTGCAATGAAGATCACAGAGATACTGTTCTCCGGAACGCTTACACGTGTGGATATTACAACTCTTCAGACATATTCGGATATTCCGGTATCTGTATTCTATGCTTCCGTTCCGGCCATATTTATCGGGCTTATCCTGTTTGCGTTCTTCAAGCAGTCACTCGATGACTTTGAATACACATACAACAGCGATCTTCTCGGACGTGAGGCAGAAGAGCGTTCTGCTGAAGAGATCGTTAATGATCCTGTATTTATGAGAGGTTTTAATCCTGCTCTTCTCATAGGGCTTGTGATACTTGCGGCTCTGTGGGTCGTGACTGTAACGTGACATACTCAAAGGTGTGAGACAATTATTCTTCTTCGTTGCCGGATAGAGTGAAGTGAGCGCTCGGAATACCCCGTTTTGCCGTTTAAAGTGATATTTGAGGGTACGGATGAGGGTATTTCCTAAACAATTCCCCGTTTTTGGTTTTAAAAGGCTTTTTGCGGGTACAAGTGAGGGTATTTTGTTCTATTTTATGCATACGGCACCTCGCGAAGGGCGAGCGACCCTTGCGAGCGGACTTACCGCAGGAGCGAAGCGACGAGGACTGAAGCGCGCAAGTCTTCCATAATTCCCGAAGGGCGAGCGACCCTTGCGAGCGGACTTACCGCAGGAGCGAAGCGACGAGGACTGAAGCGCGCAAGTCTTCCATAATTCCCGAAGGGCGAGCGACCCTTGCGAGCGGACTTACCGCAGGAGCGAAGCGACGAGGACTGAAGCGAGCAAGTGGTCGCGAGCCCCCCTTACATTTTATTTATCCCGTAATCCTTATCCCCGTCCCTGCTCAGGAATGACAGTTCCGGAAGGTTTCCGCAGGACAGCTTAACATACACAGTCATCTCGGGATGCGGGCAGCTGTCGATAGGGTTATGCTTATCGTCGTACATCTCCAGAACCGTAACAGGATCAACGTAGCCGGAAGGCATCAGGACATTCAGGACGTCGCCGGAATAGAACTTATTCTTCTGTGTAACACGCACAAGTCCGGTCGTCTCCTCAACACCTGATACAACGCCCACTACAAAGGCAGGCTTGTTATATGACTTGGATGAATCGATCTTGGCATCCTCTGAAGGACTGTGATAGAAAAAACCGGTATCGTAATCCCTGTGGACTACCTTATCCAGCAGTTCCAGCCAGCGCGGATCCGCCTTGTAGGATGAAGGATCACGGTAGTAGGTATCGACTGCCTCACGGTATACTTTCGTGGCGCAGGCTGCATAATATGCACCTTTGATGCGGCCTTCTATCTTCAGGCTGTTGATCCCCGACTCGATCATCTCCGGAACGTGCTCAACCATGCATATATCCTTGCTGCCGAATATGTATGTGCCACGCGCATCCTCTTCAAGAGGCATTATGAGATCGGGGCGCTTCTCCTCCACCACCGAATAGCCCCATCTGCAGGGCTGGGCACATGCGCCGCCGTTTGATCTTCTGCCCGTGAAATAATTAGACAGCAGGCACCGTCCGGAATATGCAACACACATCGCCCCGTGCACAAAGCACTCCAGCTGAAGCGAAGGATCTATCGACTTGCGGATCTCGCGGATCTGGGCGAGTGATACTTCGCGTGCCAGAACAATTCTTGATGCACCCTGTTCCTGCCAGAATGTGCATGCCCCGCTGTTAGTTACGCTGGCCTGTGTCGATATATGTATCTCCAGATCAGGAGCCACCTTACGCACTCTTGCAAAAATACCGGGATCTGACACCAGAACGGCATCGGCCTTCGCCTCATGCGCAACAAAATCTATCTCGTCGTCAAGATACTGAAGGTCTTCCTCTACAGCAAGTATATTCAGGGTCACGTAGCACTTGACGCCATGAGCGTGTGCATATGCGATCCCTTCCACCATTTCGTCGTGTGTGAAGTTTCCGCTGAAGGTACGGAGTCCGAAGCTCTTTCCCGACATATAGACCGCATCTGCGCCGTAGGCAATGACGGTCTTAAGCTTCTCCATATCACCGGCCGGACTCAGCACTTCAACTCTCATATCACTGCTCATGGTGCTGTCGTCTCCCCGGTATCGTTGACGGTTCCGTCCTCGTTCACACCGTTGTTTCCGTTATCGTCATCGATCGCATCGGCACGGTCCCAGTTATCCTGGTATTTCTCGATATTTGCCTGGTGCTGCTTATACGTCGATGCGAAAGCGGTTCCTCCGTCTCCGGTGGCACAGAAATACCAGTAGTTGCAGTTCGGTTCCGGATACAGTGCTGCCGCGATCGCATTGGCACCGGGCATGCATATAGGTCCCGGAGGAAGTCCTCTGTGGTTATACGTGTTATAGAGGCTTTCAGAAGCAAGCTGCTCGTCTGTATGCCTTATAGTAGCTCTTCCGCCCTCTCTCTTGATGATATAGTTTATCGTTGCCGATGAACCGAGGAACTGATATGCTGGATCATCACAGTTGAGCCTGTTGTGGAATACTGCAGAGATATACATCATATCCAGGGGTTTGCCTGTCTCAGCCTGGATGACGGATGCAAGTGTGATAACCTCATCCATCGTCATGCCAAGGTGTTCTGCACGGTCATAATAATCGTCATAAAGCTTCATGGACATGTTGTTGAGGAACTTGCGGATTATAGCCTCAGGTGAGGCATTGATATCGAAGATATACGTATCGGGATACAGATATCCTGCGAGTATATAATCCCTCTCCTCCTTGACTTCTATCTTCGATACGAAGTCATAATCAACGAACAGGTTCGTTGAATTCATGCATCTGTCCATCTCTGCATCGTCGAATGTGAGACCCGCTTCGTGAAGGAGTTCCTTGATCTCGTCATAGGTGAGGCCCTCGGGGATCGTGACCTTGACGCTGGCAGGCTGAAGTGTCAGGAAGTACATGAGCTCATCATATGTGAAAGACTTCAAAAGGTAATGTGTACCGGCAACGTAAGATCCGTCATAACCGTTTATCTTGCTCATAAGAGAGAAGATAAACGTGTTGCTCACAAGACCGGCATCATACAGCCTTCCCGCAATATCCGAAGTGGAATCACCTGTATTTATGACAACGGTAACGGCATCAGGCGTATCGGCGCTCAGGTCTTCATATTCCCCTGCTTTTATCCTCTCGGACAGCGCATCAAAGCGCTTCTCCTGCGAGAGCACGTAATTATACCCGAATACAACTCCGATAACGGCAAAAGCGAACAGCAGAACAAGGACTATAAGTATCCTGAATGCTATCCTGATCTTCTTCGATACCATTTAACCTCTGTCAGGCCTGTTTCTTAGCGGCGGCCTGTGCCTTCATCCTCAGTTCTGTGCTAAGTATCTTCTTCCTAAGTCTTATGTTCTTAGGCGTTACCTCGCACAGCTCATCATCCTCTACAAATTCCAGGCACTGCTCAAGGCTGAAGTTCAGGGGCGGTGTAAGACGCATAGCATCGTCGGAACCTGCCGCACGCATATTGGTAACATGCTTCTTCTTGCAGACGTTGACGGTAATATCCTCAGGCTTCGGGTTGATACCTACGATCATACCTTCATATACAGGAGTTCCTGCCCCGATGAGGAGTGCGCCTCTGTCCTGCGCATTGAACAGTCCGTATGTCATGGCCTCTCCACTCTCGAAAGCAACGAGCACACCGTGTGATCTTGTCTCGATGTCACCTGCGAAAGGCTCAAAGCCACTGATAACGCTGTTCATTATACCATTGCCCTTTGTGTCGGTCAAAAACTCGGTCCTGTAACCGATGATACCTCTGGAGGGAACTCTGAATTCAAGCCTTGTATATCCCTTATTCGGCGGGAGCATGTTAAGGAGCTCCGCCTTACGTCTTCCAAGCTTCTCCATAACAGGTCCGACAAACTCCTCGGGAACATCGATGATAAGATCCTCTACAGGTTCGCAGAGAACGCCGTCGACCTCTTTCATGATGACCTTAGGCTTGCTTACCTGGAACTCGTAACCCTCTCTTCTCATCGTCTCGATAAGGATAGACAGGTGAAGCTCACCTCTTCCCTTGACGATGAATGCCTCTGTTGTATCTGTCTCCTCAAGCCTCATGGATACGTTGGTCTCGATCTCCTTGAAGAGCCTGTCCCTGATGTGTCTTGATGTAACGAACTTTCCGTCCTGTCCTGCGAAAGGGCTGTCATTTACGGAGAACGTCATCGCGATCGTGGGTTCATCAATATTTACGAAAGGCAGCGGTTCAACATTAGCGGGATCACAGATGGTGTCACCGATATTGATGTCGGGAATACCCGCAACGCAGACAATCTCACCGACGGATGCCTCGCTGATCTCCTCCCTGCCGAGGTCATGGAACCTCAGGAGCTTAACGATCCTCGCATTGCGCTTGCCTTCCTCGCCGTAAGTAGCGATAGTAACATTAGCACCCTGCTTAACAGTACCTCTCTCGATCCTTCCTACAGCGATCCTGCCGATGTACGGATCAGCATCGATATTGGATACAAGAAGCTGCAGAGGTGCATCGATATCGCCCTCCGGGCAGGGCGTGTACTCAATTACAGTATCGAGCAGCGCCGTAAAATCAAGAGTCTTGCCCTCTTCGAACTCCTTGAGATCGAGGGTTGCGATACCCGTCTTACCGGATGAATAAACGATAGGGAATTCAAGCTGATCGTCATCGGCACCGAGCTCGATGAAAAGATCAAGGACCATATCAACAACCTGCAGAGGTCTGGCATCAGGTCTGTCGATCTTGTTTATGCATACGATCGGCTTGAGACCCATCTCGAGAGCCTTACGGAGAACGAATCTCGTCTGGGGCATCGGTCCGTCGAAAGCATCAACTACCAGAAGCACCGCATCAACCATCTTGAGAACACGCTCGACCTCACCGCCGAAATCAGCATGACCGGGAGTGTCAACGACATTGATCCTTATCCCCTTGTAGTCGATTGCCGTATTCTTGGCGAGGATCGTGATACCTCTCTCCCTCTCCAGGTCATTGCTGTCCATGACCTGCTCAACAATCTGCTCGTTCTCTCTGTATATACCAGCCTGCTTCAGCATGGAATCCACGATCGTTGTCTTACCGTGGTCAACGTGCGCGATGATCGCGATGTTACGCATATTCTCGATCTTAGCCATAAATACTCCTGTCAGTCTCTGCTGTTTTACTTATATAACCTGATTTTTTACCGTGTTATATTTTCCTACTATTTCAGCAGTTCTCTACCTGACATATTTAACAAAAATTATGACTCGTAACGCCCGTTAGATAAGGCTTTCGCCCTCACCCATGACAACGATCTCCACACAGGTTGCATCTTCGAGGTGGAACATCTCCATCTTGTTACCCGTTGTCTCGTTATATATGTCCCTGAGATAAGGTGCACTTTCCAGCGCTGCCTCCGCATATTTAGGGTCCGTCTCGAAAACAGCAGTTCCCGTATATCTCATCCAGTGACCGTCAGGCTTGGCGCAGGCGATCTCGCACTTTGGATTCGCTTTGAGCTGCCTGTAAACACCCTTGAAATCTCCGACTCCGAACAGCACCTTTCCGTCCATCTCCAGGTGAAGTCCGAGCGGTCTCAGCTTGGGCTGATCTCCGTCAACAGTTGCCAGATAAAATACGCCTGCTTCTTTCAGAAAATCACTGATCCTGCTCATGTTGTATCCTCCGTTTTTTTGAGTGTTAAGAATATTATCTCACGCATCTCAGGTTTATGAAAACGACAATTACCGACAAAATGTTATATTTTCGTATTTTTCCGGAGCTATTTCGCGAGGATACGGTGCTATTGTGAAAGAAATAGCATAAACATTACAGGAGGTGACAATAATGAAAGAATACAAAGACCTGATCCCGGTGGAGTACTATGCTGTCAAAAAGAATGTGCTTATCGCCAGGCTTGATGAACTGCCGGTTGTAAATGAAGGAAAGCATCGGGGACTGGATGTATACAGGGTATACGAGAAAGGAAGGAAACGCAAAGAGATCAGCAGGAAGGACTCATCGTGGGACAAAGTAACAAAAATTAAAATCAACGCGATTTAGTGCAGTTAAAGCTCGACAAACTTAATTCCTTATTCGGAAGATACGATATCAGCAACATGCGTTACCGGATAGTCAATCTGAAAAACAAACTTGATGCCAAATTCTTTGACAGTTTGGTCGACAGTTCCTGCAGCATCCCCCAAAACCACGATTACCAATACAACGGACGGATTTTCAGATCACGCGCCGAGATGCTCTATGCTACCATGCTTGACGAACTTGATATTGAATACAAGTATGACGTGTCCGTAAGCATCGGCAAAAAGATATATGCAGTTGACTTTGCCATCGTATTCCGTGAGTTTAACAGATGTATTCTCTTCGAGTTCTTCGGGAGGTGTGACGAGCATGAATATAACCACAGCAATGCAGGAAAGATAGAGAATATGTACAATGCCGGAATATATCTAGGACGTGATTTGTTCATCATGTCAGGAGACGAGGTGTTCGCACCCGGACCGAATGTCATTAGATATCAACTAGCAAGCATAGTTGCTCAGATTACGGAATATCATGTCTCCCGAATGAAAGAATACTACTGACCGGATTGATGTCTCTCAAACTGTACCTGCAGCTTCGGTTACAGAGACACTTTCAGGGACTGTCTCTCAAGCTGTACCTATAGTTCCGGTTGCGGAGACACTTCGAGGGACTGTCTCTCAAACTGTACCTGCGGTTCCGGTTACGGAGACACTTTCAGGGACTGTCTCTCAAACTGTACCTGCAGTTCCAGTTACAGAGACGCTTTGAGGGACTGTCTCTCAAACTGTACCTGTAGTTCAGGTTACAGAGACACTTTCAGTGACTGTCACCACCGTCACCCAAGACACCTCAGTTATCCGCGTTCTCTCCCTTTTCGCGAAGATACAGACGGATAGGCGTTCCTTCAAAGCCGAAGTTCGCCCTTATCTGATTCTCGATATAGCGCTCGTACGAGAAATGCGACAGTTCCTTATTATTCACGAACAGCGCGAACGTCGGCGGGCATGTGGCGATCTGCGTTCCGTAGTAGATCTTGAGATGCTTGCCCTTGTCCTGCGGCGTCGGAACCACGGCGATCGCTTCGCTCAGCATATCGTTAAACACGCCTGTCGTCAGGCGCTTGTGAGCGTTCTGATAAGCGATGCTGATCTTCTCAAACAGCCTGTCGATCCTCTGACCAGTCTTGGCCGACAGGAACACGACAGGTGCGTAGTCCATGAAGGAAAACCTGTCTTTGACGATCTTGGTCATCTGCTCAAGCGTTCCGGTCTCCTTATCGATCAGATCCCATTTGTTTATTGCAATAACGCATGCCTTGCCGGCATTGTGGGCGATACCGGCAACGCGGGTATCCTGTTCTGTAATGCCGACTGAAGCATCTATAAGCACTACGCAGACGTCAGCACGTTCAACTGCGGCAAGAGCCCTGACCATGGAGTACTTCTCCACCTGATCTTCGATCTTGCCTTTCTTGCGCATTCCGGCTGTGTCGATTACCGTGAACTTTCCGAACTTATTCTCTACAAATGTATCAATGGTATCTCTTGTGGTCCCTGCTATGTCGGAGACAATGCTCCTGTCCTCGCCTATTATCTTGTTGGACAAAGAAGATTTGCCTGCATTAGGACGGCCTATGAGGGCAACCCTGATGGTCTCGTCATCGCCTTCGGCGTCTTTCTCTTCAGGGAAGAATTCGAACACAGCATCGAGCAGTTCGCCGATGCCGAGCCTGTGGGAAGCAGACAGCGGAATAACAGTATCAAGACCGAGATTATAGAATTCATAGAACTCTGACGGTGGATCGCCAATCTTGTCAACCTTATTGACGGCACAGACCACCGGACGTCCTGACTTGCGGAGCATAACGGCGATTTCTTCGTCAGATGCGGTAAGACCTGCCTGAATATCGCACATGAATATAATTACATCCGAAGTCTCTATGGCAATCTCCGCCTGAAGCCTCATATTCTTCGTGATCACGTCGTCAGTCTCAGGCTCTATACCGCCCGTATCGATCATGATAAAATCCCTGCCGCGCCAGTTTGCAGGCGCATAAAGTCTGTCCCTCGTCACACCGGGCGTATCGTGAACGATAGATATACGTTCACCGTACAGTGTGTTAAAGAGACTTGACTTGCCCACGTTAGGGCGGCCGACAATTGCCACAACAGGTTTGCTCATGATCCTTGTAACCTCAAAAAAGGCAGTGGGTGTATTCTCTCACTGCCTTCGATAGTAGCTTTCCGATGATTCTAAAGATCAGATCTCTTCGCCGACTTTGATGACCTGTCTGCCATCCAGATAACCGCAATTCTTGCAGGCCTTACGGCGGAGCATCTTGCTATGGCACTGAGGGCACTCTACAAATCCGGGCATTGAAAGCTTCCAAGCTGCTCTGTGACGTGCAGTTCTGGTCTTGGACCATTTACGCTTAGGATGTGCCATCTATCTTCACCTCCGATACTTCTAATCTCAAACAATGCTTACTGATTCTACATTAACAGTTTTGGTTTTGCAAGAGTCTTTTTAGCGAAAAAACATTTTTTATCAATTCGTCCTCTCCGCCGGCTCCGGAACTCAACGTATATTTCATCTCGAAAACCCCGCTCATCACCGACGGCATATTAAGATATTCGGTATGTATCTTAACAGGAATGAGCCCGTAAAACGTATCTATAGCGCCCAGTGTCTCCTCCCCTGCCGCAAACTCCATCTCGGATCTGATGTTGCCCGATCTCTTCACGGTCGCCCTTGATCTCTTCAGATCCAGGATAAGCTCATAAAGAGACTCTTTCTCTTCCGGAGTCCTCTTCTCGCACCACTTGTAGGAGATGATACCATCCTTCTCCTCCATAATGGCCACCGTCACGAACGGCTCGGGATACACATTTGTCGTTATCTCTATATCAACCTTCATATACTGTACCTGTCTATATTGCAGTGTTTTGTGCCGGCAGGAAGACCTCTTCCCAGGAACGGGGATGCCACTGATTCAAAGAGCTCCGGCTCATCACTTGTATAGAAAGCCCTGACCGGATTGACACCGTCGCTCATAAGGCTGCCGTCCGCAAGTGTCTTCCTGACCACTTCAGCGACAGCCTTCCCCGCGTTGATCAGAGTCACCCCGTCACCCATAAACTTCCTGATAGCAGGAGTCAGCAGCGGATAATGGGTGCATCCGAGCACCAGAGTATCTATGCCGGCCTCTTTGAGTGGTGTCAGATATTCCTTAACTACTGCATCGGTGATCTCATTGTCCCACCAGCCTTCTTCTGCCAGAGATACGAACAGAGGGCAGGCCTGCTGGAAGATCTGTGAACCTTCCGGAGCCTCTTTCTCGACAGCTGCCTTGTAGACGCCGGAATTGACTGATCCCTTTGTGGCGATGATACCGATCCTTCCGTTCTTCGTTGCTCTTGCGGCGCACCTGGCTCCCGGCGTAACGACTTCAATAACCGGAACATCTGCCCTCTCCTTCAGGGCCTCATATGCGTGTGCAGAAGCGGTATTGCAGGCGATTACGATCATCTTTACATTCTGCTCTTCAAGAAAGCTCATGTCCTGCAGTGAATACTTTATTATCGTGCTCTTTGACTTGGTACCGTAAGGGGCTCTTCCGTTGTCACCAAAATAGATGGTCCCTTCAGAAGGAACCATATCCCATATCTCGCGGAGCACGGTAAGCCCGCCTATACCTGAATCGAAAACACCAATCGGTCTGTTATCTGCCATATTTATAGTTTAACACCAAATTCCGGATTAAGGGAAAATCTTCTACCCGACAGACCGTGGTGGCAGTTATCAGGCGGTATCTTTCCCAATATCAGTGTGGAAGCAAAGAGCTGCTGATATCTGATTTTCGAGCCGTCGGGGGCTTTCAGCGCGTTATTGTCCCTTGCCCTTCCGTACAGGCCGTCCCCCACCACAGGATGCCCCATATGCGCGAACTGCGCCCTTATCTGATGCGTCCTGCCGGTAACGAGCTCAACTTCGATATCCGATATATCACCATAGGTATTAAGAACCCTGTATCTGGATATCACAGAAACGTCCCCGTCCTGCTTAATATCGTGAATATATACACTGCCGTTGGGAGTCTTCTCCAGATATGCGGATACTTCCCTCATCACTGTATCATCAGAACAGATAACAGGTTCACCATCCTGAGGCACACCCATCACCAGAGCACGGTATCTCTTGGTCACAAGGTTATTCCTGAAGAGTGCCACCGCATCTTCGAGAGCCTCCTTATCCTTGGCGATCATGACGAGACCGCCGGTATTCATGTCTATCCTGTGGCACAGATCTGCCTCGGGATCCCGAAGGTCACGCCTTACGGCATCTATAAGATTTATATCCCCGGTATTCCTGCCGGAATGAACCGCCACGCCCTGCCTCTTGTTGACGATGAGCAAACGGTCAGATTCATATACCTTCGCATAGACGGGTCTGTTGTCCTTGGCAGGAGACGCACCCGGGCTGTTCTCCTTCTCGAAAACAGCATCCGGCAGCCACACCTCAACCACCTGACCAGCCCTCACTGCGATATCAGAAGACGTTTTCCTGCCATCGATCCTGATATCCTTGTGCTTAAGGGCTCTGTACAGGTCAGCAGACCTGAGTCCGGGAAAGGCTTCCCTGCAGGCTTTGACCACATGCTCGTTATCGAGCTTCTCTGTCACTGTAAACTTACGCATTGTTCTCCGTCAGCACGGCAAAGACCATAAACACGAAATACAATATGCTCAAACCCGAGAGGATGACAGCAACAAGTGCCAGTCTCTCACCCTTCAGGTTCTCTTTCTTGGCCTTATTATATGCATATACGGCAAAGATCAGACCAGGAATCGATAATAGACCGCATCCTGCCATGTTGAAGATCGAGATTATCAATGCGCTTATACACAGGATATCTTTCTTATTCACCTCAGGACTGTCAGCATCACTCTTAAATGTCTCCGGATCGGTTTTGTACAGAGGTGCATCGACCGGTTCATCATAAAGATTTACCGTACTGTCCTTCTTCAGGGTAGCACCGCAGTCCTCGCAATATCTGGAATCTTCTTTATTCTTTGTCCCGCACTGAGGGCATCTTATCATTTCATCTGCTCCTTGCTTTATGCATTTGCCATACGTAAAAAACTGCCTGACCTAATTATATTAGATCAGGCAGTAATCATTCAATCAGTTATGATCAGTTCCACCACTCATCGCCGCCGTTGTCGTCGTCATCGTCGTCGTCATCGTCGTCGTCATCGTCGTCGTCACCGTCATCATCATCGTCGTCATCGTCATCGTCATCATCTTCATCATCGTTGCTTGCGGTGCTGACAGGAACATCGATGCCGTAATCCTTAAGTGCCTTAGACCATGTTGCCTTACCGGCGAAATAGAAGATAAGTAATGATACGATCAGGATCGCAGAGACAATGATACCTGCGATAGCCATGCCCTTACCCTTCTGGCCTGTCTTGCTTACCTTGGTAAGACCGATGATAGACAGGATAAGTCCGATAATGGAAGTAGCACCACAGCAGAGTAAGGATATGAGAGATACAACAAGACCTGCAACACACAGGCCGTTTGCCTTGCTGAGATCAACACCGGGCTCAGGTTCGGGTGAAGCAGTGGGTGTGCTGTATGTATTGCTTGCTGTCTGAACGGGTTCAGGTGTGATCACAGGCTGCACAGGAGTAGCGATAATAGGCTCGGGTGCAATCACGGGCTCGGGTGCAATTACAGGCTCGGGTGCAATCACGGGCTCGGGTGCGATAACAGGCTCCGGTACAATAACAGGTTCGGGAGCGATTACGGGCTCCGGTGCTGTTACAACGGGTTCAGCGGCTGCGGCAGCGGCTGCAGCAGCTGCAACAACAGGCTCGGGTGCTATCACGGGTTCAGGTGCCACAACGGGCTCGGGTTCAACTACAGGTGCTGCAACAGGTTCTGCCGCTGCAGGTTCAGGTGCCACAACAGGCTCGGGCTCAGCAACGGGTGCTGCTGTATCATCATTCTTACCGGCAACGATAGGAAGCGGTGCGCCGCAGTCCATACAGAACTTGCTGCCGTCTTCATTAGCCTTGCCGCAACTTGCACATATAATCATAGTTCAGATCCTCCATAATAATATGTAATATGACAACTTACAGATTACACAAATTTGACTTTTTTTGCAAGATGGCGGAAAAAGATGAAATGGGGACGGTTCCTTTTTCACCATTTTGATGAAAAAGGAACCGTCCCCATTTCATCTTCCACTTCTTCCATCTTCGGAGGGAACAACGGAAGCGGATACCTTGTTATTGCGATGGCCGAACAGGCCGCTGCGAATCTGACCAGCTCTTCATCGCTCATGCCATGCAATACTCCGTATACACATCCGGCCTTGTAAGTATCACCCGCCCCAAGAGTGCTTCTGACCTCTACATCAAACGGCTTCATCCTGTGAACAGATCCGCCGTGCCGTCCGTAGAGCATCTCATCACCACCCTGAGTAAGTATCGTAAGTCCGTCACCGGAATCTATCATCAGAGTCATGACCTCCTCAGGAGACATATCTGCATAATGCTGAGAAAGACACTCATGCGATATCACGTTCACTGCCGCGTGCTTATGCAGGAATGAGTCATGCCTCGAATCAATGGTTACATAAGGCACACCAAATTCTATGCACAGGGAAGCTGCCTTTTGAGAATCATCACCGAAGAACGGATCGATCCCTGCTGCTCTGCACCCTCTGACATCTTCAGCACGGGGAACGTTCCACCATCTCCTTCCGGAGCTGAACAGCTGCTGGAATCTTCCCATGGGTGATCTCACAAGGCCTGCGATAACCACATAATCCATAACACCGGGATCATCCTCCACGAACCGCAGCGCAGACAGATCAACTGATTCATTCTCATAAAACGACCGGAGCATTGGTGCCACATCGGTGCCTATCCATGTACCGTCCATCAATACTGACACACCAAGCGAAGACAACACCGTGGCGGCCGTTCCCGTCTCCCCTCCCGGAAGGAAATAATGATCCTTAATCTCGGAATACTCATCAGGCTTGAGGAACCCGTCCTTCAGCAGGAAAGAATGTGTTCCAAGAATCTGACCGAACAGATAGACATCATGGCTCATCTCATAACCTCCACACATTACGCGGGACCCGCTGAACTGATTATACTACCAAACAAACAAAAAACCGCAGGTCTTCACAGGAAGATCTGCGGTCATCAGCCTTAGCTGTATTGGCTGCCGAACTAGGATTCGAACCCAGACAAACGGTGCCAGAAACCGGGGTGCTACCGTTACACCATTCGGCAATATTGCGTGACCTAAGCCATCAACGCACAGGATTATAGCAAAGTAAAATTTATAAATCAAGAGCAAAATCAGTCTTTACTCTGCGTTCAGTCCCTGCCACGGCGGCATTGCCCCAAGTTCGGTCAGTTTATCCCTTACCTTGCCCATATCCTCAAAGATCGGCATCTTGTTGGCGGGGTTGCGCAGCGCGAAAGCAGGATGATATGTCGTCATGATATAATACCCGTTGCGTTCAATGAACTTACCGCGGACTTCTTTCATAACGGGCTTTGCACCAAAGAAACCCTCATAAGCTGTAGAGCCGCACAACAGGATTACTTTGGGCTGCACGAGACCGAACTGAACTGCCAGGTTTTTCTTGCATGCAGCGATCTCGGAAGGAAGAGGTCTTCTGTTCTCGGGAGGCCGGCACTTGCAGATATTGCAGATATGATAATCACCGTCACCGAAACCGTATGCTTCGATGAGGCTCTGAAGGAGCTTGCCGGATCTGCCGACAAACGGTTTGCCGATCCTGTCCTCATCTGCTCCCGGAGCCTCGCCGACTATCATGAGAGGAGCTGTCTTCGAGCCCCTGTAGATAACTACATTAGTGGCACCTGCCCTGAGTTCACAACCGTTGCAGCTGTTGCACATTTCCTCGAATTCATTCCATCTGGTATTAAAGTCCTCTGCCATTTTATCTAACCTCATTTGAAGAATACTACTGTGATGCCGTCATTTGATCTTCCCCAGTCGATATCGCTTCTCAGATCCCTGTAGCGCTGTGCATACGTCTGCGCGGATGCGGAGAAAGGTCCGAAGTTCTCTCCTGCGATAAAACCGGTGATGATCCTTCTGGAGATCATGGTGCGGAGATGCGGGACAAGTGCGGATTTGATGGCGCCGCCTTTGCCGGTGCTGCCGTAGCCGTGGATTATTTTCGCGCAGGGGACGCCTGATGCCCTCACACGGTACAGTTCATTTGTCAGTCTTGCCATGGCCTCGGCCGCCGTGGGATGTCCTGCTTCGATATTGATCTTGACCATACAGGGAAATTATACCTCATATGATGTATAATCGCTCTATGCGTTTGGACAAATTGCTGGCGAATTCGGGATGTGGATCGAGAAGCGCGGTCAGGAAAATGATCGGGTCAGGCAAAGTGTGCGTCAACGGTGTGACCGTAAAGGATCCCCAGGCTAATGTGAGTGAGGAAGATGACATCACTCTTGACGGCGCACCCGTTAACACATCAACATATCTGTACTTTGTGCTGGACAAACCGGACGAAGTCCTCACTGCGATGGAAGATACGCGCCACAGGTGTGTCGGTGACTTCATTCCGGATCATCTTAAGGGCAAGCATCTGAGCCCTGTGGGAAGACTTGATTATCACACGACAGGTCTTCTCATCATCACTAACGACGGATCATTGAACCACGCCCTTACATCACCCAAATACAGGATCCCCAAGACTTACCGTGTTGAATACGAAGGAGATCCGGTAACTGATGATATCGTAAATGAAGTCTCCCTGGGCATCACTCTCAAGGATATGGATCATGACGTTCCGCTCGCTCCGGCCGGGATAGAGATAATCGACAGCAAAACATGCCTTATCACGCTTACGGAGGGTAAGACACACGAGGTCAGGCGCATCATCTCACATTACGGAAGACAGGTAGTTACTCTGAGAAGGATAAGGCTCGGGACACTGACTATGGATGATCAGAACCCGGGGTTCCTCCGTCCACTCACCACAGAAGAGATTCAGTCGCTGAAAGCCATGCTCTGACACAGCTTGATGATCATCTCTTCGCCCTTGTTGAAATCACTCGTTCCCGCATAGATTGATATGATGATCTCAGGTCTGCTCTCCGGCCAGAGATTTGTGATGCCAAGGGATTTGATCGCATTCTCATCAGTAATCCTGAAACCTATGAGAACGGGAGTAGGATCCAGCTCCTCTGCATCTGTTTCCTGTTCTCCGATCCCCTCGTAATCAATATAGTCCTTGGTGGCGAGATATGCCTCACGCTCACTTATGTAGATCGGTTCGATATGATCCAGGACCGATTCGTTAAGTCTCATCTGAAGATCTGCATACACATTGCTCATATCACTGTAAGCACTGAAATAATACTTGTATGTCATGCCGTCCGTAATAAGCATATTCGGATACATAGACAGCACTGCAGCCAGTGACTGGTTGGCATACGCATTGTCAACCTCGCCCTGTTCATTATGAACAACCATATTAACTGCACTGACATAAGGATTCTTCAACTCTTCTGTGACGAGTCTCTCCTCCAGCAGTTCGCATTCAACATTGAAGTGACCGAAGGCTACGGCTGAGCAGTCATACCTGTCCTTGAACACAACGTTATAGATGATGCTTCCGAATGCGATCGCCACAACAAGGATAACGACCATCTTGAACCAGGTATAGGACAGGTAGTTTTTCCACTCATCCTTTGTCTTACCAAGAAACTTGGAAGCATTCTGACGTGCTTCCTCCTTCCTGTTCTGCTCGTCCCTTTTGCCGCAGGCAATATTGTATACGGCAGTCAGCTCATTGAGCTTACTCTCGCTTCCGGGCTCACTCTTTCCGCGGTATCTTTTGGTAAGCTGCCAGAACCTCTCATCTATGGCAAAATCATTGGCATCCTCAGGAAGCCCCATGTACTTAAGGGCTTCTTCTCTCGTCATTGTCTTAAGATCGATATCACTCATTAAGCATCATACCCCATACATCTGATGCAGGCCTTCAGGACATTTGATGCGCAGAACATGAGATCCGCACCGGATATGATACCTTCTTCCACATCATGAAGTATCTTCGTGACATCGCCCTCGCATCCGGGCATGATCCAGTCATTGCCTGCTCTCATACACTGGGCAGGATCAGACTCCTTATTCTTGCCCGGTACACCAAATCCCATAGCAGCCACATCCTGTGTTGTCAGCCAGTCTGTCATGACCGTTCCCTCATATCCCCATTCGTCTCTGAGGATATTCTGGATAAGCTCATAATTATTGGCGGAATGAACGCCGTTGATAAGATTGTAAGAAGTCATCAGGGACAGAGGCTGTGACTCCCTGACTGCAATCTCAAATCCTCTCAGATATATCTCACGCATCGCTTTCTCACTTACATGCGAGTCGTTGAAAAGCCTGTTGTCCTCCACATTATTCGCCGCGAAATGCTTTATCGTGGTTCCCCTTCCCTTGTTCTTCTGCACACCTCTCGTCATTGCGGCAGCGCACTTTCCTGATACGAGCGGATCCTCGGAATAATACTCGAAATTCCTTCCGCACAGGGGATTCCTGTGTATATTCATACCCGGAGCCAGCCACAGATGAACATTATACTCGATCATCTCCTCACCGACCATCGTTCCGATCTCCTCGATGAGATCCATATCCCAGGACTGTGCAAGCGCTGAGGCAATAGGGATCGCGGTACAGTACTGATAGTAATCGACACATCCGTCTGGAAGATCCTTGGGGAAATCCTTATAAGACAGTCCGAACACATCACCGCCCGGGACAAGACTGCCGTCAGCATATGCCTTGAAATGAGGCTTCAGCCTCAATCCGGCAGGACCGTCTGCCAGCACAAGCGACGGGATCCCGAGGGTATCAATGAACATCTTGTTCGTCTCCGCTGCAGCACCGGGTACCTGAAGAGATGCCGACCCCACGATCGTATCATCCTTCCTGGCACCCTCATATGCACCGACACAGATGAGAGCCATTTCCTCATAGGTCATCTTGGCAACCAGTTCCTCGACAGAGGCCTTGCCGTCTGCAACATCCTGAAGCGTTATCTTCTCACCGGGTCTGTTATCCGTGTACAATGGTCTCTCCCTGTCATATTCCGGAACAAATACCGTGACAGAGGATGTATCCAGGATGAACTTCTCCACATCAGGAATCTCGGCTTCACCTGCACACCCGGCAGCATCAGACGTGAGCGTGACGATGCCCGGATCACCGAGCAGATGCTTAAACCTGGCAACTACAACATCTTCAGGAACAGTAACAACCATCACCGGAACTGCACTGTCGATACAGTTACCTGCACAGATGATATGATCACCCGCTTCCAGTATCATCGCACCATCCTGCTCGGAATAGGATGCCACATCTGTCATATCAAAACCGACAGAGAGTATCTCTTCTTCCCCGGGTGCCAGAAGCCACGTCTTGTCAAATCCGGCCAGGATCCTGCGGGGCTTGTCGACCCTGCCTGAAGGCGCCTGACAATAAAGCTGGACTACCTCCTTACCGCTGTATTCGGAACCGGTGTTTGTAACCTTCATATCAACAGTTACCGCTGTTCCGTCAAGTGATGCGGATACAGCCTCAAGGCTGAACGTGGTATATGACATCCCAAAGCCGAACGGGTATGACGGTTTTACGCCAAACGTATCGAAATACCTGTACCCGACATAAATACCCTCCCTGTAGTACTCATCATCAGGATCGGTGCTGAATTCATCATATCCGGGGTAATCTTCGTAGCGTGATGCCCATGTATCTGTCAGTTTCCCGGAAGGAGTTACCTTGCCTGTTATCACATCTGCAAGACTGAGACCTCCGGCAGCGCCAAGCTGACTCATCTGAACAAGCGCAGTCACGCCTTCGATGCTGTTGATAACTGTTGTATCTATAATTCCGCCTGAATTGATAACAACAATAGTATTTTTATAATCAGATGCAACTTTGCGGAGGCTCTTCTCCTCGGATTCCGACAGCAGATAATCACCCTTCTTATACTCCCTGTCCTTGCCCTCGCCTGCCTCACGGCTTATCACGAAGACCGCTGTATCACAGCTATCATCTGTATCATCAGAGGTGATCTCCGGCAGATCCATAACCCCGAACGGATTATCAAAAAGCGCCATCTCCTCGACAATACCGCGCTCTGCAGCATAAGCCTTGATCATGGCTATGTAATCTTCCGTATATTTCCTGATAGCCTCATCATAGCGATCAAGCCATTCCCCTGTAGTGATCTCGAATCCCGCATCAGCAAGACCGTCGCAGACAGAGTATGTCATCCTGCTGTTAACATCTCCTGAACCGGTTCCGCCCTTGATCGTATGTCTGGCTCCCTGACCGTAGACGGCGAGCCTTCCCCTGCCGGATAACGGCAGGATGCCATCATTACGGAGGAGGACTATGCAGTCACCCGCTCTCTGTCTCACGAGTTCCAGATGCGCTGTCTCATTGGGTGTGATACTGTCTGATCTGTGTGCTGAATAATCCATGGCAGACCTCCTGATGGCAATATGTATTCTATGATAAATCAAAACAGCGCGAAAATCGCGTTCAAAAGTATAACAATTTGTTAATTCCTTGTTCAACGCAGTATTATCACCCGGATAAAATTTCCTTGATATTTGTCACATTTTGGACTATAATTGCAGATATTTGATAATGGGGATTTGATAATGGGGAGATGTTTACCATGATTGACATAGACCACGAACTGACAAAAAGACTGATGGCGGAAGAGAATCCTGAACAGCGCAATGTCGCCTACAACAAGGAGATCGAATTCTACGAACTCGTGGCCAGCGGCAATACCGAGCTACTGTCTGAGAGGCTTAAACATTTCGGTTCGAGCCAGAAAATGGGAAAACTAAGCGACGATAAGCTCCGCAATGCCAGATATCACGCAGTCATCTTTACTGGCATGATCAGCAGGTTCTGCATCGAGGGCGGAATGGATGTAGCCACCTCATACAATCTGAGTGATATATATATCGAGATAATCGATACTCTCACTACTCAGGAAGAGATTACAAAATTAAGCAAACGTATTGCCATGGACTACTGCAAGCGCATGCAGAACAACATCAAAGCATCTGCAATGAGCCGTAATGTCGTTGCTTCCATCGACTACATCAGAACACACATCTGCGGCAAGCTCACAGTTGAGGATGTTGCTGAGGCAATGAACCTCAACCCAAGCTATCTGTCAAAGCTCTTCAAGAAAGAGATGGGAATCACCATCAGCCAGTACATCAGAGATCAGAAGATCTATATCGCATGCAACATGCTGCGCCATCTTGACGACTCCAGTCTTACAATCTCGAATTATCTTGGGTTCTCTTCCCAGAGCCACTTCATCCAGGTATTCAAGAAGTGCATCGGAATACCTCCTGAAGAGTACCGCAAGCTTCACTACCATCAGTCCTGGATGGACTCTGATCCGGAATAAATTAATAAAGCATATTATCTGAACCGGCATCTTCTGATGCCGGTTCTTCTTCGTTACCGGACAACGGAGCGAAGCGACGAGGACAGAGTGAGCGATCCGTCTGCGAGCCCCCTATTCCACCGACTTCAGCGACTCCGCCATATCTATCCTCTCTATCTTGATCCGCATTACCAGATCAACAATAACCGTAAACGCGCTAACGAACAGGACCGACCACAGATAACTCAGGGGGAGCACTTTCGTGACGAATGTGACAGTGTCCATCTCTATCTGCGCGATGACAAAGGCATGCAGGAGACGTCCCAGAGGAATGCCGAATATGAATCCGATGATAACGAGTATTATATTCTCACGGAACACATAACTGCCCGTCTCAAGGCGGTTGAAGCCCATGACCTTGAGCGTTGCTATCTCGCGTATTCTCTCAGAAATGTTGATGTTGTTCAGATTGAACATAACTATAAAGGCAAGACCTGCCGCGCAGGCAATTACAAGAATGACCACGAGATTCAGCTGTTTCATCGTCTCGGAGAAAGATGTCCTGAAATCAGATGTCAGCGTCCACATCTTGATATCGCATATCTCGGAAAGCATAGACATGAATTTCCATGGTTCCACACCGCTGTCATCGCGTATCACGAAAGCCTGATCCGGCCTGTAAACCTCTCCCGTCAGTTCCTCGTATGTCGCCCCGCTCATGAATGCATAGTGAAAGATGTAATTCTCGAATACATATTCGATCCTGGCAGTAATTGTCTTGGCACCGTCGTCGTAGGAAAGTGTTATGGTATCCCCTGCTTTGAGTCCGTTTTTGTCTGCCAGCTTGCTGCTGATGGCAATGTTGCCCTGTGAAGGCCAGGCGAGATGCTCACCGGTGTAATAATCTATCGGTATGGTAAACTTCGTGATCTCAGGATCGTCAGACAGGATCAGACTGACATCGCGTATCATGTCCCTGCCCTGATGAGTCACACTCTTTACCCTGGCGGTCGAGTAGATATACTTTGTCCCCAGTGTCGCGTTGGTCTCATCAAGAGCCTCGCGGAGTTCCTTATCCCCGGCTCTGTCGGCTATCGCAGAGCCATCATATGGCATTACATTGTCGTAATGGTAATCAACGATGCCGTCTATGGAATCACGGATGCCGAATCCTGTGATCAGGAGCGACGTACATCCTGCAATACCGATTATCATCATCCACATTCTCTTCTTGAATCTGAACACGTTGCGGCATGAGACCTTATGCAGGAACATGAACCGTTTCCAGATGAATGGAATACGCTCCAGAAGGATCCTCTTGCCGGCAGTGGGAGCCTTTGGTCTTATGAGATCTGCCGGCATTCCGGTCAGTTCAGCCATACATGTAACTACAGTAACACCGATGGAGCATATTACCGATACAGCAAGAGCAAGCAGGAACACCCATATTGATCCCACGAAAGTAATATCCGCAAAACCGTACATCATCCTGTAAACTTCCCAGATAACGTAGGGAAATAATTTCGATCCGCCCAGATATCCGGCTATACATCCAGATACGGATGCCGAACCCGAATAGAGGACGTATTTCATGACAATGGCAAACTCACTGTATCCCAGTGCGCGCATGGTGCCGATCTGCGTCCTCTCATCGCTTACCATCCTGCTCATGGTAGTGGAACACACCAGAGCGGCCAGAGCGAAGAAAAATACCGGGAATACTTTCGTGATGCCGTCAACAATGCGCGAATCGTTGTCGAAACTAACATATCCGACATTCGTATCCCTTCCCATCACATATGTTTCCGGTTTCTTTACCTTGGCGATCTCGCGCCACGCATATTCGAGTTCCCGCTCATAACGTCCTATCTCGTTAACAAATTTCTCCTTATTCTCCGCATATTCGCGCCATCCGTCCATGTATTCGGCGAACCCGTCCTCATACTCTGCAACACCATCCTCATACTTTTTCAGAGCATCCTTGTATTTGTCTTCCCCGTCTTTCAGCCTGGCTTTGCCGTCATTATACTGTGCCAGACCTGACTCGTACTCTTTGATGGCAGTGTTGAGCTTCGCCCTTGATGAATCCACCTCTGCCTGCCCCTGATCGAGAGCTTTCTCATTATCTGCTATCTCCTGAAGGCCGGCTTCCAGAAGCGGTATCTTGGCTGACAGTTCATCTATCATTGCTTCGGCCTGCGCGATACCGGTCTGACATGCGCTTTTATTACCCTGCAGTTCCTCAAGGATCGCCTCGCACTCTGCGATCTGTTCATCCACATCTTCACCGGCATCACGGGCGGCATAGAGCTGCTCCAGCTGTCCGCTGACCTGATCGATACCTGCTTCTATCTGAGGGAGCTTTCCCTGAAGATCTGTAATCGTTGCATTTGCCTGATCTATTCCGGCATTGACCTGTTTTATGTTATCGTTGATCTCTGCCTTGGCAGATTCGAGTTTTGCCCTGTTGGAATCTATCTCACTCTGAGCCTGTTCCAGCTCTTTCTTGCCGCTGTTGATGGAAGCTTCGGCATCATCGAGTTTTCTGCGTGCGGAAGCAAGATCTGCGGCAGAATCATCAAGTGTCTTACGGGCGTCTTTGAGTTCCTTCTCACCATCCTCCAGTTCTTGCCTGGCATCCTTCAGTTCATCAGATGCATCCCTCAGTTCTCTAAGACCATCCTCCAGTTCTTCACTGGCTTCTCTCCTCTTGTCATCAAGCTCGTCCTGGGCATCATAGAGTTCTGTATATGTATCCCTCAGAATCGTATCGAACCTGTCATTGATAACAGTCTCTGTATCTTTCTCCAGATTCTTCTCAACCAGCGACACAAAATCATCATATTCCTCCGAGAAGATGAAATCATCATTGTCATATTTGACATAGACTTCATGGTAAAACTCACTGTCGAATGACTCTGCCGGAGCATAGATATAGAATCCGATATTGCCTGATCCAACATCAGAATTACCTCTCTGGAAATTCAGATAATAGGGAGACCTTATAAGCCCTACTACCTCATATTCATCGTACTTCATAATGTCTGTCGTTGATGTGGGATTGTCACCGGACAGACGGATCTTCTTGCCCAGCACATCAGACTTCATATTGTATTCATCCACAACTATCTCATTGGGAGTCTGAGGCATCCTCCCCTCTATCAGTTTGGGGATATTAACTCCGTCTGTGAGCGAGTGAAATCTGACTGTATATACAAGTTCATTATTGCCATCGATAAGAACGACCGCATCAGCCGTATATGCTCCCTGAACGCTCCTGACACCCTTGATACGTCTGAGTCTTGATACGTCCTCATCATCAAAACCAATGGTGGATACCAGTCTGAAATCAAAAAGCTGACCATCCTGCAGGAACTCATTTCCCGTCTCACGGAAGGACGGCATCGACAGCTTGAGTCCCGCAAAGAATCCGACTCCGAGCGCAATGATCGCGAAGATAGCCACAAAACGTCCGATACTGTTTCTTATCGATCTTAATACCGTCTTGATGTAGGCTGTCATGATGAGACCCTCTTACCACTCTATGGTATCAACATCCACCGGATCCGTATTGACCACGTTGCTCAGTATCTCACCGCTTTTCACTCTGACGACCCTGTCAGCCATCGGAGCCAGTGCCGAATTGTGAGTGATTATCACGACTGTCATATTGTGATTTCTGGCAAGGTTCTGCAATAATTTCAGTATGGATTTACCTGTCTCATAATCGAGTGCACCTGTAGGCTCATCGCACAGAAGGAGCTTCGGTCTCTTAGCGATCGCCCTGGCAATAGCAACACGCTGCTGCTCTCCTCCTGACAGTTGTGCGGGGAAATTATCACGCCTGTCGCGGAGCCCTACCATATCGAGCATCTGCTCACATGAGAAGCTACCTTTCACCAGTTGCGATGCCATCTCCACATTCTCGATAGCGGTGAGATTGGGAATAAGATTATAGAACTGAAATACGAACCCGACGTCATACCTTCTGTATTCTGCCAGCTGCTTGGTATTGTACTGCGATATCTCACGTCCATCTACAAACACCTGACCCTGTGTCAGCCTGTCCATGCCGCCAAGAATATTAAGAAGTGTGGTCTTGCCGGCACCTGACTGCCCCAGTATCACCGTAAGCTCGCCCTTCTCTATCCTCATTGTCACGTCACGGAGGGCAGCGACTTCCACATCGCCGGTCCTGTAGATCTTATCAACTTTGCGGAAATCAATATACGACATATTACTTATCCCTGACGATCAGTCTGTATGGCGGGACATAGTCATATTCACCCACATTGCGCTGAGACTTCGGAACGCTCAGGATCAGTCTCGGACAATCATCGAAAGCATATTTCCCGATCGTCGTAACAGAATCCGGAACATATACATATGTAAGTTCATCACATATATCGAAAGCCTCCTGACCGATGTACGTCAGTCCCTCCGGAAGATATATATAATGCAGATCTTCGCATGTGTTGAAAGCTTCATCCTCTATCCTGGTAACGGTATCGGGAAGGATCACCTCGGTCAGCAGGTCACAGTCGATAAAACATCTATTGCCGATAGAAGTAATATTGGAGCCCTCTTCGAAGACAACCCTGCGGAATCCGTTAACGCCTTCAGGAAGGGATATCTCTCCGCTTCCCGATATTGTCAGCGTGCCGTCTCTTGTTATCCGGTATGAAGCACTGTCCCCACATGAACCTGATGACTCGATGCTGTGGTACGTATCAGCATCACATATCTTATGTTCCATCGAGAACATCTCCAGAGGGAGACAGAAATAATTATACTCGGCACTTCCCTTCCTGATGGTACCGCTCTCATGATCGTCCCCTTCGAAATGATTATGGTTATCGAACGTGGGATCGACAAACCGCCATTCACCGTCAAGGAATACAGCCGCCCACGCATGATTCGGCCATTCTTCTTCCCTATTGGATGAGATACTCGTAAATTCAGCGAAGCTGTACGTTACACCGAATTCGACCACTGAAGGTATGCCCTGTGCTCTGCACAGTGCAACGAACACATTGCTGAACCCTTCACAGATAGACACCTTGCGTCTGAGAAGCGATACTGCATCATCCTGATAAGCATAATGCTCATCATCGATCTGAACATCATCATAAGCAAAATTCTCGACGATATACGAATAGATGGCAAATGCCTTATCCCAATCGTTATCAAGGCCTTCACAGATCTTATTGCTCACGGAGATTACATAAGGATCATCGGACTCGATATCGTTCTGTGGTTCAAGACATTCCTGGAGCGAATCAGCATCCGTCCACATTTCCTTGCAGCGTTCCAGATTAAAATCATATACCGGTGATTTGACCATCCTGAGGGTTCCCGTATCATCCTTACGGATATAGATACTGTCAGTCTTGATCATGGTATCTGATGATCTGAACTTGAGATCAAGGTAATAGACATCATCTATCTCCATCTTATCAGCAGCATCAAAAACAAAAGAATGATCCATAGTATTCTTGCTCGCTACGGATTTATTCCTGCTGCAGTTGCGCATATTAAGAACGACTGACGATGCTTCGTCAGAAGTAAACCTGATACTTCCCCCCGATACACTGATAACGATCGGGTTGCCCTTGTGATCGACCATGGTTATCTGATCATAGTCAGCCACATCACAGTGGCTGATATCGACACTGTTTTTGAATCTGATACCTGCTCCTGTATCAGCATTAACCGCGGCAGTTATATTGAACAGGACTGCTCCTGTCAATATAACTGCTGCAAGCTTTCTTACTAACATCACTTATCTTCTCCCTTATCCCTTACCCTGTGCGGATCAGAGATCAACAGCAACCTTGACCGCCTCATCCGCGGTCATCTCGGCTGTCTCGCCCGTCATCCTGTACTTGACCTCAACGATGCCTTCGGATGCTCTCCTGCCTACGGTTATCCTTACAGGGATACCGATAAGATCCGCATCCTTGAACTTGACACCGGGACGCTCGTTCCTGTCATCAATGAGGACCTCGATTCCCTTGTCGGCAAGATCCTTGTAGATCTTCTCGGCAAGACCCATATTCTCTTCGTCATTGACCTTAGTAGGCACTACTATGGCCTTGTAGGGAGCGATCTCGGTGGGCCACTTGATGCCGTCCTCGTCATTGTACTGCTCGATGACCGCCGCCAGTGTCCTTCCGACGCCGATGCCGTAGCAGCCCATCACCATAGTATTCTCCTTGCCGTCCTTATCAAGATAGATGCAGTTCAGTGCCTTGGAATACTTTGTTCCGAGCTTGAAGATATGACCTACCTCAACGCCTCTTGCCATCTTGATGGGAGATCCGCACTTGGGGCACCTGTCACCCTCGATGAGATTCCTGATATCAACAATCTGAGTCGCTTCGAAATCCCTTCCGATGTTTACGTTCTTAAGGTGGTAATCTGTCTCGCAGGCACCTACGATAAAGTTCTTCATAGAAGCAACTTCAAGGTCAACGATGACATCGATCTGCTTTTTGAGACCTACGGGGCCTGCGAAACCTACTTTCGCGCCGGTGATCTCCTCAACATCTGCGAAGGATGCCAGATCCATCTCAGTTGCATCGTAGAGGTTTCCGAGCTTTGTCTCATTTATATCACGGTCGCCTCTTACCATTGCAGCAACGATCCTGCCGTCGATATTGTAAAGAATGGTCTTAACAAATGCGGAAGGCTCACAGTTCATATAACCCATCAGTTCTTCAATGGTCTTAACATCGGGAGTATGAATCTTCTCTACAGGAAGCATCTCTGCGGCATCCTGATCAGGAGCAACGCAGACAGCCTTCTCCTCGTTGGCAGCATAGCCGCATGCATCACAGTAGCAGATGCCGTCCTCACCGACTTCGCTCTTGACCATGAACTCCTGGGAACCGGAACCGCCCATGGCACCGGAATCAGCATCAACGATAGTGTAATCAAGACCGAGTCTTGTGAAGATCCTGTTATAAGCCTCATACATCGTCTTGTAAGACTCATCAAGACCTGCCTCATCACAGTCGAAGGAATATGCGTCCTTCATGACAAACTCACGGCAGCGCATGATACCGAATCTCGGTCTCTTCTCGTCTCTGTACTTGTGCTGGATCTGATAAAGTGTTACAGGAAGCTGCTTGTAAGATCTGATAGTGTCTCTTACAGCTTCTGTGAAAGGTTCCTCATGCGTGGGACCTAAGCAGAACTGACGTCCTCCCCTGTCCTTCAGCCTGAACATCTCAGGACCGAACCTCTCCCATCTTCCGGAAGCCATATATACCTCTGCAGGAAGAACAGCCGGCATGATGAGCTCCTGAGCTCCTGCCCTGTCCATTTCTTCTCTTACAACATTCTCAACCTTGCGGTACACCCTGTAGCCGATAGGCATGAAGGAATAAATACCCGAAGCCACTTTGCGGATCATGCCCGCCCTGAGCATTAACTGGTGTGAAGGGATCTCGGCATCAGCGGGGATCTCACGCTGTGTAGCCATAAACATCTTGGATACTCTCATATGCATCTCCATCTCTATTATAATGTGCGCATTAGAGTATAAACTATGGGACGGCTTTTTTCAATTCACGAAAATACTGCTCAGGCTCCGAAGATACCCATGAGGAAGATCACATCCAGGACTCCGCAGATGATCAGGATGATCGCGCAGATTATGTATCCCCTGGCACGGCGCTTCTCAACATCGTGCATTGTCGTACCGTATTTCGCCTTTTTGCGAGGCTTATCAAAATACTCGTCTGCCATATGACAAGCGCCCTCCTCCCTGCTTTGTACGCTTATTATAGACGGCACGGAGGGCTTTATGTTTTTCAAGTATGTTACATAAGTTTACAAAATAAATTCATAAAAAGGCGTCTTGTTACGAGATCTCGTAATGGTAGATGTAACGGTATGTATTCGTTACTTCTCCCCTTGCCACATACCAGTTCTCCTGCGGCGCATCCTCATCTCTGATTATGAGGGAATCGTCGCTTTCCTGCGTCCCTGTAATGATCTTCTCGGTCCTGACCAGCTTGAGTTTCGTCCCTATGCCGCTGTAGTAATAACCCCACATCCTGATGGCTGTATCCTGATGTGTCTCACCTTCGGGAACATCCTCGATCTCAACTGTAACGGGATCTGCCAGAGTATTGGTAAGATAAACGGTCTCGTCTCCGACAGTGCTTAGAGCATTGGGATCGCCATTCCACTCCATTATGGTGTTGTGGTTGACGAATCCTTCGTCAGGTCTCAGGACGAGCATAGGTCCTTCGCCGTAATACTCGATCGAAGCAGTCAGGACACCCATGAACGTGCTGTTTGCTGACGTGTTGATCGCATTCGGTATATCGAGCCTGATGACCGCTGCCAGAGGATTGTCAGGCTCCGGATTATCATAATGGAAGCTTATCGTACCCGGCCACCAGGAAGAGGAAGCCTGTCCGTAAGGGATCATGCTGCCTTCGCCTTCAGCCATGAATTTGATCTCACTGATCTCAAATATACCGTTCATCGTGAACATCGTGGTAAACGTATTAAGCGCTTCAGCAGTCTGCACGAGATCGAGGTCGCACAATCCATACATGTATGCATAACCATCGTAATCAACCGAAGCCACCGGTTCAAATACCGCATCATCGGAAAGCCTTATGATCCTGTAAGATCCGTCAGTCTGTTCCACATTCATGATATACTCATCGTAATGAGGCTGATCCAGCTTGTAGTAAGATTCGCGCAGGATCATCTGTTTGTCAGACAGCTGTTCCCAGGAGAACCTGTTGAACAGTACCGATTCATCGATATTGTACTTTCTGAATCCGTACAGGCTTCCAAAATGCAGGTATTCTCCCGTTGAAGCATTGTACCATTCCGGATTATCAGCAAACAGTTCACTCATGTTTGCAGTACCCGCTCTTGACGGGATCGCAAACGGTTCGGTATCTACCGTATATCTCTTACCCGTTGATCTGTCGGTGACGATCATCTCAACGGAGAAATACATCGCCTCATCAGGTGCCAGATCAGTATGGGCAGGTCCCATATAAGTAAACATATACACGGGAGCACTTGCGAGAGTCTCTTTGTCGGGGAATGTATCAGGCTCCCACACGAATGCGCCGCCTCCCATATACGACTCATCTTCGTTGTACCAATTCAGCGTGAATGATGTAACTTCCAGATCGTATTCCCTCATGTGAGGATCTTCCTCATTGATCATGAAGAAAGCTTCGTAGCTTATCGTTGACCACTCACCCTGTGGATCTGCAGATGAAACCGACGCTTCCAGTTCAGGCATCAATGCTGCATCATCTGGTGTAACGACCTTAACGATCTTTCCCTCTTCACCTTCCTTATCAAATGTTCCGGTGAGTACGAGCGTGATATCCCCTTCAAGTTCCGATACATCGATCGTGTATTCGAAGAGATCGCGTGAACTGTTCCATATGTCGGGATCAGCTTCGGGATTGGCCTCTCTTCCTTCCGCATCGAAAGCAGCGGCATGAACTGACACAGGCGACATCCTCTGTCCGAGCCAGACAACGTATGAATAAGTCAGTGTCTTACCGTCTGTTTTTGCCATGCTTACGTGTATGGACGGATCAGTCTCATCACCCTCGATATCCACAAATGTTCCTATGCCCGGCACATCGACCTGTTCAGGCTGTCCGGCATTCTGTCCGTTCTGCGAGAAGGAATCCATAAATCCGCCGGTGGAAGCTACGATGGTCATGATAACGGATGCCGCAGCCGCCAGATACAGGGTCGCGGCCTTCAGATTATTGCTCCTCTTCTCCCTGTTGTCAGACGTATCGGTCGTTCCGGGCATGGCGAATTCATCAGGCACAGGAACAAACTCCGGAGCACTGATAAATGTCTCCGAACCTTTTGCAAATTCACTGACATCAGTGAATTCAACGGCCTTGCTGAATTCGTCCGCCATGGTCTTAGCCCCTGATCAGTCAGTCGCCCTGGTGCAGTGTAACCTGAGGGAACGGTATCTCCACTCCCGCCTTGTCGAACGCGATCTTTATCTCCCTGTTCATGATCCTCGGAGCCCTGAACAGGTCTTTCTCGTTGATAGACGCGCCGATCTTGAATACAACACCGTTGTCTCCCAGCTCATCCACACCGAAATTCTCAGGTGCCTCAAGGAACACATCAGGATACTTCTCCTTGATCTTCGTGAAAAGATCCTCAAAGACCTTCTCCACCTTCTCGATATCCTCCTTGTATGCCACGGATACAAGAGTAGTGGCAATACTCGTCTGCTGTGACCTGTTCAGTATATTTCTTATATTGGAGTTGTTGATTATCTTGAAATTGCTTCCCGGCCCCTTAACAGTCGTAACCCTTATGCCGATATTCTCAACGGTTCCTCTGAATCCGTCGACCTCTATGTAGTCACCCACATTGAACTGATCCTCGAACACAAGGAATATACCCGTAACTACATCTTCTATCAGGCTCTGCGCTCCGAAAGAGATAGCCAGGGCAAGGATTCCGGCGCCGGCTACCAGAGTACTTACGTTGACTCCGAGAGCTGACAGACACCAGAAGATGGTTATCAGAGTCGTCACATAGTTCAGGGCACTTCTCACAAGTGTCTGGGCGGAGCGTCCCTTGCCGGTCTTGGGCTTTACTTTCTCGATGATAAAAGCCGAGATCTTTGTTATGACGATCATGAGCAGTATGATCGCAACTACCCTGAATACAGTAACCCAGTTAAGCGTTATGGCGGAGATGACATTGCTCACATCACCGAAAACACTGCTCCATGTATCACTGAGGGATTCCTTTGTAGCCTCGGGGATAAACGGTATAAGGGCAGGATTCGTTATGATAAGGAATACCAGCAGGATCAGCGCCCACTTCAGAATAGTTATCGGTTTGGTCGGTTTGGGAAACTTTGCGTTCATAGGGATAACCTCCATGACATCAAAAATCATTAATATATATCATGATTCTATCATATCGGTCATATAAATATCCGTAAATGTTTTGTTAATGTGCAACCTGTGGTATAATTTACAGAACTATTGTGCATTTCGTTAAAATGCACCACAGGAGGTTTATGGGATTTAGATTAATACCTGAGGGCTTCAAGCCTACGAAGGAAAGAGTTGTAGCAGCTATGAGCGTCATATCTGTCGTGCTCTTGTGTGCCATGTCCGGAGTAGCCATATCTGCACTTCTGGAGGCCGAAGAGGATGCGGCAAGGCACAGACGTGATCAGGAAGTGATCGGTTTTAACGATGAGACTTCTGATACTACCACGACAACTACTTCCGATACAACAGAGACTTCTGAATCTTCTGAAGTGACTACTGAGACTACTCCGCCGGATACGGAACCTACTGAGACCCACCCAAGCACTTCTGATACATCAGAGTCATCTGCATCGTCAAGCACTTCTGCTTCAGCGACATCCACGACCACAACATCCACGACCACAACATCCACGACCACAACAAGACAGACTACTGCGGCCACGACCACATCGCAGACGACAACTCCGACAACCACCGAGACTACTATCGGTGAGAGAACCTATAATGCTATCGTATATGCGACAAGCACATTGAACCTGCGTACAGGTCCGGGCACGTCATATGAGTCTATCAGACAGCTTAAGCGCGGTGATCAGATCGATGTTGTCGGGATAACAACGAACGGCTGGTATAAGACGATCAGAGGCAACTACGTCAATGCAACATATACGCAGACTGAGCCTATCAATACGCCGACCCCTAAGCCCAAGCCGGCAACTTCCACACCGAAGCCCACCAAGAAGCCTACGGCTACACCTACACCCAAGCCTGTATCAGGCAACAAGACTCTCGTGGGAACGTTCAGCGTCACGTTCTACATACCCGTAAACGGCAACAGAACAGCTTCGGGCACTACAGCCACTATGGGAAGAACGGTAGCAGCAAATAAGAACGACTTCCCTTTCGGGACAGTTATATATGTTGAGAACGACCCGCTTGGCGGTGACGGCTATTACACGATCGAGGACCGCGGCGTCGGAGCAGGTGTCATCGACATCTTTGTTGACGAGAGGAGCGACATCCCTTCATACGGCGTCACAACACGAAAGGTATATATAGTAACTCCATGAGCACAGTAAGACACAGGACAATAGCGCCCAAAACTGCAGCGCGCAGTACAACACGTTCTTCGACAGGCAAGAGCAAAAAGAGCAAAGCAGATTCAACGACAGCTTCTAAATCCAAGACCAAGTCCAAAGCAAAGGCCAAAGCACCTGCCGAACCAAAGCAGGGCAGCCGTAAAACACGTTCACAGAAAGCGAAAGAACTTCCCCTCAAGGTCATACCGCTCGGCGGTCTGTGCGAGATCGGCAAGAATATGACTGCTTTCGAGTACGGGAATGATATTGTCATCATCGACTGCGGAATGGCATTCCCTGAGGAATCGATGCCCGGTGTCGACAGCGTGATCCAGGACTACACATATATCCGCGAGAATGCTGACAGGCTCAGAGGCATCATCCTGACTCACGGTCACGAAGACCATATTGGTGGTCTTCCCTTCTTCTGCCGGGAGTTCAAATGTCCCATCTACGGAGGCAAGCTTACGATCGAGCTCGTCAGGCATAAGCTGTCGGAGAACGGGATATATCTGAACGATATAAGGCTTGAAGCTTTCCGCAATGGAGAGAGAGTAAAGCTGGGCAATTCATTCGAGGCTGAATTTGTAAGAGTCAACCACAGTATTGCTGACAGCTATGCGATCGCACTCAGGACTCCTGTAGGAGTTGTCCTGCATTCCGGAGATTTCAAAGTTGATTACACACCTATCAACGGCAAGGTTATCGACCTCCAGAGATTCGGACAGATCGGCAAGGAGGGCGTTCTTCTCTTCATGTGTGAATCAACAAACGTGGAGATCGAAGGCAATTCACCTTCCGAACGTCACGTTGGTGAAGCTTTCCAGCGTCTGTTCAAGGATGCCACAGGCAGGATCATAGTAGCTACCTTCTCCAGCCACGTCCACAGGATGCAGCAGATATTTACTGCCGCCGAGAAATATGGCAGGCACGTATGTCTGTCCGGCAGGAGCATGATCAACGTATTCAAGGTCGCCAACTCCCTCGGTTACATAGAGATGAAGAGTGATACGCTCATAGATATCGGTGATATAGAGCACTACAACGACAACGAGATCGTCATCCTGACGACAGGAAGCCAGGCGGAGCCCATGAGCGCTTTGTCGAGAATGGCATACGCATCCCACAAGGCTGTAGGCATCAGACAGGGTGATACGGTGATCATTTCCGCAGACCCTATCCCGGGCAACGAGAAGCCGATCTACCGCGTGATCAACGAACTGTACCGTCAGGGTGCAACAGTCATCTATCATTCCCTCGAGGACGTGCACGTATCAGGGCATGCGTACCGCAACGAGATCAAACTTCTCCATACCCTGGTCAATCCCAAGTATGTAATGCCGGTCCACGGCGAGTACCGCATGCTCCATCTCCACAAGAAACTGGCGATATCGCTCGGAACACCCGAGGAAAATGTATTCGTACTTAATAACGGTGATGTACTTTCCCTTACTTCTGACAGCGCATCAATAACAGATTCCGTTCCCGCCTCAGCTGTCCTGATCGACGGCAAGGGTGCTGCCGACATTAACAGCAAGATACTGACCGAGCGCAAACACCTCGGCGAAGACGGCGTGGTCTCCATCGCACTTGTGGTCGATAAGAAAGCCGGCTATCTCGTGGAGCCGCCTGCCGTGAACTCCATCGGCTTTGTATTTGAGGAAGAGAAATACACAATCCACGAAGAGATCTGTGCCAGGATAGTCTCCACGTTCCCGGATGTGCCCGGCAAAGAAGTAGAGGCCGCAGTTAACCACAATTCTTACAAAGAACAAATAAGAGGTCTCTGCTTCTCCAAGACGCGCAAAAGACCGCTGGTCGTGTTCAATGTGATAAAGATCTGAAAAAGGGACGTGTACCTTTCAGAAAAGCACTTATTTACGAGTTACTTCCAGAACATCCCTCACGCCCTTGATGCGGCCGACGATACGGTCGAACTGCTCTTTGCTGGTGATAGTCAGCGTGATGCTGATATGGCATATGAAGTCATCGCCGACGACGGTATTAACTTTGACGATACTGGCTTTCTCCTCCCTGATGCTGTCGAGGATATCATAAAGCAGATCCTGTCTGTCGTTCGCTTCGATCTTGATAGCCACATCAAAGGCAAAGCTCTTAACCTCATCTGCCCAATGGCAGGCAACGATCCTTCTGAACCTCTCGCGGTCTTTGTCGGATCTGTCTTTGTATTCCACGATCTTCGCCATATTCTGACACTCTGCCTTGTGGATGCCGACACCCTTGTTCTGCGTGACATAACCTATGATCTTGTCACCAATGACAGGATGGCAGCACTTGGCATAGTGTGTAGCCACGTTTTCCAGGCCTTCAACAACAACCGGTGAATCAGTGTGTTTCTTGCGGCGTGAACGGGTGACCTTGGAGCCGGGCTCGCTCTTCTCGGATGTGCCCGCATGGTTCTTGCCTGACTTCTTGCCGGTTGATGTCCCCTGATCGAACTTACCGAGCTCGATGGGCATCTCTTCAGGTCTGTAAACAACCTGACCGTCAATGGCGATCCTGTAGCCGAGCTTCTGCCTCTCTTCGGGAGACAGTCCCCTGATATAATCGTCACGCAGCTTACCGAAGACCTTAACAACGCTGGTGTTGCCATAGCCGATGGAAGCATAAAGATCATCGATATTCGCGAAGGTATTGCGCTTCAGGATCGGTTCGACGGATTTCTCGGTTATCAGGTCTGATGGCTTGAATCCGTTACGCTCTATCTCGCGTATCAGCATCTCCTTACCCAATGCGATATTCTCGGCTCTCGCTTCTTTCTTGAAATAGGCATTGATCTTATTCTTCGCAGCCGTGGTCCTGCAGATGTTGATCCAGTCTCTCGACGGGCCCTTGATCTTCTGGGACGTCAGGATCTCCACCTGATCGGCATTCTTCAGTTTATATGACAGCGGAACTATCCTTCCGTTGACCTTGGCTCCATGCATGTGATTTCCAACACCGCTGTGGATATGGTATGCCAGGTCGATGGGACACGAACCGATGGGAAGTCTTATTACATCCCCCTTAGGAGTATAGACAAAAACCTCTTCGGGCGCGATATTCGTCTTAAGGTACTCGATAAAGGCAGTCGGATCCGACAGCTCGTTCTGCGAATCAAGGATCTGCCTTACCTCCGATATCTTTGTATCGTATTTATCGGCCTGGAACTCCTTGGAATTGCCGGCCTCCTTGTAATGCCAGTGAGCCGCGATACCGTACTCAGCGATCTTGTGCATCGCATATGTCCTTATCTGCACCTCGAAAGGAGTTCCGTTAGGTCCTATAACAGTCGTATGTATGGACTGGTACTTGTTCTCCTTGGGCATGGCAATGTAATCCTTGAAACGGCCGGGAATGTGCGTATACATCTCATGGACGATACCGAGAACGGTATAGCAGTCTGTTACCTCCTCAACAATGATCCTGCATGCGAACATGTCGTAGATCTCGTCTATGGTCTTGCCCTTCTCCTTCATCTTCTTGTAAATGCTGTAGAAGTGCTTTGGACGGCCCTCTATATCGTAGTTCTTTATGTTGTATTCCTTAAGTTTGTCGTTGAGCTGCGTCACAACATTTGCCATAAAGGCTTCCCTGTCGGCACGCTTGCCGTTGACGAGACCGACCAGCTCATAATAGGCATCAGGATCGAGATACCTGAGACACAGATCCTCCAGCTCCCATTTGATCTTGTAGATACCGAAACGCCCCGCAAAAGGCACATAGATATCAAGAGTCTCTCTTGCCTTCTCCACCTGTTTCTCAGGTGTCTGGTGCTTCATCGTCCTCATGTTGTGGAGTCTGTCCGCCAGTTTGATAAAGATGACTCTTATATCGTCCGTCATGGCGACCATCATCTTGCGGACATTGGACGCCTGCAGTTCCTCCTTGGAATCGTAGTTTACGAGTTCAAGACTGGAATTGATCTTGGTAACACCGTTGACCATGTTGGCAATGGATTCGCCAAAAAGTTTCTCCAGAAGGAAATAATCGGCATCCGTATCTTCGATCGTATCGTGGAGCAATGCGCCGGCGAGAGTTGCGGCATCAACTTCAAGATCCGCCAGGATCCTGGCAACGGCGATAGGATGAATGATATACATCTCACCTGTCTTGCGGCGCTGGTTGCGGTGCGCCTTATAGGCAAAGATGAAAGCATCATGAAGGAGTTTCTTCTCACTCTCGATCTCTTCGGGTGAAGCATTGGAATTATTGAGGTAATTTGTGAAGATCCTCATTACCTCATCGAAACGCTCCTGAATAAACTCCGGTATCTCCGGAATATCATTCATATCGGACAGATATCTGTACTCGTCTTCGACCATAAGCTATACCCTGTTAAGTCTCTTATAAGTTGCCGTATCTCCAAGCAGCGGTTTGCCCTGAACGTTCAGTATCGTAAAGCACACTCTTCCCGTTCCGTACCTGCCGAGCTTGATAAGCCCCGCTTCGGAGAAAACCTCAAGGCATCTCTTAACCACGAAAGGAGTAACGCGCACCTTACACTTATTATTTATCATTTTCGCGAGGAGAGAGCAATCAGCAGTTGTGTTCTTGCCGCCGCACAGCTCCTTGATAGTTGAATAGACATGACCGTAATCGGATGTGTCGGGAACGAGGTCGCGAAGCTCCCCTCCCTTATTGATCTTGACGATCTGATCCACCTGCAGTCCTGAATTGTACAGGCTCTCAAGTGTATCCTGCTTCTCCCATGCAAACTCTTCGATGTTGGGCCTGATATCCTCAAGATGGAGACTCAGAGTTATATTGCCGCGGAGCTTATATTCATTCAGTGTATATGCAATATCCACCTTATCACCGACAGCAAAGCAGCCGATATAATCGCCCATTCCGAATCCCATAGCTGACAGCACGCCGCCGTTGGGCGCACCGTTATTCTCCGCGCTCACGAGATCCACCCTCAGGTGCGCACCGTCAGACATCGCATAGATATCCGATATTATCAGCCCCCTGGTCACGAACACAGGCTTCGGATTAGCAATGCCAAAAGGCTTGAGCCGGCACACGTTCTTATACGTCTCGAAAGTCACTTCCTCATGCATAAGCTCGCACTCGATATCAAGCACATCATCCTGTGTCCCCTCTTCAGCCTCTGCCATTATCTCCCTGGACCTGGCCTCCAGGCACCTCATAAATGTGCCGACCTCAGACTTCTTCACGACAATGCCGGCAGCCTTCTTATGCCCGCCGAAATTAACGATAGTATCCGACACGTCCGTCAGCACACTGAACAGGTCAAAATCCCCGTACGCCCTTCCGGACCCTTTAATGCAGTCGGTCTCAATCGAGTCATTTGTAAACACGATCGCAGACCGTCTGAAATACTGCGCCAGTTTGCCCGCCACTATACCGAGCACGCCCTGATGCCAGTTATTGCCATATACCACCAGAGGACCCACCGTATTAGTCAGGCTCCATTCCTCCGGTCTGTCAGGATTCTCTATCTGCTTCACCGCCGCCTCGAAAACAGTCGACTCTATCGCCTTCCTCTCGTCATTCTCCCTGGTCAGCTCCGAAGCAGCTGCTGCCGCCTTCTCCTCGTCATCCTCAAGAAACAGTTTGAGTGCTTCAGATGAATCATACAATCTTCCTGCCGCATTGACTCTTGGCACAAAGTTAAATGAGATATACGTCTCATCGACCGGCTTTCCCTCATCCGCCAGCATCCTGTTCATCATCCTGACACCGGGATTTGCCGGCTCACCGGAATTCATGCTCTCCAGAGCTTTCTTGATGATCGTTCTGTTCTCATTTACGACAGAAACGAGATCTGCGATAGTGGCAATACCAGCCATCTCAACAGCCTGCCGCCAGATGCTCCTCGTAACCTTGTACGGACTCTTCCTGCCCATAGCCTCAACGAGCTTCAGCGCCACGCCGGCACCGCACAGATCGATAAACGGGTAGGTATTATCGCTCCTCTTAGCACAGATAACGCAGTCCGCATCAGGGATCTCATCACCCTTCACATTGTGGTGATCGGTAACGATGACCTTGATCCCCTTCTTACGTATCTCACTTACAGTCTCGATATTAGTAATACCGCAGTCAACTGTAATAAGGAGATTCGGATTACGCTCATATACAGAGTCGATTATATTGTCAGTCAGTCCGTAACCATGCTCGGCCCTGTGCGGTACGATATAGTCGACATTGCAGCCGTGGCTCTTCAGATATCTCACGATGATGGCTGTAGCAGTTACACCATCGCAGTCGTAGTCACCATAGACCAGGATCTTCTCACCCCTGGCGATAGACTCCGTGATGATCTCAACAGCCCTGGCCATATCGTTGTACAGAAAAGGATCGTGCCACAGGGTCGGATTGTCCGTGACAAAATCTTCAACATCCTTAGGATCAGTTATACCTCTGTTCTTAAGAAGTACATCAAATAATGTATCGGAATGACCCTGACAGCCATATTCCGATACATTCCATGTCTTATTCGTAAGCATCATGTTAATGTATCTCGTTCCTATTTTTTGAGAATATTATAATCTAAAAAGCCTGAATAGACAAATGATGAAATGGTTAC
>FMTG01000014.1:0-13173 GCA_900099715.1 Ruminococcaceae bacterium YRB3002 | reverse complement strand
GAGACACTTTCAGGGACTGTCTCTCAAACTGTACCTGCAGTTCCCGTTACAGAGACACTTTCAGGGACTGAAACCCATCCTTCTTCATATAACTCCCGAAGCTCAAACGCACAATTTGTGATGCGAGTTGCGCACAAGCGAAGCGCGGAGCACCTGTTCGAAGCATCACAAATTCGTGCGTTCGAGACCCCTACCATATATTCTCATAATCACTATTCCACCTGCTGATCGAACCGTCCCAGTCGTCCATGTCATTGGCCCGGTCTTCATAAGACTGCCTCTGCTGCTCTCTCATCTCCTGTTCGGTCTGGCGGTCCATCTGACGCATCTGATCCTGCTGTTGCTGGTTCTGCTGATTCTGCTGGTTCTGTTGATTCTGCTGGTTCTGCTGATTTTGCTGGTTCTGCTGATTCTGTTGATTCTGCTGTTGCTGCTGTTGCTGCTGCTCCTGCTCTTTGAGATCTTCAAGCTCTTTGATCGCAGCCTCTATATCCCTCTTGAGGCGCTCTGCTTTCTTGCTGTGACCGTCACCGTCCTCTGTTGCACATTCGTCTTCCAGCAGGATGTCGCGGGCATCGTAGAGGATCTCCAGAGACCTCTCGCGGTTCTCGGGAGCCTTGTAATTCTTATCGAGCTGGGCAACTGTTGCCAAAGCCATATTGATCCTTACGGGACACTCTTTGTAAAGCGGTATGTTGCAGTCGATAGCATTCTGATACTCTTCCACAGCCTCAGAGTAACGGCCGAGGCGGTAGAGGATATTTGCATTATTGAAGTGCGCGATATACGGTTCGAACACATTGAGTGTCAGGAGCATATCGTCGTTTACCGAGTAGTTGCCTTCCTCGTACTGGGAGACAACATTTTCGTTGTAGAAATAGTTGAACATTATCTTGCCGCAGATAAGCGCAACGATGATATATACCGCTATCAGTATCTTAGTCTTCATTACTGTCCCCTCCCCATTTTCGTGCCGTAATAGATAAGATCGTAGATCAGGAATGCGAAGAGTACCGCGGCGAAGATCCAGTATGTCTCCGCATAGCCCATCCCCGCAGCTTTGTTCTCAGACATCTCTCCAGCTTCGATCTTGGCGTGCAGTTCGTCTGTCACATCCCAGACATCTCCGGGATCCATCATATGCTTATAATCGAGTTCCAGATCTCCCGCGATCTGCTTCAGTATCTTCTCGTCGATCTTGGATGTAGCCGTCGTCGCCCTGCCCTGAGAATCGTAATAGGTGAGAAGCTGCGTCTCTTCAGAGGACGAATACTCCCTGACGTGCATTACGCCTCCGGCAGTCGTGCCGTATCCCAGCACAGCGCCGCCGTTGATATACTCGGCAAGCCTGTCGAAAGACTTAAGCTTATCACCGGTATTCATCTCTCCGTCACTGATGAAGAACACCAGCTGGATCCTGTCGTCATTCTCCTCCTCATCCTTCTGGAAATATGTTCCCTCCAGATAATCCCTGAGTTTATTGTAAACCACGTTGATCGACGAGCCCTTGGCATACGTCATGCTCCTTCCCTGCAGGGAATCGAGAGCAACTGTGATATTCTCTTTCTCCGTGGTGTAGGGCACCATTACCTGTGCATTATCGTTGAACGATATGAGCGCATACCTCGCACCCGGGAATTCATCAACGATCTCGGATACGTCCTTACGCACAGCATCCATTCTCCTGTCGCCGCCGTTATAATCCTCCGCAAGCATACTGATCGTGTTGTCCACAACGAACAGTATATCGATATCGTTGTTCACGGTAACGACCTCACCTGTTGGAATGAGGATCCTCAGATTGACCAGGAATATCAGGATGGCCACGATTATCTGCCTTATGAAGTTCCACACTCCGCGTCTCTTCATGACGATCATGAGTGCACATATTATCAGTATTACGGGTATGGGTACAAAAGGATTTACTGTCATATCCTGAGCCTCCATACCGCGAAAGAGAATACGACCGCAGATGCCACGAGCAGTCCGATATAGAATTCCGGAACATCGTTGACCGTCGTTTCTGTCTTATAAGTCACAGATACATCCGTATCCTTTACATCTTCCACGATGTCCTCGATGGCGTCCTTATTACGGGTGTTGTAATACTTGCCTCCCGTAAGCTCCAGCGATTCCTGGAACTCCTGTTCCTGCTCCACAAAATACGGGGCGATGCCAAACACCTTGACGCCTTTGTATGCACACAACTGACATGCCTCAGGCACAGTCACTATCTCATCGCCAAGAACATCATTATCCGTTATCAGAACGATAAGTCTTGCCCTCTCAGGGTCTTCCTCAAAACCCGTAAAACTGTACAGGCATGTAGCAAGACCGTCGCCGATAAGTGATGATCCCCTGTCGCTGGAGGTTCCGGCGAATCTGTATCCTGACAGCTCATCAAGATCGGCATAGAACATTGCATCCTGACCGGCTTCGATCGATTTTTTGAGGTGTTCCAGTTCGGAAAGAACGTAGCTGTAGTCATCTGTCAGCGGGACAAGCAGAACTCCCTGACCGTTGAAGATAACGATGCCGAACCGTTCTCCCTTGAGATCGTTGACAAAATCCATCAGCTGTTCACACATCTCAACGCTGACCGAATCAAGCGACGTTGATACATCAAAGCCGATCATGATATCACGGTTATGAATCTCTTTCGTATCCGATTCGACCTTGATGGGCTTTGCCACAAGAACGATCGAAGCGAGGATCATTCCGACAAGGCCTGCGACCGCCATAACCTTGAGCAGATAATACTCGAAGATCAGTGTCTTGTACTGGGACAGGTTCTTCACGTAGCTGTTATTGGCACTTCTCTTGCCCTTTGTGTATTTCCTGCCCTTCATCAGGAAGATAACGGCAATGAGAGCAGCGGCGGCAACACCTGCAAGGATATACATCGCAGAGGTATATGTCATTTCCATGAGTTGACCACCTCCCTTGCCTTGCTGAATGAAGCCTTTATGTCCTTATCGGAATCATATGCAAATTCAGGCTCGTAGAACTCCCTTACCATCTCGTGGAGCTGGGGCTTTCCAAGAACGGATATCTCCTTGAGGCTGTAAGCCTTTACAGGAACTCCCGATGCCTCGGAACAGTATTCCCTTACCGCCTCGCTCAGCTCGATATGTGCCTGTCTCATGTCGATGAGTGATGTCGCATATCTTGTCTCTATCTCCTTGATCTTCTCAAGGTACATCATCCGAAGCTTAGAAGGATCGATCTTCGGTCTTACCACCGGCTTGACCTTCTTCTCCTTCTTCTTTGGCTGGAATTTTACAAGCTTGAGTATCAGCAGTATTATCACAGGCGCCAGAACAAGGACGATAGCGATTATCGTCATCAGAAGAGAATAACTCATCATGTCCTGAAGCTTAACGGATGTTTGCATATCTGTGACTTTCCAGTAATTCTATAAGTTTGGTAACTATCTCGTCTTCCCTGTCGCAGTTGACGCTGGAGATGCCGAATTTGAGAAGCTTTCTTGCATTGTCAGTCAGGATCTCGTTGCGCTTCTGTATCTCCAGTCTCGCGAGCTTCTTATTGCCGCTGATAAAATTCGGCACATATCCCTTTCCGTCAACATCAAATACCTTATTGCCTGTAAGGCCCAGGTCACTTATATTGACAAAGAGCACGTCATGCCTTGTCTTGAGCCTCTTGAGGCATGGCTCCGATATGCGGTGGATGCCGTCCATGTCTGTAATAACAAAGATGATCATCCTCTTCTTGAAGTTATTGATGATAAAATCAAGCGATTTCTCTATATCATTCCTGTGATCGTCCTCCAGATCACGGTCATATTCCGCGAGTATCCTCTCAAGGTTCGGGATGCCTGTCCTGAAAGGATTGAGCTTCACCAGGCCGTTCTTGTTGTAGAGAGAACCCACTGTATCACCGTTCTTATAAGCAATATAACCTATGGTGCCTGCCATCCTCAGAGCGATCTCCCTTTTGGGCTCGCCTTCGGCTGTGTCGCCCGACATTTTCGCGCCGGTATCCAGGACAAGCATGATGCTGTGCTTCTTATCTGCGACATACCTCTTGATGAGGATCTGACCGGAGCGGCCTGACGCCTTCCAGTCTATATCGCGGATATTATCGCCGGGAACGTATTCCCTCAGGTCCTCAAAGTTCAGGCTCCTGCCATGAAAGACAGACGGGTATGTACCATCCAGTACGTTACTCGTTTTCTTTGTGGCGTAGATGCTTATATTTGCCTTGATCCTGGTGATGTAGTCAGACTTTGACTTCATGGTGCGGGCACTGCTCCAAGTATAGCCTCGATGATCTGGTCTTCCTTCACGCCGTCGGCAACAGCCGCGAAATTCAGTGTGACTCTGTGTCTCAGCACGCCTTTCGCGAAAGCCTTGACGTCATCCGGAGTGACATAATCCCTTCCGGACAGAAGTGCCACAGCCTTACTGATCTCCATGAGACAGATCGATCCCCTGATACTGGAACCAAGTGTTATGTACTGTGCCAGATCCTTGTTGATGAACTTGTCTGCATGTCTGGTGGCATCGATGATCCTTACAATGTAGTTCTTGATGGAATCGTCCAGATACACTCTCTTCACGAGGTTCTGAACATACTTGATATCGCCGAGCGTTACAACTGCGTGGCTCTTGGTGAACACATCCTTCTCTATCCTGTTCATGATCTCCAGCTCTTCATTGACAGCAGGATAATCGATGATGGTCTTCATAAAGAACCTGTCCAGCTGGGCCTCGGACAGCAGATATGTACCTTCCTGCTCGATAGGGTTCTGTGTAGCGATTACCATGAATATCTCAGGTGTGGGATACATCATTCCGCCGATGGTCGTCTGGTGCTCCTGCATGACCTCGAGCATGGCGCTCTGCGTCTTTGCGGAAGATCTGTTGATCTCATCGAGGAGGACAAAGTTTGCATGTACAGGTCCGAGCTTCGTCTCGAAACTGCCCGTGGAATAATTCAGTATCTGTGTACCGATGATATCACTCGGCAGAAGGTCGGGCGTGCACTGGATCCTGGAGAATTTACCGCCGCAGGCCTCAGTCATCGTCTTGGCCGCCGTAGTCTTGGCAAGACCGGGAACGGATTCGATCAGGATGTGACCATTGACCATAAGAGTCATGAGAAGTGACGTTCCAAGGTCCTTCTGACCTACCATCTTCTCGTAATAGTAAGCATTTATGCGCTGAACGACTGTGAGCGCGTTGCGGATCTCGGCCTCAGAAATGACTTGATACTTTTCCATAATTATTGTAATCCTTTTTAGTAAAAATTAACAAAAATCATTATATCATATATGTTAGACAGAATTAGCTAAAACTATGGCAATATTGGGCCGCATATAAAGATCCCCGAGGGGGCCTAAGGTCACTTCGGGGATCAAAAGCAGATTATTGATCTATCTTATGGCTTACTTCACCCAGGCACCGCTGCCGTTAAACGTATAATCTGTCCCTCCGATATTGAATGTACCATCGGCATACATGATACCGTCAGCACCGAAGTAGTACCACTTTTTACTTATCTGCTTCCAAGCGGATGTTACTGCTGCACCGCTTGAATTCAGATAGTACCAGTTGCCGGCATTATCCTTCTGCCATCCCTTGCCCTTCATGGCACCGGAATCAGCGAAAAGATATGTGCTGCCGCCGATCACCTGAACGTCCTTGACCATGAGGAAAGACTCAGTATCGAAGTAATACCACTTTTTGCTGATCTGCTTCCATCCCTTGACTGCACCATTGGATGTGAAATAGTAGTAGGATCCGTTCGAAGCCGTCCAGCCTGTCGCAAGTGCTCCGGAAGACTTGAAGTTATACAGAGTCCCTTTGATCGTTGTAATGCCGGTCGCCATCTTACCTTCTTCATCGAACCAGTACCACACCTTGCTTATCTTCTGCCATCCTGTCTTCATCGCACCGGAAGAAGCAAAGTAGTACCAGGCTCCGTCGATCGGCTTCCATCCCGTCTGCATTACGCCCTTGCTGTCGAAGAAGTAAGTATCATCTTTGATCTTCATGAACCCGGTAGTCTTAATGCCATCCTGATCGACGTAATACCACTTGCCTGAGACTTTCTGCCAGTTGTATGTTGCGGGCAGTCCGGAGATGATGCGGACATTGCTGTCAACAGCAAGTTCACCATCATGAGAATAATAATGACGCACATTAGATGCGGTAAGAGTGCCTTCAGAATAAGCTTTGATCAGTTTGGGACATTCCCTGATGTCTATTGATGTAATCTTATTATCATGACAATATAAGACCCACAGAGCTGTACAACCACTGATATCAAGGTTTGTTATTTTGTTTCCTTTACAATACAATTCTCCGAGGGCTGTACAACCACTAACGTCAAGAGTGTCGATCTGATTATCCATAACCTTCAGGTAATACAGTTTGGATAAGTTGGCAACATTAATGGTTGTGATCTTGTTCTCTTGGCACTGACAGTCCTCGAGGTCTTTACATTTAGATACATCAAGTGTGGTCAGCTGATTCTTACCAACCGACAGATACTTTAACTTGGTGTTCTTGGCCAGATTAAGAGTTGTGATCTTGTTATTATAAAGATTCAATTGCTTCAGCTTAGTAAGTTTACTTACATCAATAGATGCTACACTGTTCCCTGTAAGATCAATAGTACTGATATTGGTGCTGTTATTTAGATTGATCGATGTTATTTGATTACTATTTGCATATACTGTATCTAAGCTTGCTTTGTTGCTCAGATCGAGCGTACTCAATTTATTATCTTCACAATTTATAACTTGAAGCGCATCGCAAGCGCTTACATCAAGCGCAGTAATCTTGTTATGATCAATGAGCAATGTCTCCAATTGTGTGTTATGAGAAAGATCGATAGAAGCGATCTCATTATTGCTGATGGATAAAGTTGTGAGTTTTGTGCAATTGCTGACATCCAATGATGACAGGTTATTGCGTCCACAGCTAATGCAATTGAGTTCAGGACAATTGCTTACATCAAGACTGGACAGTTCGTTATTATAAATGATCAGTGTCGTCAGATCATGACTATTACTCACTTTAATTGAAGTCAGCTTATTGTCGTTCGCATCAACGCTCTTCAATTTGGTATTATTGCTCAGATCCATAGATGTGATCTCGTTATTAGAGCAATTCAGAAACTTTATATCCGGGAAGTATTCTATTCCTTTAAGGTTCTTAATAGAACTGCTTGGGCAATAAACATCAGCGAAAGCACCGGCTTCAGCCGTACTTAATATCCCATCGTGGTTAGTATCGAATTGTTGCGATACATAACTTCTGAAGTTCGCATCAGGAAAATTAGTCTCATTGATATCCACATCCCCCGTTGCTGCGATAGATGTGATCCCAAAAGCGGCCAATATACCCGCAGTCACCATAATCGCACATAAATGCTTTATGTTCATTTGATTGCCTCCTTAAATGATCGTCTATGTACACAGTTTAGCACCAGTTATTATCAAAAACAATTTACTTTTATGGAGAGGATGACTGTTACTCCGAGTAACCTTCAGATTACGGCGTTCAACTCTGAGAGTTAGTCGGATTATTCAGAGTAACCTTCCGACTACGATGATCTACACTGAGAGTTACTCTGACTCATTCAGCAAAACACTCAGCACCGGCACTCATCTGCTGACACTTCTGCTGACTCCAGAAGCAACATCACGCTCCAAGCCACTTGCGCCACTCCCGCCAGGCGTTTGTCACCTGCATTCGCGAATAGTTGCGCACAAGAGAAGCGAGGAGCACCTGTTCGAATGAGCGAATCGCAGGTGCAAACGCCCCTACTCGTAATAATCGAACTCCAGCTCCCCTATCTTAACAGTATCGCCTTCCCTGATGCCCTTAGCCTTCAGCGCATCGATAACGCCTGAAGATATCAGTGTCCTCTGGAAATACGCCATTGAATCGGTGCTGTCAAAGTTAGTGGATTCAAGCACAACGTTTATCCACTTGCCCGTAACCTCATAAACCGAACCGGTAACGACGATATCGAACTTGCGCTCTTCCTCGTATTTATAGTTCATCTCTTCCTTGTCTGCCACGTCATGGATCACAACAGGAGGAAGCTTACTGACCATCTCAGTGATCTTGTCACAGAGTTCCTTCAACCCGATCCTTGCTGCAGCACTGATCACATAGACATCCTCATATCCGTCCTCACGCACTGCATTAATGAACATCTCCACTTCTTCCTCCGATGCATCGTCGCACTTATTCGCAACAACTATCTGAGGGCGGGAAGCGAGTTCCTTATTAAACTGCATCAGTTCATTATTGATAGAAACGAAATCATCATAGGGGTCCCTGCCGTCCCTGGCGGATACGTCAACGACATGTACAAGGAGACGCGTTCTTTCAATATGCCTCAGGAAATCATGACCAAGACCCGCTCCTTCGTGGGCATCCTCGATGATACCGGGAATATCTGCGATAACATAAGACATGTCATAACTCTGAACCACACCAAGAACAGGTTCAAGAGTCGTGAAAGGATAATCGGCGATCTTGGGTTTTGCATTGGTAAGCACAGACAGTAAAGTTGACTTGCCGGCGTTGGGGTAACCCACCAGGCCGACATCCGCAATGAGCTTGAGCTCGATATACAGATCCATCTCTTCTCCGGGCAGGCCTGCACGGGCGAACTGGGGAGCCTGCCTCACGGCATTTGCATAATGCATATTGCCGAGGCCGCCCTTGCCGCCTTTTGCAATGACAACGCGCTGGCCGTCTTCCGTCATGTCTGCCAGGATACGGTCAGTCTCCACATCCTTGATCACCGTGCCGACAGGAACTGCGATCTCCAGATCTGCTCCGCCCTTGCCGTACATCTTGCGGTTCATTCCTTTCGCGCCGTCCTCAGCAACAAATTTGTGCTTGAAGCGGAAAGCCCCGAGATTCGACAGCCTGCCAACAGCGACAAATACCACGTCGCCGCCCTTGCCGCCGTCACCTCCGTCCGGTCCTCCGTTAGTCACGAATTTCTCGGTGTGGAAAGACACCATGCCGGCACCGCCGTCACCTGCCTTTACGTGGATCTTTGCGTGATCGATGAACATCCTCTGTCTCCTTATTTGCCTTACAAAAAAGCAGTCTGCCGCTAAATCAACGACAGACTGCGATAAATCCTAACTGACTGAAGATCAGGCTACGGGATAAACGCTTACCTGCTTCTTGTCCTTACCCTTACGCTCATACTTGACTGTACCGTCGATAAGAGCAAAGAGTGTATCGTCAGAACCGATCCCTACGTTTGTGCCGGGATGGATCTTTGTTCCGCGCTGTCTTACAAGGATGTTGCCTGCCAGTACAGCCTGACCGTCACCCTTCTTTGCTCCGAGTCTCTTGGATTCTGAGTCACGACCGTTCTTGGTGGAACCCATACCTTTCTTGTGAGCGAAGAGCTGTAAATTCAACTTAAGCATTTTTACACCTCCAAAGTGTCATCTCGAATGAATAATCTCTACAAACCTGTTCTGTTCGCTGTTGACAGCCTCTGCAATGTTCATCATTCCCAGCTCCGCAGTCCTCATTATTACCTGAGCATGCCGCTTCGCTTCTTCTGAACCTGTCTCCGGCACCGTTATCCTGAAGAACACTTCGTCATCATCCGACTCTTTTACGAGTGCTACCTTCTCGGTATCATACCCGCAGATGTCTTCCAATGCGTTGGCAGCTGTATAACACAATGTAGATACACCCGCACAGACTATGTCACTTCCGGACTCACCATACCCTGAATGACCCGAGACGTAAATTCCTCTGATCGATCTGTCTTCGGAATTCCTGTCAACGATCACAGTGATCATTATACGTTGATCCCTGATACGCGAACTCTTGTATAAGGCTGTCTGTGGCCATTCTTACGACGATAGCCCTTCTTAGCCTTGTACTTCAGGACTGTAACCTTCTTGTTCCTGCCCTGCTTAACGATCTCACCTGTTACTGTTGCCTTGCAATCAGAACCAGCTGTGATACCGTCGTCACCACCGACTGCAAGTACTTCATCGAAGGTAACTGTCTCGCCTTCTTCTCCTGCGAGCTTCTCAACGAAGATCTCGTCGCCTACAGCAACCTTGTACTGCTTGCCGCCTGTCTTGATAACTGCGTACATTTAAGTGTCCTCCTGTTCTTCCAGTCTCGCTGCTCAACCCAAGGCAATGGCTGTAAAAAGCACATGTTTAGAGGCCCGGCGCATGCGGTCACCCGAATATATTACCCGCAGGACCCGATAAAGTCAAGGATTATTTGGTTTCATCTTCATCATTGCTCTCATGGCGTTCAGGATGGCGATTATGAGCACTCCCACGTCACCGAACACGGCCAGCCACATATTAGCAATACCGAGTGCACCCAGCACAAGAATGATCACCTTCACACCCAGCGCGAAAACAATATTCTCCCTCACGATCCGCATCGTCTTCCTGGCCAGCCTGACCGCCACAGCGATCTTACCCAGCTTATCGTCCATGAGCACCACGTCAGCGGATTCAATGGCTGCATCAGAACCCATGGCACCCATGGCTATTCCGACATCGGCTCTCGTGAGAACGGGCGCATCGTTTATTCCGTCGCCCACGAACGCGAGCCTGGCGCCTTTATTGAGAAGCTCCTCTACCTTAGATACCTTATCCTGTGGCAGGAGCTCGGCATAATAATCGGTGATGCCGACCTTGGCGGCTACGCTCTCTGCGACTTTCGCTTTGTCCCCGGTGAGCATTACAGTGCGTTTGATGCCCACATTTTTAAGAGCCGTCATGGCATCTTTGGAATCCTCTTTGATCTGGTCATTGATTATTATATGACCCAGATATTCATTATCTTTACTTATATGGATGATCGTACCGGTCAGATGGCAGTCGTGCCACTTTGCACCCACCATATCCATGAGCTGCCCGTTGCCGCAGTAATACGTATTGCCGTCAACAATTGCCTTAACGCCCTTGCCTGCGATCTCCTCAACTTTACCGACACGGCTCTTATCGATATGACCCTCATGTGCTCTAACTATGGACTCAGCCACGGGATGCGAGGAATAACTCTCACAGCATGCCGCAATATCGAGAAGCTCTGCAACAGATATCTCGTTCGGATGAACATCATCCACGGCGAATCTGCCCTCAGTGATCGTGCCCGTCTTGTCGAATACAACAGTATCGATCTTAGACAATGCCTCCAGATAGTTTGCACCCTTGATGAGTACACCCTCTCTCGACGCGCCGCCCAAGCCTCCAAAGAAGGACAGCGGAACGGATACTACAAGAGCACAGGGGCAGGATACTACAAGGAATACCATCGCCCTGTTGAGCCATGTGCTCCACACTGCCCAGGACGTTGGATCTATGAACAGCGGAGGGATCACCGCAAGAAGAAGGGCCGATATGACGACGATAGGCGTATACCATCTGGCGAACCTCGTTATGAAGTTCTCTACTCTTGCCTTCTTGTCGTAGGAATTCTCCACCAGCTCCAGGATCTTAGCGACTGTGCTCTCGCCGAATACCGATGTGGTCCTTACCCTGATTACGCCTGTGAGATTGAGGGTTCCGCTTATGACGTTATCGCTTACTCCGAGATCTACGGGCGCACTCTCGCCGGTGAGCGCAGCAGTATTAACAGTCGTGTTGCCGTCGATGATGACACCATCGAGAGGTATCTTCTCACCGGGCTTTATGATTATCACAGAGCCTACCGCTACCTCATCGGGCGATACCATCTTCTCTTCATCGCCATCAACGAGATTAGCGTAGTCAGGCCTGATATCCATGAGACCTGCGATGGACTTCCTCGACCTTCCGACAGCGATGCTCTGGAAGAGCTCTCCAACCTGATAGAACAGCATTACCGCCACGGCCTCAGCGTAATCTCCCGTCGCGAAAGCCCCGATAGTCGCTATAGCCATCAGGAACTTCTCGTCAAAGACCTGGCCATGGATGATATTGACCGCCGCGCCCTTGATAACATCGTAACCGATCACGATATAAGGGATAAGGAATATCGGCAATGCGATATACCATGCGGGCTCAAACACCTTATTGATGATGATGCATACCACCAACAGGAAAAAGGCAATGATCACCCGCCGCAGCCACTTGCGCTGCTTCTTGTTAAGAGAACTCTTCTTGCTCATAGTAGTTAGATCTTGACCTCGCAGTCAGGCTCGACCTTAGCGAGCACCTTGATGGCTTCCTTCAGCACTGCGTCGAACTTATCGTCAGCAGCCTCAAGTGTCATTTTCTGTGTAAAGAAGTTAACCGTTACGCTGTCAACGCCGTCGATCTTCTCAACAGCCTCCTGCATCTTCCTGGCGCAGTTAGCGCAATCCACTTCATCCAGCTCGAAAACCTTCTTCATCTTTATATCCTCCGTTTAATTGATAACTAAGTTTTTTATTCCTGCTCTTCAAGCAGGTGATCAAAGCCCTGAGCAATGATCGTCTTCACATGATCATCAGACAATCTGTAATATATAGTCTTGCCTTCTCTTCTGTTTGCCACCAGTTTGGCATCCTTCAGGACCTTCAGCTGATGTGAGATAGCGGACTGTGTCATGCCGAGCAGTTCAGAGATCGCGCAGACGCACATCTCCTCCTCGTAGAGTGAGTACATTATCTTGATCCTTGTTGAGTCTCCGAAGATCTTATAGAGGTCTGCCAGATCGGACAGGAGTTCGTCCGTGGGCATCTCCCCCTTTACCCTGCCAAGTAGTTCCGTATGATCGTGCTTACAGGTCTTTGCCATCTGATAATCTCCTTTGTGATAACACACATGAGTGTTTGTTCATATGTTTAACTGTTCATATATTATTCCTGTCATATGCTTTTGTCAACACAAAATGTGAAATGGGGACGGTTCTGACTGTCACATTTTTGCGGCTGTTGTATGTATGGGTATGTTTTACTGCGGTGCAGTATACCCATTTCACAATTATTGAGATTTGGGTCCATGCTGATGGACTCATATCAAGATTATTCAAATATAGGTCCATCGTTCATGAGGTGTATAAGCATGATGATGGCAAATATATGTAATTATAAACAAAATTGTGATATTGGCGGAAATGTTGCTGATTGCGCAATACATTTAGGCGGGCTTTATCGAGATGTTTTGTGGACCCAAATTATAATTATTGCAAAATGAGTCGAACTTAATGGACCTATTCT
>FMTG01000028.1 GCA_900099715.1 Ruminococcaceae bacterium YRB3002 | reverse complement strand
GTATGTCAAAAGTCGATTTTTAGAAGTTTGACATACAAAATCACATGAAAATGTATGTCAAAGTTGCATTTTCGAGAGTTTGACATACAAAATCTCAATATCTGTATGTCAAATTTCATTTTTTAAGGTTTTGACATACAAAGTATCTCATTTTTGTATGTCAAATATCGATTTTTAGAACTTTGACATACAACAGCAGATTCGGCAGGGAAATGCGAAGCGAAGAAGGACAATTCCGGTCGATCAGCATGGATCCAAATTCAAATAAATGTAGAATAGGTTCGGGGATTTCGTCATTGCACACAACAGATGTCCCGGCAATGGTATCGTGACTGTCGCCTTTTCGCGACGTTGTTGTATAATGGACTTATAGTAATGATAATAGGAGAAGTATGCCCTATATGAAGTCCGGAGAGCAGAAGAGCAGCAAGATCAGATTGCCTGACTGGCTGACCGACAAATCGGTTTTTCAGCAGAATGTTGCATTTGAGATAACAGGGACCGCGCCCGCAATGGCCACGGTGACCTTTGAGATAGTAAAATCTCCGACGGACGGACGGCGGATATCGAAGCTGGATACCGATTACGGTATTATCCTGAGCCGTGAGACGACCACCGGAGCAAAGGGAGAGTTTACTTTCACCGTGCCTGATTATAAAGCGTCCGCTGACGCGTATACTTTTATCTTCAGGTGTCTGTCTGAAGAGGTGACGGTATCCGATATCAGATGCGGCGACGTGTGGGTGTTCCTTGGATCCGAATTTCTGTCAGTTCCGATGAAGGAGGCAAATGCCCCTTCTGCGCCGCTGAAGAGAAGGGTCATGAGCTACCTGAGGTTTTATCTTCCCGGGGAAGGTGAAGAAGGCGGCAGCTGGTATAAGGTAACAGATACAAAGCCCATGGCTGATGTGTCCTCTTCGGCATTTGCTTTCGCGTATTCGCTGGCGAATCAGATATCGTACCCTGTGGGCGTTATCGATCTGGCCAGGGCAGATTCCACTATTCTCAACTGGCTGTCAAGGGATGCCGTGGATAATATGGTTGCTGTCAGGGATTATCTGGCCGGCATCGGACTGTATCTTGATGAGGAGCGGTATAATGCGATCCTTGCGGAAGACCGTAAGAGGAACAGCAAGGAGAGGCTTGAAGAGGAAGTAGAGGAGGGAAAGAAACTTCTTGACTTTGACCTCGCGAAAGACAAAGAACTCAAAGAACTCAAGGGCGAGGAGAGCGACGAAGAGCAGGTTGAGCAGGCAAAGAGCCTTGATTTTCCTTCTTCGGAGGGAAGCGCTCTCAAGACTGCCGAAGAGGGTGACAACGTCCTTAAGGCGAGTGCGGCCAAACTCCTCGATTTCAGCATGCTGCCTGCGGTGAAGGCTGAGAAGGAAGAGGAGAAGGAAGAGATAGATTACATCAAGACGGAATTCAGGATGACGGCTCTGTATGAGCAGCTCCTGACACCGCTGACAGGTGTTCCCGTAAGGGGCTTCTGCTTCTCTCCGAACAGGGAGGAGCTGGTATTTGAGAGATACGATCTCCTGCTGATGGGACTCCTGACTTCTCTGGCGATGACATTCGAGCCGTCGGAGGTATATGACGATTCACTGATGCCGTCGATCATATTTGTGGCGATGCATCCTGATAATATAGATTTTGAGAACCCTTATGGCGTTCTCGAGTTCAATGAGGTGATCCAGGCTTTCATGCACAAGCTGGATATGAAGTCGGGACTGATAGGTACGCACGACCTGCTGCTGCCTGACAAGACCGTAAGCTTTGTGATCGGACAGAGGATGGCGCAGATAGCTCTCGGAACGCATTTTACGCCGAAGCTTCCTACATCCTGTCCTCAGCTTACAGGTGTGGAGAAGGCAGGCAATAAGCTTATACTGAGGTTCGATAACCTGGCTGACGGACTGAGGCTCAGCGACGGCTACAGCGAGCTTCTCGGATTTGCTGTATGCGGTCCCGACAGGGTGTTCTGTCCTGCAAGCGCCAGGATACTTCACGGTGTAAGGGTCATGGTGTGGTCAGATGCGGTTGAGGATCCGGTCAGTGTTACATACGGATTCTGCCCGATCCCCCATGAGGCGACATTCCGCAATCTCTGTGATCTTCCGGTGCTGCCCTTCAGATTCGACAGAAGGCCCGCGTTCTATTGCCCGGATCTTTCCTTTACTTCCTGTGACAGACTTGAATTTATCGGCAAGAGAGAGAAAGACTCAAAGTTTGAGATTCTCGATGTGTTCAGGACATTCAAGGGCAACGGCGTTATCACTACCGAGCCCATGAACAAGACACAGGGTGCCGCATCGCTTCACATAAGATATGAGACCGACAATTCCCTCTACGGATTTGAGCCTGTGCTCAGCTATGCTTCGCTGTTTGCACCCCTTGACATAAGGGGAAGGAACAAGATGGCGGTGGATGTCTTCAATCCGGAGCAGAGACGCAAGAAGATGGTGGTGGAGAATTTCGGCGAGTGTGAGATCAGGCAGGATCTCACGTGGCAGACGATGGTTTTCGAGTACAAAGGCGAAGGTCATATCTCGATAGACAGCCTGAAGTTCCAGATAGAGGATCAGGAGAGGTCCGGAGAGATATACATAGATAATATCAGGTTTATCAGCGGAGGTTGACGGGATGCTCAATGACCTGAATTCGCTGATCGAGAACGGTATCCTTAAGTCGTCGGGAGCGATCCCGGTTGTTTTCGAGGGAATCGAGCATGTTCTCGAGAAGACAACTCCCATGTCCGAGGCAAGCGTTCATGACACCCATGAGCTTTGCTATGTCAGGGAGGGGGAGGTTCAGATCAGGGTTGAGGGTAAGAAGTTCACCCTCCGCAAGGGCGATACGATAATAATAAGACCAAACATGGTCCATTCGCTCAAGGTCACGTCAAAACATGCCGATACGCTTCATCTTTACTTCGGGTTCGTTCCGGAGGCTTTCGACGGAGCTGCTGAGACGGGGACTGATAAAGGCGGTAAGAAGAACAAGGGCGGTGTTCAGGCAGGCCCCACAGTGCCTCTTCCGAAGCTTGCGCAGACGTCCCTGGAGAGCTTCATGCAGTTTGCCACAGAAGGTGAAGAAGAGAGCAAGGATCCCTGTGTCGTCGTATCAGGCAGGTATAAGCATATCGTGGCAAGCATTTCCGAGAGGATAATCGAGGAGAAGACGGACAGCACGGGTCAGTCTGCCGAGCTCATGCTCAAGCTTCTGACAGTTGAACTCATGATAATACTGTCAAGAACAATGCAGGGCGAATGGGAGGAATCCCTGAGGGTCAAAAACGGCAAGGCCAAGGAACTGGTGCTCATTGCCAAGGATTACATGGATGCCAACTACGACAGGGGAATAACGATAGCAGATGCAGCCCAGTACGTGTTCCTGAGCCAGGGTTATTTCACCAGGGCATTCAAGGAAGAGATAGGGATGAGTCCCATGAACTACCTGATGAACGTCAGGATCAACAGGGCATGTGAGCTCCTCAGAAATGATGATATAAAAGTGTCTGCCATAGCGACGGCGGTGGGCTTCTCAAGCGCTCAGCGGTTCAATGTGGCATTCAAGAAACACACGGGTCTTACCCCCGTGGAATACAGACGCAACAGAAACAAGAAGGAGAGCGGTAATACATAATGCAGTACGATTCCAGCTACGATTACGCAAACGACAATTCGATTCCTCAGGAAAGCAGGGCGAAAATGGATCTCCCCAAGATCGAGGAGGCCGTCCGGATGATCCTCGATGCTATAGGTGAGGATACGGAAAGGGAAGGACTTCAGGATACTCCTGTGAGAGTTGCCAGGATGTATGCGGAGATCTTCTACGGGCTCCATCACGACATCACTCAGGACGTAAAGACCTTTACGGAACCCGGCAACGATGAGATGATCCTGATAGGTGATATCCCGTTCTATTCCATGTGTGAGCATCATCTCCTGCCGTTCCACGGCAAGGCGCATGTGGTGTATATCCCCAGAGACGGCAAGATCCTCGGCCTTTCCAAAGTGGCAAGGATGGTGGATACACTGTCGAGAAAACCTCAGGTGCAGGAACGCCTCACCTCTGAGATCGCAGATCAGATAATCGAGGCTGTGGATGCCAGATCGGTATGCGTCGTTATCGAAGCGGAACATCTGTGCATGACGATGAGAGGAATAAGAAAGCCCGGTTCCAAGACGGTAACATCCGCTATGCGCGGCGGATGCAGGACCGATGCAAGAACACGCAACGAAGCACTGGCGCTGATCAACAGACAGCGTATCGGCGGCTGATGCATCCTGAAGTTATGGAATACGGTAAGACACTGATAATGGGGATATTGAACTGTACCCCCGATTCTTTCTCTGACGGCGGACAGTTCATGGATGCCGGTAAAGCTGTGGAGCATGCCCTCCGGATGGCTGCGGACGGTGCGGACATCATCGATATCGGAGGTGAATCCACAAGACCGGGATATGTTCCGGTGGATGACGAGGAGGAGATGTCCAGGATCCTGCCCGTGATCAGGAGGCTCAGAAGCGACGGACTTGTTATGTCAGTCGATACCACCAAACCAGCGGTTGCCGTGAAAGCCTGTGAATGCGGATGCAGTATCCTGAACGATATATCGGGCGACCTCAGGTCTTCAGGGATGGCGGATATCGCGGCCGCCAACGGTTCGTATCTCGTGATAATGTTCAACTGCCGTGTTAACGGAGAGTGTGAAGGGGATATTATCACAAGGGCGGCAAGGGAGATAGATGACAACATAGAGACCGCACTGTCCAGAGGCGTAAATGAGGACAGGATCTGGATCGATCCCGGAATAGGATTCGGAACGACGAGACAGCAGGATGTTGAGTTGACAAGGAATCTTTCCGAACTCTCACAGGGGGGCAGATTTAAGATCCTCTATGCCGCGTCCCGCAAGCGCATCGTGAAGGACCTGTGCGATTACGGTGATGACGGGGAACTTAGGGATCTGGTATCTGATTCTCTCGCACTGACAGCCAGAGCCAACGGGGCATCGATAATACGAAGCCACAGGATAAGGGAACTGAGAACGATGCTCGATACATACGACAGGATAAACGGGAGGTGACAATATGGATATCATCAGACTCAAAAATATGGAGTTCTTTGGCCACACCGGATGTCTTCCCGAAGAGAAAGAGAACGGGCAGAAGTTCATTGTCACCTGCGAGATATTCTACGATCAGATAAGAGGCAGGGTGACAGACTCCCTCAACGATACTTGTGATTATTCCCTGGTCTATTCCAGAGTGAAGAAGATCGTGGAGGAGGACCGCGGTAATCTTATCGAGCATCTTGCCTGGGTGATCGCCGGTGATGTCCTGAGGACCGCCAGAGATGCCGTAAGTGTTACGGTAACTGTATCCAAGCCTGACTGTCCGGTAGACGGGAAGTTTGAGACGATGGAAGCGGTGATAAGCCGTGGCAGATAAGGCAAAGACAGAGGCAGTCCTGTCGATAGGAAGCAATATGGGCGACAGACTCGCCAATATAGAGCGCGCCATAAAGCTCATCGGTGATACGGATGGCATAGAGATACTGAAGATATCGTATCTTTATGAGACTGAGCCCGTGGGGTATGAAGATCAGGACTGTTTCTACAATATATGCCTGCTCATAGCAACGGAACTTGGTCCCCATGACCTCCTGAAGGCTGTTCGGAAAGTGGAGCAAAAACTCCACAGGAAGCGCATCATAAGGTGGGGTCCCCGGACAATGGACGTGGATATCATCACATATGGTGATGAGACGGTGGATGATGAGGATCTGACAGTGCCGCACCCCAGGTACCTGGAGAGGGCTTTCGTGCTGGTTCCGATGAATGATATCGGAAAGTATGACGGTGAAGTGCCTGACGGCAAGAGCGTAAAGCGGGTGGAAGGCATGTTCAGGGATGGCAGGTTTGAAGTTTAGGTCAGGATTATTTATAATTAGGATTCAAGTTAGAACAGACGGAGGTCATGATGTCTGAGAACGTAAGCAATACCAACGGCCCGAAGAAGGGCGGAAACCGTAATAACTACCGTGGCAGAAAGCGTAACAATAACGGCAGGAACTACGATAAGAGCCGTAAGAACAGGGACGGTGAGGCTCCTGCAGACGCTAATGCCGGCAATAATGCAGCCGCTAATCCCGCCAATAAAGACGGCAGCGGTTCCGCAGGCAACGGCCCTGCCAAGGGCAATAAGAACGGTCAGGGCAGACGCGGCGGCAGGAACGAAGGTTCAGGCCAGTCCCAGAAGCAGTTCAGGAACAGGGACAACAGAGATAACAGAGAGAACAGGGAACCCAGAGATAAGGATAAGCGTCAGCCCAATAAGGACAGGAGCGCCAAGTTCCAGGTAAAGGCTGAAGAGACAGTGGATGATATCAGGGCGGATAATGCCAGGATCACCAAGGAGATCTATCTGGAGATAGCAGATATCAAGAATATTAAGATAGGTTGATATGTCGGAAGGCTTATTTATAACATTTGAAGGGATCGACGGCTGCGGCAAGAGTACGCAGATCAGAAGACTGTGCTCTTATCTTGAAGAACGGGGGATCAGTCCCGTTATGGTCAGGGAACCCGGCGGCACTGTTGTCGGTGAGAAGATCAGGGAGATCCTTCTGGATAAAAAGAATGACGGGATGGGACCCGTCTGTGAGCTGCTGCTCTTCGAGGCTGCAAGAGCGCAGATTACCGAAGAAGTTATACGTCCTTCGCTTGAGGAGGGACGGGTCGTTATATGCGACCGTTTTTTCGATTCCACATTTGCCTATCAGGGCCATGCGAGAGGGTTAGGTGACAGCAAGGTATCCGGGCTTAACCTTGTTGCTACGTCCGGATTAAGCCCGGATGTCACTTTCGTGCTGGATATAGATCCGTATGAGGCGCTGGAGAGGCGCGGGATCAGAGGTGAGGCTGAGGACCGTATGGAGGCACTGGGGGTATCTTTCCAGGATAAGGTAAGGGAAGGGTATCTGATGCTGTGTGAGAGGTTCCCTGACAGGGTGGTAAGGATAGATGCATCGGGAAGCAGGGAAGATATAGCTTCGGAGATCGCGGCGAAGGTCGGAAAGATGCTGGACGGAAGGATTTGCTGAGTGGGTTTTGACAGGATAATCGGACAGGATAATCTCAAATCCAGGATGGCTTATGAGGCCTGTGACAAGCGTGGAAATACGTATATCATATCAGGCCCGTCCGGATCGGGTAAGACAATGCTCGCCAATGAGATGGCAGCGATGTTCCTGTGTGATGATCCAACGCCCGAAGGAGCCTGCGGTAAATGCAGATGCTGTATATTTACCGCCAACGGGACGAATCCCGACTATATTAAGGTGGAACCGGAGAAGAATGCATCCGGTATCCCTGTAGATACTATAAGAAGCGCCATTGTGGCAGACTATGAGATAGCACCGCAGTTCTCGCGCAACAAGGTATATCAGATAAACGGCAACTGCCTTGGCGTTGAAGCGCAGAATGCCCTCCTCAAATCAATCGAGGAACCTCCGGAGAATGTGATATTCATAATCGAGACGGTCAATACCGACACGCTCCTGCCTACGATCGTTTCAAGAGCTGCCGAGTACAAGACTGTTCCCCTTGACGATGAGGACATAAAGAAGTTTATCAGGAGCGTATATCCCGATATCGATGACAATGAGCTCATGCTCCTTGCCGACTTCGCCGACGGAATACCGGGAAGGGCGGTCAAGCTTCGTGAGGACGAGGACTTTACCGGACTTAAGGAAAGCGTTCTTGAACTTGTCCTGGGCATGAGAGGAAGAACCCTCACTGATACGATCAAGGCGGGAGACGAGATATTCCTCAATTATAAGAACAGGTATATGGAGCCGACAGTGCTGCTGCTGTGGGTGCTGAGCGACATCATGAGGCTTGTGGTAGATATTGACTGTGACAGGATAAGATTTTCCACAGACAGGGCAAGGCTCGAGAAGTACGTTGCCGGCAACAGATCCATCACCACACAAAAGACAGGCAGAGCGATCGAGGCGGTCTATTCCTTCGTGCGTGACATGAAAGTGAATGTCAATTACGAAGCGATCGAGACAGCCATGATCATCAAGATATATAAGGAGCTTAATCAATGACGAAGGTTGTTAACTGCAGATTCCGCGAGGCGGGAAGAGTATACAGATACAAGTGTGACGGAATGAGCCTCGGGATCGGAGATATGGTCATGGTCAATACCAATCTCGGCGAGGACATTGCACACGTGATCGAGCCCCCGTACGTTATTCCTGACGACAGGGAGGGAGATGATCTCATCCCCGTTCTCCGCAAGGCCAGTGAGGCTGAGAAGGCTATATACAGCTCGAAAGTAGTTCACGAGAAGGAAGCATTTGCCAAGCGCCAGAAATTCATTGAGGATCTCGGACTTGATATGAACCTCTGTGATACCGTCTTCGCCTTTGACGGCAAGAAGATCGTATTTTACTTTACTGCGGATAACAGAGTCGATTTTAGGGAGCTGGTCAAGGTTCTTGCCGCCGAATTCAGGGTGAGGATTGAGCTCAGACAGATAGGTTCCAGAGATGAAGCCAAGCTCGTCGGAGGCATAGGAATATGCGGAAGGGAGATGTGCTGCTGCACATTCCTGAACCATTTCGCGCCGGTTACGCTGAGAATGGCAAGAGATCAGGGTCTGGCTCTGAATCCGGGCAAGCTCAACGGTGCATGCGGCAGGCTCATGTGCTGCCTTCAATTTGAGAAGGAGGCTTACGAGGAATCTATTAAGCGCCTTCCCAAGGTCGGGAAAAAGGTCAGGACTCCGCTGGGTACCGGCATCGTATCCGATGTGGAACTGATCTCTGAAACGGTGTCTGTTAAGTTCACGAATGACGAGACAACCGAGATAGAGAAATATAAATGGGAGGAACTGGCTCCTCTCAATCCCAAGAATGACGATGATCAGCAGTGAGGAACTGACACTCGACAATATCGGCAGAAGGGACTTCGTCCTGTATCAGCAGAAGAAAGGATTCAGGTTCGGTACAGACAGCGTTCTCATGGCCTGGTTCGCCGCTTCGTTTGCCAGACGTGACAAAGAGGGCGGGTACAGAAAGACGTCTTATCTCGAACTCGGTTCAGGCTGCGGAGGAGCCGCTATGTGCGTGGCAGCCAGACTCGCGAACTGTGAGATAGACTGCGTGGAGATAATGGATTCTTCATGTGAGGTGCTAAGGCGCAATATTACCGCAAATCATGTGGAAGACAGGGTAAGGGCATATAACTGTGACGCCCGGGATCTCCCGATTGAGATCAGACAGAAGCAGTATGATGTGGTATTTGCCAACCCGCCGTTCTTCAGCAGCGCAAAAGGTGACAGGACGGATCCCTACAGATCTTCGGAGGAGAAGCTCAATGCCAGGTTCGAGGAGAACGGAACCGTGGAGGATTTCATAAGTGTCATGAAGGCAAGAGTCATTCCTTCATCCGGTCATGTGGTCATGGTGATGAAGGCTGACAGAATGGCCGAGGTGACATCGCTGATGGAGAAGTATAATATAAAACCTGTGAGGCTCATGTGCATACACCCTATGGCGGACCGCGAATGCACATCGGTTCTCATAGCCGGGAGGACAGGGTCGTCAGGATCACAGCTGAGGATACTGCCTCCGCTGATCCTGGATTCTGAGCGGGTTACAGAGATATACGAAGGAGAACATAAGGATTGCTTTATCTGGTAGGAACCCCCATCGGTAATATGAAGGATATATCCGCCCGTGCTGTTGAAGTTCTGGGACAGGCGGATCTTATCGCATGCGAGGATACGAGAAGGACAGGGCTTCTCCTGAAGGAACTCGGGATCTCCGGTAAGCTCATCTCTTACCATGAGCATAACAAGGCTTCAAGGGGACCTGTGATCATCGAGAGATTAAAAGAAGGCCTGAATGTGTGCCTGGTATCAGATGCAGGCATGCCTTCGATAAGCGATCCCGGGGAAGATCTGGTGAAGCTCTGCATAGAGGCGGGGATCGAAGTCTCTGCGGTGCCGGGCCCTGTTGCGGCTATTACAGCGCTCGTGCTGAGCGGACTTGATACGAGATATTATCATTTCGAAGGCTTTCTGCCGTCGGAAGGCAAGGGAAGAAGAGCGCGGATCGAAGCGCTTCGCGGAATCCGCGAAACGATGGTCATATATGAGGCGCCACACAGACTGATGAAGCTTATATCAGAACTCAAGGATGCAGGGTTCGGGGAGTGTCCTGCCGCATTCTGCAGGGAACTTACAAAGAAATATGAGGAAGTGCTCAGGATGACTCCTGCTGAGGCTGAACGGTACTTTACTGAGACTCCTCCCAAAGGAGAGTTCGTTATCTGCCTGTCGCCTCTGTCTCAGGAGGGCGGATCAGGTGACGGACTGATATCTGATGAGGAGCTGGACGAGCTTATCCGTAAGCATCTGGAGGAGGGCAGATCCACCAAAGAGATAGCTTCTCTTCTTGCGCCGCTGACAGGCAGGAGCAAGAAGGAATTGTACTCCTATATAGCCAAATTGCATTAAAAGTACTTATTTTTGTAACATAAATCTGTTACAATTATATAGAACCACTCTTTCAGGAGATTATTTAGCGTGGCTGAACATAGTATGGATTTTTTCGTGAGCAGAGACGATATGCTCAGGATCTTTGGAAAGACCCACATGGAGGAATTTATGTCCCTCATGTCTCCGTTTATGTTGGGTGGTTTTATCTATAATCCCAGAGAGAAGAGATTATTCTTTACTGACGGAATGAAGCAGATCCTGGGGCAGAGCGTCTCGGAGGGCGTTGTGCCTGACGCATTTCTTCAGTACGTGGTCGATGAAGACAGGCCATATGTTAAATCCCAGCTGGATATCGCTCTCAAGGACCTTATCAACGGTGCCGTCAGCAATGCGCAGATAGATTTTACATTAAGATTCGGTGCGTACGACACTGAGAAGGTTACTATGGTCATGCGCCTCTGCAATAACGAGGGCAACAAGTATCCTGTAGGTCTCCTGATCGATAAGCCCGCCAGCAAGATGGAGAGATGTGCAAGGCAGCTGTTCTCGGGCACGCTCAATGAGTATTTCTTCATGATGGATTTCGCGGAGAACGTATTGTACGTCAACGACAAGTTCGTTAACGATTTCGCGCTGCCCTCATGGAAGATGGAGAACTGTACCGAGAGGATCGCCGAATTCCTGCCTCCGGAAGATTACGACAAGCTCAAGGGGATCTTCGAGAAATTCATGCATGAGCATACTCTTCCCGAGGAATCGGTACTTACCGTGCTGTCTCCTGCCAGGGGCAAGATCTACCTGAAGTGCAACGGTCTCTCGGATTCTGATACGGGCTTGGCTCCTGAAGACCGGCAGGGCAGGGAGAATGACACGCATGACAAGAGGTTCCTGTCCGGATCGTTTACGGAAGTAACGGAATTCATCCGCAAGGAACAGATGAGACGGAATATCATCGAAGGTACCGAAGCGATCACATTCCAGTATGATATCAAGCGTAAAGTGCTTAAGTTCTCCGAGAATATCCGCGAGTTGTTCGAGGAGGCCAAGCTGGAATATACGGATGACTGTGTGGAACCCATCGCGTCCAAGGTCATCCCTGACGACCAGAGCAGGTTTGTTGCCGTGATCAATCAGGTGTTCGACGGTAATCTGGACAGATATGCTTTCGAGGTGAGGATCAGGAATCAGAACGGAAAGGTCATGTGGATAGCCTGCCGCGGCAAGACGTATATCGACGAAGGTACACATGATCAGATCTGTGTAGGTACGCTCTTCGACATGACATCCATGAACGAGACGAGGGAGAATGTGGAGAAGACTGATTCCCTCAATGAGCTTACCGGGCTTCCCATGAGGAACAGGCTCCTGATCGATGCGAAGGAGATGATACGCAACAAGAACCTCCTGTCGGCTGCCATAGTGATGTGTGATGTCAACGGTTTCCACAGCTTCAACGACAGGTACGGAAGATCTGCGGGCAATGAGATCCTTATTGGTCTCGCCAATATACTGAGTGCCAACCTCCCGGAAGGTGCAAAGCTCTACCACAGCGGTGTGGATATTTTCGTTATCATGTGGCCTCATGCCACGAGAAGGACGGTCAGCGACTATATGGATATGCTGACCGATATGACGACTGAACCTATCGATACCGGATTCGGTTCGTTCTTTGTCAGTCTGGGTCTGTCCGCTTCCATCTATCCTTACAGCGGTTCCACTATAGATGAACTCCTCGTCAATGCGGAGATAGCGCTTCACAAGGTAAAGAAGGATAAGAATGCCAAGTATGCGATCTATTCTCCGACAGACAAGAGAGAGCTTAAGGAGAGGCTCGACTTCGAGCTCCAGATACTCCAGTCCATACGTAACAACATGGAGAGTTTCCAGCTCCACTATCAGCCGCTGATCGATGCCAAGACAGGAAAGCTGGACGGTGCCGAAGCTCTTCTGAGGTGGGTATCTGATTCCGGTGATATCGTCAATCCTGAGAGAGTTGTCGGTGCTCTGGAATCGACGGATCAGATGGAGATAGTGGGTACATGGATACTGGAACAGGCCATATCCCAGTGTGCCACCTGGATCAACAACGGAGCACCCAAGTCGTTCTATGTGCATATCAATGTAACTGCAGATGACCTCGTCAAACGTGACTTTGCAGACAAGGTGCTGGCGATGCTGAAGAAGTATGATCTGCCTGCGGCCAACATCCTTGTGGAGATCACGGAGACGTCCCTCATGAAGAATCTGGCAATGAGCAAGCGTAACCTCATCAAGCTGAGGACTGAGAATGTCAGGGTGGCGCTGGATGATTTCGGAACGGGGTATTCTTCTTTCAATTATCTCAAAGAGCTTCCTGTTGATGAGATCAAGATCGACAAGACATTCGTAGATGACGTCGAGACCGATAAGTTCAATCAGTCGTTTATCTCTTCCATCACGACTCTCGTCCATTCCATGAACAAGAAAGTCGTCGTGGAAGGCGTCGAGAACGAGAATCAGGTCAACATGATCCGCGAATACGGGGCAGATATCTTCCAGGGTTATTTTTTCAGCCGTCCTCTTACCGTATTCAATTTTGAGAACAAATACTTCAAGAAAGAGAAGGCTTAAGGGGCGGGCTTCGTGACAGCAGTATTCAATACCACATCTTCTGATCAGACCGAAGAGTTTGCTTCGCGCTTTGCCGCCCTGCTCAAGGCCGGCGATATAATCACGCTGGACGGAGACCTCGGTGCCGGCAAGACATGTTTTGCCAGAGGCGTTGCACGGGGAATGGGGTCGCCGTCTCATGTGTCCTCGCCCACGTTCACCATAGTCAACGAGTACGAAGGCGGGAGGCTGCCGGTATATCATTTCGATACGTACAGGCTTGGAGGATGTGAGGATTTCGTGATGGCAGGTCTGGATGAGTACCTGTGGAAGGACGGGGTCTGTCTTATCGAGTGGAGCGATATCATCGGTGATATCATTCCCGGCAGTGCGGTCAGGATAAGGATAGAAGGTACGGGCGATGTGAGAAGGTTTGTGATAGAATGTCCCGGCGGGGAGATGTATAACAGCCTCACCCGTATTATCGAGGAGATGGGATTATGATCGTTCTGGCATGTGACACATCCAATTCAACCTGCTGTGCAGGCGTTTACGACGGCAAAAAGCCACTGGCTTATGAACTGTCCATGGATAAAAGGACACACTCAGAGACCTTTATGCCGCTGGTTGACCGCGTCATGAAAGAGGCCGGTCTCGGCTACAAGGACCTCGATGCTTTTGCTGTAACTACAGGACCCGGTTCATTCACGGGCATCAGGATCGGTCTGTCGGCCGTCAAGGGAATGGCCTTCGCATCCGGCGCGAAAGTAATTCCCGTATCATCCACAATGGCACTTGCCATGTCCTGCGAGATCGCCGACGACACAGGCCGCAACACCTATTTTGTGCCATGCTTCGATGCCCGCAACGACAGGGTGTTTGCCAGGATAGTCAATGCACGCACCTGCCGTACTGTCATAGAAGAGAATGCTTATGATGCGTCAGATCTGACTGCTTCATTCAAGGTGATGATCGGAACGGTAAAGCCGAGGATAATAGTTATGGGCAGCGGTTCAGACACAGTCCGAAGATTCTTTGATGAAGCCGGCATCAGAGCCGAGTACGCACCCGGTGCAGTTATAATGCCGTCAGGAGTCGCAGCGGCAGCGGATATGTTCGGCGTGATGATCCCCGGCGGAGAAGTCAAGGCTACATATTGTGCCGTGTCACAGGCGGAACGTCTCAAAAAAGTTTGAGCAAATGGAACGCTATATCAGGTTTGCCCGCGAAGAAGATCTGGAGTTTATCCTGAGACTGGAACAGCAGTCTCCCGCGGAAGCGTGGTCTCCGGATTCAGTTGCCGGACTTCTCGGATATGACGGCGGCGATGACGAATATGTCCGTTTTGCGGTAGTTATGCCGGGCTATGGTTATATGGGTATCAGCAGAGCAGGTGATGAGGCGGAAGTCCTGAATCTCATAGTGGATGAGAAGTGCAGACGTCAGAAAGCCGGGTACCGTCTTATGATGTGGACTGAAGATCTTCTGCGGCTGAATGGAGTTGAACGGATGTTTCTGGAGGTTGAAGAGGATAACATTGGCGCCATTGCACTGTACCGGCTGCTCGGTTATGAGGAATATAACAGGAGATACAGTTACTACGGCCCAGGCAGGGATGCAGTGCTGATGAAGAAGGAACTGGGAGAGTAGGACAACCGGGTAGAGTCCCACACTGTTCAAGTCAGACATCGAAAATACCCTTAGCTGTACCCTTAAAACACCATTTCAAACGAAAAAAGGGGTATTCTTAACAAAATACCCTCAACTGTACCCTCAAATTACCGTTTCAAACGCAAAAAAGGGAATTCCATAAAGTCAGTCTGTCAGCCGGTTACTCCTGAAGCGAGGAAGAACAATTGTCTCGCACCTCCCGAAGCTCGGAATCCCCTTTGTTCTGCCGGCTCCACCCTGAAGCGAGGAATCCCCTTTGTTCTGCTAGTTCCGCAGCCGCATTGGCGGCGAGGACCTGTCCGACGCCAAGAACAAAGGGGATTCCGAGCATGTTGCATTTTCAACAAAAACAAATGGCGTATATTTGATATTTAAGCCATAAAGACGAAATTAAAAATGCCGCCCCCTTAACTGTTGACTTAACGCATGCACAAAAATATACTTAACAAAGTTTGAAGTCGTATGTATTGTCGGGAGGGGTTTATGGCTGAGGAGAAAGTAGTATTTAATTGTGAAGATGCACTTGCAATGAAGGCGGTGGCCACACTTATACAGAAAGCCTCATCCTTCAGGAGCACCATCTACTTTATCAGAGGTGGCCGTCGTGCAAATTCCAAGAGTCTGCTCGGTGTAATGTCCCTTGGCATAGAGAATGGCGCAGAGATCGAGATCACCGCTGACGGTGACGATGCTCAGCAGGCAGTTGACTGCCTCGCCCAGTTCCTGAGAAATCCTCAGGTATGACATCAGAGCGATTCGACGCTAGACTGGATACTGTACCCCAAGATCCCGGTGTGTACCTTATGAAGGACGCCTCGGGATGTATTATTTATGTGGGGAAAGCAAAGAAACTGAGGAACAGGCTTAAGAGCTATTTCGCGTCGGGAAATATCCCGCATCCCAAGGTCCGTGCCATGGTCAGCCATGTGGCGGATTTTGAATATACGGTGGTCGGATCGGAGGCGGAGGCGCTGCTCCTGGAGGCCAACCTCATCAAGAGATATCAGCCCAAATACAACATACTTCTCAGGGATGACAAAGGATACCCATATATTTGCATTACGCTCAACGAGGAATATCCCAGAGTGTTCAAGTCGTTCAGGATCGACGAGGACCTGAGGAAGGCCGGAGCCCTGTATTACGGACCATACATGAATTCAGACCTTTACCAGGTGCTGAAGACTATAGAGAATCTGTTCCCGCTGAAACGCTGTCATAAGGTGTTTCCCCGTGACATCGGCAAGGACCGTCCGTGCCTTAATTATCATATCGGCAAGTGCATGGCACCCTGTCAGGGGGAGGTCAGTGCCGCCGATTACAGGCGGATGATCAACAGGATACTTATGTTTCTCGAGGGCAGCTATGACGGCATTGAGAACGCTATAAGGCAGGAGATGGAGGATGCCTCCGAGAACCTGGAGTTCGAGAAGGCTGCGGCACTTAGGGACAGGCTGGCATCGCTGGCGGGGATCAGGCGCAGTCAGCACGTCTTCATGGAGATAAAACGCGACGTTGATGCGATAGGCCTTTATTCCGATGCCGGCGAGACCTGTGTCAGAAAACTGGAGGTAAGGGACGGCAGAGTTGTCGGTTCCTCGACGTATTTCGTGGCGGGAACGGGGGACGAAGCAGCCGAGGTGCTCACCGGATTTATAACGCAGTATTACGATAAGGCACCCAAGGTCCCGGGGCTTATCGTCATCCCCGAAGGTATACTCGATGAAGATGCGGCAAAGGAGCTGGAGGTGTATCTGTCCGGACTGGAAGGACACAGGATCGAGCTTAGGGAACCCAAGAGGGGTGAGCTGAGGGATCTGTCACAGATGGCAATGAACAATGCCCGGGAGATGATGGTGAGACGCATCCTGAGGGGCGGCGGTGCCGGGTCCGATCCGCAGGCTCCGGTGAGATATCTGGAGACTCTTATGGGCGTCGCTGAGGGCACAGTCCACAGGGTGGAATCCTATGATATATCCAATCTCGGAAACGACGATATCTGTTCGGGAATGGTGGTCTTCAGGGACGGGAAGCCAGAGAAGAATTCCTACAGGCTGTTCAGGATGAAGAGGGTAGTATCACAGGATGATTTCGCGTCGATGAGGGAGACTTTGTCGAGGCGTTTTGCACATAATGAGAAAGACGGGTTCACCTTGCCGGATCTCATACTCGTGGATGGCGGCAAAGGCCAGCTGTCTGCTGTTGCGGGGGTGGTCAGGTCTATACCCGGGACGGACGGCATACTGCTGGCCGGCATGGTCAAGAACGACCGTCACAGGACATCCGGCATTGTATTCGAGGACGGACGGGAGATAAGCCTCGAGCGCAAGGATATGACTGATGAGGAGATAAGCCTTTTGAGATTCCTGACGGCGGTGCAGAATGAGGTCCACCGCTTCGCTGTCTCTTACCAGCGCAAACTCTCGGGCAAGCGCAATATGCGTTACCGTCTCGAAAACATCCCCGGCATAGGACCGGCAAAGCGCAAACTCCTTCTGGCACATTTTGGTACAATTAAGGCTATAGAGAACGCATCTGTCGAAGACCTTGTCAGGGTGAAGGGCATATCGGCCGGGGATGCTGAGGCTATAAGAAAGTTTTTCGGGGAGGGGCAGTAATGTCGATCTATGCATTATCGGATCTTCATCTGTCGCTGAGCCATCCCGAGAAGAGCATGTGCGTGTTCGGAAGCGGATGGGACGATTATATCGGGCGCATTAGGGAGAACTGGCTGGCCACTGTAAAAGAGGACGATACGGTGCTGGTGGCCGGCGACATCTCATGGGCGACAAAGATCACCGATGCAGTCGAAGACTTCGGATTCATCTCGGATCTTCCCGGAACAAAGCTGCTGTGCCGCGGCAATCATGATTACTGGTGGACTACCATAAGCAAGATGGAAGGCTTCATGGAAGAACACGGATTCGGAAACATCAGATTTGTACGGACTAATGTCATTGAGGCTGAGGGCGTGCTGATCTCCGGAACGAGGGGATGGATGCTTCCATCTGACAGGGAATTTACCGAAGAGGACAGGAAGATATACGACAGGGAGCTGGCGAGACTCAGGCTCTGCTTTGCTGAGATGGACAAGGCTGATCCCGGCAGGACCCGCCAGAGGATAATAATGTTACATTATCCGCCGGTCACAACAGTCCAGAGAGATACTGATTTTGTGAAGATCATATCAGAAGGCGGCGCCGGTATCTGTGTTTACGGCCATCTCCACGGCAGGGCTCACCGCATGATCCCCGCGGATATGGAGGCAGACGGGTGCAGGTATTATTGTATTTCGGGGGATTATTTAGGATTTAAGCCTATTTTGCTTACATCCTGACATATTATCGTTGAGAAATCCGTTATAATATATTATAATATTGAACGACTTGAGAGCCTCTTGCAGAGATGATATCCGGCGAGCAGGCTTTTTGCATCTATAAGAGACTATTCGGATTAGGAGTTTTTATGGCATACAGCATGACGGGCTATGGCCGCGGGGAGAATATTTACGAGTCCAGAAGATATACGGTCGAGATCAAGTCCGTCAACAGCAGATACTGTGATGTCAATATCAGGCTTCCGAGGATCTTCAACTTCGCTGACAGTGCTATCAGGAAGACGCTCTCTGACAGGCTCGTCAGAGGCAAGATCGATATGTTCATCAACTATGAGGACACAAACAGCGAGGGAACGGAGGTCGTTGTCAACGAGGGCCTGACCATTGCATACTCCGAGGCAGTTAAGAAGATCGCATCGATCACAGGCAGAGAGGATGATCTCGGTTCATCAAGGCTCGCTTCATATCAGGATGTCATCATCGTGAGACAGGCTGATGCAGATGAAGACAGGCTTATGGAAGAACTTATGAGCACTGTCAATATGGCGATCGACGGTATGCTCGAGATGCGTAAGGCGGAGGGGAATAACCTTGCAGCCGATATCATGGGTAAGATAGCATCTCTTGAAGAACTCCGTAACGAGATCGAGAAGATCGCGCCTTCCGTAGTCGAGGATTACAGGCAGAGGCTGAGCGACAGGATAGATGCACTTCTCGTTGATGAGAAGAGGGAATTCTACGATGAGTCAAGGCTGGCGGCAGAGGTTGCAGTCTTTGCCGATAAGTGCTGCATCGATGAGGAGATGAAGAGACTTATCAGCCATTTCGCGCAGGCAAAGAAGATCCTGTCTTCTGAAGGTACTGTCGGCAAGAAGATGGATTTCCTCGTTCAGGAGATCAACCGTGAGATCAATACGACCGGTTCCAAGGCGAATGATATCGAGATAACGAACAGAGTCCTCAGGATGAAGAATCTTGTGGAAGAGATAAGAGAACAGATCCAGAATCTGGTCTGACGTTTTTGGTAAGGGGAAAGTAAGAATGGCATTTGTAGATATCGGATTCGGCAATCTCATCGCATCGGACAGAGTCCTGTGTGTCGTATCTGCCGATTCTGCTCCTGCAAGGAGGATGATACAGGATGCCAAGGACCGCGCCATGTGCATTGACTGCTGTGCAGGCAAGAAGTGCAGGGCTGTGGCAGTAACAGACAGCGATCATGTTATCTTAAGTTCCATGACCGTTGAAGAGATCAAGGAGATACTGGCATAATGGCAGACATGAATACTGACAGGAAAGGTCTTATAATATGCATCTCCGGACCGTCAGGCGCCGGTAAGGGAACAGTCGTGGCAGGTGTCAGGGCGCTCATTCCCGATATGGCGACATCGGTATCCGTGACGACAAGACCGCCCAGAGGAACGGAACAGGAAGGTGTGGATTATTATTACCGCACCAAGGAACAGTTCCAGGACATGATCGCGAGAGGCGAGATCCTGGAGCACGATGTGTACTGTGACAACTACTACGGTACACCCAGCACCCACCTGAGGAAGATGAGCGAGCAGGGAACAGATACACTTCTGGATCTCACGGTTCTGGGAAGCATCAATCTCAAGAAGATCTTCGGTGATACGGCGCTGATAATCTTCCTGATGCCGCCGTCAATGGAAGTTCTGGAGTCAAGGCTCCGCAACAGGGGAACCGATTCCGAGGAGAAGATAGCGCAGAGGCTGGAGACAGCTGCCGAGGAGATCGGAAGGAAAGACGAATTCGACTACGTAGTCGTAAATGATGATCTCGATACGGCAATAGCGGAGGTAATGGCTCTGATCGACAGGAAGAGAAGTGAACAGGGTCTTAACTGAGGTTACAAGTAACAGTAAATATAAACACAAGAGAGAGGTAAGAAGAACATGTTAGTAGAACCTTCAATCGAGAAGATCAAGAAGCAGGCAAACTGCCCTTTTGAGGCAGCTATCCTCGTAAGCCAGAGAGCAAGACAGCTCACCGACGGCGCTCAGCCCATGGTACCTGATAAGGCTGCCAACAACGTATCACTGGCATGCAGGGAAGTAGCTGACGGCAAGGTAGTGGCGGTTCCCGGCGTTGTTGAGCCTGTTATCCCCATCACACGTGAGGAGAAGCTCAGAAGAGAAGAGGAGAAGCGTAAGAAGGAACAGCAGGCTGAGGAGGAGAGAGCATCCAAGATCTCTTCCAATCTTGACAGTCTTCTCAACACGATCTCCGCGCAGGAAGCAGATGATGCTGCTCTTGAGATGGCAGATGATGCCGAAGATGACGACGAAGAGTGATTGGAGGCAGGCATAATGGCAACCGTTAAATCAATGGAGAAGATCGTAGCGCTGGCTAAAGTCAGAGGCTTTGTCTATCCGGGTTCAGATATCTATGGCGGTCTTGCAAACTCATGGGACTACGGGCCTTTGGGCGTCGCTCTGAAGAACAACGTCAAGTCTGCATGGTGGAAGAAATTCGTGCAGGAGAGCCCTTACAATGTAGGTGTTGACTGTGCCATCCTCATGAACCCTCAGGTATGGGTGGCTTCAGGTCATGTCGGCGGATTCTCCGATCCGCTTATCGACTGCAAGCAGTGCAAGGCCCGTCAGAGAGCAGATAAGATCATTGAGGACTTTAACTCCGAGAACGGCATCACTGATGTCGCAGTCGAGGGAATGACCAACGAACAGATGGTCGAATATATCAAGGAGAAGAACATTCCCTGCCCTGTATGCGGCGGTCATAACTTCACCGATATCAGAAAGTTCAACCTGATGTTCAAGACGTTCATGGGCGTCACTGAGGATGCCAAGAATGAGGTCTATCTGAGACCTGAGACAGCACAGGGCATATTCGTAAACTTTGCAAACGTTCAGCGTTCTGCACGTAAGAAGATCCCCTTCGGTATCTGCCAGATCGGTAAGAGTTTCCGTAACGAGATCACACCCGGTAACTTCATCTTCCGTACGAGAGAGTTCGAGCAGATGGAGCTGGAGTTCTTCTGTGAGCCCGGAACTGACCTGGAGTGGTTCAAGTACTGGAAGGATTATTGCTACAACTGGCTCATCGGCCTCGGCATCAAGCCCGAGGAACTGCGTACAAGGGATCATTCGCCTGAGGAACTTGCATTCTATTCGAATGCTACAACAGACTTCGAGTTCTGGTTCCCCTTCGGCGAAGGCCAGTGGGGTGAGCTCTGGGGCGTAGCCGACAGGACAGATTATGACCTGAAGCAGCACATGGAATTCTCCAAGCAGGATCTGTCCTACTTTGATCCCAACAAGAACGAGAAGTACGTTCCTTATGTTATCGAGCCTTCGCTCGGTGCTGACCGTGTAACTCTCGCATTCCTCTGTGCAGCATATGATGAGGAGGAGCTCGAGGGAGGCGATGTGAGGACTGTCATGAGATTCCATCCTTACCTGGCACCCGTGAAGATCGGTGTCCTTCCGCTGTCTGCCAAGCTGACGGATAAGGCGCAGGTTATTTTCGAGAAGCTGTCAAAGAAGTATATGTGCGAGCTCGATGACAGACAGAGCATCGGCAAGCGTTACAGAAGACAGGACGAGATAGGAACACCGTACTGCGTCGTCTATGATTTTGATTCAGAGAATGACGGATGTGTTACTATAAGAGAAAGGGATTCCATGAAGAATGTCGAGTATGAACCCGGCAATATCAGATTCCCGATCGATGCTCTGGAGGGATTCTTCGAGGGCAAATTTGATTTCTGATTTCCATAAGGTGGAAGCTGTAAGAAGCAGGCCAAATCTTTTAGAAATACATAAACAACAATATAAAACGAAAGGCGGACAAAGCAATGGCAACAAAGTATGTTTATCTGTTTACCGAAGGTAACGGATCAATGCGTGAGCTCCTTGGCGGTAAGGGTGCGAACCTCGCTGAGATGACCAACATCGGTCTTCCGGTTCCCCAGGGCTTCACGATCACCACAGAAGCTTGCACGAAGTACTATGAGGACGGCAGAAAGATCAACGATGAGATCTTCGGTCAGATCCTTGAGTATGTTGGAAAGATGGAGGAGATCACCGGCAAGAAATTCGGCGACCTCGAGAATCCTTTGCTCGTATCCGTAAGAAGCGGTGCAAGAGCATCAATGCCGGGTATGATGGATACTATCCTGAACCTCGGTCTTAACGAAGAGGTAGTTAACGTCATTGCTGAGAAGAGCGGCAATCCCCGTTGGGCATGGGACTGCTACAGAAGATTTATCCAGATGTATTCTGACGTTGTTATGGAAGTCGGCAAGAAGTATTTCGAGGAGCTCATCGACAAGATGAAGGCTGACCGCGGAGTTAAGCAGGACGTTGAGCTTACAGCTGATGACCTGAAGGAACTAGCCAACCAGTTCAAAGCTGAGTACAAGAGCAAGATCGGAACAGATTTCCCTTCAGATCCCAAGGAGCAGCTCATGGGCGCTATCAAAGCCGTATTCCGTTCATGGGACAACCCCCGTGCAAACGTTTACAGAAGAGACAACGATATCCCTTATTCATGGGTACGGCTGTTAACGTACAGTCTATGGCATTCGGCAACATGGGTGATGACTGCGGTACAGGTGTTGCTTTCACACGTGACCCTGCTACAGGTGCAAAGGGCCTCTTCGGTGAGTTCCTTACAAATGCTCAGGGCGAGGACGTTGTTGCAGGCGTCCGTACTCCTATGAAGATCGCTGAGATGGAGCAGAAGTTCCCTGAGGCTTTCAAGCAGTTCACAGAGGTATGTTCTATCCTCGAGAATCACTATCGTGATATGCAGGATATGGAGTTCACAGTCGAGCACGGTAAGCTCTACATGCTCCAGACAAGGAACGGTAAGAGGACAGCTCAGGCAGCTCTCAAGATCGCTTGTGACCTCGTTGACGAGGGCATGAGGACTAAGGAAGAGGCAGTTGCAATGATCGATCCTCGTAACCTCGACACATTGCTCCACCCTCAGTTCGATGCTACAGCTCTCAAGAGCGCACAGCCTATCGCACAGGCACTCGGTGCTTCCCCCGGAGCTGCATGCGGTCAGATCGTATTCACAGCTGACGACGCGAAAGCATGGAAGGCACAGGGCAAGAAGGTAGTCCTCGTCCGTCTTGAGACATCTCCTGAGGATATCGAGGGTATGAAGGCTTCACAGGGTATCCTGACAGTCCGTGGCGGTATGACATCTCACGCAGCAGTTGTTGCACGTGGTATGGGTACATGCTGTGTATCCGGATGCGGCGACATCGCAATGGATGAAGCAAACAAGAAGTTCACACTCGCAGGCAAGGAGTATCACGAGGGTGATGAGATCTCCATCGACGGATCTACAGGTAAGATCTACGACGGTATCATCCCTACAGTTGATGCTACTATCGCAGGTGAGTTCGGCCGTATCATGGCATGGGCAGATGAGTTCCGCCGGCTTAAGGTAAGAACAAATGCCGATACTCCCCGTGACGCTAAGAAGGCTCGCGAACTCGGCGCTGAGGGTATCGGTCTTTGCCGTACAGAGCACATGTTCTTCGGTGAGGGCAGGATCGACGCTTTCCGTGAGATGATCTGCTCCGATTCCGTTGAGGAGAGAGAGGAAGCTCTTGAGAAGATCCTTCCTATGCAGCAGTCTGACTTCGAGGCTCTCTACGAGGCTCTCGAGGGTTACCCTGTAACTATCAGATTCCTGGATCCCCCGCTTCACGAATTCGTTCCTACAGATGAAGCAGACATCAAGAAGCTGGCTGACACAAAGGGCAAGACAGTTGAAGAGATCAAGAATATCATCGATTCCCTCCACGAGTTCAACCCCATGATGGGTCACAGAGGATGCCGTCTTGCAGTCACATATCCTGAGATCGCCAAGATGCAGACAAAGGCTGTTATCCGCGCAGCTATGAACGTTAAGAAGAATCATCCCGACTGGGCTATCGAGCCTGAGATCATGATCCCGTTGATCGGTGACGTTAAGGAGCTCAAGGTTGTTAAGGCAGTTGTTGTTGAGACAGCAGATGCTGAGATCGCAGCAGCAGGCTCTGACCTCAAGTACGAGGTTGGTACAATGATCGAGATCCCGAGAGCTGCTCTTACAGCTGATGAGATCGGTAAGGAGGCAGCATTCTTCTGCTTCGGTACAAACGACCTCACACAGATGACCTTCGGATTCTCACGTGACGACGCAGGCAAGTTCCTCGAGGCTTACTACGAGTCCAAGATCTTCGAGTCCGATCCTTTCGCACGTCTCGATCAGAACGGCGTAGGCAAGCTCATGAAGATGGCTATCGATCTTGGTAAGGGCGTTAACCCGAACCTCCACATCGGTATCTGCGGCGAGCACGGCGGTGACCCCACGTCTGTAGATTTCTGCGACGCTATCGGTCTGGATTATGTATCCTGCTCACCTTTCAGAGTACCGATCGCAAGACTCGCAGCCGCACAGGCAGCTATCTCCCGCAAGTAATAAGCAGGTTAATTGCTGATCACCGCAGCCGGAGCAGAAATGCTCCGGCTGTTTCTTGTCAAATGGTACGCTTGGGTGCTGAAGTGTATAATAAACGGAGCAAGATTACGGAGGCGTAATAATGAATAAAAAAGTATTGGTAGCAGTGCTTGCAGCATCTGTGATGGTGATGACAGCCTGCAGTAAAGAGCCCGTGGAAACAACGGTTGATACGACTGAAGCTTCAACTACAGAGATAACCGTCACCGAGGTCACTGCAACAGAGGGAACGACAGAAGCTTCATCATCTGAGACAACCGAACCCACAACTACTGTTGCAGCCGGCATTGATGAGATCTTCGATTCCATCACCAACGATTATTTCGACTTCAGTTCAATGCTTGATACGAACGACGATATCATCGATTCCCGCGGAGCATTGGGAGTAAGCGGTTTATTCAATATCTATGAATTCAAATCCACTGAGGGACTTGTAGTTGGAGATAAGATCAGGATTGAATCCAGCAATCCTGCTGAATCCGGAAAAGTATTTGAATATAACATCGCTGCGATCAATGGTCAGTATGTTCTTATTGCCACGGAATGGGGTGATGTTGAGAACGATCATGCACCTTATACCACACCTGAAGTACAGGCAGTTTACGATGCCTTTGTGGCTTATTCCTGATGCAACATTTTCCCGTGACCGTTTGTATATATAGTAACTGATACTATATGAGGGGACTTCCGGTCATGAGAAAGAGAGCAATAAGCATAGGGCTGATAGTAATCGACATTATTTTTCTGGTTTTGTTCGTGTTTGTGATACCTGACTTTTTACGGGATACCGTCGGGTATGATGTTATCGAATATGAGAACTGGTCGGGCGAATTGGCTGAATCAACTTTCTTTAATTTCGGCGCCGGCTGCTGGGAACTTACGATCATTCTGGTAAGGCTTGCCGGTTTTATCATTGGTCAATGTGTTTTATTGAAAGACCTGAGCAGAAAACAGATGGTGATCGGCATCATGTCGCATGTTTTAACAGGTGTTCTCGGACTGATCTATTTTTTCAGCTTCGCAGATGGCCCAAACCTTGTGTATCTGATAGAGCAGATCTGTGATCGTATGTCATGATAATAACAGGCCTGATAAAATCTGACATCAAAGTGCAGCAATAACCGGTGCTGAAATGTATTAATAACAGAATAAGATGCCATTACAGGAGGAACAGATCATGGAACAGCAGGAAGTAAAGAAGAGGCGGGTCCGCCCGGTTATTTGGGTGATCCTGGCAGCAGTGGTTCTGCTCTTTGCGCTGGTTTTTCTTGTGCCTGTCTTTGCCAGGAACCTCCTTCCGGGCATGGAGAGATACGCATCAGATTATGATCTCGAAGTTGGTGAGACAAAGTTGAAGATCCTAGGCGAATGGTGCATTGAGAAGGTTGACAATGATGGCGTTATATCACTTCAGATCCGTAACAGATCATCCAGGGAAGACAATATGGATAAACTCTGTTTCGTAGTCTATGACGCGGCACCTGTTGCCCATCAGGAATATCTTAAGCTCTATGATGAACTGAAAGACTGTATTCAGGAGGAGGGTTCTGACTGGTTTACGGCATGGATGCCGAATGTTTACGATGCGGAAATACTCAACATGTATTATCTGGAAGACAATATGATCATATATACGGAACTTGAAGTCATAAGTGAATGGCCGCTGCCGCAGGATGGTGAGTATGAATCAGACCGCGTCTCTGACTATACATATCTCAAGGATTACATTATCTATAACAATCATGAGATAAGAGATTATGTTATTAATACGATCATGCCCGGTCAGATACCTCCTGACAGAACCCGCGAAGAAGTTCTTGAGAGTTTCAGACAGGAGTTAACGGATGGATAATCACAAGAATAACCCCTGGCAGGACATTGATCTTAATGATTACGAGAACCATATGAAGCTTGATTCCGTTATGCAGCTTCAGGTTCTGAATGCCATGATGAAGGGGCAGTTTGACGCGTATCCGGTATCATCTGCCATGATACTCGGCGTGGCAGGGGGCAATGGTCTGGAGCATGTCAGCAGGGATAAATATGAGACTATATATGGCGTGGATATCAATGAGGATTATCTGCGCGCGACAGCTGAACGGTACAGGGATCTGTCAGGTGTGCTCAAGTGTATCAGGGCAGACCTTATGAGCGATGCGGATCTTCCGCATGCGGAGCTTCTGATAGCCGATCTTCTTATCGAGTATATCGGGTATGATAATTACGCGAAAGCGGTTAAGAAGGTAAACCCGGGATACGTCTCCTGCGTTATTCAGATTAATACGGATACTGATACATGGGTGTCGGAATCGCCGTATCTCCATGCTTTCGACAGGCTGGATGAGGTTCATTGCCAGATGGAGGAGGATTCCCTGACAGAAGTATTGGAGGGACTGGGATATCGCAATATCTTCAGATCATGTGAGACTCTTCCCAACGGAAAGGCGCTTGTAAGACTGGATTACCAAAAGTGAATATTGTTTCATTTTGTTCTTGACAGAGGTGTATTTGTTCTCTATAATGAAACTACATTCATTTTTATTCGTTCTACAGGAGGCTTGCCATGAACAGAGTACGGGATCCTCATCCTACGGGTAGTTATAAAGTCGGAACGCTTGTATTCTCTGCGGTTGATGACTCAAGGAAAGCGATGTTTGGTCCTTCAGCGGGAACGGAACCCCGGAAGATCACGGGGAGACTTTACTATCCGGTTCTGGCTTCCGATGCTGAAGGTCATCCGCATGCGCAGATAATGTCGCGCAATAAGGCTGAGGCGCTGGCCAAGTCTTTCTATATGAAATGTGACTACGATAATGAGGTGGCGGCAGGCACCTACGATGGTGATTTCTACGAGGATGTCAGCCCTGTGCCGGGTGAGGAGTTTCCTCTTATAATCTTCGATCACGGGCTTGGATCTTATGTGGAATCCAATAATCTGATGTGTACGGAACTGTGCTCCCACGGCTATGTTGTGGCTGCGCTGGGACATGCCTATGAAGCCATCGAGACTGACTATGAGGATCAGAGCTATGACCTGATGGACAAGACTATAGCAAAGCGGCAGTACGAACCCAGGATCAGGGGAACTATTGCAGCTCTCAAACTCATGGTAAATAAGAAAGGAACCTATGAGGAACAGTATGAGAGATTGAGGATGTTACAGGAGAAATATGCAGGTCTCCTGTTGAAGATTCTGGAGCAGAGAGTGCTGGATGTAAAGTTCATGATGTCTGAGATAGAAAGAAGGTTCAGTGACCGTATAGATTTCAGTAAAGGTATCGGTATAACCGGTCATTCCATGGGAGGGATTGTGGCATACTATCTCTGCCAGACTGATAATCGTTTTGTATGCGGTATTAATATTGACGGCATGCTGATAGGCGACTACTCCGGAATGACGATGAAGAAGCCGTTTTATCAGATCAGCTGCGAGGACAACCGTGGTGTTGTATCCAAAGTTATGCTGGATACGGAAGCTCCTGTGTACTGGTCACTCTTCAGGAATATGAAGCATCTGGGATTCGGTGACATGATATTCAAGGTTCCGGTGAAGGCTCTGGTGGGAAAGATGGATCCCCTAAAGATGCACGAATACCTGTGCAGGATACATCTGAGCTTTATGGGACGGTATCTGAAGGGCACAGGAGAAGAGGTATATAATCCTGATGACGAATATGTCGCAGATCTTATTGCACGGCAGGGAGGTGCAGCAAATGCCTAAGGTCAGTGAAGCTTATATCGAGAATAAGAGACAGGAGATAATAGATGCAACCCACAGGCTGTGCCTTCGAAAGCCCGTAAGTATGATAACAATGACAGATATCATCGCCGAGACGGGAATGGCTCAGGGAGGTATCTACAGGTATTTCGACGGGGTCGATGATATCCTTAGCGGACTGATATCAAGGATGCGCAGCAGATATGACATGATAAGCGAGACCGACAGGATCATGGAGGAAGCAAAAGGGAAACCGGTGCGTGAGACTATCAACAGTATCTGCGATCTTCTGGCAGACAGGATGGAGCAGGAACTGATGGATACGCAGAAGATAATGTTCGATCTGAACGTCCTTGCGATCAACGATCCGGAGAGGGTAGAGAGGATACTTCAGGGGATACCGGGACAGGGCAATATGGAGTATCTGACAAGCCGGACTGCGGAATTGTGGGCGGCAGGAATGGGCAGTGGTTCGATACACCCGGTAATGCCAATTGGCGATATAGTTGCTTTCATTGCGGCAGCATATAACGGAATCGAGATGACGTGTATCCTGGGTGCATGCTATGGCAAAGGTCCGGTGGAGAATATCAGCCTCAGGGGTCTGTTTGAGGTGTATAAAGTTACGATCGCGAAGCTTCTCGGCGTGGAATAACGGATACATTTTGTTTGCAGAATAGTCATTGTCTGATAACAAATTTCCTGATCAGTTAGGATATAATCCAATGTTAAGTAAGAGGAATAAAGCATAGAGCCAAGCGTATCATGGAGGTAAAGACTATGAGCGATGATATGGAAAAGAAGATACAGAATGAGACAACTGACAGGGAGCAGAAAGAACTGAGTATTGAAGAGCAGGAAGCAGTTAGCGGCGGTTTTGAATTCGGTCAGGTTCCTGTGGTGAGCCAGTACGCATCCGACAGTCCGATACCGATATCGCAGCCGTATCCTCAGCCCATGCCGGTCAGCCCTCCCCCCGGCCCCGTCTCTCCTTTCCCCGGTGGATCCGGATCAGGCGGAGGAGGATCAGGACCGGTTCAGGTTCCCTGAGATATAAGATCGATCCCTCCAAAGAAGTAATACAGACAACCATATGACCGCCGTGCCGCTGCCGGTGCGGCGGTTTTTTTGGAAATGTGAAAAGTGACACGTCCCCTTTTTACACTCTGTTATAATTAGGTACAGAAGACACCCCGGGAGACTTTTACAAAAAGATGGACAATACTGCAGATATCATCCTGAGAGAATACGAATCGCGGTTTGAGGATTACGGACGGCTGGAGGCTTGTGCACTTGACGTCATTCAGGAGATGCTGGATACAGGAAGTGCAGGAAGGGTCATGATCACCCACAGGGTGAAGTCCGCAGATTCCATGAGGGGCAAGCTCCGGCGCAAGGCGGGGAAGTATCGTTCGATAGATGAGATCACGGATATCGTGGGGTTCAGGGTGCTTGTATTTTTCGCAGATCAGGTGGACGTTGTTGCTTCGCTCATCTCGCAGAATCTGATCGTTGATGAGGCAAATTCAATTGACAAGAGAAAGCTCAAAGATCCCTCGGCTTTCGGATATGTGTCGCTTCATTATGTATGTCAGCTGCCGGAAGGGAATGGCTGTCCCGAAGATCTCTGCAGTATGAAGTTCGAGATACAGATAAGGACGATGCTCCAGCATACCTGGGCAGAGATCGAACATGATCTTGGATATAAGTCAGAACTGGCGGTGCCTTATGAGGTGCGGAGGGATTTCGCGAGGGTCGCAAGCCTCCTGGAGATCGCTGACGGGTATTTTCTCAACATCAAGGGAAGGCTCGTGGAGTATGAACTAGATGTGAGGAAAAAGGTCAGATCAGGAGAAGCGGATGACCTGCCTCTCAACATGGTGACACTGGAAGAATATATAAGGAGCGACGGAAGCATCACGTCCCTTAATAACGAGATCGCATCGATATCCGGTGCTGTGCTGGCATATGTATCTCCTGAGGCAAATCTGCCTCTTCTGAAATTCCTGGGTATCGGGACGATCGGCGAACTGAAGGCGTTTGTAGAGTCATACAGGAAACATGCAGTGGATCTCGCAGCCATGACTCTTAAGGATTCGGAGATCGATGAGCTGATATCGACTGTCGGAATATATTATCTGTGCCGCGCCAAACTGATCTTCGACGATTATCCGGAAGAGGAGATATTTCAGTTCTGTCTGCTGATCGATCACGATCCTGACCGTGCGATGCGCAAGGTCAGGCACATCATGAGGCAGAAGGCTGCTCAGTGAAGGATGCCGTTGTCGTAGATTCTGTTGTTCATCTCGTAGAAATCCTCCGAGACGTTCTTTATGATGTCGATCATGTGGAGGAAAGCCTCTACGCACCTGGGGTCAAAGCTGGTGCCGGTACCTTCCTTTATGATGTCCACTGCTTTCTCGAACGAGAAGGGTTCCTTGTAGCTCCTTCTTGATGTAAGGGCATCGAAGACATCTGCAACTGCCAGTACCCGCGCCGAGAGAGGTATATCCTCACCGGCAAGTCCATGCGGATAACCTTTGCCGTTCCATTTCTCGTGGTGGAATTCCGCCAGGTTCTTGGCCTCTACGAGATATCCCGCATCAGGCACGTTCTCCATGACGCTTGATATGATCTCGCTGCCGTAGATCGTGTGCATCTTCATCACCGCGAAATCCTCATCAGACAGCTTGTTCTGACTGTTCAGTATCCTGTCGGGGATTTTGATCTTGCCGATGTCGTGAAGAGGTGATGCGTTGATCACATCGGAGATGTATTTGTCGGTGATGATATCCGTGTAGTATCCCAGTTCGCGCAGACCCTCGAGGATGACACCGGAATATGCAGCTGTCTTTCTGACATGATTCCCGGTGCACTCATCGCGGCTCTCCACCATGTCGGCGAGGACGAGAATGATGCCGCTTTGCATCTTTGCCATTGTGTCTTTCTGGTTCTGTATATCATTGACATACTGGACACTGTCTTCGGATGTTTTAACAAAGGAATGATACAGATTCTCGATCTCATCGCCGGTGGTGATATCCAGTTCCTTAAGCCTTTCCACGCTCTCACCGAGAGTCTCGTCACTGTCGTAGGCGAAGTTGCCCGCGCTGACGGCCATGGAGTTTACTGGCACTATGATATTGTAGTGGGCCAGCCACAGTCCCATTGACAGTATGAGTACGAATACACCAAGGAACAGTGAGACCTCCCTTGCGAGATAACCCAGTGATTCATTGGTCAGATCCACCATGGAAATATCGGTGCAGGCGTAGCATACACATTCGCCTGCGCTGTTGTAAACGGGAATATATATCGTCAGGAGCCATCCGTATGAACCATTTGTTATGATAGGCTCTATCGGTTCTCCGTTGAGGAGCGCCGGCAAAGTATCGGAAAAGTCATCTTCGAACCCGATGATCTCGCCGGGTTCAGAACCTTCCACGCCCTCTGAATCAAGGTCAAAGACTACGTGGCACCCGTCATCCATTATTTTGTAAACGTAGATATACTGTATGTCCGGAGAACTGTTCTTGACCGCAGTCAGGAGTTCCTCGGTCCTGTCGTACCCGTCCTCCGTGTGCCCGTTGGCGATATAATCATCCACCTTGTCAGGATCGACGATTCCGGCGGCATACTCGGCGACGCCGGTTCCCACCCTGATGGCGGAATCTACCAGGCTTCTCATGTACAGAACATAACCGATCGATGTGGCTGCGACAGCGATGGTTATCATGGCGAGTGATATGAGGACCATCAGCTTAGTCTTGAGGGAAGCCCCGCCCGATACGAGCTTTCCTACCTCTGATTTAAGCTCCCTGTCCAGCGGATGCTGCCGCCAGCCGTAAAGCCTGAAGCTTCGCTGGATCCTGTCGGGAAGCACCACCACAACTATGGTGGCAATGCCTACCGTTATGGTCTTGTCGCAGAGGTCAGTGATGACATCAGCCGCGAACTGTGACATGAACTCGTTCAGGAATCCCAGATCGTATATCTTCTGCGCCAGCGAAGATGAGATTCCCACATTCGCGAACCCGTACAGGAACCACGTCAGGATCGATCCCAGCACGCCCCCCGCGAAAGTACACGCCAGGATAGTGAGCAGGAGCTTGGGGAAACTCTTCTGATACTTATGCCGCGCCGCGAAAGCAGCGACCACAGCGATAAAGACATTGATCGTTCCGTAGTATATGGCTGACTCGTCGGTGAAAGATTTGAGAAGATTCGTGGCGATGCCCACGATGATACCGGGAATGAATCCGCTCAGTGCTGCCACGACGACGGTGCCAATGGAATCAAGATAAAGAGGGAGATCCAGAAGAGATGCGATATCGGCGAACAGCAGGTTTATTACAATGCCGACCAATATAAGTACGAGACACCTCGCATTCTTAAACCTGGACAACCTGTTGACTTCAGCGTTTTCCATATTACCAACCCGTATTTTGCCACCTTTTTGTACTAATATATTAGCACAAGTTGTGTTATATTATGGCGACAAGATTTTCGAGAGGTGATATAAGAATGCGTCGGTTATCGGCAGTTGTTTTGTGCATTGTTATGGTGCTGCAGGCGGTCTCCTGCGATGCTCAGGATATATTCAGGACAGAACCCACAGACCCGGATATGACAGGGGTTCCGGTAAAGATGGTAAACGATTTTCTGGTGGTGGGAAATACCGCCTATGAATTATATAACTTCAGGGAAAACGTGGCAGACAAATATGCAAGCACTATCAGTAAAGCAGCATCGTCAGCACCCTCGGGTGTACGCGTGTTCGACATCCTCGTTCCGACTGCCATCGACGTGACACTGGCAAAGAGCGTCAGGAACAGCCAGAATACCGACGACCAGAAAGCTGCCATAGACTACATCTTTTCGCGTATTGATCCCTCTGTTATTACGGTCGATACATACGATACGCTGAGGCTTCACCGTGACGAGTACCTGTATTTCAGGACCGACCATCATTACACATCGAGAGGTGCCTGGTACGCCTATACGATGTACTGTGACGCGGCAGGAATCAAGCCCGCTGATCTTGAGAAGGATTTCACCCAGACGATGTTCCAGAACTACTGGGGTTCCTTCTACATCAATACAGACCACTACCAGGGACTCGATACCCCGGACTATGTGGTGGCATATATACCGAATGCGACAAATTCGATAAAGATAACCCAGAACGACGGGACGAAACTGGACTGGAGTGTCGTGGAGGACGTCAACGGCTGGGATAAGACGTCTTTGTATAACTGCTTTATCGGAGGTGACCAGCCTTTCTCGGTTATTACAAATGACAGTGTTAATGACGGTTCCTCATGTATTGTGATCAAGGAGTCTTACGGCAATCCGTTTGTTCCGTATCTGGTTCCCAACTACCATACCGTCTATGTGGTGGATTACCGTCACTACAACAAGATATCCAATAAGCATCTGGCTGATGTGATTGCAGAGACAGGTGCGACGGATGTGATCTTTATCAATAACATGTCGATGACCAGGAGCGATGATTTGGTGGGGAAGCTGGCGAAGTTTGTGGGATAAAGGGCTCGGAAGAACGAATTTGTGCTATTTCGGACAGGTCCTCAGGGGCTCGAACGCACGATTTTGTGTTGATTCGAACAGGTGCTCCGCGCTTCGCTTGTGCGCAACTATCAGCACAAAATGTGCGTTCTCGCTTCGGGAGTTATATGAAAAGAGATGTGTTCCCAGTCCCTGAAAGTGTCTCTGTAACCGGAACTGCAGGTACAGTTTAAGAGACAGTCCCTGAAAGTGTCTCTGTAAACGGAATTACAGGTACAGTTCGAGAGACAGTCCCTGAAAGTGTCTCTGTAACCGGAACTGCAGGTACAGTTTAAGAGACAGTCCCTGAAAGTGTCTCCGTAAACGGAACTGCAGGTACAGTTTAAGAGACAGTCCCTGAAAGTGTCTCCGTAACCTGAACTGAAGGTACAGTTTGAGAGACAGTCCCTCAACTTTTCCCCGTAACAGGAACTACAGGTACACTTACAGGGACTTTGAAACTTAACCATAGAAAGGCAAGTGACAGCCGGTCACCATTTTCGAGTAATACATATAAGTGCAAAAACAGGAAATCCCAAGGAAGTGTTATGAACGGAGATCATGCGCATTCCTGAACATTTCCACACCGGTCTTGAGCCTTGCCAGACCGTCTTCCAGAGTTACCCGCGGGCAGGCTACGTTCAGGCGGACGAAGCCGTCGCCCGGTACGCCGTAGTGGATGCCCTCGGTCAGGAACAGTCCGGTTGTTTTGCGCAGAAATGAGGCGAATTCGCGGCTGGAGCATCCGAGCGCGCTGATGTCGATCCAGAGAAGATATGTGGCGTTGCTGGGGACAAGGATGAGGTCCGGGATCTGTTCCTTCAGGTATTCTCCGGTAAACACCCTGTTGTTCTCGATGTACGCGCGGGCTTCGTCGAGCCACTGACCGCCCTGTGTGAATGCGGTAACAGCAGCGATGCTTGCGAAAGAATTGGGTTCGGCCACTTCATCCGTATTGATCGCGCGCCAGACCTTATGGCGCAGGCGGCGGTTCGGGATCGATATGCAGGCGCTCTTGAGACCTGCCAGATTGAACGCCTTTGTGGGCGCTATGAGAGTTATTGAATTGTTGCGGTTGGTATCTGAGACAGATGCAAACGGAACGTATGATACCCCCGGAGACGTGATGTCGCAGTGGATCTCATCGGATATGACTGTGACGTTATGGCGGGCGGCCAGTTCTCCGACCATAAGAAGCTCGGATGCGCTCCAGATCCTGCCCGCTGGGTTCTGCGGATTGCAGAGGATCATAAGGGTCACCTGTGGATCCTTAAGACATTGTTCGAGGCCTTCAACGTCTATGGAGTAAGTGTGGTCTTCACGGTTGTAAAGAAGCGGGTTCTCGACCACGGTGCAGCCGTTGTTGACAGCGCAGTTGAAGAAGACGTTATACACCGGAGTCTGGATAAGGACTTTCTCGCCGGGGGTGGTGAGTTTTCTCACGATGCTGGAGATGGCAGGGATGACGCCCGTGACAAAGAGGAGCCAGTCCTTTTGCATGGTGTAGCCGTGACGTTCCGCCCACCAGTTGATGTAGGCGTCGTACCAGTCGTCTTTGATATCGGGATATCCGAAGATGCCATGAGCGGCGCGGTTTTGTATCGCCTCGACTATCTCGGGTGCCGTCCTGAAATCCATATCCGCCACCCACATGGGGAGCTCTGTTTCAGGGACGTCCCATTTGATGGAGTCCGTTCCGCGTCTGTTTATCGGTGTATCGAAATTGTATTTCATGTTATAAGCCACTCCGGTCTGTCTTTTCTGGTTCCTATGGAGGTCGCTGTTATGACCGTTTTGGACGGATCCACACGGTCAGGTTCGATGATCAGTTCGCCGATCCTGCCGCAGGTTATCGTGCCTGACGAAGGGTTGAGAACACTCACGATATCAGAGTCGATCTTCGCATCAACTGACGAGTATTCGAAAGCAAGCGTAGTGTTTGTGAGCCTGCAGTCAATCATCCTGAGATTGTTGATGTAACACATGCCCTGATCACTCTCGATGGTGCAGTTTACGAATGTCAGGTTCTCGGAGTTCCATCCGAGGTACTCGCCCTCGATATGTGAGTCGTAAACCGTTACATTTCTGCAGTTCCAGAATGCGTCTTTGGAGATGAGGCGGGCATTCCTTACCATCACGTTCGAGCACCCGTCGAAAGAATAATTTCCCTCCAGGTCGAGCCCGTCCACTTCGATATCGCTGCTGTTCATCGCGAAATAATCCCCGTCCCTCACAACGACATCCCTCATCTTTACGCCGCTACAGCTCCACAGGGTCTCCAGAGCCTTTGTGAACTTTACATTGCTGAGGCTCAGTGCGCTGCACCTCCTGAAATTCTTGGGTGCATGGATAACCGAATCCTTAATTCTCACTCCGTGGGAATACCACACGCCGGCCCTCGCCATCTCCTGCCAGACTGTGTCGTCAACGCTTACGTCACGGCAGTACCACAACGGATATTTCCATCCGAAGGTGCATCCTGCAACTTCAATGTTCCGGCATTCCTTGAGAGGGGATTCGCCCTCCCCGAACAGGCACTTTTCCACACGGGAATCGCTTATCCCGTAGAGCGGCCGTTCGCCTTCGAAAGTCCTGTCATATATAACCGTCATGGAGCGATTATAGCAGAAAAAAGGTGAAATGGGGACGGTTCCTTTTTCACCTTTTTGAATATCAATAAACTTTGACCAAATCCGGTAAATGCTGATTTTATGGTGCTTTCGGCGTTTGCCTGTGCCGGCTCGTGTGTCCCTTTTTCACCTTTTTGGTGAAAAAGGAACCGTCCCCAATGTCATTAAGTTAAGAAAATTTTTGTGGTATTTGCAAGTTCTTTCTTGAGCAATAACGCATTAGAGGCTGATAACAAATCGTTTTCGGCCTCTATTTTGTTGAAATAGTCGTTTTAAAGGCAGGTCAAATAAGACCAGAGAATCTCAGGCCTTAATGTGTTATTTGGTTGTATTTTGTGCTATGCTACTCTGTAGTAGAACGTTTGCATTGAAGATCCGACTACAGATCTTTTTCTTTTGCGGCCCGGTCTTATGGGGATAAGCTCTTGGCCTATTGTAAACTCTACGACAGACGGTGGTGCCATTCCGCGCA
>FMTG01000015.1 GCA_900099715.1 Ruminococcaceae bacterium YRB3002 | reverse complement strand
ATCAGCATGGACCCAAATCTCGATAATTGTGAAATGGGTATACTGCACCGCAGTAAAGCATACCCATACATACAACAGCCGCAAAAATGTGACACTTCAAACCGTCCCCATTTCACATTCTTCACGTTGTTTTTGTCCCCGCGCGCATATATAATATAAAGGTTAAATGCGTGCTGAGCGGGAGGACGTAGTTGTGGATTCAAGATTTACGAAGACAAGGTTTTGCAGGATCGCCACGGTTCTGCTGTGTTTGATACTGACGGCGAGTCTGCATTTCGCGCAGGTGGGAACGCCTGTGCAGGCGGCAAATACGGTTGGTATCAAGATCAGTATCTGGAGTGATACCAGTGCCCAGTTTACGGGATCTATCAGCGGATTCAAGTCGCCGAGCGAGGGTAAGGCGACCATGACGATCTTTCTCAATAAGGCGGTTCATGTTGACCATATGTGGGGCGTCAAACTGACAGGCGGCAATGGTTCCAAGACACTCAAGTGTTCCATCGAGGAGTGGAACAGCAGCTATAACCATGAGTGGGGAATGGACGTAAGCGGTTCCGGTCTGGAAGGTCTGAAGTGCATGTCCATGTCGGGCGATTTCAAGGCTTTCACGCCGACACCTACACCGAAGCCCACAAACACAAACACGCCGACGCCTAAGCCGGCGACGGCAACTCCTACGAAGAAGCCGACGAACACACCGACGCCTAAGCCTGCGACGGCAACTCCTACCAAGAAGCCGACGCATACGCCTACACCTAAGCCTGCAACGGCAACTCCTACGAAGAAACCGACGAACACACCTACACCTAAGCCTGCAACGGCAACACCTACCAAGAAGCCGACGCATACGCCTACACCTAAGCCGGCGACGGCAACTCCGTCACCCAAGCCGGCAACAGCGACACCTACGACAGCTCCGAACGCCACTGCAACAGCTACGCCGAAGCCTACAAATACACCAAAGCCGACAAACACACCTAAGCCGACGAACACGCCGGTACCTACGGATACGCCGACGCCTACACCTGAGGATATACCTCCCGTGATCGTTCCCGGCGTGGACGAGACGACGCCCTCCGATCCCAATGGAGGCGGCAATGGCGGCAACGGCGGCGACCCGAACGGCGGCAATGGCGGAGGCGGCGGTGACGAGACCGTCGAGACGACGGCCGGGTTCGTCCATCAGAATCCCACGCAGGCGCAGCTCAAGACCACTACCGACAGCAAGCCGGTGATGTGGTGGCCGTGGCTCCTGCTCCTCCTTCTCCTGGTGGCCGGGTTCTTCCGCTACAGGTACCTCAGGAAGACGAAGGGGTATGACATGAAGGAGACGGCGCTTTATTTCGTGCCGGGCGTGAGCAATATCGCCTATGCGGTCTCAACCGCCATCCCGTCTCGAAAATCAACCACCACCGAGACCAAGGCCCAGTCATCACAGACGGGCGCCGGCCTGGCATCGGCAATGAAAGAGATCAATGCCATGAAGATCGCGGAGGAGCGTGAGGCACAGTTTGCCACCGCGAAGGCATCTTCCGGAACTCCGTCTAACGGTATGAAGGCGCCGATCAAGCGTCCCGCCCAGTATTCATCCAACCCGAATGTGGCACGCCAGGCAAGGACTGAGGCACAGGCGCCCAAGCGTCCTGCCGCCGCAACTGCAGCCGCAACAGCAACAGCAACTGCCACTGCAGCAACAAGGCCTGCGGCAACTACCGCAGCAACGAGACCTGCGGCAACTACCGCAGCAACGAGGCCTGCGGCAACTACCGCAGCAACGAGGCCTGCGGCAGCCACTGCTGCCACAAGACCGGCTGCAACAGCAACCACTACAACTGCTGCACCTTCAGCTACGAGACCTGCTTTCAAGCCGGCAACTGCCCCTGCAACAGCAGCAACTGCAGCCGCAGCAACCGCAGCAACAACTAAAGCAACTACTAACACATCAAACTCAACCGCTCCGACAGCTCCCAAGGCGCCGATCAAGCGTCCTGCACAGTACTCTGTGAACCGTGCAGCTGCCCAGGCACCCGCTGCACGTCCCGAACCCGCGACTTCAACGGCTGCCGCCCAGGTTCTGGCAAGTACAGCCACGCAGGATGTCGGGAAGAGGACGCCTTTCAGACCTGCAGCTACTGCAGCCGCTATATCTGCCGCAGCAAAGACTTCAGCAGAGCACTCCGCCGAGGCATCGGCCAAGGCCGCTGAGGCAAGAGCCGAGGAAGCAAGGCTCAGAGCAGAGGCAGCAAGGGCAAAGGCCGAAGAGGCTAGAAAAGAGGCCGAGAGAGCAAGAGCAGCACTGGCGGAAGCAACTGCAAAGGCTGATGCAGCACATCTCAGGGCAAAAGAGGAATCCGCGAAAGCAGCCGGCATGGGCATAAATACAACTCCTGCCGCTCCCGCAGCCCAGACAGCAAGGCCTGCCACACAGGCTGCCAGACCTGCTGCAACTCCTGCAAGCAAGCCGGCACCTGCAACGAGACCCGAGCCGCCCAAGGCACAGGCACCTCAGTCACAGGAAACCAAGGCACAGGCACCTAAGACGGGGATCATCGGAGGACTTGCGGAGAAACTGCCTTTCGGGAAGAAGCATGAGCCCGCTCCGGAGCCTGTGGCATATCCGAAGACGGCATCAACATCAGGAACTACCAACTACGCTGCAGCCATGAGAGAGATGGCTCAGGAGCGCAAGGCAGAGGAGGCAGCAGCCGCAGGCGCAGCAACAGCTGCAACGGCAGCGACAACCGCAGCTGCATCAGCAGCATCCAGAACAACTGCAGCCGCACCTAAGAAGCCGATAACCCAGAAGCCGCCGGTCAAGAGGCCGCCGCAGTTCTCGTCCAACCCCAATGTGGCACGTCAGGCGAGAGAGGCGGAGGAAGCGCCTAAGCGCCCTGCTGCTTCAGGAGTGAGCGGCAAGGACGCGGTGATCGCGGCTAAAGGATCACAGCCCGTGAACCCTGATAAGGCATCGCATCCCGCGAAGATCTCGGCCAAGCCTCAGGCACAGGCACCCCAGACACCTGTCTGGAGCAGGCCCGCGGAAGCCGCTCCCAACAGCGCCGTGACGACATATGCGCATATGAAGATGGAGCGCGAGCAGGCAAGGGCTGCCGACGCTGTTAAGGAAGATAAGACAGAACCCGTTCAGAAGACGGTTCCCACGCCTCCCGCATCATCAGGTGATCACGGAACAGGCGCTTTCTCCGGGATCGTGAGACCTTCGGCACATCTCGACAGTGACGGTCAGACGCCCGGCGGTAAGAATGACGACTGAGGCCAAAGCTCACAAAAAGATCAGTAAGATCGACATCGTAACAGTATCGGCAGTCTTTCTGCTGATACTGTTCTTAAGTTTTGTCTGTCCGCTAATAACGGACGACCTGCATTTCAAGTATATCTGGAACGGCTTTGATCCGGTGATCGGCGAGGAGATTCGGGTCAGTTCCATTAACGATATCTTTACGTCTGCCCGCAATTACTACAACCTGAGCGGGGGACGGGTGATCTGCCATTTTGTTGTTTTCGCGCTGGTGAACCTGCCGAAGATCGTGTATGCGGTCCTGAATGCGGCTGTGTTCGTGACGGCCGGATGGCTTCTGTATGTGCACATAACACCGGCGTACAGGGAGCTTTCCAGGTTTACGTTAACCTACTGCTATCTGACGATGTTCATGTTTCTGCCGGCGTGGGGCGACTCGATACTGTGGATCTCGGGGAGCGTCAACTATCTGTGGGCGGGGACGGCAATGCTGTGGGCCATCGTGAACATCGACAGTCCCAAGGTTGATAAGAAGAACGAGATCCTCACGTTCCTGTCGGTGCTCCTGGCGTCGTCGCTGAACGAGATATTCGGAGGGATGCTGGCGATAATCCTGATCCTGCGCATGCTCACTCACCGCATAAAGCCCATTGGCTATTATTACATAGCCCTTTTCTGCGTGCTGCCGGGTATGGGACTGGTGCTGAAAGCGCCGGGCAATGCCAACAGGCAGCTGGTGGTGGACGGCCATCAGAGCGTTTCGATACCTGATATGGCCAGAACCGCGATCTCATACCTGAAGTGCTTTCTCGAGTGGGGGGCGCTGCCGCTCATTCCGATACTGGTCATGCTGTTCTACCTGATCTTCAGGAAATCAAAAATCGCTGATATCATCCTTCCCATGAGCATTACCTTAGCCTGCTTTGCAGGTGCCGCTGCCCTCGGATGTTCCGGAGTGGTGATACAGCGTGCCCTGTTCTCGGTCATGATGCCACTTCTGGTACCGGTGTGCTCACTTACGGGATTCCTTCTGTTTAAGATGAATCCGGCATACCGGCTCAAGTCGGTGATCGCGGCTTTCCTCACATTGACTGCGCTTCACCTGATCTGCCTGGACTTCATGTACGCGGGCATGTGTGTGCTGATGCTTTTGATCATCCTGCTGTTCAACAAACTTAGAAAGAACGGTATGAACGAGAAGTGGCTGCCGTCCTTCAAGGCGGATCTTGTAACAGTGCTTCTTCTGACTTCCGTCGTGATCTACAACACAGCTGTATTCCCCGTTGATGCCAGCCGCTACGACAGTTACATAACTGAAGTCACCGCTGCCATGAGGGCAGGGGACGGCGGAAAGATCGGTGAATTAAGGCCTGTGGAGGACCCCATCAGCAGCTACTATCCGTCGGAGGGCAGGATCGTGTCAGACTATTCCGTCGGCTGGATCTGTCAGTTTTACGTCGTTGACGGGAACTGAGTTACTGAGGCTGCCATGACCAGGATCGCACTCATCACAGGCGCCACATCAGGCATAGGAAGGGAGTTTGTAAACCTCCTGAAGGATGACCCGTCATACGACGAGCTGTGGATAGTGGGGCGCAATGAGCGTGCCCTTGAAGAGGCATCGGACGGCCGCATCATACCCATAAAAGCGGACCTTGCAGACCCTTCTTCAACAGACCGCATCATCGCGAGAATCAGATCCGCCAACATCACTGTCGGCCTCCTGGCAAACTGCGCCGGCCTGGGCTACAGATCTGCCGTCGCCGACCAGTCCTCCGACATGATCTCCAGCATGCTTGACGTCAACGCGAAAGCACTGACACTGCTTACAAACGGGTGCCTTCCATACATGGAAGACGGCAGCTCGAAGATAATAAATATCGCCTCGTCCGCAGGCTTTCTGCCCCAGCCGGGATTCGCCGTTTATGCCGCCAGCAAATCATATGTGATCTCATTCGGAAGAGCGCTCGCGGAGGAACTAAAGCCCCGCAGGATAACTGTAACTACCGTGTGTCCGGGACCTGTGGAGACCGGCTTTCAGGAGGTCGCCACACAGGGGCGTGAACGTGAGTTCACGGGACTGTGGAAGACGCTCTCGGTAAAGCCCGCTGATGTGGCCCGGGCATCCCTCAAAGCCAGCAGCAGAGGACGTTCGGTGCTGGTGTACGGATTCTCGCAGAAACTTTTACATTTTGCCGCCAAATTCATACCTCATAAATGGATATTGAGTGTCATAAAGTGGTAATATATAGTTACATATTACGGGAGGTGGCAGACTATCATGACAAATGCCAAGAAAGATGTAACCCCTTCTTACGGAAGTATCTTTAAAGCGATCGAAGGTAAGGCAGCCGGGACAAAGTTCGGCAACGGATTCGTGGCTACACAGATAACTCTGACAGGCGAGTGCGATTACCAGCCTCTCTACATCAAGGTGGATGACGGAGCTGTCGTGACAGAGCCCTATGAGTATCACGATTCGAATTTCTTTATCGATGCTGATGCCCAGGCTATGGCCGACATTCTGAACGGCGTTAAGAATATCTATGAGTGCATTGAGAACGGCACCGTTGTCGTTAACGGCGAGGTCGGCAAGGCACTTGTATTTATCCACACGTTCTTCGGTTGATATGAGAGTAAAGCTTAACGGCATATTCAAAGATAACATGGTCTTTCAGTGGGGGACTGAGGTAAGGATCTTCGGATCCTGCACTGAAGCATGCGTTGTCTGCATACAGATGTTCCTGGGTGACCAGATGGTGGATCAGGTCCAGATCCATCCTGATGATGACCTGCATTTCTTCGCATGCCTTCCGCCCACCAGCGAGCCGGGCGGCCCCTACGAGTTCAGAGTCATGTCCTTTGCCGAGGGGGATTCCGATTGGCAGGCAGAGAAGCTGATCACCGGCTGCTACGCAGGCGAGGTGTGGCTTGCCGCAGGCCAGAGCAATATGGAATACCCCTTCATCAGGAGCGAGTTCGCCAAGTATTCCATCGAGAAAGTCCCGGTCACAGACATCCATTTCTACGAAGTGCCTCAGGCAGGCTTCATGGACGAGGCGCAGGCGAAGGCCGAGGAAGAGTCCGGGTGGGTAATCGTGGACAGCGGGACATGCAGGAATATGAGCGGGATCGCGTTCTTCTTCGCGCGCAAGCTGGAGGCCAGGATAAGCTGCAAGATCGGCATCATCGGATGCTATGTGGGAGCCACGTCCATATCGTGCTGGCTGAGTGTTGACAAGCTCATGTCAACGTACGAGGGCAGAAGGTTCAAGCGTGATTTTGACAACAAGGCGGGAATCCTGAGCGACGAGGAGTATGACGAGGCTTTCGCATACTACGAGGAGCAGATGAGGCAGTACCATGCCAGGGAGAATGCGCTTCTCAGGATCGATCCGTTCATGACATATTCCGCCATGACGGAGACCATCGGACCTGCGCCGGTAAAGCCGCCCGTGGGCCGTAAGGCAATGAGACACCCGGGGGCGATGTTTGAATGCATGGTGAAGAGGGTGGCTCCTTTCGCGCTGAGGGGGGTTATATATTATCAGGGCGAGTCCGACTGCGAGGAGCATGCCTCGATGTACGGACAGGTGTTTGCCAGCCTGATAGCGGAGTGGCGTTCCGTGTTCTATAATGCGGACCTGCCGTTTGTGTTCTGCCAGCTTCCCATGTATATATCCAAGGAGCGGAAGTTCATGAATTACGACGACTATTCATGGGCCAAACTCCGTGAGCAGCAGCAGATAGTGGCAATAGATGTGCCCAATACGTATATGGCAGTGCTGGCCGACTGCGGTGAATTCGACAACGTTCACCCGGCCGACAAGAAAACGCCGGGCAACAGGGTAGCAGCAATGGCATTGAAATATGTTTACGGATTCAAGGACGTCCCGGCACTTGCTCCGTATATCATTGATGCCAGACGCGGGGATGGAGTGGAGATAAGCTTCGGAGGGGATTTCCTCATGCTCAATCTCTCAACAGGATTTGATTCGGATGAGACAGGCTTCGAGATAGCCGGCGAGGATGGCGAGTTCTACAGGGCGGGAGCTTCTGTGGATTTCGACGGAAAGACAGTGATACTGAACTGCCCCAAGGTGGAGTTCCCTGTCAAGGTGAGATATGCCTATTTCAGCTACGGAGCCACGCCCCTCTATGCCGATAACGGACTTGCCGCGACTCCGTTCTCCGTCGATGTCGAGAAAACACTTGGAGGAATGTAAGACTTGAATATAGCCTTTTTTATGATACCTAAAACGGACGTTAAGTTCATCACAGACACCTCGACGGTGAGGCAGGCCCTGGAGACCATGCACCACAGCGGGTTCACGGCAATCCCCGTGCTGGACAGCAAGGGCTACTACAAAGGAATCCTGCGTGAAGGTCACCTTCTGTGGTATATCGTCAGGGGCGAGGGCGGCGAGCCACACACAGTGGCCGTGGAAGCCCTGGAGAAACTCTCCCTGTCAGACGTCCCGTACCTCAAGGAAGATAACGATCTGGCCCGCTCCGTGTCCATCACGGCCACCATCGAAGAGCTGATAAACCGCGCCATGGTAGTGAACTTCGTACCCATCGTGGACGACCGGAACATGTTCATCGGCATCGTCCCCAGGAGCAGGATAATCAAGCACTTCTACGAGAAGAACATTAAAGAGCAGAAACAGCAGCAGTAACCGTGACTGCTATGGAGGGATAGAATGAAAAAGCCTGATAAAGAGATGCTGAGACTTATGCTGGCGGATGAGAAAAAACGCAAGATCATCCTCATCCTCTCCATCGCCCTCGTGGCGGTGATCGGCATCGGCATCCTGGTGGCTATCATCGCCAATAAGGTGAAGAAGAACGACGTGCCCGTCATACCCGACATCGACGATATCGATATCATAGGCAGCGAGCAGGACGCCAGGGTGGAGGAAGCCAAGATAAACATCGGCGACATCATAGGCATCAGCGAGCTTCACACCCTCAAGTACGACTACACGTCCATCTGCCGCTACTACGGCGAGAACAACTACGTTGATCCCGTCTGCTATATCTCCTACCACGGCACCGTCGTGCTGGGCGTTGATGTGAACGACATAGTCTTTGACTACGGTGACGAGGACAGGAAAGTGGTGACAGTGTATCTGCCGGCGATCAAGATAACTTCGTACAAGGTCGATGCGGGAGCACTGGATTATATTTTTGTGGACGACAGTTATAACGTGCCTGACTTTGCATCGACCGCCCAGGCAAAGTGCGAAGAGGATCTTCTGAGCAAGATTCGTGCCGACGAGAAAATGTTCACACTGGCATCGGAGAATACCGAAGCTGAGGTCAGGGCCATGACGGAGCCTCTGGTCAGGCAGATGTATCCCGAGTACGAGCTGGTCATCAAGTGGAAGGAGTGAGCATTATGAAGAAGATATTGGCGATACTCCTTGTTACTGTTTGCGCGGCGTCCTTCCTGTGCGCCTGCTCGTCCAAGACTGACGAGTCAACCCCCAGCGTCGAGGTGATCTCCTCGGATGTTGTTGTAGATGAAGACCCCGTTGACGAGACCGAAGAGATGACCCCCGAGAAATTCCAGGAAGTCCACCCCGAAGAGATCCGCATCAGGAGCATCTGCGAACTGGCCTCCATGAGAGTCTATTTCCACAACGTCGCGAAAGCAGTCAAGCCCGCAGCCACCGGCATAATGGGCATCGGCCAGTCAGACCGCAGGTTCTGGGTCGAATATGACGGCGAAGCAACCATCGGCATCGACATGTCCCAGGTCTCCATGACCATGACGGACAACGTAGTTACAGTAAGGATGCCCCACGCCCGCTTCCTCGGCGAGATTAACGTTGATGCCAGTTCCTATTCCATCAATTCAATAGTTGTCGAGCCCGAAGGCATGACGCTGAACCCCAACAAGATAGAAGCCGACGACGTCACAACATCCATCCGCGAAGCGAACATCTACGCCATGTCCACCATAATGAACAACCGAACCATAATGATCGGCGCCGAGCACCGCACAGAGGCTCTGATAACGAATTATATCAAGCAGCTGTCCAAGATGTCCGGCGAGAATTATCAGGTGGAGTTTGAGTATATCGACTAGGGCTCGGAAGAACAGAATTGTCCCGCACGTCGCAGGCTCCAAAGGTGCGGGACAATTGTTCTTCCTCGCTTCGGGGGTTAATGGGGAAAATGTGAAATGGGGACGGTTCTCAACTGTCACATTTTTGCCCGCTAAGGTGAATAGATTATGAGTTTATTTAGTAAGTTGTTTGGTGGTGGCAGGGGGATAACATATGATCCCTCGGTGTCAGAACCCGTTATCCACAAGAGTATATGTACTGGGGAGACAACGGTTGGCTTTGTCGATATTGCCACCGGGAAGTACCACGATCTGCGCATGGTCGATAGTGAATCTGATATCGTAAAGTTCTGCCGCGAGTGCGGAGTGGACAGGGAGAAGATAAGAACTATTTTCTAGGCTCGAAAATGTGAAATAGGGACGGTTCTCAGTTGACATATCGTTGAACGCGTTCAATAATACTTATAGAATTGATCAAAGGAGCCCACTATGCGCAAGGAAGATAAACTGGCACTGACAAAGGACAAGCTGCTTCAGGCGGCTATAAAGCTGATGAAGGAAACCGACAACCCCGGGCGGGTCACGTCCAGAGCTATCGCCGCTGAGGCGGGGGTGCCGCTGGGGATGGTGAACTACTGCTACGGGGGACGGGAGAACCTGCTGTATGAGGCTTTCGCGAGTAATAAGGATGAGTATCTGACGGACGGGCGGTTCACCGAGATCATGGAGAGGGACATCGCGCCGAAGGAGAAGATAAGGGAGCTTTATTATCTGGTGGCGGATTTTCTGGTGAATGAGTACAAGTACACGCGGGCGATCACGGGGCATATCCTGATGAACCGGGATCTGAAGGAGGGACTGACGAGTTACCCGCTGGTGAAGACGCATTATGGTGATGCGAGGGAAGAGTGGGAGATACGGATGATCACGTACGAGCTGTCGTCGATGATGCAGCTGGTGATATACAGGCTGGCGGATATGGATGAGTATCTGGGGATGGAGCTGGAGGCGAAGGAGAATCTGCACAGGCTGATCGACCTGCAGGTGGATCTGCTGCTTCAGGATGTGCAGGAAGATGTGCGGGGAGATGAAGGCGCGTGATACTGGCTTTCGAGAGGGTTGCGGATGAACAGATAATGATGTGCGGCGGCAAGGGCGCGTCGCTGGTGACTATGGTGCAGGCGGGGCTGCCGGTGCCGGAAGGTTACGTCGTGATGCCGGGGACCGGAGCGCAGGAAGTGCAGGATTTTGCCGCGGGACTGAGCGACGGGTGCACGTATGCCGTGCGGTCGTCGGCGCTGAACGAGGATGGGGCGGACGCTTCTTTCGCGGGGGCGTACGAGACCGTGACGGACGTGAGGCGCGATGACATCGCATCCGCCTTCTCGAAAGTACTGTCCTCAGCATCCAGCGAGCGCGTGGCCCGCTACACGGAGGCGGTGAATGCCGGGGAGGCGGGTACCGGCGCCGGTATCGCCGTGGTGATCCAGCGGTTCGTGAAGCCGGAGATGGCGGGCGTGGTCTTCACGTCGGATGTGATCACGGGCAGCGCCGCCATTATGACCGGAAACTACGTGCGGGGCGAAGGGGAACTTCTGGTCTCGGGTGCCTCTGACGCGGAGACATTTACGTTCAATAACATGCGCTACGCATACGACGGCCCCGAAGACCTGCGCCGCTGCGCCAAAAAACTTTACAAGTGCTGCTGCTACATCAAAGAGATATATCAGCGCCCCATGGACATCGAATGGGCGGTCTCCGGCGGGAAGGTCTACATACTGCAGGCGCGGCCGATCACTACGCTGAGACGGGTGAACAAAGATACTTATGATGTTAACAGTTCACGCGCGGGCGAGTACCTGCTGACCAGGACAAACGTGGGCGAGATCTTTATGCGGCCCGTGTCTCCCGTGACTTTCAGCGTGCTGGAGGTGATAAGCAGCAAGCTGATCCAGCCGGGTTTTATCGACTATATCAACGGGCAGGCATACATGAACCTGAGCGTTATCTGCTCGGCGATGGTGGCCCTGGGCGTGCCGGAGAAGACCGCTTACAGCAAGATCGAGGAACTGGGCGGCAAGCTTCCCGAGGGCGTGACGGTGCCAATATTCCCGATGAAGAGGAGGGAGATACTCAGGAGGATCTTCGCGCTGCTGAGGCCAAAATCGTCCAAGGCAGGCAAAGGCTACACGCTCGCCGACTACCCTTCTGTTCTGGATCTGATTCACAGTGCCCCTGACTGTGCATCTTTGAGGGCGCTCTACGACAGTGATATCATCCCTTACATCAACGGCGGTCTCGGCGCCATCGCGAAAGGCGTCAATGTCGGTCCGCTGTTCGGCACCGCCTCCAAAGTCGAGGCGCTCTGCGGCGAGGATCTGGGACGACGCATAATGGCGGGATCACTGGGTGTCATAGACAGCATGAAACCGCTTCTCCTACTGGAGGATGCGGCTGCAGGCCGTATAACCGGTGAAGAATACGCGCGGCAGTGCGGTCACCGCCACGCCAACGAGATGGAGTTGTCCTGCCCATACCCGTATGAGGATCCGGCCTTTCCCGCCGCCCTGATCGAGGAGCACGTCCGGAGCGGAGTTGACGTTCACGCCATGAAAAAAGCCCAGGAAGAGGAATACCGAGCCGCGCTTCGTGAGTTTGACGAGCGATTTCCCTCAGCTTCGAAACGCCGCCGTCTCGACAAACTCCTGGCAAGATTCGTCAAAGCCAACGAGGACCGGGAACGCGTCAGGAGCGAAGGCGTCAGGATCTTCGTAGTGCTGCGCCAGTTCCTTCTCAAAGCGGGCACCCTCACCGGCATCGGCGACGACATCTTCATGCTGTATATCGACGAGGTACTTGCGCTGCTCGGCGGCGACCGTTCTGCGCTTGCCCACGTGCCGGCCCGACGGGCTAATTACGAACGTTATCTTGGATATCCGAATTTCCCGAATCTGATACTCGGCCGGTTTGACCCGGATAAGTGGGTGGCTGATCCCGCGCGAAGGAGTGATGCCTATGGTGTCGCGGAAAGACGGGGTGAAGGTGGATCAGGTGAAAGTGACCCGGGATCCTGTGTCCGGGGCTTCCCAGGTGCCGCCGGCACAGTGACCGGGCGCGCCCGTGTAATCTATGATATTGCCGAAGCTGAGTCGCTGCAGGAGGGTGAAATACTTGTAACTACGGCAACCAACATCGGATGGACAGTGATCTTTCCCCGTGCCGCGGCAGTGGTTACTGATATCGGTGCGCCGCTGTCCCACGCAGCCATAGTCGCCAGGGAATTCGGCATCCCGGCGGTAGTCGGCTGCGGCAATGCGACTACTGTGATAAAGACCGGAGATCTGATCACCGTGGACGGTGCTGCGGGAACGGTAACGAGGCCCGAACGTACGATTTTGTGATGCTTCGAACAGGTCCTCCGCGCTTCGCTTGTGCGGAATTTTCAGCACAAAATGTGCGTTCTCGCTTCGGGAGTTGCTGGCTGATCGTTGATTAAGTAAAATTCGCTATGAAGGTCATTTTCAAGGTGTCTATAGCGAACAGTGTAGCGAATAGAGGTACTAATTCGCTATAAAGCTCATTTTCGAGGTGTCCGTAGCGAACGGTATAGCGAATGGTTAAAAACGTTATTGGTGTAATCTAGCGCTCACTTCAATCCTCGTCGCTTCGCTCATGCGGAAAGTCCGTTCGCGTTGGTCGCATGTATGTCAAAAGTCGTTTTTTAGAACTTTGACATACAACAGCAGATCCGGCCATAAAACCTGTAGCGAAAGCGTGCAATTTGTGATGCGAGTTCCACAGCCGCACAGCGGCGAGGACCTGTTCGAAGCATCACAAATTCGTACGCTTGAGCCTGATATACTCATCGATCGCCGCGGCCGCATCTTTCCCGGCGCCCATGGCCAGGATGACTGTTGCCGCTCCGCTGACTGCATCGCCGCCGGCGTAAACGCCTTCGCGGGAAGTCTTTCCTGTAGTTTCTTCTGCGATGATGCAGCGGCGTTTGTTGATCTCCAGACCCGGGGTTGCTGAAGACAGCATGGGGTTGGGGGAGGTGCCGAGCGCCATGATGACTGCGTCAGTCTCGATCTCGAATTCGGAGCCTTCGACGGGGACGGGGCGGCGCCTGCCGGACTGGTCGGGTTCGCCGAGCTCCATGCGGACGCACTTGATGGCGCGGACGAACTTGTCGTCGTTTGTGAGGATTTCGACCGGATTGGTGAGCATCTCGAAGACTATGCCCTCTTCTCTGGCGTGGTGGACCTCTTCAGCACGGGCGGGGAGTTCCGCTTCGGAACGGCGGTAGATTATGGTTACTGATGAGCCGAGACGGAGCGCTGTGCGCGCAGCGTCCATTGCGACGTTTCCGCCTCCGACTACGGCCACGCGGGCGGGTCTGTAGATGGGGGTGTCGGAGTCGTCTCTGAATGCTTTCATGAGGTTGTTGCGCGTCAGGAACTCGTTGGCGGAAAAGACGCCCTTGGCGTTCTCGCCGGGGATGTTCATGAACATCGGAAGGCCCGCGCCGGAGCCGATGAATACGGCCTCGAAGCCTTCATCTTCCATCAGCTGGTCGATGGTGACTGACTTGCCGACGATGACGTTTGTCTCGATCTTTACGCCCAGGGATCTGATGTTCTCGACCTCGGGACGGACTACTTTCTCCTTGGGGAGACGAAATTCCGGGATGCCGTAGGTGAGCACGCCGCCTGCCTCGTGAAGTGCTTCAAAGACAGTTACATCGTAGCCGAGACGGGCCAGGTCGCCTGCGCAGGTGAGACCTGCGGGACCGGAGCCGATGACGGCGACTTTATGGCCGTTGGGGGCGGCAGTAACGACCGGTTTCATGCCGAGGGAACGTGCCTTGTCGGCCACGTAGCGCTCCAGCTTGCCGATGGCGACTGCGTCACCTTTGATGCCGCGGATGCATTTGGACTCGCACTGAGTCTCCTGGGGGCACACGCGGCCGCAGACTGCGGGAAGTGCCGTGCAGGCAGACAGACGGCTGTAGGACTCTTCGATATTGCCACCTTTGAGTGCTTCGATGAAGCCGGGGATGTTCACGCGGACGGGGCAGCCTTCAACGCACATCGGTTTCTTGCAGTTGAGACATCTGGATGCTTCCAGCACGGCCTCTTCGTCGGTGTAGCCGAGGCACACCTCTTCAAAGTTTCCGGCCCTGACCTTGGGGTCCTGCTCGGTTATGGGTACTCTTACAAATCCTTCGGGTAATGCCATTACTTGTCACCTCCGCAATTGCCGCATCCGCCGTGATGGGTGTCGCCTTCCCTGAACTTCAGGAGGGCGCGCCCTTCCTCTGTGCGGTACAGTTTCATCCTGTCCATCGCCTCATCGAAATCAACCTTAAACCCGTCAAACTCAGGGCCGTCGATGCAGGCGAACTTCACTTCGCCGCCCACGGTAAGGCGGCAGGCGCCGCACATGCCGGTGCCGTCCACCATGATGGGGTTCATGCTGACGATGGTGGGGAGGTCGTATTTGCGCGTTGTGAGAACGCAGAATTTCATCATGATCATGGGGCCGATGGAGACGCAGAGGTCGTAGTGTTTGCCCTCTTTCTCGATCAGGTCGGAGATGACCTGGGTGACGAGGCCGTGGCGGCCGCAGGAGCCGTCGTCGGTGGTGATGTAGAGGTTGCCGCAGACCTTGCGCATGTCGTCCTCGTAGATGATCAGGTCCTTTGTCTTGGCACCGATGATGACGTCCGCCTCGATGCCATGCTCGTGCAGCCACTTGACCTGGGGATATACGGGGGCGGTGCCGAGACCGCCTGCGACGAAGAGGATCTTCTTTTTACGGACCTCTTCGATGTCGCCGGTGACCAGGTCCGAGGGGCAGCCAAGAGGCCCCACGAAATCCTGAACATACGCGCCCTCTTCGAGAGCCATCAGTTTGTGCGTTGAGGCGCCCATTGCCTGTGTGACGATGGTGACCGTGCCTTCTTCACGGTTGTAGTCGCAGATTGTGAGGGGGATCCTCTCGCCGTCTGCGTCAACCCTCAGTATGATGAACTGACCCGGCTGGCAGTTTTTGGCCACGCGGGGCGCCACGATGTCCATGAGAAAGATCGTGGAATGCAGCATTTCCTTACGTTTGATGAGATACATGTCGCTCCTCCGCTATAAAACATATAGTAGAATAGTAACATAAATAGATAGTTATTCTATGGCAAAAATGAGATAACCAATGAGATAACAAATGTTAAGGCGTGGTCGGCAAGGGTAGCGCTCGCCCTTCGGGGAGTGACTGAGGATACAGAATCTGAGAAAGGGACGTGTAACTTTTCAGGTTTTGCGAGATTCCTACATACGTACCAGAAAAACGATTTAAACGTAAAAATCGGGAATTTACAATCAACTGCAGTCAACTCCGGAGTTACAGATCATTTCGCATGTTATAATATCCGTATGTGTTTATTCTGTGATATTGCAGCCCACGAGCATGAGGCGTTTATTGTTGATGAGACGGAAAGGACGGTTACCTTTCTGGATATTGCGCCTGCGAACGAGGGACATGTATTGATAATACCGAAGCTTCACGTTGATTCGATCGTGGACATGCCGGACGAATATGTGCTCGAGATGACGGCTGTGGCGCGGCGGATGGTGAAGGCTTTCGCGAAGGTGTATGGGGCGGCCGGGTACGGCATTATGCAGAACGGCGGCGCCAATTGCGAGTTCGGGCATTTCCATCTGCATGTTTTTCCGCGGCTGGAGGGTGACGGGTACGACTGGATCTACCCTGAGGGTCCTAAGGAAGTGTCACAGGCGGTGGCCGACAGGCTTCGCGGGGCGCTGAAACAATGAGAATAGTACTTCCAACTGATTATCCGTATCTGTACGAGGCGCACCTGCACACCAATCAGGGCAGCGCATGCGGCCGGAATACCGGTGCCGAGATGGCGGCTGCCTGCAGGGCATTTGGCTACACCGGCATTTTTGTTACCGATCACAACTGGGGCGGCAATACATGCGTCAGCCGCGAGCTGCCGTGGGAAGAGTGGATGATGCGCTATGCAACGGGTTACCGCGACGCGAAAGCGTATGGTGATGTCCATGACTTTGATGTGTTTTTCGGGATGGAGACAGGCTTTAACGGCACGGAGTTTCTGATCTACGGGCTGACGCCGGAGTGGTTCATCGACCATGAGGCAATACGTACGGCGGACATCAGGGCGCAGTACGAGCTCGTTCACGAGGGCGGCGGCATTGTCTCCCAGGCACACCCGTACAGGGTGGAGCCATACATTCCCGAGATACGACTGTTTCCGGAGTATGTTGATGCCATCGAGGCTTTCAACGCAATGCATTCCAGCCCCTTATGCGACCGCCGGATCAACCCCGTATGGAACGACCAGGCACTCGCTCTGGCCCGCGCATCGGGCCGCCCTATCACAGCAGGTTCCGACGTACACCGCGCCGATATCGTCGGCGGCGGAATGGCGTTCACGCACCGGCTCGCATCGGCTGCCGAGTTCTGCTCGACTGTACTCAGCGGCACAGGATACATCGTATCTGACGGAGCGTACTGGAGAGATTCGAACGGTGAGGTTATCGGCGCGGTCGAGTTTGTTGACTGACAAAAAAGATGAAAAAGGAACCGTCCCCATTTCACCGTTGATAAGCAAATACCCCTTTGTTCTGCTAGTTGCACGCCAAGAACAAAGGGGCATTTGCGTTCTGGAGCCTCCAGCCGGGATCGAACCGGCGACCTCATCCTTACCATGGATGCGCTCTACCTACTGAGCTATAGAGGCAAAACACTGAGCAAAAACTCAACGCGAGACAAAGTATAACACAAACTCATACTGTCGGCAACAGATCTTAACTCAAACCACGACAAACTACAGCAAACTGAAGACCAGGCTGACGGCAAAGGCTGACAGGCAGGTTCCGATGGCCACCACAAGAAGGCTCTTGCCGCGCCAGGACAGTATCAGTGCGCACACAAGTCCGGCCGCAGCGCTCAGAACTGAGTCAGTGGAATACAGTATCGCCGGAAAGGTCATGGAAGACAGTACGGCGTAGGGAATATAGTCGAGAAAAGCCTTGAGATGCGGGTTCGTTATCTTCTTGCGGACGATAACAAACGGCACCGCCCTGATCAGATAGGTCACGATAACCATAACAGCGAGGAGAGGGAAGAAGACCAGGTTATCCATTCGAGCCCTCCTCTGAACGTTCTCCGGTACCGGCACCTGAGGCACCGGCACCACTGCCACCAATGCCGCCGGAATTCTCGCGCGATGGCATGAATATGGCCCCCGCCAGCGATGCCACGACGGAGCAGATGATTATGGCGAAGCCTGATGAGATGCTGTTCTTCAGAACGGGGACGTAGTAGAAAATGCACGACAGCATCACTGCAATCAGCGAGACGATGGCGACGGCGCGCGTGCGGCGTGAAGCCGGGATAACGATAGCGACGAACATGCCGTAGATGCCGATGGACAGGGCGTTAGTCACGATAGCCGGCAGAATATTGCCGCAGACGGCGCCCAGGAGGGTGCCGAGTGTCCAGCCCGCCACGGGCAGGATGCCGATCCCGAGCATATAGCGGCAGGATACGGGGTGGTCAGCGCCGGATGCCACGCCGAAGATCTCGTCAGTTATAAAGAAACCGGTGAGCATGCGGGCGGGTGTTGTCATTGAGTCATCGGTCTTCTGGGAGAGGGAGACGCCCATGAGCGCATAACGCAGATTGATCACGAAGGTGGCGACAGCCATCTCTATGAGTGATCCGCCGGCGGCCATGATGCCGACGCCTGCGACCTGACCTGCTGACGTGAGATTGGTGAACGAGACGAGAACGGCCTGCCACCAGGACAGCCCGCTGGTAACCGCGAGTATGCCGAAAGAGAAGGACACCGACAGGTATCCGAGACCTATTGCGAGGCCGTCTTTAAATCCGCGTCTGAAGTCCATTGAAGTGCTGCCTATCTCTCCTGAGGTCCGTACATTTTCTTAAGGGAGTCCCAGGAACTGTAGTACTCTGCAGCTGCGGCATCATCGGCCACGGTGAGGGTCTTTGCCTCCTCGTCGATCCGGTACATCGTGCCCTGCCATACGTAGTATTTGGTGATCACGGGCATCATGGTCTGCGCGTCGAGGTAAGACGTAATGATGTAGAACGCGTTGTCGGTCATGTAATTATATTCGTCAACCCGAAGGTTCCCGTCCACCTCGTACTCGAGGGTGACATTGCGGAACTTGAGGTCGCCGGATGTGACGTAATAGGAATTGCAGCGCTTGCCGTCGGGCCTGGACATGTCCTTCATGTCGTAACTCATCATGTCAGGGTCTGCGGTCTTGCGGTACTCGCCATACGCCTGCTGCTGCGTGTCGATGGCCTGCACGATGCTCTCGTAGGGAGGCATCTCCTCCTTGCATCCCGCCATCGCGAAAACGCTGACGATCATCATAACTGCGATAAACACTCTCAAAGCTGCGGTACCCTTCATCCTGGTCCCCTTTCCATTCTTGATATAGCGCCTGTCAATTATATCACCACGGCTCCCGTTTATGTTGACAAATGTGTGTTGAGCAAGTAAAATAACTTGCGCAATAGCACACGGAGAAGTCGCCTAGCCTGGTCGAGGGCGCGCGACTGGAAATCGCGTAAACCCCAAAAGGGTTTCGAGGGTTCGAATCCCTCCTTCTCCGCCAAAGATCATGAAGATGCCCCCATGCTCAAACAGGCAAGTCCTTCGGACTTAACTGCGCGTGGGGGCATCTTCATGATCTTTACAATCAGATATTGGTCTTCCGTTCCTGTGTTTATTGATGCGAGGATGCATGATTTCTGAACACTTTTGAGCCACAGCGACAAGAGAAAAATCATAAAGCTATATAAACATACGTTCTTTTATGATATAATCTTCTTGGCACAGCCTGCTTAATGGGCGGTTGCCTTCTGAGTACTGAATCACATCCCGGGAGTAATCCCTGGAGAGTTTTAAGGAAAGGAGGGCTGCATAGGTGACAGATTATGAGATTTTATCTCTGGTAATCGCTGTGATCGGTTTGCTGATCGGTGCTGTTACCCTGTTGCTGAAGCTATTTGCGTATCTGGATTCCAGGTATAAGCGCAAATGAAAACCTCACCCAAAGACTTGCACTCTAGGGTGAGGTGATATCACTTTACCTTGGAAGGTAGCCGTCTTTGCAGACTGTGCCTTTCCTGCGGTTATTGTAGCATCATGTGACGTTACAGTCAATTTTGTAAAGAGACGTTCGGATCTTAATTGGATATAACGTTCATTTATGTCAAAGATTTCGACAAATGATATAATCAGATCATGCTCACAGAATAAAGAACGAAGAAGAGGTAACACGATGGAACAGCTTAACAAATGCCCCAACTGCAACGGTAAACTTGAGCTCTCGGCCAGCAGAACAAGACTGGAATGTCCGTTCTGCGGAAGCGAATTTAAACTCGATGAGACAACGGAGAAGGAGATAGGCGATAACCCGATCCACAAGGACTGGTTCATATACGAATGGGATTACAACAAGCTCATTGAGGAACCCAAGTGCAATACCGTTGTTCAGTCATTTATCCGCACGCTGAACGAGTACGGCTCGTCCGAACAGATAATCTCTTATATGCGTGACTATCTGATGAACTTTGACGATATATCGGCACCCGGCATCCGGGAAGAGAAGATGAAGGGTATCGCCGCAAGAGTGGCAGGCAAAATGTCACCTGACGAGCAGATTATCTGCTATAACGATGACGGCATATTTGTTCACGGGAAGACCGGCGTTGTTGTCACAACAAAGCGGACCATGTTCGTCGATAAAAAGAATATCAAAGAGATGATGCACACAGCTGTTCCATATATGCTGTTCGGATATTCGATCGGACTGCCGGAGCTCAAGCTGGGTGAGCAATATGCCAATAACATCAGTTCCTTTAATTCGCATTTCGATCTGATGGGAACGGTCGGCGCGCTGATCGCGGTACTGGCTTTCGAGCAGAGACCTGACAGGCCTAAGATAAGACTGATCAGCAATATTAAGTAGAGTGCAGGAAATTGACCACCAGACCGTTGAATTCGTTGTATTTCTCGATGCTGCAGACGTGACCGCACTTCTCGAGAAAGCACAGTGATGCTGCGCTGATCATCTTCTTTGTCTTTTTTACGCTTCTGACAAAGAAATAGTCTTCCTGACCTGAGATGAGCATGACGGGCAGCTTATTCTCCTCGAGGGCGGCGATGTATCTGCTCATCTTGAACTGTGTCCTGAAGAGCTCGCCGAGCCACATCCTGAAGGCGGCGGATCTCATCTTGATGGATTCCCTGATAAAGAAATCCCTTGATCTCTTATGATTTTTGCGCGGCATCATCAGATGGGCGAACAGGGGGTAGAAGAACCTCTTGGGAACGATATACTTGATGCCCTCCAGACAGGCGAGAAGTGACTTGAGGCCGATGCCCAGATTGAGAACAAAGCCTGCCAGTACGATCGACCTGACTCTGTCCCTGTAAAGATAGGCAAACTCCATTGCCACAAGTGTACCCAGCGACAATGAGATCACATGGACCTTGCCGATGTTCTCCTTATCGAGGATATCTTTTATGTCGGATGCCGATCTGGTCAGCAGGTGCCTGTGCTTCTGCAGGGAGGAACCGCCGTGGCCTTCCAGGTCGACTGCCAGCACATTGTACTCATTGAGATCTTTTATCTGGTATTTCCAGGTGTTGATGCTTCCGCCCAGCCCGTGGATCAGCAATACCCATTCGTCTGAATTGTTGTTATATATTTTGTAGTTCATAATACCCCGCCTCCGATGGCACCATAATATGGTTTTTCGATATGGGTGAACAGGTGCAATTGGGGCAAACATGAGGCAATACTTTGATAATCAAACTATTTCGCGAAAAGCCCGTAAAAAAAGGCTGCCCCGATGAGACTGCCCCCGTGAATACCCGGTCAGATTACCGATTACATGAAGTACTCGGATTCCATCGTCGCGAAATTGAAGCAGTGCACGCTCTCAAAGATCTGCGAAGGTGTGTAGATGAGCCCGGCCACACCATAGTTGCCGTTAGGTGTTATGAAAGGTGTGACATTATCGTAATTGATGGCTGCGATGCTCCTCTCGAGAAGATCCTTGTTGTCAATGCCAAGCCAGGGCTCAGTGTCCCAGTATTTCTCATAGACATCAGAGGTCTTCTTGAAGAATTCCTGATCGGTCATGCCCATCCTGCTTACCATCTCGCTGTCCTCCAGCTGGGTAAGCGTATCAACATCGTAATTGAAGATCTCGTATCTGGCACCGTCTTCTCCGATAAAACCTGCGATGACAATGATCGACACGATATTGTCTCTGGAACCCCAGTCATAGCTCAAATCGTAGCCCTCGACTATGTCTCCGCTCTCACTCATATGCATGGGATAGTTCTTTAGGAGGTAAGAGCTCATGGCGGTGTTGATCTCCACGGCCTCCTGACCGTCTACCACGAGTTTGGGAATAACGGTCGTGTAGTTGCCATAGTTATCCGACAGTGTCGTAGAAGACAGATCTTCCACGGATATCTGATGATCTGAATGACCTGCCGGGTCTGCCGTTGCCTCTGTATCAGCGGCTGATGACTCTGCTCCGGAAGTCACTGCGCTGGCCTGTGTCGTATCCGAAACGCTCTCCGAAGTCTCCTTGGTCTCGCTGCATCCTGCCGCGGACGCCAGAAGCGCCATGCACAGTGCAGCCGAAAGTAATGCTTTTTTGTTCATAAATAACTACCTCTTATCTTTATCAGATACCTGTCCGGTATCTGACCCGCATTATACCACTCTTGGTGGGACTCGGAAGAACAGAATTGTCCCGCACGTCGCAGGCTCCAAAGGTGCGGGACAATTGTTCTTCCTCGCTTCTAGAAAAATGTGAAATGGGGACGGTTCTGAAGTGTCACATTATTGCAAAGATCCACTCTATGTTTTGCTCTATGTAGGTAGTGGAACATAGAGCAAATCATAGAATAACTCTCATAACTCTACCTTTTGCTCTATCTTAACTACCCAAGGTAGAGTAAAACATAGAGTGCTAACGTGGTCAGACCTGTCCCCCTGTCACATGTGAAATCAGTCAAAATGCAGTTCAGTTGTCACATTTTCCCCGAAAATGTGACAACTGAGAACCGTCCCCATTTCACATTTTACAATTTGTTTAACGCCAATTAATACCACCGTTATATGTATCGTTTATCATTGTGTACATACGACGCAAATGTAAAAAACTGTCGCAAAGGAGTAAACAAATGAAGATCACAACATTTAACCCGCTTATAGTAACTAAGGAAGCTGATGCAGTAATCGAGCTGTTCGAGGCTCTGGGCTTTGAGAAGACCCACTCCATCACTGTGAAGGAAGGCGACGCGGATATCACCAGCGTGCGCATGAAGGATGCCGGTGGATTCCATGTCGATGTGGCTCAGGCATTTAAGATCCCGCAGGATCTGACGCTCATCAGGATGAACGTGGATGATTTCGATGAGGCGTACGAGATGCTGACGGCACAGGGATTTAAGGATCCCAAGGGTCCCGGCCACACGGTGGAGTCCAAGACAAACAAGTCTGCGATGCTCGTGTCTCCTTCGGGATTTGCTTTCGATCTGTGTCAGCATATTAAGGAGTAATCGGTGTTTTTGGGACGGTTCCTTTTTCATCAAAATGGTGAAAAAGGAACCGTCCCCATTTCATCTTTTTTGCCTCATTTTTGAGCCATGTCTGCGCCATTTCTGCGGGAGTTTGTGGGATATAATGATGACCGCAAATACAGGCCAAACAGGCAAATGAGATGAGGTAATCTGAATATGCGTAAACTGTTATCCGCAGTACTGTCGGCAACGCTTCTGCTGTCGTTTTGTTCATGTGCGGTGAAGACCCGCGAACAGGAGAAGATCGTCCTGACCAACAGGATGACTGATGAGGAACTGGCGAGCGTGGATAAGCACGGGCTGACGCTTCTGGATGAGCCGGAGGTGGAAGACCCGGTCGCTGCTTTCGAGCAGGCGGAGCATAAGATAGAGTTTATGTTTACGACCATGACGGCGGAGGATATGACTAAGCAGCTGGAGGCTCACCGCAGCGAGATGTCCGCCGAAGAGTACGATGAGCGTCTCAAGTGGATAGAGGAGAATCCCGACGGGATCACGTTCCCGACGGGGTGTTTCTTCGACGGATACATACTGTTCGATATCACCCCTCTTCTTGGGATGAATGACGGAGGCGGGGTAACGTTTCAGATTACAAGGACGCTGGACGACGGCTCGGCGGGAGAACCGGAGGATATCAGTCTGGCCGGACCTGAGGAGTACTATGAGTGGCTCCGCAATAACTACATTCAGGATGGAGAACCGGAGCAGACGGCGGACCTTGCCGCAGCAAAGGTGAGGATGGCCTACGAGGCTCTCAAGAGCGGCGAATATGAGACCATTCCCTACAAGGAAATTGACTACAGCGACCCGTCGATCTGGGAGCCCAATGACGGGCAGTATGCCGACTACAGATCAGAATGGGAGTATGACCGTGACGAACTGTCAGATCTTAAGGATTCCATTGACGAGATAAGCATCTACGATCAGGAAATGGACATCGAATTCCTCGTTCACGTAGTGCTGCCGCCGGACTACGATCCGTCCGCATCTTACCCGGTGTTCCTGCTGACCGACGGAGTCTACCGCCTCGGCAACTGTCCCGCGATGCGGAGGGAGATGGAGTCCGGAGAAGCAGCTGACATGATCCTCGTGACACTCGGCTATAACTATCACATGAACGGCCGCGACGAGGGCAACCGTTCCCGTGACCTGATCGAGCACCGCGGACAGCTTCTTGATTTCATTACCGATAATCTCATGCCATACCTTGGCGAGAACTACAATATAGACTATAGGGACTCCTCGTTGTACGGTCACTCGGACGGCGGTATCTTTACTCACTACGCGCTGTTTAATTCGGACCGGTATGAGAATCAGCCCTTTGGCCATTACATCATCGGCAGCGCAGCATTCTGGTGCCTGTACGACGATCCGGAAGGATATGATCTTGCGGGTTACGAGAACGACTACGGTTACTGGGAACGTAACGATACTCTGGACAAGAGCGTGTTCATCTGCGGAGGCTCTCAGGAGGATCCGGATTACGCGGACAGATATAACGGGCACAAGACAACTATAGAAGGGCTGGAGGCTCTGCGTGACGATCTTGAGGCACATGGTGTGGATGTAACTTACAAACTGTATGATTCACATCACTGGCAGTTTATTCCAGAGATGCTGGTGGAGTATGTGAGGAAAATGTGATGAAATTGGGACGGTTCCTTTTTCACCATTTTGATGAAAAAGGAACCGTCCCAATTTCATCTTTTTGTGCCGCACTCGCTGCAGAACTTGCCGGTGTTGATGTGACCGCAGAAGGTGCATTTCCAGGAATCTTCGGGAAGATCCCCCTCAGCAGTCTCAGCCGTCTGAGCAGAAGGCGCGGGAGCAGGTGCGGGAGCAGGTGCCGCCGCCTGGAAAAACATTCCGCCCTCAAACATCTTTTGCTTAAAGAGTGCGGCGCGGTTGTCCCGGTATCCGATGATCATATCTTCCGGGCCGTCCGGCAGACCGTCCGGTCTGACATACAGGCTGCCGCATTCAGAACAGTAGGTGCCGGTGTTGCCGTCGGTCTTACACTTGTTGCAGTGCCAGGGGCGGTCTGCTTTCGGGAGCGGTTTATGCTCAGGACCGCAGGTCCCGCAGACTTTGCCGAAGTTGCGGGTGGCACCGCAGCCGGGGCAGTCCCAGGCACTGTTGATCAGCTTGCGCTCGCCTTCAGTATAGAACCCGCGAAAGCCGTTCGGATGTACCATCGGGATGGGGTCGCTGCATTGAGGGACAAGCTCTTCGAACAGGCGGATGGCATCATCCGGTTCGATGTCGAACTTGTCTTCGCGGCCCTGAACCTCCAGCCACGCGTCGGGATCCCCTTCCCGATGATAGCCGTTGGCGTTTTTGGAAAGCATGTCTGCGGCTTTCGCGTTGATAAACGGGATGAGACTGTCGGGAATGATGTATTTGAGATACTGGCCGCTGCAGCAGACGACCATTATGGCCAGACCGTCCTCTATGAGGATCTGGCTCCTGTAGTTATCGGGAGGGGGTATCATCAGCGTCGGATTCTGGGGCGCTGTGACCGCCTGCTCGATGATCGTGTGGATCCTGATCTCGCCTTCAACGGGCGCCGGCGCCGGGTTGGTATAATGGTAAAATTCCTCGTCGTTCAAAGGCCCGCGTGACTTCCCGCGGAGTTCCTCAAACCAGCCCTTCATCAGTTCCGCTTCAGGAAACCTTTTGCGGCCCGCAGTCCCGATCGACACGAAAGCCTCGTTCGGCGCATCCTCGGGGAACTCCGACATATCAGGATGTTCTTCGTACCATTTATCAATCCTGCCAAGTATATCTTCCGCATCTTCGTCGCTTACGGCGTAGTGGGTGACAGAACCATTGTCATAAAAAGTTAGGACAAATGGCGCGCCCTCCGCATTCCACAGACGGTTGTCGGGGTTGATGCTGATGCCGCCGGTAATGCCCTGGCAGGTCATGTAGACTCTCCTGTTGTGCCAGCAGATGTAGTGGTAGGTACTGTGGTCCATTGTGGTAGTCCGCCTTTCGAGATGTTGTCGTGACTTGTGACTATTATAGCAAATACGCGCGCCTCATGATCCTGATGGACGTATATACGGAGTTCGGCGCCAGATCGACAAAGTAATGATGGTTTTGGCGGGTGGTTCTGACCACACGAATGTGCGATAACGCGAAAATGTATCCGGAATCAGCGGTTTTACATTGTTTTCAGATACACGGGCGGATACACCACGCGGTTCAAGCGCCGCTTGATCACTACTCCGTCCCGTATGCGTATGATAGAATATCAAAAAAACAAGGAGCCTCTGACGCATGAACAACATTCAGATCGCACAGGAGACAATGAGGATCTCAAAGGAGAAGAAGTACCTGGCCAACGGGCGAGAAGTAGACTTCAGCGACGCGGACGTGGAGAAGGTCATCGTGATAACGCCGGAAGCAGGGGCGGAGCTGGTGGCGGAGACGGAGCAGGAACTCAAGGGCGAGATGTGCAGGATCTCTGTCATCAACGCAGACTCGTATGAGGCGTCGGTGGGGATGGAGAAGCCTTTGGTGATGAATTTCGCGAATGCACATAAAGCAGGGGGCGGATTCCTTCACGGTGCGAATGCACAGGAAGAGTCCCTTTGCAGAACAAGTACTCTGTACGCGTCGATCAATTCCGCGGCAGCTGCCGAAATGTACAGATACAACAACACACACATCAACGCCGTGGAGTCGGACTATATGCTGATCTCGCCGGAGGTCGTGGTCATCCGCGGCGAGGGAATGCGGCTGCTGGAGCGCCCGTACCGTGTGGGCGTGGTTACGACGCCTGCACCCAACAGGCGGGGCGCGGCGATGCTGACCGGCAAAGCGGCCATCAACGAGACTGTCATGAGAAGAGTAAGGATACTGTGTGCTGCTGCGGCGCACTACGGATTCAGGAGCCTGGTGCTCGGTGCCTGGGGGTGCGGCGCTTTCGGAAACGATCCTAAAGACATCTCGGAGTGCTTCAGAAAAGTCATTATGGATGAGGGCTTCGGCAGGTTATTTGAAGAGATAAGATTTGCTGTCTACGGCCGTGAGGACGGCCGCAACATCACGGTGTTCAGAGAGACATTTGCCGGCAGGTAAGCAGGTCAGGAGAACGCGGTCACACCCGTTCGAACTTGATGGCGGTAATGTAGCCGGGGCGGAGCTCGGTAACTTTCGCGTTGAGGAGTTCCTGCAGTTCTTCGTCAGTCTTAGCCGACTCATAAGGTTTGAGGACCTCAAATACCAACCTCGTATGGTGTTCGGAACGGATCAAGCGGCAGTCGTGGATGTCCATTGCCGGATCGATCGTGCGGATATAGTCTGTGATGGCGGTCTTCAGTTCGTTCAGCTCGCTGTCGTCAAGATCGATGGGATCCACGTGGATGGACATCTCGTTTACCAGCCCTTTCTCGATGACGCGGCGCTCGATGGAATCGGCGATGGTGTGTGCCTCCGTGAGCGACATGGAGGAAGGCAGCTCGATGTGCATGGAGCAGATCTTAAAGTCGTGGCCGTACTCGTGGATCATGATATCGTGGACATTCAGGATGCCTTCCCTTGACAACGCCTCGGCCTCGATCTCCTTTATCAGCTCAGGGTCCGGCGCCTTGCCCAGCAGCGGCTCGATGGTATCCTTGGCGGATTTGAATCCCGATACCGCAACAAACACAGCGACTACAGCGCCCGCATAACCGTCAATGTTCACCTTGAAGAAAAGCATGGCAATTACCGAGACGAGCGCCATGCCCGTCGTGATGCAGTCGGACCTTGAATCGACGGCCGTTGCCATCATTGCCTCGGACGAGATCTTCTTCGCGATCTTCGTATAGAAAAGCGACATCCACAGCTTCAGCAGGATGGACACCACGAGTATTACGATCGTGGTGATGCTGACATCAAGCTCAGACGGCGCGAAAATATTCTCCACAGACTCCTTGAACAGACTGATCGCCACTGCAATGACGGCCGCAGCCACAATGAATCCGGCCAGATATTCCGCCCTCCCGTGACCATACGGATGCTTCCTGTTGGCGGGCTTTCCGGAGATCCTGAACCCAACCAGTGTCACGATCGACGAAATGGCATCGGACAGGTTGTTGACGGCGTCGGTCGCGATAGACACGGCACCGGTGATGAGACCCGTGGCGATCTTGAACCCCGTCAGCAGCAGGTTGCAGATGATGCCGACAATACCTGCCAGCACACCGTAATCCTGCCGGGAATCGTGCCCCTTTTTTATGAACAGCTTTATCAGTAACTCAGTCATAGGTTCAGTATATACCAAAATGTGAAATAGCTCGAGCGTACGAATTTGTGATGCTTCGAACAGGTCCTCGCCGCTTGGCGGCTGTGGAACTTGCATCACAAATTGCACGCTCTCGCTTCAGAAATTGTATGAAAAGGGGACGTGTAACTTTTCACATTTCACATTTTCACTTTTTCCGCTACAATTAGTCCATACGTCCCGAACGGTCAAAGGAGTAACAGGATGGCACATGTGACATTTTACGAACACCAGGTTCAGTACTACGAGACAGATCAGATGGCGATCGCCCATCACTCCAACTACATCAGGTGGTTTGAAGAGGCGAGGATCAGGTTCTTTGAGGAGCTGGGTCTTGGCTACAAGCAGTCGGAGGCGGAGGGCATCATAAGTCCGGTCGTGTCTGTGGAAGCAAACTATAAGAGCATGTCCAGGTTCTACGATATTGTCGTTATAAGGGTGTCCATGACCGACTACACAGGTGTCAGGTGCGCACTGAAGTACGAGATACGGGACAAGGAGACCGGGGAGCTAAGATGTACGGGCAGGAGTAAGCATTGTTTCATCGATCCCAACGGCAAAGTGCTGTCAATCAAGAGGGTTTCGCCGGAGAGGCATAAGCTTTTTGAGGAAGCGGTTGAGAGAGAAGATTGAGATACGTAATTATTGAACTGATCACAGGAGGCATCAGAACATGGCAGATATAGTTATCATCGGAGGCGGTCCCGCGGGACTTACGGCAGCGGTTTATGCAAGGCGCGCAGGTATGGAGACGGTTGTTTTCGAAGGCGCGATGTATGGCGGACAGATCGTCAACACACCCGAGGTCGAGAACTATCCGGGCATTCCCAAGATCTCCGGTTTTGACCTGGCTATGAGCCTCTACAATCAGGCAAGTGACCTGGGAGCCGAGTTCGTAATGGAGGCTGTCGTCGCTATCGAGCGCTATGGTGAGAGGGACTGGCTCGTCAGGAGCGAGTACTCCAGCGTCAAAGCAAAGGCTGTGATCATCGCCACCGGCGCCAACAACCGCCACCTGGGTCTGGAGAACGAGGACCTTCTGCTTGGCCGCGGTATCTCCTACTGTGCCACATGTGACGGTGCGTTCTTTAAGAACAAGGTAGTTGCGGTCAATGGCGGCGGCAACACTGCTGTTGAGGATGCCCTTTATCTGGCGGGCATCGCGTCCAAGGTATATCTCATCCACAGGAGGACGGCTTTCAGGGCGGAGCAGCGCCTCGTCGAGAGAGCGATCTCTACAGAGAATATGGAGATAGTTACGCCCAAGACTGTGACGGCACTGCACGGCGAGGACAGACTCACCGGAATTACGGTAAGGGATGCTGAGACAGGGGAAGAGAGCGAGATCTCATTGGATGCACTTTTCGTGGCGATCGGACAGGTTCCGGCTGCGGCTCCGTTTGCCGGACTGACAGTTCAGGAAAATGGTTATATCAAAGCCGGTGAGGACTGCCTTACCGGTACTGAAGGCATATTTGTTGCGGGTGACGTGAGGACAAAGGCGGTACGTCAGCTGACAACTGCCGCTTCTGACGGCGCGGTCGCAGCACTGGCTGCATGTGAGTATGTGAGGCTACGGTAGGGCTCGCGACCACTTGCTCGCCCTTCGGAATAACTGATATTTCTGAAAAAGGGACGTGTAGGACTCGGAAGAACAGAATTGTCCTTCCACGCTTCGCATTTCCCTGCCGAATCTGCTGTTGTATGTCAAAATTCTAAAAATCGATATTTGACATACAAAAATTGGCTACTTTGTATGTCAAAACCTTAAAAAATGAAATTTGACATACAGATATTGAGGTTTTGTATGTCAAACTCTCGAAAATGCAACTTTGACATACATTTTCATGTGATTTTGTATGTCAAACTTCTAAAAACCGACTTTTGACATACATTTCCATTCTAGCCATCATAGTAGTTTCACATCCGGAAATCAGGAGATAAATCCCGACTATAACCCCGACTATGAGTCGGGATATGAGTCGGAAAATGCTCTGTTTCAGGTAAAAAACCGACTGAAATCCCGACTACAGGTCGGGATTTCAGTAAATATCATACCAAGGTAATCAGCTCCGCAAGAAATGTTCACTTCAGAACCGTCCCCATTTCACATTTTTACGCCACTCCCGAAGCGACGAGGAATGAAGTGAGCGTTCGGCCGACCGCCTTTTTCAGATTCCGGCCGACGAACTGCCGGCGATGCTGTTGTAAGTTCCTGTAAACGTCTTGTTTGTCAGCATCAGGATCAACCCGCCTATCAGCAGGACGCCCATGACGATGGCGGCAACGATGTAGAAACGGCTGATTTTGCGCGACCTGGCCCGCTTCTCTTCCGGGGATGCATCCGGAGCAAGTTTATCGGTAAACAGATGATGGGAGACCGCGATGCAGAACGGTGCGGCGCAGAACAGTATCATGGCGGCGCCGAGGCTCAGCACGGGATCCATTTTCTCGAGAAGTGCATCCGTGTTGTCAGTGTTGAACGGCATGATTATCTTGAGGAGACTCGCGCCCCCGTTGTTGACAAAATGGAGCATCACAGGCAGCAGGAAATTGTCGCGCTTGACCATCAGGTACGCGCAGGCGGCGCCCATGACTGTTGTATTTACGAAGCGGATGGGGTCAGTGTGCATGATGCCGAAGAAGAGGCCGATGACCCAGATGATCGCCCATTTCTTCTCCCATGAGCGAAAATGCGATAACACGGCGCCCCTCTCGATAGCTTCCTCGCATATCGGTGCCAGAATGGCCACCACTGCGAAGGTAGCCAGTGTATCGCCGCTGATGGCACTGTTGAGCCCCTTGAGGACTTTCGCGAATTGACCGGGAAGGAGGGCTGCTGCCAGGTATATGCTCATATAGCCGATGGCGCTGCCTCCTGCAAGTATGAAGAGGGTGCCGAAAACATCCCTGACAGACGGAACGCTGACCGGAAAGACCTCGCGGAGCGGTGTCCTCTGGGCCAGTGTATAGCCCACGGCAAGCACAAGAAACATAAGCTCTGAGAGCGCGAGACCCAATAGCCCGAGATTGCGCTGAAACCAGACTCCTGCGGTCAGAAGGAGCACCAGCGCGGCTGCCTGTAAAACAAGGCCTTTCCATGCCTGCCAACGGTTCTGTGTGCTTAGCTGTCTCATTGAAAAATATCACCCTCTGTGCAATAATTAAACATGTGGTCATTATTCCATAAGAGTAATCACGTGTAAAGGAAGGTGCGTATATGAAGACAGGATTTAAGGGCGTTGTTGCGGCGGTCCTGACAGGCGCCATCATTATGTCTGTTGCAGGATGCGTAAGTTTTGAACAGATCTCAAACAAGGAGTTCAAGAAGGCCCTCACAGGTGCCGGCAAGATCGACGAGGAAGAGATCACAGAGGTCAAGGATGCCACATATGAGGGCGCGGACCTGAAGCGCAAGATCATCGCTTCCGACGGCAAGTGCCTCTACTCATATATGGAGTTTGATGATAAGGATGATGCTTTCGACGCGTTCAAGGATATCTACGATGATTTCGGCGATGCGGTGGACGATGACGATTTCGACGGCAAGTATTCCAAGGGCATCAGCGAGAGCAGCTACAGCGGCTATCTCCTGGTTGACGGCGACAGCGACGACAAGGATTTCGTTGACGGCAAGTGCTACGGCGGCATCTATTACAAGGAAGACACCATAGTTATCGTTATGGCCAACAGTCAGAAGACAAAGGACAAGGACAAGATCGACGCGGTCCTCGACGCCATCGGATATCCGAAGCCGTAAGCGCATCAGAAGACTTAACCGGATCAACATGAGCGCCCCGCAGTATGTTGCTGCGGGGCGATTTTTGTTATACTGTAACCATCAACGCGAAAGCAGAAAACAGGGCCCACAGATGTTCAGACACTCTATCGTTATCATTGGTATGCCGGGTTCCGGCAAATCCACCATCGGACGGATGGTGGCCGATGAATGCCGCATGGAATTCGTCGATACGGATGAACTTCTGGTCGCGCATCTGGGCATGAGCCTGCAGGAATATATCGATGCGAAGGGGAGCGATGCTTTCGCGAGGGAAGAGGAGAAGTTTATCTGCGGGATGGAGCCGCCGGCAGAACCGAGGGTGATATCGACGGGCGGCAGCGTGGTCTTGTACCCGAAAGCGATGGAACACCTGAAGATGCTGGGGATCGTTGTCTTTCTGGACTGCAGCCTGCCGCTGCTGCGCAAGCGGCTGTGGAATTTCGAGTCGCGCGGCATAGTGCCCGGCGAGGGCGAGGACAAGGAGCAGGCACTGCTGGATATCTACAGCAGGCGCGAGCCCCTCTACTACAAGTACGCAGATGTGCGGGTGGACCAGAGCGGCAAGGGCCGCAAGACCATCGTGAACATGATGATCAGGGAAGTGGAATTATATGAGAACAGACCGTAAATACCCGGGTGTAACCGTTACAAAAAAGGCCGAGGCCGCCATCAGACGCGGGCACCCCTGGGTCTACGATACCGAGATTACCTCGTCCGGGGCATCGGAGATCGTCAATGGCAGCATTGTGGATGTGCTGACGGAGAACGGCAGGTACCTGGGGTCCGGCTTCATCAGCCAGGCCAGCAAGATCCGGGTGAGGATACTGGGCAATAATGCGAACGAGACTTTCGGGGAGGCGTTCTGGCAGAGACGCGTCAGGTACGCGCTCGACTACAGAAGAACGGTCATGGGCGACGGCGAGAACGGCATGCGCCTCATCCACGGAGAGTCCGACGGCTTTCCGGGACTGACAGTCGACCGCTACGACGACCTTCTGTCGGCGGAAGTCCTGTCCTACGGGACAGAGCAGGTGAAGGATGTGATCTACAGAGCTCTTGTGGACGAACTCGCCCGCGACGGCATTACCATCCGCGGCATATACGAGCGTAACGAAAGCCCCCTCCGCCAGAAGGAAGACCTGCCCCAATACAGCGGCTGGGCCGCCGGGTACGACGGCGGGGTTCCCCGTGCCGATATAACCGAGAACGGCATCAGATACACGGTTGATGTGGCGGAAGGCCAGAAGACGGGGTTCTTTCTCGACCAGAAATACAACAGGCTCCAGGTGGCGAAGATCGCCCGGGGCAAGACGGTGTTGGACTGCTTCACGCATACCGGGTCTTTCGGGCTGAATGCGGCCATGGGCGGCGCACTTCATGTGACCTGCGTGGATGTATCCCGGACGGCGGTGGACATGGCTTCACACAATGCGGTCCTGAATCACCTGGACGGCCGGATGGATTTTATCTGCGCGGATGTGTTCGAGCTGCTGCCGTCGCTGGTGTCAGGTGGTGGCAGTGGCAATGGTGCCAATGGTGGCGTGAAATATAAATACGACTTTATCATCCTTGACCCGCCGGCATTTACCAAGAGCAGATCGACAGCGGATAATGCGGCACGGGGTTATAAGGAGATCAACTACAGGGCCATGAAGCTGCTGCCGAGAGGCGGATATCTGGCGACCTGTTCGTGCTCGCATTTTATGCGCAACGAAGATTTCAAAAAGATGCTCCTGTCAGCGGCACATGATGCGGGTGTGAGCCTGAAACTCATCGAGGAGAGAAGGGCGGCACCGGATCATCCGGTTGCAATGGCTATCGAGGAGACGGATTATCTTAAGTTTTATCTGGTGCAGGTAACATAAAGGGCTCGAACGCGTGTTTTGCGGCACTTCGAACAGGTCCTCACCGGCTTCGCCGGTTGCGGAACTTGTGGCGCAAAACACGCGTTCTCGCTTCGGGAGTGTGATGCTTCGGACAGGTCCTCATGGGCTCGCGACCACTTGCTCGCTTCAGTCCTCGTCGCTTCGCTCCTGCGGTAAGTCCGCTCGCAAGGGCAGCGCTCGCCCTTCGGTGAGTGTCTGATGCTTCGGAATGTGAAATGGGGACGGTTCTCAGTTGTCACATTTTGGGGCAAAATGTGACAACTGAACTGCATCTTGCCTGATTTCACATGTGACAGGGGGACAGGTCTGACCACGTTATCACTCTATGTTTTACTCTACCTTGGGTAGTTAAGATAGAGCAAAAGGTAGAGTTGTGAGCGTTATTCTATGATTTGCTCTATGTTCCACTACCTACATAGAGCAAAACATAGAGTGGATCTTTGCAATAATGTGACACTTCAGAACCGTCCCCATTTCACATTTTATCGTTTCTTCTTAAAATACCACCCCTGCACTTTTCGGGTGAAGAACGAGATGCAGGGACCGCCGATAAAGATCGTGATAACGGTAAACACGCCGATCCGGCCGCCGAGGAGGAGCCCGATAACTGTCAGCACCAGATCGAATACGATCTTTACCGATTCCATCTTTTTGTGTGTCACGTCGGTCAGCCACAGGACAATTCCGGTAAAGGCATCGACGCCGATGTCGATAGCCACGTAGATGCCGATGCCGATCCACAGCATCAGGATCCCCAGCGACGCAAGAACAGCGCGAACCCATATAACATCACCAAGTCCGGTAAGCTGACCCAGGTATTCCATCAGCATAGTGCCGGCGTTGGCGCAGGCGCCGTAGAACAGTATATAGATAACAGTTCCGAAGCTGACATACCGGCGCCCGGCAAAGAACAGGAACACGAGCAGTATAAAACACACGATATACGAAGCCGTTCCAATCTGGTCAGACGACAGGTTCAGGATGTTGCGGATGCCGTCGTAGAAGATACCGATGGAGTCCATGCCGAGGGAGGCGTAGTTCACAAGGCCGCACCCGAATCCGCAGAGGGCGGCTCCGGCAATGGCGAGCAGCGTATCGCTCAACGGCGGGAACTTGATCTTCTTTGTCAATTTGAAAGGTCTCTTATTTCCTGGAAAGGGGTTCTATGTAGTCTGTTTTCGCAGAGGCGAAGATGTGCTTGTACAGCATGGGATGGAACAGTATCAGCATAGGGAATACCTCGAGTCGGCCTGCCAGCATGTCAAAGATGAATACCAGTTTGGACATGGCGCTGAATGCACTGAAGTTGCATGCGGGGCCGACGGCGCTGAAGCCCGGGCCGATGTTGTTGATGGTGGCCGTGACGGACGTGACCGTCGTCGTGAAGTCGTAATTCTCGAAGGAGATAATGATCATGGATATGACGAATATCACCGTGTATGCAACGAAGAAAACGTTTACCGAGCGGACTGTATCGTGGTCGATGGATTTGCCGTCGGACTGGATCTTCTTGATGTTCTTGGGGTGAAGAAGGGAGTTCAGCTCTTTCTTAAGGGTCTTGAACAGGATCATGAGACGTGACACCTTGACGCCGCCGCCTGTTGAGCCGGCGCAGGCACCGCAGAACATGAGAAGGAACATGATGATCTTGGCTGTGGTGGGCCACAGGTCAAAGTCAGTGGTGGAGAAACCTGTGGTGGTCATGACGGTGAGCACCTGGAAGAAAGCATCGGTAATCGTAACTCCCAAAGAATCGTAAAGGCCTCTTATACTGATGGCCACCATGATGGTGCTGACGAGAATGATGCTGAGATAGACCCTGACCTCGCTCATGTCGAAGCCCTTGCGGAACTGTCTCATTATCATGAAATAATAGAAGTTGAAGTTCACTCCGAACAGCAGCATGAAGACCGCCACGACCCATTTGCCGTACATCGAGAAGCTTCCGATACTGTCATTTCTGAATCCGAATCCGCCGGTGCCGGCTGTAGCGAACGCCGTGTTGACCGCTTCAAAAACAGTATATCCGCCGAAGAGAAGGAATACTGCCTCCAGCACTACGAGACCGATGTAGATGAGATACAGGATCTTCGCTGTCTGCCTGAGCTTGGGGACGAGCTTGCCTACTGTTGGTCCAGGGGATTCTGCTTTCATGAGGTTGACCTGGGAGCCGCCCTTTGTGGGGATGACGGCCAGCAGGAATACGAGGACGCCCATACCGCCGATAAGGTGGGTGGTGGAACGCCACATGAGCGATGTGTGTGATACGGCCTCAACATCGGTAAGGATGCTGGCGCCTGTCGTGGTAAAGCCGGACACTGACTCAAAGAGTGCGTCGATAAAGCTCGGGATCTCTCCTGTGAATACCAGCGGGAGAGCGCCGAATATACTCATGAATATCCAGGACAGGGAAGTGGCAACAAGGCCTTCCTTGAGGTAGATTGTCATGTCCGCCGGTTTTTTGAGGGCGACGAGAAAACCCAGGAGTATGAGGGATGTCGCCGTGATCAGATATACGATGCCTTCCGTCTCCCTGTACCATGCGGCACAGATGCATGGGATGAGCATTATGAATCCTACGATGAAAGTTACCTTACCGAGGATATATCTGATCATTGATATGTTCACTGCAGAACGTCTCCTATCTCCGTAAAGCCGTGATGAGTTGTAACGATAAGCACTGAATCGCCTTCCTGGATGATGTCATTACCGGAAGGGATGATGACAGTGTCTTTGTGGTAAATGAATCCGATAAGCACGTCCTTCTTGAGCTTAAGGTCCTTAAGAGGCACTCCGATGATGGCAGAACCCTCGTGGATGCTGAATTCCAGGGCTTCGGCGCGTGAATCGAAGAGCTGGTACAGTGTCTCGATATTGCTGCCGATGGTGGCCTGCTTTGCCCTTACGTACGTGAGGATCGTCTCGGAGGTGATGTTCTTGGGGTACACAACGCTACCGAGGTTGAGCTTGCTTATAACCTCTGAGAAGGTGATCCTGGTGATCTTGGTTACTACTTTCGCGTTGGATACCTCCTCGGCAAAAAGGGAGAGGATGATATTCTCCTCATCGATGCCCGTGAGCGGCACGAAAGACTGCGCATTATGTATCCCGGCCTCCATCAGGAGCTCCTTGTCGGTAGCGTCTCCGTTGATGATCGTCGCCTTGGGCAGGATCTCGGACAGTTCTTCACACCTCGCGAAATCGCTCTCGATTATCTTTACGTCAATGCCCGAGCGCAGGAGCTGGTCGGCCAGATAGTAGCATGCGATGCCTCCGCCGACGATCATGGTGTCCCTGACGCCCCTCGTGTTGAAGCCGATGAGCTTGAGGAAGGACAGGCAGGACTTGCGCGTGGCGGCAAAAGAGATTATATCCCCCGACTGCAGCACGAAATCGCCGTGCGGGATCACGATATTACCTTCGCGCTCCACTGCGCAGATGAGGATGTCGTTGGTGACATTCTTGCCCAGATATGCGATGGATTTGCCGTCAAGCATATTGCCCTCGGGAAGCCTGATCTTAATAAGTTCGGCATGCCCGTGCGCGAAAGAGTTGATCTCCAGCGCCGTAGGAAGGAACAGGATCCTGGCGATCTCCTTGGACGCCTCCAGTTCCGGGTTGATGATCATGGCAAGACCCAGCTTGTCCCTGAGATAACCAACCTCGCGGCTGTATTCGGGATTCCTTACCCTTGCTATGGTTGCCGCCTCGCCAAACTGTTTGGCGATGGTGCAGCAGAGGAGGTTCAGCTCATCTGATGCGGTGACTGCGATAAAAAGATCGGCAGTCTCGATGCCCGCTTCCTTCAAAGTGGCATAAGTGGCGCCGTTGCCGGCCACGCCCATACAGTCGTAGGACTGGGTGAATTCCTCCACGACTGAGCCGTTGATGTCGATGATGGTAACGTCATGTCCCTCGTCAACCAGCTGCGATACGATGGTGCGGGCGATCTTGCCTGCACCGACGATAATGATCTTGAGACCGTTTCTGTTTGAAATCCTTGCCATATGCATATTATATCAGAGTCCGAAGAGTTCCTTGATCTTATCCTTGTTGACGCTTGCACCGATGACGCAGAGCTTGCCGGTTACATCGGAAGCACCGTCTCTGACCTCGGCCTCGCCGGGTACATAGTCGAAGTGGATCCAGTTGCCGTCCTCACCCTGAACGATACCCTTGGCTCTGAGGATCTGTCCGTATGTCACATTGTCGTCGAGCTTTCCGAGAGCATCACTGATGTGTTCCTTAGTGAACTTGCGGGATGTCTCGAAGCCGATGCTGTCGAAGACCTCGTCGGCGTGATGATGGTGATGGTCGTGATCGTGGCAGCCGCATGTGCACCCTTCGCCGTGCTCGTGCTCATGATGATGCTCATGCTCTTCATGCTCATGATCATGATCCTCGTGCTCGTGATCATGATGATGGTGATGATGTTCGTGCTCCTCAGCCTCGAGAAGAGCTGCAGCCATATCCTCGGCTGATACAGGAGACTCGATAGCCTGGATGATCTGTACGCCTGACAGCTGCTCCCAGGGAGTGGTGATGATCTGCGAATGATCGTTGACGCCACGGATGAGTTCCACAGCCTTATCCAGCTTCTCCTGGGCGATATTGCCTGTTCTCGACAGGATGATGGTGCCTGCATACTTGATCTGGTTCTCATAGAACTCGGCAAAGTTTCTGAGATATACCTTGCACTTGGATGCGTCAATAACCGTAACGGTACCGCATACCTCGCAGCCCTCCACGCGCTCGATGGCAGCTACCACGTCAGAGAGCTTGCCTACGCCCGAGGGTTCGATAAGGATCCTGTCGGGATGATACTGGTCGATGACCTGCTTCAGCGCCGTACCGAAGTCTCCCACCAGTGAACAGCAGATACATCCGGAGTTCATCTCCGTGATCTCTATGCCGGCCTCCTTCAGGAAGCCTCCGTCAATTCCTATATCGCCGAACTCGTTCTCGATCAGAACGATCTTCTGGTTGTTGTAACCGTCCGCGATGAGCTTCTTGATGAGCGTTGTCTTGCCCGCACCCAGGAACCCCGAGAAAACATCTACCTTTGTTGCCATTATTATCACCTCTTTTAGTTAAAATATATTACATCGTTCTCCGGCTTGGATGTCACGGCATAATCCTCGACCTCCAGGCACGGAACAGCCATCTTCTGGCCGTTCTGCTCGTCCTCAAAATACCTGATCCTGCCGGTCACCTTCAGCCACTGTCCCTTGGGGAAGTTCGACGTGATGTCCTTCATGCACAGTATCCCCATGACGCCCATGTCGGCTGCGCAGCACGTATATGCCTGTCTCTGCAGCACGAAAGCCTTCCCCCTGAACTCCCTCAGTATCTCAGCCTCGCCGATCAGGGTCACGCGCTTGCCGTTATATCTCTTCACGTTGTCCAGCGCGTCTGTGTAGAACAGGCCAAACTCCTCGGCGGGAACATCGATGGGATCCTTGCTGAGATCGTAGGGAAGATGATCCGCGATGTTGATTATCCTGTTGTCAACACTCAGGAAATTGATGCTCATGGCAGGATTGACGCTCTTAACGGAACCGCGGAGCTTAGGAATATTGTCGCGGTTGGGATCAACACGGTTGAAGATAACCGTATCGCTGTATCTGTAGTAATCTGCAAACATGGTCTGCATATTCTTAAAATAGACACCGTATGTGGATGCATCAACAACGACGATGGCCGCCGCCAGCGCCCACCTTCTCGGCACGTCAACCTTATCAAAGAACTCCGACGGGGATACTGAACCGTTCCACTCGATGAAGATCACGTCCGGCTTGTACTTCTTCTCTATCTCGAAAGTCATGGACTTATCTACATCAGTTGTCTCACAGCTGATGATGACCGGATCAGCCCCTTCGTAATTCTCCTGGATATACTCTTCCTCGCCCTCTTCCGTGGCGACAACGACTATCTTCTTACCCTTAAAGTTCTCTCCGCCGATCCATGAACAGATGACCGAAGTCTTGCCGCTGTCAAGGAATCCCGTAAAAAAATAGACCAGACAATCATTCATATTTATGCACCTCTTTGTGACTTCTCATATTCTATTCTTGTTTTATAATAATTAAAAGTCAAAATATTGTAAGGATAACCCGGATGCTGAAGCCAGTAAAGATAGGCAATATGACAATAGATGTGCCCATCTGCCTTGCCCCCATGGCAGGGTGTTCTTCCGTTGTCTACAGACGGATATGCCATGAGTTCGGTTCCGGCTATGCCCCCACCGAACTGTCGTCCGCCAGATCCGTCAGGTTCTCCGGCATCGACAAGGGCTTCAGATACATGCGCATCGACCCCGAGGGCGAAGGCATCTGCGGCATACAGCTCTTTGGAAATGATCCGGAGGACTTTGACTATGCCATAAGGGCAATCAGCGATGATGAGAGACTTTCCAAAGTCTCGATATTCGATATAAACATGGGTTGTCCCGTGCCCAAAGTAGTCAAGACCGGAGCGGGTTCGGCACTTATCAGGACTCCTGAGCTGGCAGGGGAGATAGTGAGAGCAGCCCGCACAGCCGCCGAGGCGTGCGGCAAGGCACTGACAGTCAAGACCAGGATCGGATTCGACAGGCCGGGTGAGGCTTCGGAACTGATCAGGGCTGTTGTGGATAACGGCGCCCAGATGGTCTGTATCCATGGCAGGACCAGGACACAGATGTACTCCGGCAAAGCCGACTGGGATCAGATCGCCAGGCTTGGAGAGACCGTGAAGAGCGCCGGTGTGCCGCTGTTTGCCAACGGGGACATCAGGGATGTTGAGTCTGCAGGGGAGATAATAGAGAAGACCGGGTGCGACGGCATCATGGTGGGAAGGGCTGCCATGGGAGACCCGTGGATTTTCGCGAGGCTGGCCGGCGGGCTGATGGGACTTGAGTACGGGGTGAAGGAACCCGCGGATGAGCAGCGGGTTGAGATGATCATGCGGCATCTGCGGGAGGAATGCGGCGTCATACGCGAAGAGGTTGCTGTCAAGGAAGCAAGGAGTATAATGCCACAGTATATCAAGGGAATGAGGGGCGCGGCGGCCATCAGGATGAAGCTGGTCAGCTGCAGCACCGTGCAGGAAGTGGAAGACGTGCTGTACGGGGAGCTTCTGGGAGGAGCCGGGAAATGACTTTACTGATAGTTACATTGCTGTCTGTGATCGGCGGTGCGATCTGCTGTTTCGCAGGGTATAAGATATTCAGGGTGGCGCTCTGTCTCATGGGCGGGTGCCTCGGCGCGTATGCGGGGATGATGCTGTACAACGTGCTGTCCGGGACTGAGATCGGGTTCATGCATATGCAGTATTCCGAATTGATCACGGTGCTTGTGTGTGCCGTTACTTTCGCGGCGCTGGCCTTCGGCTTCTATATGAAGGCTGTGGTGGCCGTGGTAACGCTCATATGCGGCTGGTATTTCTATACGGACTCCAGGACCGCAGGCATCAGGCTTCCGTGGACATCGCCGGTCGTTACGATACTTGTGGCTCTTGTGTTCGGCCTGGTCATCGGCTTTGCCGTGTATTTTCTGCAGAAATGGGCGATCATCATCGCCACCTCGTTTATCGGCGCCAAGATCATAACTTCAGTCCTCGTGCCGTATCTGCTGGCACTCGTCTCCGGCCATCAGGGCGAGATCGTATTGAAGATGCTGACAGGCGAGCTGGCGGGCAATGCTGAGGTTGTCGTGAGCCTTGCATCAGTGCTCCTGCTCACAGGCGCGGGCATAGCCGTACAGATGTCAGGCAAAAAATAGGATATTTGATAAAAACTTGCTTGACCTCGCCTTGCGAAAATGATATCTTAACACCATCAAGTTGGAACAAGTGGAATCGAGACGATTCAATAAAAAAGCCAATCTACACACAATCTATCCCTTATTCCATGTCGAGGGCGCGCCAGTTGATATTGGTGCGCCCTCGATATTTGTATGTGGAATGTACAGGCGGTCTCACACGATCCTGTTAAGTTCCCCGCCTTCCATAAAGCTTTTCAGATTGTCAGCCGCCATACTTATCAGCCGGATCCTTGTCTCCACAGGTGCCCAGGCGATATGGGGCGTCAGGCTGCAGTTGGGACAGCCCAGAAGAGGATTGTCGGGAAGCATCGGTTCCACACGGACAACATCAGCGGCGTAACCTGCGATCCTTCCGGATCTCAGGGCGGAAGCAACTGCGGCCTCATCGACCAGCGGTCCTCTGGCACAGTTGATGATCATTGCCGACTGCTTCATCATATCTATGGCGGACTCATTGATAATCCCGGCAGTCTCGTCCGTCAGAGGGCAATGAAGTGAGATGATGTCAGCATTTCTGAATCCTTCCTCAAGCGGCACGACCCTGACGGGCACGCCGTGACAGTCGATGACATCAGTTCCCGGGTCGCGGTGTACCGTGGCAGTAACACTCATTCCCAGAGCACCGGCAATGGCTGCAACGCGCTTTCCTATCTTGCCGAGTCCCACAATGTGAAGGTTCTTGTTCCACAACTCCACGATGGGCTCCTTAAAGAAACAGAACTGCTCGGAGGTTACCCACTCACCGCTATGTACGGCGCGGTTGTGAAGACCGACCTTGTTTGCCAGCTCCAGCATGTGGGCTATGGTCATCTGCGCCGTCGCGAAAGTGCTGTACTCAGGCACATTAGTGACAGCTATGCCGCGCTCGCGGCAGCAGTCCAGGTCGACTACGTTATATCCGGTAGCGAGAACGCCGATATACTTAAGGTCAGGGAGCTGTTCAAGCTCCTCGCGCCCGAAGATGCGCTTGTTTGTTATGGCGCATTCAAATCCCTTTGTGCGCGCCACCACGTCAGCCTGATCGGTGGTATCGTAGGCAACGACCTCACCCAATGCCTCCAGTGGCTTCCAGTCGATATCGCCGGGATTTGCTGCCGAACCGTCAAGTATAACTATTCTCATATGTGCACCTCGTTATCTGTCAAAAAAGTTATTTGATTTTCGCAAAGAATATTATAATACAAGAATAACAATATATTAACTGCAACAGGAGGCGTTATGTATCTGCTCTGTTACGGAAGATCAGACAGTGCGGTCAAGACGGGTAATGACCTGATCGACAGACTTGGCGGAAGATGGATCGAGAATGCGGATTTCTTTGCTTCGCGGCTGCCGCTGACGGCCGGCGAGCGGGATGCTGTCATCGTAATGCTCCTGCCGCTCGAGGCTTCAGTGGAGATATTGAGCGGCAATTACTCCCCGACGCTGTCGGGACTGCCGGTGATATGCGTATCGCCGGACGGGCTTTTCGCGGCGGTTGTGAGAAGGGGAGATGAGTCAACGCTTGCTGACTGCGGGGAGACGTACGCTGCGATATGTGATGTGCTGGGTCCGAAGTGCTTTAAGAGTTTCGGCAGCAATGCGGATATAGCGCCGGATCTGACGACGGCGATCAAGTCGTATGGCATGACGCCCAACGATCCCGATAAGCTCAAGTCATATCTTGCCATGATCAGAAGCGGTGAGAAGATGAGCATCTACACGGATCTGCCCGTCGTGTTTGCGGAGCCGTCCATCGATTCCATGATCTTTAACGTTAACAGATATTCGAGGGAGACCAAGGAGTCTTTCGTGCAGTCATACATATCACTGACGGGAAGTTCCTCCCCTGCGGTATTCATCACATGCGCCAAGCTTCCTGAATGTAACGGCAATCCGCCGCTTGTTCTGACACCGAAGCTGGTGAGTGTGGGACTGGAACTGACGGGCAGGTGCGACCCGGAATATGCGGCGGTGCTCGTGCTGGCTACACTGGAGAACCACGGGATCGATGCCAGGTCCGTATCAACAGTGGCTGTGTCCCAGTCGGCAAGGGAGAGTGAGGCAGTGCATAAGGTTGCAGAGATGCTCGGGGCATCGGTAACCGCATTCTCCACGAAAATGCTGAAGGAGATCAAGCTTCCCCTGAAGATGACTTTCGCGCCGGTGAGGGAGGATGTTGATATAGCAACGGCAGCCTGCTACCAGACTTCCGAGAGCGGCAGGATACTGATAAGGCGTGCGGCGGAGAAGAGCGGGATCGCGATATCGGCATGTCTTAAAAGAGGAAATATATTATTAACTGAATAAATAAAGGGCGAGAGGAGAATTACCATGAAGAAACTGTCCAAGAAGGTCGTAAACACGGGTAAGGGATTCGCGATCATTACGGTATCGGTCCTGGGGATCATCACGATGACTGCATGCTCGATAAACTACAGCAAGCTCGCGGAGGGAATAGGTGATCTCGGCAGGAGCATAGACCATGCGGTAAACGGAACGGTTCCGGCTACAAGCGGTACAGATCTGACGACTCCTACCGTGGAGACGGAAGAGACTGATCCGACTGAATCTTCAGAGGAGGTGACTCCTACTCCCACGCCCGCTCCGACGGCAACGCCGATCCCGACGCCTACACCTATGCCTGAGAGAGTTGATTTCTCGGAACTGATAACTGACACGATCTCCGAAGGCGTTGATATCCAGCTGGAGGATTTTGCCGAGAGTTTCCACCTTGACGGTGAAGAGACAGAACTTGCAACATTCAAGGGCAACAGGATGGTTATCGATATTCCTGACAACAAGAATGTCCAGACGGCTGTCAATCTTGTTCTCGACGGAGTGTACAGCGAAGCGGCAGGCCTGTATGCAAGGTATTCCAATGAGGCTGCATCAGAGTATTCGCTGGATCCCGAACTGTACATGGCCTCTCCTTATAGAGTAAAGATAAATTATTCTTATTCTTTCAATGGAAGGCTCATATCTGTTGTTACCGATTATGAGGTGGCAAGGGGCAATGATGAGACACCCGATGAAGTTGTTGCTCATAAGGATGAGGTGTTTACATTCGATGTTCTTACCGGCCAGTATGTAACACTCGCCATGGTATCCAAGGATGCGGCTGCATTTGAGGATGCTCTGAAGGGTGTCCTTGCACAGGGCATCTCCACAGAAGACGAGACTTATGATAAGAAGGATGTGACTGATCCCGTTATCGTAGTTCATCAGCAGGGCGCCGGAGCAGTCCTCGGACAGGTTTACGGAATCGTTGACGGAAGCCTCTGTCATGCTCCGGTCGACCTGACAAATATGGCTGATTACCTAAATTCTTACGGGAAAATTGTGTATAAGATCAGTTAGTGATTTTTGCGGTAATTTGCGGCATTTATAAACATGCATAAAAAAAAGTTGCATATTTGTGATAATTGTTGTAAACTTCGCTTGTAAGTGTTCGGGGTTTTAGACGCCGTATGCGTTTAAGGCGGACGGATCGCGGGTGTACCGCACTGAAGAGGGTGGTACGGCGCAGGCAAAACTTGGTCCTAACCTAATAGTGGGACAGAAAATAAAACCTTAATTTATGAGGAGGAAAAAACAAATGAAGACAAAGAAGATTGTTGCTTTGGTTTTGTCTATGGCAATGGTTCTCGGCGTTGTTGCTGCTTGTACAGAGAAGACTCCTGAGTCAAGCGCTGCTTCTTCCGAAGCTTCTTCTGCTGCTTCTTCTGAGGCAACAGAGTCCAGCGAGGACACGACTGAGAGCGATTCCGGTGAAGCTCAGTTCACAGAGCTCGAGATCGCTGAGGTCTCTGATGACAGTGATTCTGTTCTTATCTACGGCTGGAACGAGGAGTTCCCTGGTCTCGTAGACAAGTATTCACAGGTTAAGCACACTGTTGTTACAACAGACTCCGACCACTACCAGGCAAAGTTGGATCAGGTTCTTACTTCTGGTGAGGAAGCTCCTGACTTGTTCGTCTGCGATGCTGACTACGCTTCAAAGTACATGAACTCAACCAACACCCTTGCAATCAATGACCTTGGTATTGCTTACGCTGAGCTCGAGCAGATGTACACATACACACTGCAGTTCGCTTGCGACGACAGCAACATCATCAAGGGTCTTGCATGGCAGGCTTGCCCTTGCGGCGTTTTCTACAACAGAGCTCTTACACAGGAGTACCTCGGCGTTTCTGAGCCTGAGGATGTTGCAGCTAACTTCGCTTCATGGGATGCTTTCCTTGACGCAGCTAAGCAGGTTAAGGATAAGTCCGCTGGTAAGGTTAAGCTCATTTCCGGTATCGACGATATCTGGAGATCTTACCTCAACACACGTACACAGGGCTGGATCGTTAATGGCGAGCTCGTAATTGATCCTGAGATGGAGAAGTACTTCGATCTTGGTAAGACTCTCTTCGATGAGGATCTCACATGGAAGACAACACAGTGGTCTGATGCTTGGACAAACAACGCTGGCAACAAGTCAACAGTTGCTTACTTTGGACCTATGTGGCTTGGTCACTTCTGCCTGCCTTTCGGCCAGGATGGATATGATGCAGATCAGTTCGGTACATGGGGTCTCACAAATGCACCTGCTCCTTCTTTCTGGGGTGGTACATGGATGATGGCTTCTAAGTACTGCGACATGAAGGCTTCATGCGCTCAGATCATGAGAGACATTTCCCTGACAGATGCTAACCTCCAGGCTATGGCTGATGAGGGTGAGTTCGTCAACAGCGTTAAGATCATGGAAGCTCAGGCAGCTAACACCAATTTCCACGTAGATTGGCTCGGCGGCCAGAATCCTGCAGCAGTTCTCCTTGCTTCTGCAAGCACAATCGACAACAGCACAGTTGGTCAGGATGACCAGTCCATCAACGCTGAGTTCACTGCAGCTGCAAACGCTTACTTTGATGGTACAATCGGTTCTGTAGCAGAGGCTGAGGATACATTCACCAATGCTCTTAAGGATCTCGGAATTATCTCATAATTCGTAACTGAATTAGTATAATTCAAATCTAAGGTAATCGTGCGGGGCGGGGCAATACCCTGCCCCGCATTTCCTTATCAACAACAAACACAACACACAAGGCAAAACAAAATTCTAATTTTGGAGAGTGACGAAGATGGCAAGAGCTAACAACAATGGAAAGCGTAAGAGTATGAGCTATACTCGTTACGGCTACATTTTTATTGCTCCGTTCGTAATTGCTTACTGTATTTTCAGTCTTTATCCGTTGCTTACAACCTTCTGGTATTCCACAGCAAATATGCAGTCTGCTACAGCTAATTTCTGGGGTTTCTCCAACTATGAAGCTTACTATGACCGCTATCTTGACCTGACAAAGCTCTATTCAGACAGCTTTGATAAGGATGTTGGAATCAAGAAGGCTGATTACGTTAAGATCAGGAATTTCTTCGCAGCACAGGACAAGGCAGATGCTTATGATCCTCTCAACGAAGATGGTGTTAACGCTATCATCACAAACGGTGCGACCGGTCCTATCACACAGAAGGCAATCGACGAACTCAAGCAGGCCTTAGACAACAAAGACTTAAGCTACCTTTCATCTGACAGCTTCAAGCAGCTCAAGGATTGGAAGTCACAGTACAGCGATATCTCACTTGTTGTATCTCAGAAGGTCGCTTCAATTTACACACAGATCAGTGCAATCGCAACACCTGCTACAGATGAAGAAGAGAGTGTAGAGGAGACTGAGGCAGTTACAGCTGAGAGCATCTACACATCTGATCAGTATGATGAGTTTGTAGCAAACCTCTCATCCGGTGAATTCACTGAAGACCAGGTTGCATTGATGAATTATCTTGCCGCTAAGACAGGCAAGGCTACCCTCGCTGAATACTTCACTTCTGTTAAGAATGGTGAGGCTGCAGTTGAGGATCCTCTCTTCTACTATGTACTTTCCAACCTCAGCAAGCCTAATGCTGTTAATGCTGAAGGCAAGACTGTTGACGGTGTCTCTGTTCCTTTCATTAAGAATGTCGAAGAGTACCTTACAGCAAACGGTTGGTCAGACATGATCACGGCTCTCAGTTCATATTCAAAGTTAACAGGATATGCTGATGGTTCTATCGATCTCCACGATGACGAAGAGACACTTTACACAGATCTTGAGACACTTCACAATGCAGGCATCATCAACATAGTGAAGCTCGAGGTCAAGAACGGTACAGTTACAGAATCACAGGATGCCAAGAGCGACTCCAACTGTCTCTTCATTCTGCGCAAGTTCATTGATGAGAAGTATGTTTCCAATGAGAATGAACTCGCTACTGCTATCCAGATCACAAAGCTTGCTGCTTATTACGAGGATCAGGGCAGAGCTATTCTGGTTGGAATGAAGATCCCTGTAGATAAGTACATTACATACAGCGGTTCATTCGACATCAATAAGTATTTTGATTTCAAGCGCGAGATCGGACTCTATGATGCTCTCAATTATGATAAGTATAAGGAGCTCGATAAGGCACGTAAGGAATCCAACGTAGCTAAGGCTCAGAAGACTATCGAAGAGGCCGAGGCTGCACTTCCGGACGCACAGGCTGCATATGCTGCTATCGGTGGTGAGGACACGAAGTCCAAAGAGTACAACACTCTGAAGAAACTCGAACTGTCCATCGTAAGCGCTAAGGATACCATCAAGAATCCTGTAGGCATCCTGGGCAAGGTCGATGCTAGATATGTATATATCTTCAGCGGTCTTGAGAACTATGCAAGCATCTTTGCTTCCAAGACAAGATTCAATACCGTAATCGGTGCTTTCTACAATACCGCCCTGATGTGGGTCATCGGATTCATTCCTCAGATCCTCCTGGCTCTCTTGCTGTCAGCATGGTTTACGGATACAAAGCTCCATCTGAAGGGCCTCGGCCTGATGAAGGCTTTGATGTACCTGCCTAACGTTATCACGGCTGTTACTATCGCTATCTTCTTCAGAAGACTGTTCGGTTATTCAACCGGTGGTACTCTGTCGGCAGCACAGCAGGTTATCGTTGCATTCGGCGGTGAGCCTTACAACTTCTTCGGAAGCGCATGGGCTACAAGATTCATCGTATGCTTCATCAACTTCTGGATGTGGTATGGTAATACAATGATCGTATTGATCGCAGGTATCACTTCAATCAGTGAGTCCCTCTACGAATCAGCTCAGATCGACGGTGCTAACTCATTCCAGACATACACCAGGATCACACTGCCTCTGTTGAGACCTATCATTCTCTACACATTGGTAACATCAATGATCGGTGGTCTCCAGATGTTCGATATTCCTATGAACATCAACCTGAACCCTGCACTCGTTAACTTCAACGGTACGATGATCAAGTCTATCAGGACTATCCTCATCTACATCAACGAGCAGGCTTTCGGTAGACAGGATGTCAAGCTTGTAGGTGTTGCAGCTGCAACGTCAGTTCTGTTGTTCATCGTAACTACAATTCTGTCAATCCTCATCTTCTACATCATGAGAGATAAGGATGCTGCAAAGGCAAAGAAAGCTCTTAAGAAAGGAGGTACAAGAGGATGAGTGCAAATAATGAACCTAAATTAAGAAGTAAGTCCGCGTCAATCCGCGCTTACAGCATAATGGTTTACGTCGTAGTTATTTTCTTCTCCATTCTTGCTGTTATCCCTTTCTGGTTCATGTTCATGAACGCTACATGGGATACCATGAGCATTCAGAGAGGAATCAAGCTGTGGCCGAATCCTAATGCCTTCAAGCAGTTGGGTATCAACTGGGAGAACCTTGCTAAGCGTTCAACATTCAGCTTCGCAGTAGGTTTTAAGAACTCCCTCATCATCTCTGTCAGCGCAACAGCACTTACAGTTTACTTCTCAGCTCTTACTGCTTACGGTCTTACCGTTTACAGATTCAAGGGAAGAAAGACTATTTTCGCTATCATCGTTGGCGTCATGATGGTTCCTACAGCAGTTAACATCACAGGTTTCTACCGTATGATGTCAGCTATGGGTCTCTTGGGATCCAAGTGGCCTCTCATCCTTCCTGCGATCGCAGCTCCTTCTACTGTTTTCTTCATTAAGCAGTACCTCGAGACTTCACTTTCAATGGAAATCGTTGAGGCTTCACGTATCGACGGCGCAGGCGAGTTCTACACATTCAATAGAATCTGCCTCCCGATCATGATCCCTTCACTGGCTACGCAGGGCATCTTCAGCTTCCTCGGAACATGGAACAACTTCTTCGCTCCTTCAATCCTGTTGAGCAGGAACGAAGATAAGACGCTCCCTCTGATGGTTGCTCAGCTCTACGGTGACCGTTATACTGACTACGGTATGATCTACATGGGTCTGTCCGCATCAGTTCTCCCGGTTGTTATCGTTTACGCTTTCTTGCAGAGATACATCATTTCCGGTGTTGCTGCAGGTGGTGTCAAGGAGTAATACTCCGGGACCGACTTACAAGTCAAACTTATGGAGGCTGTCCGAGAGGGCAGCCTCTTTTTTTGCTCAGAAATACAGCATATCTCAATTCATCGTAATAAAAAGAGCATACGGATTATCTGAAAATGTGGTGTAGTTTTAAAGCTTATTATGCTTTATAAGCGGAGGCGCTATTATGAAGAAGTCTGTTAAGTTCTTAAGTGTATTGTTATCAGTAGTCCTCTTTGCCAGTTCATCCCTTACTATACTGATGATGCCCAAGGGTAATGTCCGTGCTGATGAATTTAACGAGGAGCAGATCGAGGGACCTGCTGAGCCTGATCCGAATCCACTCCGGCTCCTGCTGAGGATGGGATTTACTCCTTCACCGGAACCTAACACCTGATAACCATCCCGGTCAGAGTTAGCATTTACAACAACCAGCCATAACAAAAGCCCCGGAGATCATTCCGGCGGCTTTTGCATGTCCGGGAACAGGCAGAAGGGCTTCCTCGGGAGACATTTTTGATTTTCGCAGGGCCGGGGACAAAACCCTAAAAGTTTTACAAACTTTACAACATATTCACATAAAAATAGTGTAAAATAAAAAAGCATTTTAGTAAAAACAACAACATCAACGGAGGCATTTTATTATGAAATTCGGTCATTTCGATGATGCACGTAAAGAGTACGTCATCAATACCCCCAAGACTCCTTATCCATGGATCAACTATCTGGGCAATCAGGGATTCTTCTCCCTTATCTCCAATACGGCAGGCGGCTACAGCTTCTATATGGACGCCAGACTCAGAAGGATCACACGTTATCGTTACAACAATGTGCCTCTTGATATGGGCGGCCGTTATTTCTACATCAACGATGCAGGTACGGTCTGGAATCCCGGATGGTCACCTGTAAAGACTGAACTCGACTTCTATGAGTGCCGTCACGGTATGGGCTACACTGTTATCACCGGTAAGAAGAACGGACTGAAGGCTGAGGTTACTTTCTTCGTTCCTCAGAACTACGACGGCGAGGTTCAGCAGGTGGTGCTCACAAATGAAGGTGATGCTCCCAAGGATTTTGCTATCTTCTCCATGGCTGAGTGGTGTCTGTGGGATGCACAGGACGACTGCACAAACTTCCAGAGGAACTTTTCCACAGGCCGTGTTGAGATCCTCGGATCCACCATCTACCACGTAACAGAGTACAGAGACAGACGTAATCACTACGCTTTCTATACCGTAAATGACACCATTGACGGTTATGACACAGACCGTGATGCATTCCTCGGAAGCATCTACAACGGCTGGGACAACCCTGAGACAGTAAAGGCTGGTAAGGCTTCCAATTCATTTGCTGACGGTTGGTCACCTATTGCTTCACACTACAAGAAGATCACACTTGCTCCCGGCGAGACAAAGACTCTTATCTACATCCTCGGTTATGCTGAGAATCCCCAGGACAACAAGTTCGCTTCAACAAAGCCTGAAGGTCTCCTCACAAGAGAGGCATGGGTCCTCAACAGGGAGAAGGCTGATGCCATGATCGAGAAGTACAACACACCTGAGAAGGTTGCTGCAGGTCTCGAAGAGCTCCGCACAACATGGGAGAATCTCCTCAGCATCTTCAAGGTTGATACACCTGACGACAAGGTTAACCGTATGGTCAACATCTGGAACCAGTATCAGTGCATGGTTACATTCAACCTCTCACGTTCTGCTTCCTATTTCGAGTCCGGTATCGGCCGTGGTATGGGCTTCAGAGATTCCAACCAGGATATCCTCGGTTTCGTACATCAGATTCCTGACCGTGCAAGACAGAGACTCATCGATATCGCTTCAACACAGATGCCTGACGGTGGATGCTATCACCAGTATCAGCCTCTTACAAAGAAGGGTAATTCCGACATCGGCGGCGACTTCTCCGATGACCCGCTCTGGATGATCCTTTCCGTTGCTGCATACATCAAGGAGACCGGCGACTGGTCGATCCTCGATGTACAGGTGCCTTACGATAATGACGATTCATTGGCAAAGCCGATGCTCGATCACCTCACGGTATCTTTCTATCACATCGTAAACAACCTCGGTCCTCACGGTCTGCCTCTCGCAATGCGTGCTGACTGGAACGACTGTATCAACCTGTCTTGCTTCTCCGACACTCCCGGTGAGAGCTTCCAGACATATACTAATCCCAAGTTCAAGGCTGAAGGCGGCTACTCCAAGATCGCTGAGTCTGTATTTGTAGCAGCCCTCTTCACATACACAGGTCCTGCTTATGTCGGCATTCTTGAGCACCTCGGAAAGACAGAGGAGGCTGCAAAGGCTCAGGCTGAGATCGACAAGATGAAGAAGACAGTTATGGAGTCTGCTTTCGATGGTGAGTGGTTCATCAGAGCTTACGATGCAAATGGCGAGAAAATGGGTTCTTCAGAGTGTGAGGAAGGCAAGATCTTCATCGAGCCCCAGGGCTTCGCGGTTATGTCCGAGATCGGTAAGGACGTTGGCGCAGACATCAAGACGCTCGATTCCATCGACAAGTACCTGAACTGCGAGTTCGGTCTCGTCCTGAACAATCCTGCTTATACTAAGTACTACATCCAGTACGGTGAGATCTCCACATATCCGGGCGGATACAAGGAGAACGCAGGTATCTTCACACATAACAATGCATGGATCATCTGCGCTGAGGCTTATGCCGGCAGAGGTGAGAAGGCGTTCGAGTATTACTCAAAGATCGCTCCTGCATTTACCGAGGAGACATCCGATATCCACAAGACAGAGCCGTATGTTTACGGACAGATGATCGGCGGTAAGGATGCTAAGAACTTCGGTCAGGGCAAGAACAGCTGGCTCACAGGTACAGCTGCATGGAACATGGTCGCTATCTCCCAGTACATCCTCGGCGTAAAGCCTGAGTTCGACGGTCTGAGAGTAGATCCTTCCATCCCCGCTGCATGGGACGGCTTCAAGGCTTCACGTCAGTTCAGAGGCGACACCTACGAGATCGAGGTCAGGAACCCGAATCACGTTAACAAGGGCGTTGTTTCCATGACAGTTGACGGCGCTGCTGTTGACGGATGCATCGTTCCTGTTGCCGGCGACGGAGCAGTGCATCAGGTTGTAGTAACACTGGGCTGATAGCTCGGGCACACGATTTTGTGTTGCTTCGAACAGGGTCCCTCGCTTCATATAGTTAAATAAGAGTTAGTTCCCGGCTTGTGGTGAATACCGCAGGCCGGGATTTTTAGATGAAATGGGGACGGTTCCTTTTTCACCATTTAGATGAAAAAGGAACCGTCCCCATTTCATCTTCACACTTTTTATAATATAATAATAAAACATTTTCCCCCACGGAGGTATTCATATGATCATCAGAAGTGAATTAGCAAGAGGACAGAAAGTTAGTGCTAAGGATTTTCTAGTATCAAGGTTTCCGGATGTTGAGATAAAGGGCGGCGTATCTGCTCAGTATGTCAATCTCGACGGTGACACCAGGGTTGTCGGAGTTTCCGGACTTGATTACGATTCACCGTTTGTTACGGTTCTTTTGGACAACGAGGCACTGGCTGCTTTCTGGGCAGACCTTATTCCCGGCAAAGATGTTCTCATCACGGCTGATGACGGCATTAAGGTTTACGTTGCAGGCGAAGGCGAGACTGCTGTTGCAGACAGTTTCAAGAGCATCATCAGCGAAGAACTTGAGGCATCAAAGTACTGGGGCGGAGTTCTCAACGAGAAGGGCGAGCTCATCGCAGATCCCGCATCACCTATTCCGGGACCTCATTACTATACAAATATGCTCATCGGTAACAGAATGGGCTACAGAAAGCCTTTGCAGAGCACACCTAAGAGTGCTGTAAATGCACTGGGCGGCGGCTGCTTCAGGTCACATGCTGATACACAGGTTCTCGCTACAAGATGGGACTATCTTCCTGAGGAGAACGGCTTCCCGGCAAACAGACAGTTCTATCTCACAGAGGGTGGCAAGCTGATCTTCTATTCGGGCAATGCCAAGGCGGACAACCTTAAGAAGATCCAGACAACACATTCGCAGAACAGGACGATCATTGAATATGAGCTGAAGGACGGTCTCAAAATCAGAAGGACTATCTTCATCGTTCCCCAGCACGACGGTCTCCCTCTTGCAATGGAGGCACAGAAGATCGATATCGAGAACACCGGAAGCAGTGACAGAGATCTGAGGATCGTTTACACAGGTATGTTCGGAACAACAGCTCCCCACGCACTGAGAGAGGACGTTATCTTTACGACTGTCATTACCCAGAGCGAGGTGTTCTTCGGTGAGAAGGACGAGCTCCTGGCTATCGGCTTCAACCCTAACCCCAAGTGGCAGAAGGGCAACATCAGATATAACGTGCTTATCGTTCATGAGGGCGACAAGGTTGTTATGCCTTCCGAGTATTGTGCGAGATATGGCGATTTCGTAGGTTCAGGCAGCCTCGAGAATCCTGAGTTCATCGGACATCTTGCAAATAAGCCTTCACGTAAGGGACCCGGTTTCTTCGCACTCGCTACAGAGTTTACTGTCAAGGCAGGCGGCAGCGTAAGAGCTGACGATCTCACATGTCTGTCATCCGATGCAGTTAATGATGATTTTGTTTTCGATGAGACAATGAAGGTTGAGCTTGCCAAGGTCATCGAGAGATATACGGATCCCAAGGCTATCGAGGAGGATCTTCAGAGTGTTATTGATTTCGCGAAGAACTATTCAGGATATATGCAGATCGAGCATGAGGATAAGGATTTCGAGGCGTATGTTAATAATAACCTGCCTTTCCAGGTGTTCTACCAGACATTCGTATCTAGGTCTCTTGACTGGACACAGAAGGGCTACAGAGAGATCGGCTTCCGTGAGATCCAGGATATCTACGCTTCAATGTATTACATGGCCGGCATGAACCAGACGGAGTTCGTTAAGAAACTTCTCAGAGAGTGGAGCGAGAACGTCTTTGAAGAGGGTTATGCAAACCATAACTTCTACTGGGTAGGCAAAGAGCCCGGCTGGTGGTCTGACGACGCACTGTGGCTCCTGCAGGCTCTCGACAGATATGTCGGTCTCACAGGCGATTATGATTTCCTCACAGAGCAGTTCAAGATCGCAGGTACAGGCACCGTTCAGGTAAGGGAAGGACGCGCACCCAGCGAGGATGACGGCTCCAGAACAAGAACGCTCCTCGAGACCATCAAGGCTATAATCACATACTCAGCAAAGATCTCCGTCGGCAAGCACGGCATACCGCTCATCGACCGCGCGGATTGGAACGACTGTCTGAGAGTCGATCCCGACTGTATCGGAGGCGCTGACAAGATCAAGGCATACAAGGAGCAGCTGGCTAAGTCAGGCAAGGCTTATGGTGAGGTTCCTTACGAATCAGAGTACTCAGAGTCTGTCATGAACGGTTTCCTTCTGAAGGTTGCTGTTGATGCAGCTATCGGTATGTTTAAGCACTTCGGTGATGATGCTTACGTGGCAGAGCTCACTGAACTTTCTGCAAAGCTCAAGAAAGAACTGAACGACTACGCATGGAAGAACGACTTCTTCGCACGTGTTCTGTTCAACCGTTCCGACAAGCCGGAGCTCGTATATCTCGGCGCTGCAGGCGACAACCTCCAGGTCGAGGACGCTCCGGGCTCATACTTCCTGAACACATTCTCATGGTCACTGCTTGCTGATTGTGCTAACGAGGCACAGATCACATCGATGCTCGATTCCATGGACAAGTACCTGAAGTCACCTTACGGCTACAGACTCTGTTCCACAGTTGACTATCCGAAGATCGCGCCCAAGATCGATGTTGCCCTCTACTATCCCGGCGACCGTGAGAACGGCGGTGTATTCAAGCACGCGAACATGATGGCTGCAGCAGCTATGCTCAAGGCATCCAAGAGTGTGTCTGACGTTGCACTCGCTGAGAGACTTGCTGACACAGCTTACTGGGTTATCGACAGGATACTGCCGTTCCGCACACTGAAGTCACCCTTCACAACATGCGGCAACCCCAGGTGGTGCACCCAGTACAACAACAGCGATTCCGGCGAGAATATCGGACCTACGCTGTCAGGTACATCCACATGGCTCCTGCTCTGCCTCTTCTCCTGCTTCGGCATCCAGCCCACGGCTGACGCTCTCATCGTAGAGCCTTTGCTCCGCAAGAACGAGACATCGCTGAAGGTAAGGCTCCAGGCTGTCGGCGCTGTTTATGAACTCGAGATCTCCAAGCCTCTCGGCTTCAAGAGAACAGCGGAGGGCGTTACGGTCATCTGCGACGGTGCTCCCGTTGAGGGCACTTCAGTACCTGTATTCACGGACGGTGCTGTCCACAAGATCGAGGTAAGGTTCTGATGCTCGAAGTCGGAACAAAAGCCCCTGATTTCACATTACCCGACCAGAACGGCGAGATGCACTCCCTGAGTGACTATCTCGGCCGCAAGGTCGTGCTGTACTTCTATCCGAAGGATATGACATCCGGCTGCACCAAGCAGGCCTGCGGATTCGGGGAGCTCTATCCCTCATTCCTTGCGAAAGGCGCGGTAGTTATCGGCGTCTCCCGAGACACGATAGTCTCCCACAAGAAGTTCGAGGAGAAGTATAATCTGCCGTTCACTTTGCTGTCGGATCCCGACAAGGCTGTCCACATCCTCTATGACGTATGGAAAGAGAAGAAGAACTACGGCAAGGTCTCCATGGGCGTTGTCAGGACCACATATCTCATCGATGAGCAGGGCATGATAATCCGCGCCAACGACAAGGTCAAGGCCGCTGAGGACCCGGCGAAAATGGTAGAGATAGTATAAGGTATAGATAGATCAACTATAGATATGTAACCTGCACCCCAGCTTGGCAGAAGGCTAGCGGGGGTGTTGTTATCTCAGCAGAAGTAATAAAATCGAAAAGAGTTTTACCAATTCCTTAAATCAAAGAGAGGATTCACTGTAACTCCGCGATATATTTCCGATATATCTATGGAGAAATATAAGAAAAGACAGCGATGGTTCTGTTCATTTTGGTTTAGTTATGTCCGGAACTGTCCATTTTTGTTCATTTTTGTTCAAATTACCCTCAAAGTATTGATGCCTTGTAGTAGAGACTATAGAATCCAATCATAAGGGGAAGAGAGGTAGTTATATGTCTAAAGAGAGTCTGTCATCGATCAGAAGAAGGAACGGATATAGTCAGGAAGAAGTTGCACATAAAATGTCTGCCGGACGGGCGACCGTCTCCAGAAATGCTACTGAAAGTGCAAGCTACACATCCAGCTATGGCAACCAGACGAATCTCAGTATGGAGATCGAGAATTGGAAATAAAACAACCAT
>FMTG01000013.1:14304-58925 GCA_900099715.1 Ruminococcaceae bacterium YRB3002 | reverse complement strand
GACAGTATCTACGGGAACGCAGACATTCTACTATGCAGTACAGGGCACAGAGGACTTCTCAACAACGAAGCCTACGGCAGCCGGCGAATATACTGTTAAAGCGGTTATCGGTGAGACAGCCAAGTATAATGAGATTGAGTGCACAGCAGACTTCACGATCAGCAAGATAACAACAACTGCCTCTGTTACATGCCCTGATTCCTACGTAGATGAAGAGTACGCTCCTACTGTTACGACAGTATCCACAGGAACCCGGACTTTCTACTATGCAGTACAGGGCACAGAGGAATACACAACGACGAAGCCTACTGCTGCCGGTGACTATACTGTCAAAGCGGTTATCGGTGAGACAGCCAAGTATAATGAGATCGAGTGCACAGCAGACTTCACGATCAGCAAGATAACAACAACTGCCTCTGTCACATGTCCTGATTCATATGTAAATGATGAGTATGCTCCTACTGTTACGACAGTATCTACAGGAACGCAGACATTCTACTATGCAGTACAGGGTACAGAGGACTTCTCAACAACGAAGCCCACTGCTGCCGGTGACTATACTGTTAAAGCGGTTATCGGTGAGAATGCCAAGTATCTTGAGATCGAATGCACAGCAGACTTTACGATCAGCAGGAGAACGGTTACAGCATCTGTATCTGTTCCTGATACTTACGTGGACGACGAATACACACCGAAAGTAACGACCGAATCTAACGGAGTTGTATCGTTCTTCTACAAGGCAGACGGCGATACCAACTATACAGGCGACAAGCCGACAGCAGCCGGAAGCTACACATGTATGGCGGTCATTGCAGAATCAGACGCTTATAACAGGATAACCTGCTACGATACTTTCGAGATAAGCAAGAGGACTCCTGTGTCATCAGTTTCTGTTCCGGATACGTATGTCGGTGAGGATTATGAGCCGAGTATCAGGACCGATTCCAACGGTGATATGTCTGTATTCTACAAGGGTGAGGGTGACGCCGAATATTCTGAGGAGAAGCCCGAGGCAGCCGGAACATACGTCTGCATGGTGGTAACTGAAGAGACTGATAAGTATCTCGAGTCGGTATTCCGCGATACCTTCACGATCAGCAAGAGAACGCCGTCCGCTTCCGTATCAGTACCTGATTCTCTGACAGGCGTGAGCTACGAGCCTAAGCTTGAGACAGACTCTGATGCAGAGGAAGGGATCGTATACGAATACAGGCTCAGCGGTGACGTTGAAGGTCAGTATTCAACAACGAAACCCAAGGAGAGAGGCACTTATACGATCAGGGTTACGATCCCTGAGACGTACAAATATCTCGGAACAACCTGCACAGCCGAGTTCACTATCAGCGGCAGACAGGTTACATCTGAAGTATCAGTTCCTGTCACATATATAGGCTCCGCACTGAGACCTTCTGTCACAACTGAATCAGACGGCAAGAGCAAGACAAAATACGAGTACAGACTGGCGAGCGAGGGCGAGGATACTTTCACGACGACAAAGCCTACCGAGATCGGATCCTACGTTGTGAGAGCCACGGTTCCCCAGACGTTCCTGTACGATGAGACATCGTGCGAGACCGAGTTCAAGATCGCATATCTCACCGCACCTGATAATGCTTACAATCTTACAGGTACTGAGGGTGATAACGGTTTCTTCACCAGTGATGTCGATCTCAAGGCGCCCGACGGATACAGGATATCCACCAGCTTCAGAGGCGAATATGTGGAGAGCATTCCGTACAGCGAGATCCTCAATGTGATCTATCTGAAGAGAACGGCTGACGGTGCGCTTACAGGTTCTATCACGATCACAAAGAGACCTCTGATCGACAAGGTTGCACCTGCGGTCACGTCCCAGAACGGAGCCCTTGTTGACAAATCTGTTCTGTTTGTTAAGGATCTTACGATCACTGTTACGGACGACAATCTCATGTCCCTGAGCATCAACGGCAAGGATGTGGATCTTGCTTCTCAGGGCAACGTCATAACGCTGAGTCCCGGATGGGGCCGCAAGGTATTCAAGATACTGGCTGTCGATAAGGCAGGCCATATCTGTGCCATTGAGATCATGCTCATGGCTGAATGGCTGAAGGACAGGGTCATTCCTGCTGACATCCTTCTCCCTCTCATGGCAGGTGAGGAATATACCCTTGGCGATGGCAAATGGACTGTCAGCAACTATCTTGGAGAAGATAACACCGTATATAACGGCGGACTTCAGGTGTTTGTCAATCAGAGCGGTGACTTTACGTTTACAATTAAGACGCAGTAAAGGCGGGCATTGGGAGGCTTATGAGAAAAATACTGCTTTTGGCTGTTGAGACACTTTTTGTAGGAGCACTTGTATTTCTGCTCACTATCTATAATCTGTTCAGCACGCTGGACTATATCGCGCGTGATAAGCTCTATCAGGTGCCGAGAGGTATCAAGAGCGATATCAAGATCATCGGCATTGATGCCGCTACGCTCTCGAAGTACGGCCCTGTTCAGACATGGTCGAGGGGCATATATGCGGACCTTCTGGATGTGCTCAACGTGGATGAGGAGACGAAACCATACGTCATCGCATTCGATATTACGTTCTCGGGCAATGTCAATGAAGAAGACAGCAGGCTTGCGCAAGCAGCTGCCGATCACGGCAATGTAGTGGTGGTGAGCAATCTTCTCTACAGCAAGAAAGCAGAGACGGATCAGGACGGCATCATGTACTATCCCGTCCAGGGCATTGTTCTCCCGTACGAAGAACTGATGAACAGTACTTATACCGGATTCAGCAATGTTGCTCAGGACCGGGACGGAACGGTCAGGAGGATGATCCCCACCGAGACATACGAAGGCAACAGATACAGCATCTTCTCGAAAGTAATCTACGACAGATACTGTGCAGCAACCGGTATTACACCTAACGAGATCCCCACCGACATGACCGGCAGATCCATAATCAATTACTCAGGAAGACCGGGTGATTACGAATGTCTCTCCATGGCGGACGTTCTGGAAGGTAAGATCGATCCGAGAGTATTCGATGACAGCGTTGTAATCGTCGGTGCTTACGATCCGGGAATGCAGGATGATTTTAACGTACCGACAGGCGGAAGCAGCCAGATGTACGGGGCAGAGATACACGCAAATATCTTCCAGTCCTGTCTGCAGGGCAGGTTTGCCATTAACGGCAATCCGTTCCTTCTTGGAATAGTCACAGCGGTCATCGCAATGATGCTCCATCTTCTTTTCCGTAAGATCAATGTGTGGATGTCCGCGATACTTCTCGTGGCCTCCATCGGCGTTGAGCTGTTCGCGCTGGTTACTATCAATAATAACGGATATGCGTACAGTGTTATTTATTTCCCTGTCGTGCTGGTGCTGTCGTTTGTTTATTCACTCGGCGTTCACTATCTGATCGAGACCCGCAAGAAGCGTAAGGTTCTTACTGCTTTCCGTAAATATGTTGCTCCCCAGATCGTTGAGGAGATCGCCAAGAAGGGTGATTTCGAGATCAAGCTCGGCGGCGAGAACAGGGATATCGCAGTTCTGTTTGTTGACATAAGAGGATTCACGACGATGTCGGAGGCTCTGGAGCCTGAGCAGGTCGTGGAGATCCTGAATGAGTACCTGAGCCTTACAACGAAGTCTATCTTCGACAACAGCGGTACCCTCGATAAGTTCGTCGGTGACGCTACGATGGCTGTGTTCAACTCGCCTTTCGATCTGGAGGATTATGAGTATAAGGCTGTATGTGCCGCCATGGATATCGTCAAGGGCGGCGAGGCGATAGAGGAGACATTCCAGAAGAGGTTCGGAAGGAGCGTCGGCTTCGGTGTCGGCGTCAACTGCGGACCTGCGGTCGTGGGCAACGTCGGCTGTGAGTTCAGAATGGACTTCACTGCTATCGGAGATACGGTCAATACGGCGGCAAGGCTCGAGGCAAATGCCAAGAAAGGCCAGGTGCTGATCAGCGACGTTCTCTACGAGAGACTTAAGGACAGACTGGAAGTCAAAGAGGTAGGTGAGATCCCGCTCAAGGGTAAGACCAAGGGCGTGTTCGTTTACGAGGTAACGAGGATACCGGGAAGAGACTAGGAACTGAAAAGAAAATCTGAAAATGGACACGTCCCCAATGTCATTAAGTTAAGAAAATTATTGTGGTATTTGCAAGTTCTTTCTTGAGCAATAACGCATTAGAGGCTTATAACAAATCGTTTTCGGCCTTTATAAATTGGCGAATAAGGACTGTGCCTACACTGCGGATGAGATGAATGCCGTCAGCATTCCTTTGGCTTATTCAGGTTATAATTACAGCCTCAGATCAGGTGTCGTGTTTGCGGGTGCTTCCTTGTCCTTCAAGACAGAGACAACGTTGTCTCTCTATTTCAGCAGCGACAAAACTCTGGAATTCAGCTGTGATGATACCAAGAATGTGGAGACTGCTACGGTGAAGACTGATGCAGGGACCAGATACCAGGTGGTCCGCATCAGAGGCGTCAAAGCCAAAGAGCTCTGCAGCACTATAACAGTTAACATCGAGATAGACGGCGCGAGCGGCTATGGTGTGTCTTTCTTCTGTCTGATACAGACATAGATTATGTTCATGGCTCCATTAATTGCCATCAGAGCGACAGTCTGAAGCACTATCAGCGCGATATAGAGAAACTGCCCTGCCCCCGGAAGCTCCCCGCCGTCATTCGGAATGATGGAGAACCAGTTCAGCACGGCTTCAACCGCCGTACCGATAACGAAATGCAGGAATATGATCCATGGCATGTAGCTCCGGCGGCTTACAGCGATCCAGTAGATCCAGTAGATGAGGCCTGCTCCTGCCGCGATTCCCATCATGACAAACGGGTGATCCTCCATCAGGATGAAGCCCAGTATTATGAATATAACGTGATACACATATGCGATCACTGTATGTAGTGTCCTGTTGTTCATGGTTAGTATTATAACAAATGTGAAATGGGGACGGTTCTGAAGTGTCACAAATTTAGAGGATCCACACTCTCTTTTGCTCTACATTTGCAGTCAAAAGTTGAGTAAAAAGTAGAGTACTCTACCTTTTGCTCTATCTTAACTACCCAAGGTAAAGTAAAACGGAGAGTGATAGCACGATCAGACCTGTACCCATTTCACACTTGACAACACCCGGTCCGTCCTGTATATTGAATACAGATTCAACGAATTCAAATTCAACGAATGACCAAAACAACCAACCAAATTACTGGAGGATAATACAAATGGCAAAGATAGTAATCGTGGGCGGCGGTATCGCAGGACTGGCAGCAGGTATCTATGCACTGAAGGCAGGTTACGAGGCAGAGATCTATGAGAAGAATCCTGTCGCAGGCGGCGAGTGCATGGGCTGGAACCGCAAGGGTTATCATATCGACAACTGCATTCACTGGCTGACAGGAACTGACCCTAGGACAAAACTGTGGGAAGTTTGGAAGACGGTAGGCGCTATCGATGAGAATACAGAATACGCTGATACGAACAGGTTCTACTCCAGCAGATTTGAAGGAAGGGAAGTATCTCTCTGGAACGATCTTCAGAAGACACAGGAGGAGCTGATCAAGGCGGCACCCGAAGACGAGGAGGAGATAAGAAAATTTATACAGTATGTGGAATATGCGAAGTCCTGCGTCATTCCCTCCGACAAGCCGCTCGACATGATGGGAATAAAGGACTACATAGAGATGGGCAAGGAGATGGCGGATATGCCCAAGGTCATGAAGGAATATGGCAAGATCAGCTGCGGCGACCTGGCGATGAGGTTCAAGTCTCCCGTTATGCAGAAGCTCATGACGGACTACCTGCCTAAGGAATACACAGCATATTCGCTTCTGGTCTCGTACGCCACTATGGCAAGCGGCAACGGCGGGATACCGATCGAGGGATCTCTTGCGATGTCGATGAGGATCGTGAAGAAGTTTAAGGAGATGGGCGGTGTTCTCCATACGAATAAGCCCATTAAGAAGATCATCATCACCGGGAAAAAGGCTGAGGGTATCGAGCTGGAGGACGGTACGACCGTAAAGGCAGACTACGTGATCAGTGCTGTTGACACGAGCTTTCTCTACGGGAAGCTGATCGATGAGAGCTACATGCCTAAGGATCTGAAGGAGGCTTACAGGAACAGGTATGCATATCCGGTGACAAGCGGGTTCCAGGTGGCGTATGCCATCGACAGTGATTTCTCCGGGGAGGATACGATCTTCTTCGACTGCGAGCCCCTGAGGATCGGGACGAATCAGTTCACCAGGATGTCGGTAAAGAGCTACGGGTACGACAGGACTTTCGCGCCGGAGGGAAAGACAGTGCTGCAGGCGAATGTGGTGCAGTCAGATGCGGATTATGTTTTCTGGAGCGCACTGACGAAGGATGAGTATATAAAGAAGAAGGCGGAGCTTGCGGAGGAGCTGACGAAGAGGATCGTGAAGGAGTTTCCGGAGCTTCAGGGCAGGATAGAACTCTTGGACTGCTGGACGCCTTTGACTTATAATAGATACTGCAATGCATTTCACGGTTCGTACATGGGATTTGTGACGACCGTCGGCAATAAGCAGATGAGATTCAAGGGCGTCGTGAAGGGCGTGGACAATCTCTTTGTCGCAGGACAGTGGGTGATGAGCCCCGGCGGGCTTCCGATCGCGGTGGTATCGGGCAAGTTCGCGGTGCAGAGAATACTTAAGAAAGAGAAGCGCAGCATAGCAATATGACACGTAAGGAACAGAAGGAAGAGAGGCGTAAGGCCATACTCATGACGGCGCTGACGCTGTTCGTGGAGAAGGGCTATTACGACACAAAGATCACTGACATCGCTGCGGCGGTGCCGATGAGCACCGGGCTTATGTTCCATTATTTCGAGTCGAAGGAAGAGCTTCTCGTCGAAGTGGTGAAGATGGGCGCGGAAGGGACGAGAGCCCTCTCCGGCTCGGCCGACATCCCCGTGCCCCCGGACGTATTTCTGACCGGATTCCTGACGCAGATGTTCGCGTACGCCAAGGAGCAGCCGTGGGTATTCAATATGTTCGTATTGATGAGTCAGGTCAGAAGAAACGGCATGCCCGAAGATGCGCGGCGTATCGCATCGGCTGTCGATTCAATAGACTTTACTGCGCAACTGATCGCCCGCGGCCAGCAGGACGGCATCTTCAGGGATGGGGATCCGGTTCTTATGGCGAGGTGTTTCTGGGCATCGGTTCAGGGTATAATGGAGGAGATGGCGATGGACAGGAACATGGCGGCTCCCGATGCCGGATGGATCGTCGCCATGCTGAGAAAGGGGTAAGCAGATGTATCTGAACAACGAGAAAATGACGGCTCTTAAAGTCCTTGACGGGGTAATAATCGCGGTAGTGTCGCTCCCGACCCTGCTCAACGTCTGGTTTCTCGTATATCTGCTCTCAACCGGAAACACCAGGAGCTGGCTCGCCTTCATGTTTGCTTCCATGTTCTTCCTTTTCTTCATCGTGGCAGGGGTCCTGATCATCGTCTGGAGGCTTCTGGCAATGCGCAAGCGGTCCCACGTGAGGATATATAATTCGCTCTTCGAGGAGGATCATGACGGCATTCTCACATATGACAGCATCGCTTCAATGACGGGCTACCCCGTCTCGAAAGTAGTAAGTGATCTCATTTATTTCCAGCACCGGAACATACTGGTCAACGTGACTCTCGGCACGAATGCTGCCAGGGTGGATCTCACGTCTGACAACAAGGAATTCATCACCGTGGCATGTCCTGAGTGCGGTGCTCATGTGAATATCAGAAGGAGCGGCGGCGGCAAGTGCGACCACTGCGGAACCTTCATGAGGGCCGGTACTGTGGAAGACCAGGGCAGAGTTGACAGGAGGCGTTGAGATAAATGTACCGTAATCAGAAAAAGATGTTAGTCTCGTTGTTTATATGGATCGTTGTCTTCACCATAATGTTCTGGATCCCGATAATAAATATAGATATCATCACGACCAGGACAGCGCATTACAGCAAACCGCTGGAGCTGGTGCTGTTCTTCGGAACCGGCATAGTCATCTCGGGATTTCTGCTGGTCCTGTCTTCTGTCAAGCTGGCTTATCTGATGAATATATCTGCCCTGAACAGATATCTCATGACCGATGAGGACGGTTATGTTCCGCTTGCCGATATATGCAAGGCACTTGGAAAGAACGAGGAGAAGGTGCTCAAGATTATCAACTACGGTACACGCAAAGGCTTCCTGGTCAACATGAATTACAGCATGACCGAGAAGGCGGTCTTTCTGTCAGATAAGATACTGAGGGATGATCAGGCCAAAAACGAACGGGGCATCCCGGAGAACAGACCTTTTATCGGCGTTCACTGCCCCGGATGTGCGGCCAGCCTCAAGATCAGGACAAACACAAAGGGATTATGTCCTTACTGCGGGAGAGAGGTTATCGCGCCGTCGACAGCTGAATGATGAAATGGGGACGGTTCCTTTTTCACAAAACAAAATACATCCCCAGCAGCAGCGCCAGCATAACTACATTCACGACCGTAAAGCAGGCAATATACCTGCCGCTGTCTTTGTTGTCCCTTATGTAGATCTTGTACGTGATCAGGCTGGCCATGCTGGCGATCAGCGTGCCGAGACCGCCCAGATTCGTTCCGATCACAAGAGCCTCGCCATCAGCCGTGAAAGCAGACAGCAGCATCGCTGCAGGAACATTGCTTATTATCTGTGATGCGAGCACCGACGCGATTACGGGTGACTTGCCGACAACGGCAGACATGGCATTATAGACCACATCGAGTCTTCCCAGATTGCCTATCAGAATGAAGAAAAACACAAAGGTGATCAGGAGCGAATAATCCACTGACAGGAAAGCCTTACGGTCCAGTATGATCATTGCGATTACTATGATTCCCAGCATTATAAGATAGTGGAGCATTCCGATTACCGACAGCAGTGCCACCACAAACAGAAAGATACAGATCAGGACTCTTATCTTGTGGGGTTCTGAAGGCGTTCTCGAGGAACTTACGCTCCCGCCCTTGCCTATGAGCATGAACGTGGCCGCCACGAGCATGACCATGGACAGCAGAGTGTATGGCAGCATCAGCTTCACAAAGCTCCACAGATGCATGTCGTATTGCGTGTACAGGTACAGGTTCTGAGGGTTGCCGATGGGGGTCAGCATGCTCCCGAGATTGGCCGCGCAGGTCATGAGGATGAGAGTGAACATGAGCCCCTTCTTATCACCGAACTTTCCCACAGTCATCAGCGCGAAAGGCACGAGCGTCACAAGCGTAACGTCATTCGTCATGAACATGCTCATCACCATGGACAGCAAAACGAGTGCCAGTGACGCCTGCCGCTGGTTCTTGACTACCGACAGCATCCCTGATGTGAGATGACCGAAGAAGCCAAGGTCTGACAGGGCTCCCACCACCAGCATGAGAGCCAGAAGAATTGCCAGTACGCGCCAGTTTATGTAATCGAGGTATTGGATGTCCGGAGGGACAACGAAACATGATACGACAGCCAGGATCCCCGAGATAAAGAGGACCGGGTCTTTTTTGAGTTTGGTCAACATCTTAAAAATATCTTAAATTGCCTTTTTATAATTATTTTATTAGAATATTTGCATTATAACCATTTAGGGAATTTATGGATAGCAAAAAGAAGATTTTCTGGTCGATTTTCTCTCTGGTCCTGGCCGGGCTTACCATATGGGCGGTTTTGAGCCAGAGCAAGGGAATATCAATAGGTGAGATAGTAAAAAGCGCTGCTGATGGCAACAAATACTGGCTTAGCTGCGCTATTGTGTCCGTGGCCCTTTATATCATCCTTGAAGGTGTGGCTATATGTGCCATCCTCGACGGTGTAGGTTATAAGAGGAGTGCCGCTAGAGGCCTTCTGTACAGCACATCTGATATCTATTTCTCGGCTATAACGCCTTCTGCTACCGGAGGACAGCCGGCATCGGCTTATTTCATGATCGCTGACGGGATCCCAGCCGGAATCGCTACAGCGACGCTGGTACTTAATCTCATGATGTACACGATCTCCGTGGTTGTCCTTGGGATCATCTCGCTTTTTATCAACTACAGGATGTTCTTCGAATTCAGGACTATTTCAAAGGTTCTCATCGTGGCCGGATTCATCATCCTCACGCTGTTCTCGCTGTTCTTTCTGTCGATCCTGAGAAGGGGAGATAAAGTGTTCGGAGTGCTGGCGGGATTTCTTACTTTTCTTCATAAAAAGAAGATGATAAGAAAGCTCGAGCCGAAGCTTAAGAAGCTTGAGGATACCAAAACGGAATACATGGAATGCTCCAACCTCGTTTCGGGTAAGACGGGAGTCATGGTGAGGGCATTTATCTGGAATTTTCTTCAGAGGGCTTCGCAGATAGCGGTGCCGGCTTTCGTATATCTGACACTGGGAGGGGAGGGCAGCAAAGCCCTGTCCATATTTGCATCCCAGTGTCTGGTCACGATAGGGTTCAACTGCGTTCCGGTGCCGGGAGCCATGGGAGTTGCCGATTTCCTGATGGTTGACGGATTTACGGGACTTATCGGGAGGGACGAGGCTTTTCGCGTTGACATGATGAGCAGAGGACTGTCCTTCTACATATGTGTGGCTTTGAGTGGCATTATAACCCTTGTTGGGTATATAATCTTAAAGAGGAGGAAGAAGGCTTGATTGGCGTATACGATTACACCGTTATCCTTACATATCTGTCGATGATCTCAGGGTGTACCGGGATCATTATGTCTATGTCCGGCGTCGGGCATCCGTATCTCGGTGCGCTTTTTCTCATGCTGTCGGGACTGTGTGATGCTTTCGACGGGATGGTTGCAAGGAGCAAGAAGGGCAGGACCGATATGGAGAAGAGGTTCGGTGTGCAGATCGATTCCATGTCCGATCTGATCTCATTCGGCATCCTTCCGCTGGCTATCGGCGTGGCAATGCTCAGGATCAGCGCCAAGTTTACGGACAGGCCCTACTGGATGGACGAGACGAAGTATGTATGGTATCCGATCCTTCTTGTGGCTATCGGTGTTCTTTACGGTCTCGCAGGCATGATCAGGCTTGCCTACTTCAATGCTACGGAAGATGAGCGCGCGGCCGAGGCTGCCGAGAAGGGGAAGGCGTATTTCACGGGACTTCCCATAACGACGGCATCGCTGGTATTCCCCTTTATACTGATATTGCATTATTACCTGAGGTTTGATTTCTCGATCGTTTATTTTATCGTGATGCTGCTGCTCGCTGTTCTTTTCCTGTGCAAGTTCAAGATGCCTAAGCCGAATCTGTGCGGGATAATGATCCAGGTGGGCATCGGCGCTGCAGAGTTCATAACGATCGGGCTGATACTGCTTCTGTCCAGATTATGACGGCACTGGAGTTTCTTTACAGGACCGGGTTCGGAAGGCTGCTCCTCAAGCCCATGGCAAGCCGCGGCCTTTCCCGTCTGTGCGGCGCTTTCCTCGATACATGCCTCTCGAAACCGCTCATCAGTTCCTTCGTCCGAAATAACAACATCATCGAGGACGATTACGTGCTCGACGGCATCAACAGCTTCAACGATTTTTTCTGCAGGCGCATCAAGGACGGACTCCGTGTGGTGGATGACGATCCAAATGTGCTCGTGGCGCCCTGCGACGGCCTGCTGACCGTTTACAGCATCAATGCGGATACGGTAGTCCCGGTCAAACAGAGTTCATATACGATATCGTCCCTGCTGCGGGATGAGAAACTGGCGGCCGGTCTTAACGGCGGTCTCTGCCTTGTGTTCAGGCTGTGTGTTGACCATTATCACAGATACAGTTATGTGGATTCCGGTTCAAAATCCGCGAATGTGTTTATTCCGGGCGTGCTCCACACGGTGAGGCCTGTGGCTCTGGCGGAGAGACCGGTGTTCGTGGAGAACTGCAGGGAGTACTGCGTTATAGATTCCCCGAACTTCGGCAGGATGGTGCAGATGGAGGTCGGCGCCATGCTGGTGGGAAAGATCGTCAACGAGGACAAGGGAGCATCTGAGGTCGTGCGGGGAGCTGAGAAAGGGCATTTCGAGTACGGGGGATCCACCATAATAGTGCTGGTTCCTGCGGGCACGGCTGTTATCAGAGACGATATCTACGATGCATCGCTGGAAGGCGTGGAGATCCCAGTCAAGCTGGGAGAGGAAGTCGGAAGGAGCCTGGGCTGATGGGTTTGTGGATTCTTTTCCTGGCGTTTATGTTCATAGGCGGCACAGCGGCCATCATTTATCTTGTGACGAGGTTCCACAGGTTCTCATTTATCAGGAATATCCCCAATAAGTTCGTATCCTGGTTTGTGGCGTGCATTCCTGTGCTCCTGATGGCGTCTGTGGCGTTCTACGAGATGTACACCATGATAGTTATCATGCTGCACTGTGCGCTGTTTTTTATACTGTCGGATGTAATTCTCGCGATATGGCGCAGGGCTTCAGGCAAAAGTCCGAAGTCTGAAGGGCGTTACTGGGGCGGTGTGGCGGCACTGGCCGCTACGGCCCTGTTCATGACAGGCGCATGGTTCGCCGCTTACCATATATCGAGGACATATTACGAGTTTAACACTGTTAAAAACGTAGGAGATATAAGGGTTGCAATGTTTGCAGACTCTCACCTGGGCGTCACGCTTTCAGGGGAGAGATTTGCCGAACAGATGGAACGGATCGACGCAGAAAACGCCGATGTGGTGATCATCTGCGGCGACTTTGTGGATGATGATGCCAACCGTCACGACATGGAGGTGGCCTGCGCGGCTCTGGGACGCATGAAGACGCCGGTGTACTATGTCTATGGCAATCATGACAGGGGATACTACGACTACCGTGAGTTCACAGGCTATGAGCTTGCTGAGTGCCTCAAAGCCAATGGTGTCACGATACTGCAGGATTCTTCGGAGCTCATCGACGGCAGGTTCTATCTGGTGGGGCGTGAGGACAGGTCACGTGACAGGGATACTGTCGAAGAACTCCTGTCGCCCCTGGATCATTCCCGGTACATCATCAGCTGTGATCACCAGCCGGGCGAATTCGATATTGAGGCTTCGTGCGGTGCGGATCTGGTTCTGTCAGGTCATACCCACGGCGGTCACGTATGGCCGTCCGGATACTTTGCCTACTGGAACGGCACCAACGACGGAATATGGGGTCTTTACGACCATGGTGATACCCACTGCATCGTCACTTCCGGTATCTCGGGCTGGGCGATACCCTTCAAGACCGGAACTTATTCGGAGTATGTTATAATCGATATCCATGGGAAATGATTCTGTACGCGGTAAAAATATCTTCACGAGATTCCTGCCTTTCTACGGCTGGATGAGCGTCATCATAATGCTGGCCATCAACATGCTGGCTTTCCAGGCAACGCGTCTCGTAAACGGGTCGTGGCACCATTATGATTTCTCATTGCCTATAGATGATTATTTCCCGCTGATCAAGGAATTTATCATAATCTACATCCCCATCGCTTACGGGCAATGGATCTACGGATTCTATCTGGCTGCCCGCGAACGCAAGGCATGCTGCTACCGCATCTTCACGGCGGAGATCATAGCCAAGCTCATCTGTATGGCGTGCTTCCTGATCATTCCGACAACCATGGTGCGCCACGACGTGACAGCCACGGATTTCCTGAGCCGATGGGTGCAGTCAGTCTATAACACAGACCCGGCCGACAATCTCTTTCCATCCATCCACTGTCTCGAAAGCTACATCCTCACACGTGCCGCTTTCAGCCGGAAGATCGGCATGGAGCGCTGCCCCGCCTGGTTCAAATGGGCATCCGTTCCCGTAACAGCCCTTGTCTTCGCATCAACACTGTTCCTGCGCCAGCACGTTTTTGTTGATGTGATAGCAGCCGTAGTTGTGGTGGAGATCGGATTATTCATTGCGTGCAAGGTGGTGAAAGAATGAAGAGAATTATCCTGATGGTCTTTGGCATCCTGAATCTGCTTGTTGCCCTGTTCGGCATAGGCGCATTCTTTGTTCTGGGTGCCCTTAACTTTCTGTTCGCAGGCATAGGCTGCCTGATCTGGGGTCTCGTCTGTGTCATTGTATCCGCAAAGAAAAAAGGATATATCGTACTGTCCGTATTTGCTGTTCTGTCACTTCTCGGTGCGGCCTTTGTCATGTATTTCATCACACCGCCGCTGATATTCTCATCTCCATGGAGATACCCGTTCCAGGTCAGATACAGCAGGGTTGATAACACGGTTCCGGAGGATTTTCCCGAGTCGATACCGGCTGGTGCGACCGATTACACATTTGAATTCATGCCTTCATTTATGCAGGGCTCGGGTTTTCTGACAGTAGGTTTTACAGCTCCGTCAGATTACGCGGCGCGCGTCGAGGAAGATTGTAAGGCCAAGGCGGTGAAAGAACTGCCAATGACCGGCAGCACCACGAATGGCAGCACAGTTGCTATGCGTATGCCCCGGGAGATAAGCGAGGCACATCCCAACGGTATCATCTATGTTTTGTATCAGACTCCCGAAGAGGAGTGGAATCACCCGCATGCCAAGATCGTGCTGGTGGACGGGGATTATCTGTTCTATTCACTGGTCTAAGGTGAAAAGATTTGAATAGGGGACGCGTATTTTGCGCCACAAGTTCCACAGCCGCAAAGCGGCGAGGACCTGTTCGAAGTGCCGCAAAACACGTGTCCCCTTTTTCATTTTCACAAATACCTATTGACATTGTAGGTATTAAAGCGTAATATCACTCAAAACAAACACGGGAGGGCGCTATGATTAAAGGAATGAGCACAAAGAGAGTGGCTTTGGCCGGTGTGTTGACGGCGCTTACTTTCGTGATGACGTATTTTGTCAGGATACCGATACCCGCTACAGAGGGGTATGTCAATCTGGGGGATACGGTGATACTCATCAGCTCTTTCCTGCTGGGGCCATTCGCGGCGATACCGGCGGCGGTGGGGTCGGCGCTGGCGGATCTTCTGGCGGGATATGCCCATTACATTATTCCCACGGCCATCATCAAGGGGGCGATGGGGGCGGCATGCGGCGCGATACTGATGAAGAAGAGGACACTGCCGTTCAGGATCGTTGCTTTCGTGGTGGCGGAAGTGATCATGGTGGGCGGTTATTTCGGGTTCGAATCGCTGCCGTTCATGTACGGTGTGGCGGCTGCGCTGCTGTCCGTTCCTTTCAATGCACTTCAGGGACTGGTGGGAATAGTGGCGGCACTTCCGATAACATATGTGAGAATTCTTTCCAAACGTGATATCATTAGTGGCTGAGGTGCCATTATGAAGAAAGTCCTGACAGTACAAGACATATCATGCATGGGTAAATGCTCGCTTACGGTAGCGTTGCCGGTTATCTCCGCTCTCGGATCGGAGACGGTGATACTGCCGACGGCTGTGCTGTCGACGCATACTGCTTTCGAGGAGTATACATGCAAGGACCTGTCGGATCAGATAGAACCCATCACAGGAGTGTGGAAGAGGGAGGGCGTGAAGTTTGACGCCATCTACACGGGGTACCTGGGGACCATCAGCCAGATCAGGCAGATGATCAGCCTGTTCAGGGACTTCAAGACGCCGGACACGCTGATATTCGTGGATCCTGTAATGGCCGATTTTGGACGGCTTTATCCGGCATTCGACATGGAATACGTCAAGGCAAATATCGACTTGTGCTCGCGGGCGGACATTATCGTTCCGAACATTACTGAGGCGGCCCTCATGACCGGTGTGGATTACCGCGAGAATTATAATGAGCATTACATAAAGGATCTCCTGAACAGGTGCGTGGAATTCGGTGCCGGGATCACTGTCATAACTGGCGTGTCGCTGGAGCGCGGCAAGTCAGGCGTAATGGGCTACGACCGCGCCACCGGGGAGTATTTCCTGTATCAGAACGACCGCATTGACGGAACGTTCCACGGAACGGGAGACCTGTTCTCATCCGTGGCTGTCGGCGAGATGATGCGCGGTCTGGACTGGAAAGAGGCCATGAAGATAGCGGCAGATCACACTGCCCACACCATCGCGGTCACGCTCGAGAATCCCGACAAACCCTGGTACGGCGTAGATTTTGAAGCAACAATGAGAGAGCTGGTCAGTTACTGACCAGCTCCCCGTTCTTTTTTGGGATCCCAATCCTTCCTTTATTCCCGGATTTATTCTGTCTTAGATTCCTGTGTTTCTGCCTTTGCGGCGGGTGCTTCAGGTGCTGCGGCAGGAGCCTTGGGTGCGGGTGCTGCGGCGGCCTTCTTTGCAGCCTTCTTCTTTGTTGACTTGATGATACCCTTAACGATCAGCACAATGATCACTACGATGATCGCGAAGATCAGCAGGTAAGGCAGTGCAGATACGAAGCCGATGATGAAATCCTTGCCGTCTTCCCTGATGTCCGTGAGGCTCTCCTTGAGACCTTCCCAGATCTCCTCGCCAAAACTGAGCTTCTTCGTCTCTACCTGCTCAGTAACCTCGAGCACCTCTCTGACGTTCAGCGACAATGTGCTGTAAGAAGACTGGTTCTCCAGTACCTTTGCGCGTGACTCGTAGCTCTCGATCTCGTAACGCACTTCCGTCAGACGTCCCTGCAGAGTGATGATAGCCTCAAGCGAATCTGCCTGTGCCAGAAGGTTCAGCAGAGTCTCCTGCTCGACTCTCAGTGACTGGATGTGTGCCTTTACATCGGAATACTGCAGTGTAACGTCTTCTGTGTTCTCGCTGGAAGACAGTACCGTGCATGCGGTGCCGACAGTGTTTACGAGTGCATCGAGCTTATCGATAGGAACTCTGATCACATAGGAAATGCTTCTCAGGTCACCATTCTTGCCTGTGCCCCTTGCATTGGAACTCTCGATATATCCGCCGAGCTCATTTACTTTGTCGCTAATTGTCCTGTTGACCGAATCGTAGCTTGTTGTCTCCACGTCCATATTCACGCGTCTGATCAGCATCGTGTTGGCGGGATATGTTGTGCCTGTGCCTGAGTTGCTGTACTGTGAATTGTCGACAGCATCTTGCTCGTAGTAATCTTCAGCGGCGATAGTCTCCTCTATCGCACCCCATTCGCCATCGTATTCCACGTCATCGTAATAGGAATCGATGTCTGCGCCTTTTAAACTGTTGGTATTGTGCATAGCAACTGTTGTAGCATCAGCGCTCTTCGAACGCGCTCCGCAGGCAGCCGCCGACATCATCATCGCGCCAACCAGAGCGACCGCCAGGATCTTCGTAACTTTCTTCATCTTCATGTCCTCCAATCTTTGTGTCAAAAGGTGTTACTGCCATTAATACAACTATGATATAACATTTGTTGCAAACATTGCGAAAAAATGCTCGGAAGAACAGAATTGTCCCGCACGTCGCAGGCTCCAAAGGTGCAGGACAATTGTTCTTCCTCGCTTCGCATTTCCCTGCCGGATCTGCTCTTGTATGTCAAAGTTCTAAAAAACGGGATTTGACATACAAAAATGCATTCCTTTGTATGTCAAAACCTTAAAAAATGAAATTTGACATACAGATATTGAGATTTTGTATGTCAAACTCTCAAAAATCCAACTTTGACATACATTTTCATGTGATTTTGTATGTCAAACTTCTAAAAATCGACTTTTGACATACATTTCCATTCTAGCCATCATAGTAGTTTCACATCCGGAAATCAGAAGATAAATCCCGACTATAACCCCGACTATGAGTCGGGATATGAGTCGGAAAATGCTCTGTTTCAGGTAAAAATCCGACTGAAATCCCGACTACAGGTCGGGCATTCAGTTGGGATTTCATTAAATATCATACCAAGGTAATTAGCTCCGCAAAAATGTGACAGTCAGAATGTCCCCATTTCACAGAAGCGAGAACGCGTGTTTTGCGCCACGAGTTCCGCAACCCCCGAAGCAAGAACGCGTGTTTTGCGCCACGAGTTCCGCAACCGCCGAAGGCGGTGAGGACCTGTTCGAAGTGCCGCAAAATACGCGTTCGAGCCCTTATTCTTCCGGCTTCTGATAAAAATGTCCCGTCAGCTTCTCGGTTCTTATCTCATTGACGAACGCTTTCGGATCGCACTCGCGCACTGCCTTGATCACGTGCTTGGCCTGGGGCTTATCGACTACGGAATAGATCACGCTCCGCTCTGTGTGGCCGTATGACCCTTCGCCTTCAAGAATGGTGGCACCGTGTCTGGCGACATCGTAGATGACAGCGCAGACTTCCTTGGGCTTATTCGTAACTATAAACAGTGTGGATCTCTGGAATTTGCGGTACAGGAGCCTGATGGTCACAGTAGATACATACTGGAATATTATCGAATAAAGCGCCTTATCCCAGCCGAACAGGATTCCTGCGGTTGCTATGATCACTGCGTTGGCTGCCAGCACGTAACTGAATGCGTCAACGCCTTTGCGCTCGGACAGGAAGATGGCGATGATATCCGTACCGCCGAAGGTGGCACCGGCCCTAAGACAGAGGCTGATGGCGGCGCCGTTGATGATGCCGCCGAAGATGCTTATCAGCAGGATATCCTCGGTGATCGGGATCCCGGGGATCAGGTCGGTAATGACGCCTGCCACTATGATCATTATCAGGGAGTAGAAGGTGAACTTTTTGCCCACGTAACGGAACCCGATGTAGAGCGGGATGCTGTTGATGATCAGGTTGATGACGGTGAAGGACGGCGTCACTCCGAACCAGGCTTCCGACATGTGCTGGATCAGGATGGTGAGACCGTTGGCGCCGCCCGGATAAAGACCGGCCGTCCTCACGAAAGATTTAATGTTGAAAGCCATGATAACGGCTGCAACAAAGATAACAAGAATAGTTACTACATCTTTCTTCGTAAAGGACGGTCTCTTCATAGGGAACTCCTTATTGTAAGAACGTCAGATCAGATCCTGCCGAAGCCCACGGCCTTTCTGACCATCTCGTATTTCTCGGAGGCAATCTTGTTGGAGTATTCGCGTCCTGCATCGAGCACGTCGTCGACGATGCCTGATTTCAGGACCTCGTTGTACTTATCCTGGAAGGATACGATCTTGGGGACAACAACCTCGGCAACGCCCTTTTTCAGGTCGCCGTAGCCGCCGTCCTGGAACTTGGCCACAGCATCCTCGATGGATACTTCGGCAAATACGGAATACAGTGTCAGGAGGTTGGATACGCCGGGCTTGTTCTCCTCGTCATATGCCACCTTGCCGTCGCTGTCCGTAACGGCGCTCATGATCTTCTTGCGGATGACTTTCTCGTCGTCTGCCAGGAAGATGGCGCCCTTCGGGTTGTCTGTTGACTTGCTCATCTTAGCCTCGGGATTCTGAAGGTCCCTGATCTTGGCGCCGATGACCGGGATCAGAGGCTCGGGGATGACGAACATCTCGCCGTAACGGTTGTTGAACCTCTCAGCGAGGTTTCTGGCAAGCTCCACGTGCTGCTTCTGGTCGATGCCTGTGGGAACGTATTTCGCGTCGTAAAGGAGGATGTCGGCTGCCATCAGGTCGGGGTATGTGACGAGACCCTCGGTGAAAGCCTCGTTCTTTGCTGACTTCATCTTGAACTGGTGCATCCTCGTCAGATCGCCGTGGGGAGTGTGGCACTCCAGGATCCACGACAGATTGGCGTGATACAGGTTCTCGGACTGGATGTAGATGTGCATGTCCGGGAGATTGGGGTCAACGCCGCATGCGATATACATTGCGACTGCGTTGATGATGTTCTTATGCAGGGCGTCCGGGTCCTGAGGCACGGTGATGGCGTGCATATCGGGCACGAACAGGAATGTCTCGTACTTCTTCTGGTAGTTGGCAACCTGGCTGATACCGCCGCAGTAGTTGCCGATCGTAAGTGATCCGCTGGGCTGAAGGCCCGTAAGTAGTCTGTCCATTAAGTCATAACCTCTCAACTATGTGATTGCACACTATTGTAGCATATTTTTAGGTTATAATCTTTAATTATGATCTATCTGTTTGCGGCGCTTTACTGTGAGGCTGAGCCACTCATAAAAAGATACGGGCTGACCGGCGACGGGGAATATCCTTTCGCCGGGTTTGTCAGTGAGGACGGGCGGATAAGGCTCACGATTACCGGCGTCGGCAAGACATACGCTGCTGCGGCTGCGTCCTCTGTGTGCACAAAGTTCAACGTCACGTCCCGCGATTTCCTGATCAACATCGGCACCTGCGCCGGTTGCTCCGGCATGTCCGGCGCATACCTCATCAACAAGGTAACAGACGGGGACAACGGCCGCACATATTACCCCGACATGCTCTATAACACCGGGCTTCGCGAAAACCAGGTCACCACGCTGTCCCGCATAGCCACACCCGGTCTGATATCCGGCGAAAGCAGTATGCTCTGGGAGATGGAGGCGTCCGGATTCTGTGATGCGGCCAGGCTCTACGCGCCGCCGGACCGTGTGCAGCTGATCAAGGTGGTGTCTGACAACGGAGCGGACAGCGGGAAGGACATCACGGACGGGATGCTCCGGATGACAGTAACGGGCAGCCTTGATGATATCGCAGCTGCGCTGGATGTGTATCTGAACGTGGATGACGTTGAGATTCCCGAACCTGTGGAAGTCTCGCCGTTAGCGGAGGATTTCAGGTGTTCCGAGACCATGCGTCAGGACCTGATCAAGCTTATGATCTACTGCAGGAACAGCCGCCGTGACGCTTCACTTATCCTTGATGCGATGAGGAACGAGGGACTGATCCCTGCGCCTGACCGCCAGCGCGGCAAGGAGGCTCTGAATGAGTTCAAACGCAGGATATTACAATGAGTTTTTCTCCCATGTGTATGTGGAGAAACGTGCCGCCGAACTTGAGGAGACAAAGAATATCCTGAAGCGGCTTCCGATGTCTGAGGTCATCTATATCGATCACTACAAGGATGTGTTCAACCGCGGAAAGCAGAGCATCGTCCGCCAGAAAAGGTCTCGCAGCCTGATCCTTGCCGTCAATGAGGGTGAACTGGTGTATAAGGGGTCACCCATGTGCCAGTCTTTCGGTGAGCGCAATTTCTATTACACGGCATCGTCGATGAACTGTCCTTTCGACTGTGAGTATTGTTTCCTGAAGGGGATGTACAACACGGCGAATGTTGTGTGTTTCGTGAATATTGAAGACTATTTTGAGGCTCTTCAGGGTCTGGAGGATCCGTATGTGTGCGTGTCGTATGATACGGATCTGCTGGGTCTCAACAGTGTCACGGGACAGGCGGACCGGTGGGCGGATTTTGCACAGGATCATCCTGACATTCTGATCGAGATGAGGACCAAATCGTCACCTGCTTCGCTGCGTCCTCTTCCCAATCTGATATATGCATTTACATTGTCACCGGAGATTATTGCGAGCAGGTTCGAACCCGGTGTGCCGCCGCTTCGCGCACGTATTGCCGCGGCCGCTGCAGCTGTTGATAAAGGCTGCGTTGTGAGGTTATGCTTTGATCCCATGATCTACGTGTCTGACTGGGAGGAATGCTACGGTGCACTGGTGGAACATGCTGCCTCACAGATCGATCTGTCGAAGGTCAGGGACATTAGTGTCGGAACATTCAGGATCTCCTCAGATTACCTGAAGATCATGCGCCGTCAGATGCCGGAGTCGGAGGTGTGCTGGTTCCCTTTCGAGAACGTGGACGGGTATGCGCAGTACCCTGCTGAGATCGATTTGAAGATGCGGGAATACATGACCGGGAAGCTTACACAATACGTGGACAGGAACAATATCTGGTGACAGGGAAACTTCCCGAAGCAAGAGCACATTATCAGCACAAAATTGTGCGTTACCGCATTCTCTTCTCTTCGTACAGCGCCTGATCCGCTCTGTTCAGTGCATCCTGGAACTGGGCAATATCACCATTATATTCCGCATATCCGATACTGGTCGTCAGCTCATAAGCTGCGCCTGCATCCTTGTTGAAGGCGGTCAGTGTCTCTTTTATCCTCGCGCATAGTTCTTTGATCTGTTCCTCATCATCTGCCCTGGCAACAACGATGAACTCGTCTCCGCCGTACCTGGCAATGAACGGTCTCATCGGACTGTCAGAGCAGGCTGCCCTGATTGCATCGGCTGCCCTCTTTATGGCGATGTCGCCTTCCACGTGACCAAAGCGGTCATTGATCAGTTTGAACTTATTGAGGTCCATCATGAGAATGTAGTGTTCGACCCTGTCACCGATGATCCTTGACGATTCGGAGGCAACATATTTCTTGAGCTGTGCTCTGTTGTTCAGACCGGTCAGCGGGTCAGTGGAGACCTGATCGGTGAGGGATACGATATACACGTATATGATCGTTATGGTACATCCGAAGCAGAACAGCGGAGCACGAAGCCACTTTGTCTGGAGAATGCCGAACACGCCAACGATCACGGGGTATGTGGCATAGACGAGATACTGGGAACGGACCGCGTAATTCTCCTTGCGCCAGGCGCGTACGAAAGACCTTATGGCACTGCTGATGATATAGAGAACAGGCATGGAGATGAACAGCGTATAGTAAAGGTTGGTGGTATTGAGATAATCATCGACGACTGCATCCGGAACGAAGATGAACAGCAGAACGAGCAGAGTCATCTCAAACACCGCGGGCAGCGTAACCAGCAGACGGTTACGATGAACGATTATATAGTCGGCTCCCTGGGACAGTTCGATGTAGACGAACCAGAAGCACGTCAGGCAGCAAAGGAAAAGAGCATTTGAGAGGTTCACCATGGAGACGGTCAGGAATGTCCTCGGCAGTTTTGCTGAACCTATGAGAAACCAGATCATGTCACTTATGAAGTACAGTATGTGACCTACAAGGATGCCGTCAAAAAGACGCTGTTTCTCCTGGCGGTCGATATTGCCCAAATTACGTACGAGCAACATCGCGAAAATGATGATGCATACAACATTTGCTTCTATGTAGAAAAATGTATAATTCAGCAACATAAAATAATATTAACATGTCAGGCACAAAAAGACATTTATCACGGGGGATTATGACGCTTTCAGACCGTGACAATTTGTCACATATTTATGCTAAAATGTAACTACTATGAACAGCATGATGACAGCGGTAGTTACAGGCAGTACATCAGGTATCGGCAAGGCGGTTGCCGATATGCTGGAAGCGCGCGGAATGACGGTCATAAGGGCCGACAGATCAGTTGCGGATCTCCGTGATATCGACAGCATCACAAGAGCATACGGCGAGATCGCCAAGACACACAGACCTGCCATTCTTGTCAATGCTGCAGGGTGCGCATACTACGGTCTTCACGAGAACATTACCCCCAAGCAGATCAAGGAGATGTGTGATGTCAATCTCACGTCACCGCTTATCATCACTAATCTGCTCCTGCCGTCGATAAGGGAACAGAAGGGTTTTATCATCAACATATCATCCGTATCGGCTGTCAATGTAAATACTCACGGAGCTGCTTACGGCGCTACCAAAGCAGGTCTCGACAGCTTCGGAAGATCACTGTGGGCCGAAGTGCGGAAGCACGGTGTAAGGGTAGTCAATATAAGACCTGACATGACCAGAACGGAACTGTACAGAAATGCTGATTTCGAGGCGAGCAGTGAGCAGGGTGAAGCCCTTGATCCGGAGGATGTTGCAAAGGCGGTGTCTTCCATTCTCGACATGAAGGAAGGCACGGTCATAACCGAGATCACGATCACACCGCAGAAGATGAGGATCCACAGAAAACATCCAAACACATAAGACACAAAGGAGAGTCAGATTTCCATGAGAATAGATATCAATAACAACTGGCTCTGGGGGACAGACAAGGACAGTATGGCTCCGGTAAGGATCCCCCATACCGTGGCGGTAACACCGCTTAATCACTTCGACGAGAAAGTATATCAGATGGTGTCGTTTTACAGGCGTACCATCAGCGTCCCGAAGGAATGGAAGGGCAGGATCGTCACCGTTACATTTGATGCGGTGGCGCATGAAGCCGAGGTATTTATCAACGGTACTTCAGTTGCAAAGCACAGCTGCGGATATACTGCTTTTACAGCTGATCTCACAGAGCATATCAAATATGGTGAGGACAACACTCTGGAAGTGAAGTGTGACAGCAGGGAATCGCTTAATATACCTCCCTTCGGATTCGTTATCGACTACATGACATACGGCGGGATCTACAGAGAGGTCCATCTTGATGTTAAAGAGAAGGATCACATCAGGGATGTATTCGTCAGCGCCGGTATGGATAAGCGTGTTCACATCAATACCGATGTGGCAGGAGAGGGAGAGCTTACTGCGACGATCAGGAGTGTCAGATCGGGGAGAGTTGTTTTCGAGGGGAAGTGCGGGAAGGAAGCCGAGATCATCGTGACGGAAGGAAAGCTGTGGAGACTTGAGAAGCCGAGGCTGTACGAGCTTACAGTCACGTTGTCCAAAGACGGTAAGGAGCAGGATTCCTTCGTTACCAGATTCGGGTTCAGGACCATCGAGTTCAAGGCGGACGGGTTCTATCTGAACGGCGTGAAGACGAAGCTCCGGGGCCTTAACAGGCATCAGTGCTGGCCCTATGTGGGTTACGCAATGCCAAAGTCCATGCAGCGTATGGATGCGGATATCCTTAAGAACGAACTGGGACTCAATGCCGTGAGAACATCGCACTATCCCGTGTCACATCATTTTCTCGACAGGTGTGACGAACTCGGGCTTCTTGTCGTAACTGAGATACCCGGGTGGCAGAACATCGGTGATGACGAGTGGAAAAAGCAGGCTGTTATCAACACGGAAGAGATGGTCAGACAGTATAGAAATCACCCGAGTATCATTATGTGGGGTGTCAGGATCAATGAGTCCGTTGACTGTGATGAACTCTATGAGAAAACAAATAAGGCGGCACATGACCTCGACAGGACGAGACCGACGACAGGGGTAAGATATCTGACGAAGAGTTCGCTTCTTGAAGATGTTTATGCGTTCAATGATTTCAGCCACAAGGGCGACAACCCTGGATGCCAGAAGAAGAAGGATGTCACTTCCAACATGGAGGCAGGGTATTTCATAAGCGAGTACAACGGGCATATGTACCCCACGAAAGCATTTGACGATGAGCTCCACAGACAGGAGCATGCGATCCGTCACTGTAATGTTCTGGATGCAGTGGCAGGAGAGGAAGACATAGCAGGTTCTTTCGGCTGGTGTATGTTCGATTACAACACGCACAAGGACTTCGGATCGGGTGACAGGATATGCTACCACGGGGTCATGGATATGTTCAGGAATCCAAAGATGGCGGCATATGTCTATGCCAGTCAGGACAGGGAAGGGGAGCCTGTCCTCGAAGTGAGTTCTTCCATGGATATCGGAGAGCACCCCGCCGGCGAGCGCGGCAGGGTATATATCTTTACGAACTGCGACAGCGTGAGGATGTATAAGAACGATGTGTTCATCAAGGAGTACACCCATAAGGATTCATCTTACAGGAAAATGAACTGTCCGCCGATCCTGATCGACGATTACATCGGTGATCAGATGAAGGAGAAAGAGGGCTTCTCCGACAGGCAGAACAGGATCGTGAAGGATGGTCTCAACAACTCGGCTATATATGGAACCGACAATATGCCTCTAAGAGTCAAGATGGGCATGGCAGAGGCAATGGTCAGATACAAGATGAAGTTTACCGATGCCTACATGCTTTTCGGAAAGTATATCGGTAACTGGGGAGCAGAATCCACCGTATTCAGGTTCGAGGGGATCAGGAACGGCGAAGTGGTAACAACAGTTACGAAATCAACTATGACGGAACTCAGGCTCATGCTGATACCCTCATCAGAAGAACTGAATGATGATGAGACATACGATGTTGCAGCTGTCAGGATAAGGATCACCGATGAGAACGGTAATGTAATGCCTTTCTACAACCGCCAGCTGAAGGTGGAAGTCGCCGGTGAGATCGAACTGGTCGGCCCTGAATCCGTCGATATCAACGGCGGCATGGGCGGCATATATGTGAAGAGCACAGGCAGGAGCGGCGAGGGCAAAGTTAAGATAACCATGACTGATACCGGAGCTTCCGAAGAACTGACATTTAAGGTGAACGGGAGATAAAGAGCATGGATTGGTCGGAGCCGACAAATGAGGAACATAACGCTGTAGCGGGATTCTATGCGGGATCCAAGGTGCAGGCGTTCAAGTTTTTTATCCTCGTTGCTTTCATTATGCTGGCAGTGATGACCGGAGGCATCGTACTCATGGCTAATGGGTTTACAAGAGCCGTAATGCTTGTCATAACATCTGTCCTCACAACGGCATTCTTCGGGTGGCTCCTTCTTGGCAGCGACCCGCGCAAGGCACTCATCATGAACCGCAAATATCAGGTCTGCCGGTGCAAAGTTTCCGACAGGAGGATCGGCAACGCCGCCCGTAAGATAAAATACTATGTTACTGTCCGGTGCCCGGACGGCAGTGACCGGGAGTATATGGCTGAGAGCTTCATATACCATATTGCCAAGCCGGGTAAGGATGTCCTGCTGGTGGACTACAGCGGGGATAACAATGGGGAGAGCAAGGCCAAAAGGGATATTCACATCGATGTTGTTGTCCTGTAAAATATAGCGGAGAATAAGGTTGCACGGAGGAATAGCGGGTTCCATGGAAGAGATGCTTCTTGAGACACATGAACTTACCAAGGCATATGGTAAGCGCAATGTTGTAGACGGCGTAAACATATCGGTCAAAAGGGGTGCGATTTACGGACTCATCGGCAAGAACGGTGCCGGCAAGACCACCTTTATGAAGATGATCGCCGGCATGATCAGGCCTACTGACGGCACATATGAATACAAGGGATTCAAAGGCGGCAACAGCGAGGCATATGGCAAGATAGGCGCTCTCATTGAGATCCCTGCCATCATGCCGAATCTCAACGCCAGGGATAACATGAAGCTGAAATGCATCGCATATAACCATAACGACGATCATTTCATCACAGATACATTGAAGCTGGTGGGGCTTGGTGACACCGGCAAGAAGAAAGCATCCAAGTTCTCTCTCGGAATGAAGCAGCGTCTGGGTATAGCTCTGGCGCTTGTCGGCAATCCGGATATCCTTATTCTTGATGAGCCTATCAACGGACTGGATCCGCAGGGTATCGCCGAAGTGAGAGAGGTGCTTACGAGGCTCAATCAGGAGCGAGGTATTACGATAATCATATCCAGCCACATCCTGGCAGAACTCGCGAAATTAGCTACCGATTATGCCATCATCGACAACGGCAGGATCGTGGAGGTCTCCACAAGAGAGGAACTGGAGCGTAAGAGCCGGAACAGGATGATCTTCAAGTGTGAGGATTCCGCCCGTGCGGCGGCAGTGCTCAAAGAAGCCGGATATACGGGCTTCGAAGTTGGTGATCATGAGACTATCTACGTATATGAGAATACTGACGATGCCCCCAAGATGAACATGAAGATCTGTCAGGCAGGTATACTCGTCAATTCCTTTGACTATGAAGTCGCTGATCTGGAGGAATACTTCCTCAATACCATCAGGTCGGCAGCGGCATCTCCTGTAACTGCCGAAGCAGGAAAGGAGGCAGCGGTATGATGTTACTGAATTTCTTTAAGATGGAACTGTTCCGCCTTCTCAAGATGAAGAGCCTTATTGCCACTGCGGTCATAATGGCGTTCTGTGTATTTGCTTACTCATTTATCATTCTCGGGCTCAATGTCGGAGGGATATTCGGCAATCTTGTAATGAACACTGTAGATCAGGATGATATCTACGTGAATTACGATATGGATGACACTGAGGATTACGACGTATTCGGCGGCACTGAAGATGACGGAAGTGACACATACCAGACGCAACAGCAGCAGGATTTCTCTATCGTTGGCGAGGGTATAGGTTATGATAACGATGTGGCTACCACTTTCCAGATGAATACGGCGGGACTAATCGGTCTGCTCCTTATCTCGATAGTGGCAGGACTGTTCTTCGGCAACGATTACTCCACTCACATCAACAAGAATTATCCCATCGTAAACGGCCGCAAGTGGGTCGGATTCACATCTAAGATATTAGCTATGATGATCTTTATCATGGCCTTCCATATCTTTGTGTGGATCTGCTGCTTTATCTCGCATCTGTTCTGGGCCAGAAGCGCCAACCCGGGAATATATCCGGCTTCTGTTGTGTACTTCTTCGTGACATATATGGTTACGCTGACCATTGTAACGATGATCGGATTTGTTACTACACTCTTCAAGAGCAAGGCGGCCGGAGTAACATTCGGAGTAATGGTATCTATCGGTACGTTCAGTCTGCCGGTAAGGATCGCTGATTTTATCATCCAGTGGAAGACCGGTGAGCAGGACTTCACACTTCAGCATTATATTCCGTCCAGGATACTTGCCAACCTTAACCTGACCACAGACAGCAAGATAGTGATTATTGGCGCGATATGTGCGATAATCTATTTTATATCAGCTTACATGGGAAGCATATTAATCACTAACAAGCGCGATTTGGACACATGACCGTCAGAGAGGGATTTATGGATCTTAACAGCAAGAATATTGAGCGCATTGTGCTTAAGACGATCGGAAAGTATTCGCAGGACACAGTTTACTTTAAGGACAGTGATTCCAGATTCATATGGGTGACCGAGAGCCATGCCAGGCAGGTCGGTGCCAAGAACGCAGCTGACATGATCGGCAAGAGCGACTTCGATTATTTTCCCAAGGAATTCGCACAGTCGGCCAAGGATACCGAGATGACGATAATGGCATCCGGTGAGGCCATCGTTAACATGACGGAAGAACTTGTGCTCGATGATGAGACGGTAAGATATTTTATGGCCTCCAAGTATCCTCTGTACGACGATAATGGGGACATCATAGGAACATGGGGTATGAGCCGTGATATAACAGATCATCTGAAGCTGGAGAATGAGCTTCAGGAATCGCTGGTGAAGCTTCAGAGGCTTGCCAGGGTCGATGACCTGAGCGGTCTTTACAATCGCCGTTACTTCTATGAGAAACTGGAGAAGATGTCAAGTTACTATTCCGAACGTCAGGAGGAGGGGAATTTCTCCCTCATCGTAATCGACGTGGACGATATGACCCAGGTGAACGATCAGTATGGACAGCAGAACGGTGATCTGTTCTTAAGAATGATCGCTTCTGTCATGCTTTCCAACTGCCGTAAGCCGGATACATGCTTCAGGACGGGCGGGGATGAATTTGCCATTATTCTGCCCGGCTGCGAGAAAGTGGCAGCTCTCGGAATCGCCAAGAGGATCGTTGACGCCATTGCCGGCACACCTGTCAGACTTGACGGAGATGTAGGCAAGATCACTGTATCAGCGGGCGTCGTGACCTTTGATAAGAATTCCGATCTCGAGGAGTTCCTGTCCAATGCCGAGCGTAAGCTGAACAAGTCAAAGCGTAACGGCAAGAATCAGGCTTCTATCTGATTATCAGTCTTAGTCTTAATTTGTCACCCCTGTCCGGCCGGTCTGTGCTGCCGGTTGTGTTTGTGTGGTGGTTGGAGGATTTTAACGGCAGCTCCGGACCCGGCTCAGACAGATAAGGTGAACGATATATAAGTCAGGCAGCTTTGCCTCTTCGTGCGGTATGGGTACTTCGGCCCACGGCAGTGACTTTTGCAGGTCCGGAAGGTATGCGTGATACCCTCGCGGTCTTCCTGGGGACATATTCCTCTTCCGGCTCCTTCCAGTACTCTACACTGTCTCTGATGGCCTTAACGACTACTAACGATATGAAGAAAAAACACATGATCTCTATTGGTGACATATTCTTGAAGGCTCCTTTACTTACAACTCAAAAACGTTCGTTTGTTCTTCATGGACACACTATATCACACAAAATGCGACATTAATGGTACAAATGTGCAAAAACGAACAAAAATTTTGAGAACGTCATATTGCAATGACTGATAAAGGGCGTAATAATCACCGGAAAAGGCGGTATATGACCCGTTCACGCCTGTATTACAGCTTCGAAGCTCCGATCCTTGATGCGCCTGCATCGATCATCTGACGTGCCGATTCCTCGGACCTGATGCCGCCTGCAGCCTTGACCCTGACGCCGTCGCCTGTGTGGACGGACATCAGCTTAACGTCCTCCACTGTCGCGCCCGACGTTCCAAAGCCGGTGCTGGTCTTGATGTAATCCGCGCCTGCTTCTGTTACGATGCCGCACATCCTGATCTTCTCGCTGTCGGTAAGATAACAGTTCTCGATGATCACCTTGAGTATTGCGCCTTTGGCATGGACGGCCTCAGCGATAAGTCTGATCTCGTGTCCGACCGCATCGTATCTGCCGTTCTTCACATCGCAGATATTGATGACCATATCGATCTCTGAAGCGCCGGCATCCACTGCATCGGAAGCCTCGTACAGTTTGACTGCGGTGGTGGAGTAACCGTTCGGGAATCCGATGACCGTGCAGATCCTGATCCTGCCGTCAGCATATGCGCAGGCCTCTCTCACATAACAGGGCGGAATGCACACTGATGCGCATCCGGAAGCCGCAGCGCGGTCAATAAGATCTTTTATATCCTGTGATGTGGCTGTGACCTTCAGATTTGTCAGATCCACATAGGACATTATGTTGTCCGTATCAGGCTCCGGCATGGCCTTGAATGTGCGCGGCAGATCACGCTTCATCAGCGCTTTCATGACGATGTGGGATATCACGCCGAAGCCCATTAGCTCACCCATGTTGTGAGGCACCTCATAACCCTCACCGCAGATCAGGAGAGGGATCGTCTCGCGCGAGTGATCGGTGGATGATGTTGAAGGGTCGCAGCCGTGGTCGGCGGTGATGATCAGGAGGTCATCCTTGCGGAGCTTCTGAAGGATCGTGCCCAGCGCATCATCCCACTCATGTATGGCAGCCGCGTAGCCTTTTACGTCGTTGCGGTGTCCGTATTTCATATCAAAATCAACGAGATTCACGAAGCACAGTCCGGTGAATTCACGGTCCATCACATCTATGAGCTTTCCGATGCCGTCTGTATTGCCTGACGTGGGTATCGCCTCTGTCACGCCGGCCCCCGCGAAAAGGTCGTTTATCTTACCTACCGAGATGCACTCGAACCCGTATCCCCTGAGGATCTCCATCACGTTGGATGACGGCGCCGGCGCTGTGAAATCGTGTCTGTTGGATGTTCTTGTAAAGCCCTCTTCAGGTGTTCCAATGAATGGTCTGGCGATGATCCTTCCGACAGCATGCTCTCCCGTCATGAAGGCTCTTGTCTTACGGCAGATGTCATACAGTTCCTCAAGCGGGACGACCTCCTCGTGTGCCGCTATCTGGAGCACGCTGTCGGCAGATGTATAGACGATCAGAGCACCTGTATTCATGTGCTCCGCACCGTAGTCCCTGATAACGTCAGTGCCGCTGTATGGCTTGTTGCAGAGAATGTCACGCCCTGAGACCTCACGCAGTTTGCCGAGGATCTCTTCAGGGAATCCGTCCGGATATGTGGGCTGCGGAACAGCTGACATGATTCCGCCCATCTCCCAGTGGCCGATAGTGGAATCCTTGCCTGAGGACACTTCACGGATTATTCCGTATGAACCGATGGGAGCGGGTCTGTCTTTATTGGATTTGAGATAACTGATCTCGCGTTCGTCGTAAAGACCGTCGATGTCAAAAAGGCCCATTCTGCTCAGATTGGGCAGCGGCTTATCCGAATCCGACAGCACCGCTGCCAGTGTGTTGCTGCCCTCGTCACCGAATGCTTCCGCATCAGGCGCATTGCCCGTGCCGAAACTGTCTAAAACCACAAGAAAAACACGCTTTGCCATACTCTTACCTCGTCTATTTTGTCTGTTTAAATTATAGCAGGATATGTTATAGTTTTGTCTATGAGCAAGGAAGTTACTTTCGATGAGCTTCAGCTGTCGCCGGAGATCATGGCATCGCTGAAGTCTATGGGGGTGAAGCGCCCCACCACAGTACAGCAGAAGACTATACCCCTCCTGATGGATAACCTCAGCGTGATCGCTAAGGCTCCTACCGGCACGGGCAAGACTTTCGCGTTTGCAATACCGATACTGGAATATCTCAATATGGATGCGAAGTTCATCCAGGGTCTCATACTCGCCCCCACAAGGGAACTGGCTCTTCAGATAGCGTCGGAGATAAGACTCCTGGGTAAGAATATCAAGGGATTTAAAGTGGCCGCAGTGATCGGCGGACAGAGCATAAACGTGCAGAAAGAACGTCTCGACAGACATCCGCAGGTGGTCGTAGCGACACCCGGACGACTGATCGATCTTGTAAACCGCAGACTGATCGACATAAGTCAGATATACACCCTCGTACTCGACGAGGCAGACGAGATGCTGAAGATGGGCTTCATCAAGGATGTGAAAACAATAATATCCATGACACCTGACGATAAGCAGATGGCGCTGTTCTCAGCCACGATGCCCAGGGAAATCCAGGATATTACATGGCAGTTTATGGAGGGCGCTGCAGAGATCGATGTCATGCCTAAGGCGGAGGATCATCCTGATATCGACGAATTTATCGTTCACTGCCCGGAGAAAGACAAGCTCCAGGCCATAACACGAATCATGGCCAAAGAGGACTACACCAAGGTCATAGTATTCTGCAACACAAAGGATCAGGCTTCCCGCGTGGCTGCCCGGCTGTCCCGCGCAGGGATATCGGTCCAGGTGCTCCACGGTGATATCAGTCAGAGCAAGCGCAACCGCGTTATGGAGGACTACAGGCACAACAGATTTGACTGCCTTGTAGGCACGGATGTGGTCGCCAGAGGCATTGATGTCGATGACATTGAAGCAGTTTTCAACTACGATATACCCAAAGAGAATGAGCTGTATCTGCACCGCATCGGAAGAACGGCCAGAGCGGGCAAGTCCGGCGCTTCCTACAGCCTCGTGTCTTTCCTCGAGCAGGAGAGGATGGATGAGATAATCCGATATACCCTCGCAGATCCGAAGGAGTACGAGCTGGCGGGCTGTTAAGACCGCCGTCTATTTATCCTTTATTATGTGCTATAATGTACGATGTTAATTATGCATATCGCAAGCGCAGCCCTATGCGCTCCGCAGGAGGTACATTATGCCCGAGTATATTCTTGACTGGAACAAGTACACCAAAGCTGCCATGGATGTGGCTACTGAAGGCGCAGTTCTGCTGGAAAACAGGGATAATGTTCTGCCTTTGGCTGACGGTGCGCGCGTGGCCCTGTTCGGCAGGATGCAGACTCACTACTACAAGAGCGGAACCGGATCCGGAGGAATGGTCAATGTCGAGCATGTTGTGGACATCAGAGAGGGCCTGAAGGATTCCGGCAGGGTTGTTCTGGATGAGGAGCTCATGGGCATCTACGATAAGTGGGATGAAGAGAATCCCGTAGATCCCGGCATCGGCTGGGGCAATGAGAGATGGTCCCAGGAGGAGATGCCCGTTACCGAAGAACTCGTAAAGAGCGTATCCATGCGCAACGACACTGCGGTCATCGTAATCGCCAGGACTGCAGGTGAGGACCGTGACAATTCCTACAGCAAGGGTTCCCTGAGCCTTCAGGATGGCGAGGAGGAGCTGATCAGGCTCGTAACTGAGGCTTTCGCGAAGACGGTCGTGCTCCTCAATACGGGTAATATCATCGACATGAGTTTCGTTAAGAAATACCGTCCCCAGGCGGTTATGTACATATGGCAGTGCGGCATGATCGGAGGCACTGCTGCTGCGAAGCTTCTGACTGGTGAGGAGAATCCGTCGGGTCTTCTGACGGACACCATTGCCAGGACGTTTGATGATTATCCGTCTACGCCTTACTTTGGCGACCAGGATTCGGTCAGGGATCAGTACACGGAAGATATTTTTGTAGGCTACAGATATTTCACTACGTTTAACAGGGCGGCGGTCATGTATCCCTTCGGTTACGGACTGTCTTACACGACATTTGATATCTCGGGCGCCCAGTTCGTCATGAAGGACGGCAAGGTGATCGTTGCTGCAAGGGTGACGAACCTCGGTGAGGTGCCAGGCAAGAAAACTGTGCTCCTGTTCGCAGATCCGCCGGCAGGTGCGCTGGCAAAGCCTTCCAGAGTGCTGGTCGGTTTCACCAAAACATATGAGATAATGCCCGGCGGTACATGCCCTATCGAGATAGAGGCGGACATGAAGAGCTTCGCTTCTTTCGATGACGACGGAAGGGCAGGATGCGGCACAGGCTGGATCCTTGAGAAGGGCATCTACGATCTGCATATCGGAGGCGACAGCCTGAATTCAGATATCGTGCTGAGCTTCACCCTTGATGAAACGCGCAATATCGAGGCGGTCGAACCCGTGATGGCGCCTGTAGAGGAATTTGAGAGGTTTACTGTCGGAGATGACGGAAAGCTCGCTTTCGAGAAGGTCCCCACGAGGACAAAGGATTACTATTCGGAGAGATTTTCGCTTGTACCGCCCGAGATACCGCAGACAGGTGATAAGGGTATCAAGCTCATTGACGTTAAGAACGGGAAGGCTTCCATGGATGACTTCATCGCGCAGATATCCGATGAGGATCTCTGTCTGATCATAAGGGGCGAGGGTATGAGCTGCCCCAAGGTCACTACCGGTACTGCCGGAGGCTTCGCAGGCGTGGATCCCGTGCTGAATGCCATGGGCGTTCCCGCATGCTGCTGTTCCGACGGCCCTTCGGGAATGAGGATCGACAGCGGCAAGAAAGCATTCTCCATTCCCAACGGCACGTGCATAGCATCCACGTTCAACCTCAAAGCTGTTGAGAGCCTGTTCGGATGGTTCGGCATCGAGATGATCAGCAACCGCGTAGATACGATCCTCGGCCCCGGAATGAATATTCACAGACATCCGCTGAACGGACGCAATTTCGAGTATTTCTCGGAGGATCCGCTCCTGTCAGGCAAGATGGCAAGTGCACAGATAAAGGCTCTGGAGCAGAATGGCGTCACGGCGACGATCAAGCATTTCTGCGTGAATAACAGAGAGACGAGAAGACGCGATATGGATTCCGTAGTGTCCGAGAGAGCACTCCGCGAGATCTATCTGAGAGGATTTGAGATCGCAGTCAGGGAGGGCGGTGCCAGGAGCATCATGACTTCCTACAACAAGATCAACGGCACATATGCCGCATCGCACTACGAGCTTAATACCTTGCTGCTCCGTGAACAGTGGGGTTACAAAGGAATAACCATGACCGACTGGTGGGCTTATATCGTAGGCACACCGCCGGCCAACATGCACCATGAGCTCAGGGACCATGCCGCCATGGCAAGGGCACAGAACGATCTCTACATGGTATGCTCCTCAGTTGATCCGGCGCACCTTGCGGATTCCGACTGCTACGATGAGCTCATGGCAGGCAATATCACGAGAGCAGAGCTTCAGCGCAATGCCCGCAATATCCTGAACTTTGCCATGAATACTCCCGCCATGGACAGGCTCAACGGTGACAAGGCAGTCGTTAACGGTATTGACTGTCCTTTCCACGACGAATCTGTTGACGTTGATGCGAACTACTTCTACGATATTGAGGCAAACCCCGTGATCAATGTCCTCGAGCAGGTGGATACATCCACAGGCAAGGATATGATAATTGGCATAAGCTGTGAGACAAACGGCGTATATGAGATGGAATTCACCGCTTCCTCGGAACTCAATGAGCTGGCGCAGATTCCGATGACACTGTACTTCACAAGTATTCCCTTTGTCGTTCTCACCTGGAACGGCACTGAAGGCAGGGACGATACACGCACCGCGAAAGTAATAGTCAACTCCCGCCACGTTGTCCTCAGGGCGCACCTGGGCGGCCCGGGCGTCAGGCTCAAGACACTGAAGTTCAAGTTTGTCAGCGCGGTGACCCAGGAGATCATGGACGAGATCCTGCGCAAGGGAGAACAGTAATGCGAAGAGACTATTTCACATGCGTTTTCCTTGCCTGTATCGCCGGAGCCCTTTGCTTCGTCTGCTTTGAGCCGCTGTACTTCAAGTATTCCGGCATCGCGATCAGGGAGTTCAGCATGTTCGAGGTGGTAATGAGCGTGCTCTATACCGTGTTCTTTCTCATAGTGATACCGTTTTATTCCGGTCTTAAACGCAAGTACTGGATCGCTGTCGGCCTGGCATGCTATGGCGTCCTGGCTTTCATTCCCAAGCTGTTCTATCCGTCGGAGGCGCTCCTTAGCGGCAGCGGAGCCAGCATTATCCACGTGATCTGGGCACTGATCCTGAGAGGGATCTATGGTATGGTGAATGCGCCTTTCGCGGCATTATCGTCTATCGCAGGCGACGGGTTCGCGTCTGCCATGTCCTACTTGATCCTGCCGATGTCCGTCCTGATCCCGTTCATGATCAAAGCATACAGATTCTACCGTGACGCATATGTCGCGGAGCAGCTGTCACCGGCTCCGGCCGCACCGGCTGAAAAGAAGGCGCCCCGTGAGAAGCATAAACCAGAAGTCCTCGGAACGATCATATCAGCACCTGTCCGCAGGAAAGAGAATGCCGCTGCTGCCCCCGAACAGCTTAAGGCTCCTGACGGTGAGGCAGCAGGTAAGATAGAACCGCCTGTCAATGAGACAGCCGGGGTTATCGAGTCAGGTAAGGGTGAAGACGCCATACCGCTCCCCGAAGGAACCAAACGCGACAGGCCCAAGATAAGGGCACCGAAGATATTATCGGGGCAGATAGAACCGCCGGAAGAGGGAGGCACTATAAGACTTCCTCCTCCAAAGGTACCATGATGTAATGTCGTATGGTTGCAAATAACGGTTCTACCTTGTAGAATTGCTTAGAAATTGTTTAGTACTACGGAGAAGATCATAGATGGCAAAGAACGCGAAGCACTGGAAGACATTCGTCGCATCGGATGAAGACAAAAAACTCAAAGCCGCCACAGGCGTGGATCCCCTTGAGGAAGGTCTCAAGGATATGGGCTGGTTTGCCAATTCCAAGAGGATCGTCGCGAAAGGCCTGAAGCGTACCCAGGAGACGTTCGGCGAGGAGATCGGAAACTCCATTACTGCCGGTGTCATGGCTCTGTTCCTCCTGTGCATCCTTCCGGTTGCTGCCATCAAGTCTTATATCAGCACTCCGGTGATCGACGGCGGAAGAGGCGCTTCGGGTGTCATGGTCGCCCTCAGCGTATCTGCTTTTGTGATCACGCTGTTCCTGTCTTTGCTGTTCTCGACGATCTTTCACTTCATGAAGCACGGAACGCCTCAGAAGCGCGTCATGAACAAGATGAACAGGATCATTGTCTATTACGCTATCCTCGGTGCATATTCACCCATCTGCGCATGCCTCCTGCCTGTCGTATCAGGGAGTGTCATATGGGCACTGCAGGCAGCATGTGCCGTGGCAGGCACTCTGGTCACAGCGATCACTTATCCGCAGAGCAAAACAGGCAACGTGATATCCAAGCTGATCTACGTGATCATGGGCTGGATGATACTGGTTGAGATAAAGATATTCTTCGACGCCACAACGCCTCTGTGCTTCTGGCTCATCGTGTCAGGCGCGATCATGTATTCCGTGGGGTTGTGGTTTAATTTCGGTAAGAAGTTTAAGTTCTCGCACATGGTATGGCACCTGTTCGTTCTGGGTGCGTCGGTACTGCATGTGCTGGGGTTTGTGTTTTTCTTTGCATACTAATGCTCGAACGCGTGTTTTGCGGCACTTCGAACAGGTCCTCGCCGCTTTGCGGCTGTGGAACTTGTGGCGCAAAACACGCGTTCTCGCTTCGGGAGTGGATGAGACTACAATTCGAAGTGTCGTCAGCATAAATGTTAACAAAATTCCCTCAACTGTACCCTCAAAATACCATTTCAAACGCAAAACGGGGTATTTTTAAGAAAATACCCTCATCTGTACCCTCAAAATATACTTTAAACGGAAAAACAGGGAATTTCGAATCGGCTCAACTGCCACTCACGAAGCGTGGAAGAACAATTGCTTCCAATTCACAGAAGGGCGAGCAGACATCGCGAGCGGACTTACCGCAGGAGCGAAGCGACGAGGACTGAAGTGAGCGATCAGTCTGCGAGCTCCTGTTATCAAATTTCCGACTTTTATTAGTATACTTGGATGCTTTTTTGTACATTTTGTTGAAAAATCCCCTATTAGATAATAAAATAATGATGTATTCGGAACTATACCCTTTGGTATAGAGGAGGAGACATGGGGAAGAGACGTAAGATAGCGCTGCTCGTAGGGCAGGCGTATGAGTATTATCAGGCATCCTTTATCGAGGGGTGTCTCGGTGAGCTGTTCGCTTCTGACTATGACGTGTGCGTTTTCGCGATGTATGAGAAGTATCAGAATACGGCGGCGAGGGAAGTCGGCGAGACTTCGATCTTCAAGCTGGTGCCGTTTGATCAGTTTGATGCTTTTATCCTCATGCTCGATACGCTGCAGACTCCCGGGCTGTGCGACAGTATCATGGCCGAGATCAGGGAGAAGGTGACGGTTCCGGTCATTACGGTGGATAAGCAGCTTGAGGACTATCCGTGCATCATGCCGCGCCATTATGACGGTATCAAGACGATCGTGTCGCACCTGATAGAGGATCACGGCTATACCGATATCGCGTTCCTGACGGGCAAGTCGTGGCATCCCTATTCCAAAGAGAGACTCAAAGCTTTCCAGGACTGCATGGCGGATCACGATCTGGAGATCAGGGAGAACAGGATATTCTTCGGAGATTTTTGGTACACGAGCGGCGAGAATCTGGGTGACAAGCTTGTAAAGATGAGGGGCGTTCTTCCGCAGGCGGTTGCCTGTGCCAACGATCAGATGGCGGTGGGTCTTGCGAAGTCTCTCACGGAACACGGACTGAGGATCCCCGAGGATATCGCTGTTGTCGGTTATGACTCGAATGACGAGGGGAGATTCTCGCCGAAGCCTATCACATCGGTAACTCTTCCAGCCAAGTCACTGGGTACACACGCGGCCGCATATGTCATGGCGCTCATCGACGGTCAGGAGCCGCCACAGTTTACCGAACCGGTTGATATGTATTACGGTGCCAGCTGCGGCTGCTGCAATGAGAGTGCCGGAACGTACAGCAGACTGAGATCTACATGGAGCACCAATTTGTCGTCTGGCAGCGTTTTCTCGCCGTACAATCACATGGATGAGGATCTTCTGTCACAGTCAACGTTCTACGGACTGATGAATACAATATTCTCCTACACGTATCAGATCAGGGAATTCACGAGTTTCAGCCTCTGTCTTAATGATGACTGGCAGCATTACAACTCCGAAGAGAGCATGGGCAGGACGCCTTTTACGGACAAGATGATACATGCCCTCTACTGCGGACCTGAGAATTCGGGACAGGACAAGATAGGGGTGGATGATTATTTCGACAGGGAGATCCTTGTTCCCGAGCTGCTCGAGGAGAGGGATAAGCCGTCTGTTTACTATTTTACGCCAATCTATTTCGAGAATATGGCATACGGTTATGCAGCGATAAGCTTCGAGGAGCCGGTGGCGCATACGGAGAGCTACAGGCTGTGGCTCAGGTGCGTTACGAGAGGTCTTGAATACTTTAAGAGACAGGAACAGCTACGTATCACGAATTCAATGCTCGAAGCGAATCTCATCCGTGAACCGCTTACAGGTTTCTTCAACTATAAGGGTTTCCAGAGGAATACATATTCGCTCATCAGGGAGCTTAAGAGAGACAGTGACGATGCCAATATAAGCGTTATCACGATCGATATCAGGAACCTGTCGGGCATCAATAATGAGTATGGAAGGAATGAGGGCGACAGCGCTATCCTGAAGATCGCCGATTTCCTGAGGCAGAATACGGAGCAGTCCCATATCTTTGCACTGGGCAACGGTGAGTTCTTTGTCCTGATACAGGAGGACGAAGACATGTCTGCCGATAAAATGATCAGAAGTATAAATGATATGATACTGGAGTTCAACGGGACTTCGGACAAGTATAAGCTTCAGATATCCTACGGCACTGCCACCGGTTCTCCGGAGACTAAGAACGACTTTGAGAGGCTCGTTGGTGCCGCCATCAACAACAAGAATATCAGGAAGCACAGTATCGCCAAGATCGACAGCGGAACGCTCTCCGAAGAGGAGCAGGAAGAGGCTAAGGTCGTACACGATATCATCGAGCATAACAGGATCAATTATCATTTCCAGCCTATCGTCATCGCTTCGACGGGTGAGATATTTGCCTATGAGGCTCTGATGAGAGCTGACGTAACACCGTATATGCCGCCGCCGGTCGTGCTCAGATATGCGGAGTTCTTCAACAGACTCTACGATATCGAGAAAGCGACGTTCACCAATGTATTGAACATTATCGATTCCAAGGGTGATGATTTCGCGGCCGGCTCGAAAGTTTTTATCAACAGTATCCCGGGTCATGTACTGAAGGACGATGATTTCGCGGAGATAACGGACAAAATCCAGACAGACAGGATCGTCGTCGAATTCACGGAGCAGAGCGAGATCCGCGAGTCCGATATGGCGAAGATCAAGAAGAGATATGAGGATGCGGGACTTCAGACGGCGGTTGACGATTACGGAACCGGTTATTCCAACGTATCCAATCTCCTGGCGTATATGCCGAATTATGTCAAGATCGACAGGATGCTCCTGACGTGCATTCAGGATTCGCCGCAGAAACAGCATTTCGTGAAGGATATCATTACATTCTCGCACGAGAACGGCATCATGGCGCTGGCTGAAGGCGTTGAGACTGCCGAGGAGTACAAGACAGTACTCGAACTGGGAGTGGATCTTGTTCAGGGTTACTTCGTTGCCAGGCCGTCAGCCACTATCGTCAAGGAGATAGATGAGGAAGTCCGGGAGCAGATACTTGAAATCAACAGGATCGTCAAGGCCGAGGGCCGCAAGGATACTTATGTTGCAGGCCGTGAGGCTCGTATATCCCTTCCTGTTCTCGTGGAGGAGGGTTACAGCAAAATCGTCATTCCAAATGCGGAAGTCACTTACAGGGATATTACGATCTCGGGCGCACCGGGATTTGATACCCAGATCTATGTGATAATCGAGGACGGTTATCAGGGAAGTCTCGTTCTTGAGAATATCGGTCTGTCTGGAACAAAGCTTGGCAATGCTATCTGTATCGGCGAGGGCTGCGATGTGTCGATCCACTTCTCGGGTGAGAACCAGCTTAATAACGGCGGCATAAGAGTACCCGATACTTCGAGAGTCGTATTCTCAGGTGACGGCATTTTGAGGATCAATGTTCATAAGCTCGAAGCATATGGTATCGGCAATGCTCTTATGGCAAGGCATGGAGAGCTTGTTTTCGATCAGGACGGCACGATAGAGATCAAAGTGGATTCAGCACAGGGCATCGGAATCGGTTCCGGTCAGGGCGGCGTTATAAAGATAAACAGAGGCAGGTATCTGATCAATATGTCCGGCCAGAGCGGTGTCGGTATCGGCTCCATCCTCAAAGGCACCCAGCCTATCGTATCCAACTGTGATGTTGATATCTCCAACAGGGCCGGAAGGTGCGTCGGCATAGGATCCATCGACGGAGACTGCGATATCCTGATCGATAAGCTGTCACTGAACTGCACGATGCACGGACACGAAGGTGTTGCTATCGGCAGCATGCATGGCAATACATGTATCGTCTCGATGAACAGCGGATATATAACGATCACGGCAAATGTTAATGATATGATCTGTGTAGGTTCCCTTGCCTCGTCTGACGTGCGTGTGAAGCTGACACTGCTGTCCCTTAACTGTGAGTTCTCAGGCGACAACAGCGGCTTTATCGGGTGTTTCGAGCCCGGCGCGAAGGTGAGCATCGCCAGATGTTCCGTATCGGCAAACGGAAGGTCCGCGAACCTGAGAGATATCTACGCTGAAGAAGAGAATATCAATATCAGTCACACCAAGTGCGAGATAACTATCAACGACAGGCTGAAGTCCAGGATAGATAACTAGTTATCCGGATCCTCAGTATTCGCCCTCTATCTTATCCAGAAGTTCTGTGAGCCTGTCTGTGGCGATCCTTATGTCACGGCCGTTTCCGTTGGCGATTATGAACTTGTATCTCAGGAGGCTGTCGATTATCATCTCACGTTCCAGGTTCATCGTCTCCTCGATGAGGGCTTCGGCCCGGGCGATGAGAAGGTTGGAAGCCTCATTCTCGGCTGATGCGACCTTAAGCTTCGACAGCTTGTCCGTTATGGCCTTGATCTCTGCCTCGCTCATCCTGTTGCTGTCGCTGAGGAGCACCTTGCTGGTGGTCACACCGTCCGTTGTCGTGACATCTACAATGAGGATGCCGTTGATATCGTAAGTCATCCTGACATCCGATATATGCTCATTCTTGTTCGTGGGCGGCGTCTTGATGGACAGTCTGCCGAGCTTTATGTTATTGGCCGGTATTATGGACTCGCCCTGAAAGATATCCACATCCAGTATCGTCTGTCTGTCTTTGATGGCGCTGTAGGAACGCATGCGGCTCGTAGGAAGCATGGAATTGCGCTGGATTATGAATGACATCAGAGTCTCTCCCGTCTTTGTATCAAATGTCGATATTCCCAGCGAGAAAGGACATATGTCAGTCATTATGACTTCCTTGAATTCCTCGGCTCTCGTCTTCATGCCGGCAGCGACACCGGCGCCAAGTCCGATCGCCGTATACGGATCGATATCCGTGTCAGGCGTTATTCCGGTGAGCGACGCGATATAAGATGCTACGGTAGGCATCTTGCACGAGCCGCCCACAAGTATTATGTCCTCCAGACTTTCGACAGACAGATGGCTGTCTCTCAGGACCTTCCTGATAGGCTTGGCGATCCTCTCGAAAATCTCCGGGGCTATCTCTATCAGCTTGTTATTATCGAGCACCAGCTCGTACTTCTTCTCGTTTATGACAACCGACATCACGCTCAGCGGGGTGGTGGAGAGGGATATCTTGCACGCCTCCGCCATCCTGTAGACAGATGCTCTCTGCTCGGGAGTGAGCAAGTCCCTGTTAAGTCCGTTCTTCGTGTAGAACTCGTTGCATATCGCTTCGTTGAAATCCTTGCCGCCCAGCTGATTGTCGCCGGCCACAGCCAGTATTTCCATGACCCGGTCGAAAGAATCGATCACGCTGACATCCAGCGTGCCTCCGCCGAAATCAACGATCATGTACGTACCGTTCCTGAAATCGTGTTTCCACAGATACGCAAGAGCCGCAGCAGAAGGCTCGTTGATTATCCTCTCGCAGTTAAGGCCCGCCAGTGCGGCTGCCTGCTTCGTATCTGATCTCCTGGCGTCGTCAAAGTAGGCCGGAACGCTGATGATGACCTCATCTATCGTCTCGCTGCTGTCTGAGTTCCTGAGATATGCCTCGGCATCTTCCTTGATCTTTCTGAGCACGAGCGACGACAGCTCGACTGACGTATATGCAGTCTTTCCGAGCATGTATGTCTTTCTCGTACCCATTGTGCGCTTGAACTCGGCCACGGTCTTATCAGGGTGCGCGATAAGGCGCTCCCTTGCCACTTCACCAACAACAACATCACCATTGTCATCTATACCCACAACGGAGGGTGTCAGCGAATTGCCAAGCGAATTCTTGATAAGCACAGGTCCCTGATCGCTCCACAGATAAGCGAGGCTGTTTGTCGTTCCAAGATCGATTCCGAGTATGGCCATGTTGTTATTCTCCTTTGGCTTTTTTGCGTTGCCTGATGTGATCGTCAACGGCGGAGTAGATAAAATAGAATATACCACACGCCAGCGATATTAGGATCATCTCATATATATTGAGTTTCCTGGTGTGATCCAATATGTTAAAGACTATGCTCATGATCAGTGACGCCACGACAAAGACACCCGATACTATCAGATTTCTCCCCGTGCGCGAAAGCCCTTTCCCCGGCTGCTTAGGTTCCTTGAGCTTCCATACATGTTCCGCCGGAAGCTTCGCGAGTTCTGATGTTATGCTCAAGACCGTATCGCGGTGGTTCTGTTCACTGACCTGCGACAGCACCCACTCCCTGAATTCCGGATCGGCTTCAAAGAAGTGGACGAGCGGCTCATCCCAGTACATATACCAGAGTCCCGTATTGCCCGTGATCAGTGCCTGCTTCCCGTACAGTTTCGTCAGCTCTCTGGCGATACTTACGCGTGAGGCTATGTCGAGCATCTTTACCTGTTCGAAGGACGTGATGCGGTTCGTGTTTTTGAAATTACGGATCTCCTCCAGCTGCTCGGAAGTGGCTGATGATAAGCTGCTGAAGTCGTAAGGGGATGTGGTTTTCTCATGCGCTTCTTCTTTTGCTTCTCTTTCTCTTTCTTCGACTTCCAGGAAATCCGGTTCTTCAGTGTATGAAGACTGCCTGTTAGCGAAATTAAGAGCGGATCTGTACGCATTATGAAGCCTCTCAAATCCCTGCGGATCATCTTCGGGATTTGTCTGCCGTGCCTTTGCCGTATATGCCTGCCTGATCTCAGCAGCATCTTTTGTGGGGCTGGGCAGGCCCAGGATCTGCCATATTGATTCGTACGGCATGAGAGCCCCCTTATTTTTTTTATTTATAATATTATTCATTTGGGTAAATGACAACTGATGGGTAAATGACAACTGATGGGTAAATGACAACTGAGGATGGACTGACGCGAGGTCAGTTCGTCCATCGGGGCTGTTTATTCCCGGTAACCGCACACCCGGGGTGTTATAG
>FMTG01000013.1:0-14189 GCA_900099715.1 Ruminococcaceae bacterium YRB3002 | reverse complement strand
ACACCCCGGGTGTTATAGACGGGTGTGTTTTTGGCCTGATCAGGCTGTTTATTCCCGGTAACCGCACACCCGGGGTGTTATAGGCGGGTGTGTTTAAGAACCTGAGATCCGGTTACTTCAGCCACACGGTATGCTCCGGAGCCTTTTTCGCGCGATAAAGTGGATCAAAAAGCCCTGCCTCCTCGGGAGACAGGGCTTTGTATCTGATCTAACCGTTCAGAGCCGTCAGCCGAACAGACTGAGCAGTGCTCCTGCAGCAACGGCGGAACCGATAACGCCTGCGACGTTAGGGCCCATAGCGTGCATGAGAAGGAAGTTGGAAGGATTAGCCTTCTTACCTTCTGAGTTGGATACACGTGCTGCCATAGGAACTGCGGATACGCCTGCGGAACCGATGAGAGGATTGATCTTGCCGCCGGAGATGAAATACATGACCTGAGCGATAAGAAGTCCGCCAACGGTGGAGAAAGCAAATGCGATAACGCCGAGCAGGACGATCTTCAGAGTCTCCCATGTAAGGAATGTTGTTCCTCTCGCTGTAGCGCCGACTGTTGTGCCGAGGCAGATGGTAACGATGTTGCAGAGTGCGTTGGAAGCCGTATCGGAGAGACGGTCCGTAACGCCGGACTCCTTGAAGATGTTACCGAGCATCAGCATACCGAGCAGAGGTGCAACTGAAGGAATCAGGAGAGCACATACTGCTACAACGATGATAGGGAAGCAGATCTTCTCAACCTTGGATACTGAACGTACCTGATCCATCTTGATCGCACGCTGCTTCTTTGTTGTAAGGAGCTTCATGATCGGAGGCTGGATAGCCGGGATCAGAGCCATGTAGGAGTAAGCAGCGATAGCGATGGCGGGGAGAAGGTGAGGAGCGAGCTTCGTTGTGAGATAGATGGCCGTAGGGCCGTCAGCACCGCCGATGATGGCGATGGAAGCTGCCTCGTTTGCCGTGAATCCGAGAACGGATGCGATAACGAATGCGAAAGAGATTCCGAACTGTGCACCTGCACCCATGAACAGTGATGAAGGACGTGCGATCAGAGGTCCGAAGTCTGTCATGGCACCGACACCCATGAAGATGAGACACGGGAAGATACTTGTCTTAACGCCGATGTAGATGAGGTCGAGAAGTCCGACGCTTTCCATGGTGGAGAAGTAGGACCAGTCGATATGGCCGGAATCGTTGATGAATATCTCGGGATGATAGAGGTCTGCCATAGGCAGATTGCTCAGAAGCATTCCGAAAGCGATAGGCAGAAGGAGCAGAGGCTCGAACTTCTTGCCGATAGCAAGATAGATGAGAACACAGGCGACCAGAAGCATGATACCGGAACGGATATCCATGTTTGCAAGTCCGGATGTTTCCCATAACGTTTGTAATGCTTTAATAAACACTTGGGTGAACCTCCGTACTTAAGAAATTGAGATCATGGCATCGCCGGTATTGACTGTGGAGCCTTTAGCTGTAAGAACCTGAGCAACAGTACCTGACTTGGGAGCGCAGATCTCGTTCTCCATCTTCATAGCTTCGAGGATGACAACAACATCGCCTTCCTTGACCTGGTCACCAACGTTGACCTTAACGTTGAGGATCGTGCCGGGCATAGGTGCGTTAACAGGTGTGGCATTTGCTGCAACTGCTGCAGGAGCGGCTGCTGCGGGTGCGGGTGCTGCAGCGGGAGCTGCGGCTGCTGCCGGTGCGGCTGCTGCGGGTGCAGGTGCAGCAACAACTGCTGTAGTCTTGATGAGATTGGCCTTGCCCTTCTCAACCTCGACTTCGTAAACTTTATCGTTGATTGTAACGTTATAGATCATTTGAACACACTCCTTTATTTATTCTCAACAAGAGTAATGGATTTGAATACAAGTTCTGACAGAGGAATACCCGTGTTATCGCTGACGATAGCCATTATCATGGCAGCGGTCTTCTCGTCGCAGCCCTTGAGCTTAAGGGTACCGGATGAGAACTCCTCTTCGGGAGCGGGAGCCGCCTTGGGTGCTGCAGGAGCAGATGTTGCTGCAGCGGCTGCCGGTGCTTCCGTAGAAGTATCCTTCTTGTGGTCAAATGCATTCAGTATGGCAGAGAAGATCTTGATGCATACGAATATTATCAGGAGCGCCAGAAATACGACCGATATCGTAAACAGCGCATAGAGCAATGCATCACCGATAGAGGCTACCTGGCCGCCGACTTTGCCGGATCCTTCTGCTGCGAAAGCAATAATAGAACCTAAAGTCATAGCAGATCAGTCCTCCTTCTTCTCGATGGTGTAATTAACTGTGTTGGATTCCTTCTCCTCACGTGCTGCGAAGAACTTCTCTGCAACCTGAGGGAAAGCGATGTAGGAGAGAACGTCCTCGTCACATCTTGCTGTCTTGCCCAGTTCCTTCTTTGTCTTCTCGAAAAGGGGCTCGAGTGTATCAGCATAACGGCCCTTGACGAGCTCGTCTTCCTTCCAGCACTTGTCGATGAGCTCCTGGGATACTTCGCCGGGTGCCGTGCCGTACTCGCCGCGGAGGTAAGCCTTGACTTCCTTGGTTATAGTCTTGTATCTCTCGCCCATGAGAACGTTCTGAACAGCCTGTACGCCGACCATCTGGCTCATAGGTGTAACGAGAGGCGGGTAACCCAGGTCTCTTCTTACGTTAGGAACCTCGTTGAGAGCCTCGTCGAGCTTGTCGAGAGCGTTCATGTCTGTGAGCTGCTTAACCAGGTTGGAGAGCATTCCGCCGGGAACCTGATATACAAGAGCGTCTGTCTTTGTACCGAGAACGTAAGGATTGAGGATGCCGTTCTCGAGGAACTTCTTCTGTACGGGACCGAAGAAATCGTTGATCTCCTTGAGCTTCTTGGAATCGAGATCTGTCTCGTATCCGAGCTGCTCGAGAGCGTACTTCATTGTCTCTGTGCAGGGCTGTGATGTACCGCCGCTCATGTTGGCGATAGCTGTATCGATGATATCGACGCCTGCCTCAACTGCCTTGAGGTATGTGAGGGGGCCGAGACCCGTTGTAGCGTGTGTGTGGAACTGGATCGGAACGCTGACGGAAGACTTCAGGGCCTTAACGAGATCGTAAGCCTCCTGAGGACCGCAGATGCCTGCCATGTCCTTGATAGCGATGGAATCAACGCCCATCTCCTCGAGTTCCTTACCCATCTCGATGTACTTCTCGATGGTGTGAACGGGTGATGTCGTGTAGCAGATGCAGCCCTGTGCGTGCTTGCCGCATGCCTTGACCTCATCGATGCAGACCTTGATGTTCCTGAAGTCGTTCAGAGCATCAAAGATACGGAAGATGTCCATGCCGTTCTCTGCAGCCTTCCTTACGAAAAGCCTTACCACATCATCCGGGTAGTGCTTGTAGCCCAGAATGTTCTGGCCTCTGATGAGCATCTGAAGGGGAGTCTTCTTGCAGACTGCCTTGATCTTGCGGAGTCTCTCCCACGGATCCTCATCGAGGAATCTGAGGCATGAATCGAATGTGGCGCCGCCCCAGCACTCCAGTGAGTGATAGCCGGCATTGTCCAGTGTCTCCAGAATGCCCTCGAAATCAGAGAAGGGCATACGGGTAGCGATGAGTGACTGCTGTGAATCACGCAACACGGTCTCGGTGAATTTAACTTTCGTCATAAAGTCACGCTCCTTGTATATTATTAATATATTTTTAACCAACGTTACCAACTATAACATCTTTTCGCGCTGATGCCAATAACGAGAAAACGACATTTTATACTTATTTGTGATCTTATAGGCGACCTCCCGAAATAACTGTTTACATTTCAAAACACGCGTTGTATACTTAATTGCTCGCAAGACGCCCTCTTGCCGTGTGTTAATGCGGCAAAATCGGGCCGGAATGCAGCAAATAAAACGAAAGGAGATGTATTGATGCCTACATTTAATCAGTTAGTTAAGTCCGGCAGACACTCAAAGACATTCAAGTCTGCTTCACCGGCTTTGCAGGCTAGCCTGAACACCATCAAGAAGAGAGAGACAAATCTGTCCTCACCTCAGAAGCGTGGTGTTTGCACAGTTGTTAAGACAACAACACCTAAGAAGCCTAACTCGGCACTTCGTAAGGTTGCCCGTGTACGTTTGACCAACGGATACGAAGTAACAGCTTACATACCGGGAATCGGACATAACCTTCAGGAGCACTCTGTTGTTCTCATCAGAGGCGGACGTGTTAAGGACCTTCCTGGTGTACGTTACCACATCATCAGAGGTACCCTTGATACAGCAGGCGTTGCTAACCGTATGCAGGGTAGATCCAAGTACGGCGCTAAGAAGCCTAAGGCTGCTAAGGTTAAGAAGTAATCCTCGATAAGTACCAAGAGGATCGGACAACTGAAGTGATCAGTACATTGTTCATATACCACTCGATGGGGAACATTGTCACAGTGATCGCACTTACACGTCCACAAGAGTCAAAGAACTGAAACGTGAGTACCTATGGTTTCAGAATACTGTAAATCATAAAGGAGGGAAGAACAGTGCCCAGGAAAGGCAATATCCCAGAGAGAAAGGTCTTACCCGATCCCGTCTACAATGATGTCAAGGTCAGTAAGCTGATCAACAACATCATGCTCGACGGCAAGAAGGGTGTAGCCCAGAAGATTTGCTACGGTGCCTTTGATATCATCAAGGAGCGCACGAGCGAGGAGCCTTTGGATGTATTCTACAAGGCTCTTGAGAATGTTATGCCTATGCTTGAGTGTAAGGCCCGTCGTGTCGGTGGTGCTAACTACCAGATCCCTATGGAAGTTAGAGAGCCCCGTCGTCTGACATTGGGTCTTCGCTGGATCGTTAATGCTGCAAGAGCAAGATCAGAGCGTACTATGAGAGAGCGTCTCGCAGGCGAGCTCATGGATGCAGCTAACGCTACCGGCGGTGCATTCAAGAAGAAGGAAGACATGCACAAGATGGCAGAAGCTAACAAGGCTTTTGCACACTATAACCGTTAATAGTCGATAAGGAGTTATTTAACAAGATGGAGAAGAGACAATATCCGCTGGAAAAGACCAGGAACATCGGAATTATGGCTCATATCGACGCCGGTAAGACAACTACTACCGAGAGAATCCTCTACTACTCCGGTGTAAACCGTAAGATGGGTGAGGTTCACGAGGGTGCTGCTACCATGGACTGGATGGTCCAGGAGCAGGAGAGAGGTATCACGATCACATCTGCTGCTACAACAGCACCTTGGAAGAATCACCGTATCAATATCATTGATACTCCCGGCCACGTTGACTTTACTGTAGAGGTTGAGAGATCTCTGCGTGTTCTCGACGGTGCCGTTACGGTAATGTCTGCAAGAGGCGGCGTTGAGCCACAGACAGAGACGGTTTGGAGACAGGCAGAGCACTACGGTGTACCGAGAATGGTATTCGTCAACAAGATGGATATCCTCGGAGCTGACTTCGACCACGTTATCAGCATGATCATTGACCGTCTCAAGAACAACGCGATCGCGATCCAGATGCCTATCGGTAAGGAAGACACTTTCGAAGGTATCATCGACCTCATGACAATGAAGGCCGAGATCTACACAAGCGAAGACGGAATGCAGTACGAGATCCGCGATATCCCCGAGAATCTCCTTGACGAAGCACAGTCAAGAAGAGATACCATGATCGAGAAGATCGCCGAGACAGATGACGATCTCACCATGAAGTTCCTCGAGGGCGAGGAGATCTCCATAGAAGAGCTCAAGGCTGCTCTCCGTAAGGCAACATGCGAATGTAAGGCAATCCCTGTAGCATGCGGTACATCCCTCAGAAATAAGGGTGTCCAGATGCTTCTCGACGCTATCGTCGATTACATGCCTTCACCTCTCGATATCCCTGCCATCAAGGGTGTTAACCCCGAGACAGAGGAAGAGGAGGAGAGACCTGCAGACGATAACGGTCCTTTCGCAGCGCTTGCATTCAAGATCGCTACAGACCCCTTCGTAGGTAAGCTCTGCTTCTTCAGAGTTTATTCAGGTGTTCTTGAGTCAGGTTCTTATGTGCTTAACGCAACAAAGAACAAGAAGGAGCGTATCGGCCGTATCGTGCAGATGCACGCTAACGAGCGTAAGGAGATCAACGAAGTATTCTCCGGCGATATCGCTGCTGCAGTAGGTCTTAAGGACACAACAACAGGTGACACGCTCTGTGTTGAGGATCATCCTATCATCCTCGAGTCCATGGAGTTCCCGGAGCCTGTTATCGAAGTCGCTATCGAGCCTAAGAGCCGTGCTTCACAGGAGAAGATGATCATCGCTCTCCAGAAGCTCGCTGAAGAGGATCCTACGTTCAAGACATACACAAACCAGGAGACAGGACAGACCATCATCGCAGGTATGGGTGAGCTTCACCTCGATATCATCGTTGACCGTCTTTTCCGTGAGTTCAAGGTTGAGGCTAACGTAGGTGCACCTCAGGTATCTTACAAAGAGACGATCAGGAAGACCGTCGAGGCAGAGGGACGTTTCGTCCGTCAGTCCGGTGGTCACGGTCAGTACGGTCACTGCTGGCTCAGACTCGAGCCTGTTGAACCCGGTGAAGGCTACTCATTCCACAATGAGACAGTCGGTGGTTCTATCCCGAAGGAGTTCATCGCTCCTATCGATGCAGGTGTTCAGGAAGCTATGCAGGCTGGCGTCCTCGGCGGTTACCCCGTTGTTGACGTTAAGGTTACCGTATATGACGGTTCCTACCACGATGTCGACTCATCAGAAATGGCGTTCAAGATCGCAGGATCCATGGGCTTCAAGGCCGGTATGGCCAAGGCTGATCCTTGCCTGCTCGAGCCTATCATGAAGGTTGACGTTGAGGTACCTGATGATTATCTCGGAGACGTTATCGGAGGACTTAATGCCCGCCGTGGTATGATCAAGTCCATCGAACCTCTGAACGGAACACAGCAGATCCATTCCGAGGTGCCTCTGGCCAACATGTTCGGTTACGCAACAGCTTTGCGTTCCACAACACAGGGCCGCGGTACTTTCGTAATGCAGATCAGCCATTTCGCAGAGGCGCCGAAGAGCATAATGGAAGAAATTCTCAAAAAGTAATTTTGCTCGCAAATTGCTTTGGGTTTATTTACTTGAAATATAGCGCGTTTCCTTATACAATAAGTGATAACGCTATACGAGAAGCGAGCATAAAAAGTCATTAATTATTTAATTGGAGGAAATTCAAATGGCAAAGGCAAAGTTCGAACGTACAAAGCCGCACGTTAACATTGGTACCATTGGTCACGTTGACCACGGTAAGACAACTCTTACAGCTGCTATCACAAAGGTTCTCGCTATGAAGGGCGGCGCAGAGTTCAAGGATTATGGTAACATCGACTCCGCTCCTGAGGAGAGAGCTCGTGGTATCACGATCAACACAGCACACGTTGAGTACGAGACAGAAGCTCGTCACTATGCACACGTTGACTGCCCTGGTCACGCTGACTACATCAAGAACATGATCACAGGTGCAGCTCAGATGGACGGTGCTATCCTCGTTGTTGCTGCTTCCGACGGACCTATGGCTCAGACACGTGAGCACATCCTTCTTGCTCGTCAGGTTGGCGTTCCTTACATCGTAGTATTCATGAACAAGTGTGACCAGGTTGATGACGAAGAGCTCCTCGAGCTCGTTGAGATGGACATCCGTGACCTCCTCAACCAGTATGATTTCCCTGGCGACGATACACCTATCATCAGAGGTTCCGCTCTTGCAGCTCTCGAGTCTGATTCTACAGATCCTAACGCTCCTGAGTACGCTCCTATCGTTGAGCTTATGGCAGCTGTTGACAGCTACATCGCTACACCTGAGCGTCAGACAGATAAGCCTTTCCTTATGCCTGTCGAGGAAGTTTTCACAATTTCCGGACGTGGTACTGTTGCTACAGGCCGTGTTGAGAGAGGTACAGTTAAGGTTGGTGATCCTGCAGAGATCGTTGGTCTCCAGGATGAGGCTAAGTCAACAGTTATCACAGGTGTTGAGATGTTCCGTAAGATGATGGATCAGGCTGAGGCCGGCGACAACATCGGATGTCTCCTCCGTGGTATCGACCGTAAGGAAGTTGAGCGTGGACAGGTTCTTGCTAAGCCCGGTTCAACAACACCTCATACAAAGTTCACAGGTCAGGTTTACGTTCTTACAAAGGAAGAGGGTGGACGTCATAAGCCTTTCTTCAACGGCTACCGTCCTCAGTTCTACTTCAGAACAACTGACGTTACCGGTGTTGTAGGTCTTCCTGAGGGCACAGAGATGTGTATGCCTGGTGACCACGTAACAATCACTGGTGAGCTCATCACTCCTATTGCTATGGAGCAGGGCCTCAAGTTCGCTATCCGTGAGGGTGGCCACACAGTTGGTGCTGGTACAGTATCTACGATCATCGAGTAATCTTCGGATTATCAGATAAGTAAACTGACAACAGAGGGCTGTCTTAACGGGCAGCCCTCTTATTTTGGGAGGATATGATTATATGAATCTTATGTTTATGGATCTTCGGCCCGGTGTTATCGGCGGATTGGTCGTCGGAGTCATAGTGTGCGGGATCTTCGCACTTATTTGCCTTAAGGTCTCTAAGAAGGAGAACGCCAGCCTCGAGAAAGTGCTGTCCGGTGTACCCGAAGATCTGCAGGAAGAACTGAAGAACCAGGGTTTTGAGAAGGCAGACGGACGCGACATGTTCACTTCGCAGGCGCTTGTTGCCTCAGTTGATGAGGACGGTGATAAAGTCAGGGCCACCTTGCTGTTCTGGGCGGAGGAACATGAGAATTTCTACACGAGGATAGCTAAGATGAGTGCATCTGAAGCGGATTCCAGGGGTATCGCCACGGGAAAATTCGTACCCGTGCTCATGAAGTACGACAAAGAGATGCACTATTACGACTACAAGAAGCTGGTGTAAATGCTTCTGTTCTTCGTCAGACGATGATATCGTCGATAGCCGCTTCGATGGCCATGTGTATCATGTTCTCGATCTGCACGGCGCTGACTTCGTATTTGCTTCCGATCCTGACAACGATAAAGTCCTTCATTTCCACCAGTTCGTTGATGACGCACGCTGCGGTGTTGTGATATGACTTGGTTATATACGACACCTTGTCCATGGCGCCGTCGATCTCCATGAGGATAACCTTGTCTATCTCCGGCACATAGAAGATAATATCCGGACAGAATTCCGTAAACTGATCGAAAACGATCCGTACGCCGGCCTTGTACTCATACTCCAGTTTCTCAACGATCTGTGCTCCCACGACTTCGTTTTTGGAGAAGAAAATGTGTCCGTTGTGATCTATCGGCGTCAGGTTCTTGTGCGTCTCCTGATTTGGAATGGCGTCCCTGAAAAACGCATAGTCAAACCGGTCCCGTCTCTTCTTGCGCAGCGGGTACTGTATATCGCGCGGCTCGTCCCTGTATTTTGTTTTCCACTCCTTGAGCAGCAGATCCAGTTGTCCTTTCAATTCAACGTATTTTTTTACCTGCTCAGATAGTTGCTTGCCGCGTTTGGAGGTCAAAGCTATACGTCTCTTATTCGCTCGAGTTACCTTAGTGTCTGCCGGATCGAAGAAGAGATATACATAATCCTTACATCCGATCGACTTGAAAAAACCATGCGGGATAAGGCTTAGCTGGTGCCTGATATAGGCGATCTTAAATTCGAGATGTCGTCTGCTAATTTCCATATATTGATCTTACTACCTTGTCAACAGAAAAAAGTGACGAAAGAATACGAAAATATACGGTTTTGTCGGTTCCCGATCGGAGCTTTTTGAGTTGAGGGACACCCGATGAGAACACCCCGGGTGTGCGGTTGCCGGAGAAAAACGACCTGATCTGGCCAAAAACACACCCGGTGAGAACACCCCGGGTGTGCGGTTGCCGGAGAAAAACGACCTGATCTGGCCAAAAACACACCCGGTGAGAACACCCCGGGTGTGCGGTTGCCGGAGAAAAACGACCTGATCTGGCCAAAAACACACCCGGTGAGAACACCCCGGGTGTGCGGTTGCCGGAGATAACCGGTCGATCTATTACAAAAATCCGCCGGAACTTTACAACTTACAACTCCCTAACCCCTTTCGCGTCGCCTTTTCGCGCCGTCCCGGACTCACACATCTACCGCGAACAACCCGTCCCTGTTACAGTAGCAGTAGACCTTTTGCAGGCACCGGATCTTAAGCCGCGTCTCGCAGGGACCTTCGGGGTAGAGCTTGACGAGCTGGAGCCCGTCGCAGGAGACTCCTGCGATAAAGGAGATATAGTGGCTCTTCGTCATCTCGTGGTCGACGGTCACATAATATTCGTCCTCAACGCGTTCTATAACTATCCTGTGTTCCTCATCCGACTCCTCATCCGACTCCTCATCCGACGGCTCGGCCTCGCAGGGAACAAGGGCTATCCCGTGGCAGCTCAGAGCGGCCTCGCCCATGGCGTGTATTATATTTCCGCAGACAGGGCAGACGTAGAACCGGGAACGGAGCATATTAGCCGAAATGTTGCTGTTGTGCACAGCGCTTCCGGACAGAAGTTCTGTTACCGACACTCCGAAGGCCACTGCAATAGGTTCCAGCAGCGATATGTCCGGATAACCTTTACCGGTCTCCCATTTGGAGACTGTCTTGTCCGATACGCTGAGGATCTCAGCGAGTCCGGCCTGGGTTAACTTCTTCTTCATGCGCATTTCTCTTATCATTGCGCCTGTGATGTACTGATCCATTTAGCATCACCTCCTGAGACGATGATAACGTGAACCTGACCGGAATTGTACCTATGGAAAGTAGAGCCCGCACGAGGTCGTCGCACGGGCTCCGTTCTATCTCTTATTCCTCCCAGAAAAGCTCATCCAAGGTCTTCCCGAGAACCTTACAGATGGCGATACAGAGGTTGATCGTCGGGTTGTAGTCGCCTTTCTCGATGGCGTTGATCGTCTGGCGCGATACACCTACTCTGTCGGCCAGGTCCTGCTGGGACAGATCGAGGGCGGCGCGGGCCGATTTAAGTCTCAGATTCTTCATCTTCGGCCTCCTCTCTCAGTTCGCGCTTCTCGATATTCCCCTTGATGATCAGCTCGATGCAGAATATGGCAAAGCAGAGACCTGTGACCGTGCTTACCACATTGAGGTTCGAGAAGACCGGCTCTCCTCCCCTGATCAGTCCGAACAGAAGACCGCTCATAAGCTGGGTAACTGCTATTATCGCCGACAGGATTATGAACAGTGTTCTCTTGCTCCTGATCCCGAAATAAGCGTCATTGATATCCGAGATGATCATGAATACCGTAATAGATACCATGACTGTGATCATAGCTACCTGATAGACGGAAAACGGGAAGTTCTCGTTCATGTTGTCCAGCAGTCCGAATCCCATAAGTACGCATGCAGCTGTTACCAGTGAATTGAGGGCAGCCAGACCGCGCATGCGGATCTGTCTCTCATCGTATTCCTTGTTGCTCATCATATTGCGGTTGAGGATGTAGATCATGAATACCACGAAGACGGCAACTGCGGCAGTTGTGAAGATCGTGAGACCGTTATTCCATGCGGAATCACCGGTTCCTGACAGTCTGACCGTGTAGGTAATAGCAAATTCGTTATCCTCAACTGTCTCTCCGTCGACCAGCTTGTGGCTGATCATGAGGAAGATCCCCTGATCCTGAACGTCCAGCTCTCCGGTGGAGAAGTGGGAGTTGTTTGTCGTTGTGCTGAAGACCGGCTCATTGTTCGGCATCTCGGTGCAGATCCTGATGTCTGACAGGATCTCGTCAGGTCCTGCTATGCTGATGTCAAAGGTGCAGACCTGTCCGACGGGGTTGAAGTATGTCGGCTGTGCGTTCTCTACGATCCTGCCGTCCTTGACAGCCACATCTGATGTGAATGACATAACGGTGTCGTTTCCGCGCATAGCGACTGCGGTCCCGGTGCTGATGACAACGGTCAGTGACAGTACTGATGCGATGATCGTTGTAAGTGTTTGTTTCTTCATAGTTCTATCCTCTCATTCTAAGCCTGGTTTCTGCGGCTCTATCGTGAGCTCATGATAGCACCCGGTTTACATAATGTCAAGTATATACGACATAAAGTCGTAAATATTTTCGCGCACGCCTCGAAAAGCCGCTCCCTTGCTTATTCTTATTAACCAAAGTATAATTCTTACTTGTGACAAACATTACAGGGGGAACTTATGGATAACAGCGCCGGTTCGCGAATTGCGGTTAATTTCGCCAAGAGGATCGTGGTCAAGGTCGGTACATCCACCATCACCTACGAGAACGGCAAGATAAATCACGGCAACGTCGATAAGCTCTGCCGCGCTATCGCAGACCTGATGAATCAGGGCAAGGAGATCCTTCTCGTGACTTCCGGTGCAATCGGAGTCGGCGTGGGATACATGAACCTCAAGCAGCGCCCCACTGAGATAAGGGACAAGCAGGCGCTGGCCGCCGTAGGACAGTGCGAGCTCATGAACGCTTATACCAGGAGTTTCGCGGAGTATTCATATATGTGCGGACAGATCCTCCTGACCAAGGACGATATACTCGACAGGCTGACCAAGTCCAACATTACGAATACCATCGAGGCTCTTATAGAGAAGAAGATAATCCCCGTAATCAACGAGAACGACTCCGTATCGACGGCAGAGATCCTGCACAACGGCACTTTCGGTGATAATGATACCCTGTCGGCTGACGTGGCGTGCCTTGCAAATGCGGACCTTCTGATAATACTTTCCGATATTGACGGTCTCTACGATGACGACCCTCACACTAATCCGGATGCCAAGCGCATTCCGTACGTTGAGAAGATAACCCAGGAGATGGTGGATGCTGCAGGTGCACCCGGCAGCAAGCTCGGAACGGGCGGAATGGCAACAAAGATCTCTGCCATGAAGAAAGTCATGGACCACGGGATCAACGGCGTCATTGCCCAGGGCTCCACACCCCAGATACTTGAACAGATCCTTGAGCAGGAGAACATCGGAACGTTCTTCGCTGCTACATAATGAGACGCGATCCCCAGCTCAAACCGCGGATAAAAAGTGCAGAGCGTGATCTGCGCCGCGACATGGCGCGCATTGCAGAAGAACCGCCCGTCAGATCCGTTCTCGAAGAGATAGGCAATGCCGTATCCCACGGTGTAGGTGCCGGTCTTTCCATTGCTGCTCTTGTCCTCATGATCCTCAGTTCGGATACGGGCCTCAAGCTCATGGCTTCGCTGTTCTACGGCATATCGCTGTTCCTGCTCTTTCTTATGAGCTGTCTGTATCATTCATTCAAAAAGGGATCTACAGTGAAGAGGCTCTGGAGAAGGTTCGATTATTCCTCGATTTATCTTCTGATAGGCGGCACGACGGCGCCGTTCTACCTTGTGTACTGGGGCGACGTAAAAGGCATCGTCATCTTCTGCGTCCAGTGGGCACTGATAATTACCGGAGTGACATTCATCGGTGTATTTGGGCCCGGGCGGCTCAGGGCGCTTCACTTCACGCTGTATTTTCTGATAGGGTGGAGCGCGGTGATATTTATACCAGACTGGCTTCGTAACGATCCGGCCATCTTCTGGATGTGCCTGGCCGGCGGGGTTGTGTATTCCGTGGGAATGATCCCTTTTATTAAAGACACCAGAGGCGCGCACTTTATCTGGCACCTGTTCGTGCTGGCGGGCGCTGCGGTTCACTGGTTCGCGGTGTATCTTCTGGTTTTGTGAGGGCTCGCGGCTCGGAAGAACGAATTTGTGCTATTTCGGACAGGTGCTCACCGGCTGCGCCGTTTGCGCAACTCATAGCACAAATTGTTCTTCCTCGCTTCGGAATCTGAAATGGGGACGGTTCCCAATGTCATTAAGTTAAGAAATTTTTCTCTGATACTCGGCTTTTCAAATGGTGCCGAGTATTTTTTTACTTTTTTTCAAGAAAACAGTTGACACTGCAGCCTAAATGTGCGGCCTCATTAGCTCCACCAGCTCGGAGCTAATGAGGCCCTTGGAATTAAGGAAACTCGATCCCAAGGAGGCACAACATGAGAATCAAACAAATCAAAAAGCACTTCAACTCAGCAATCAACGAGATCGCAGAACATCCGCAAGACTACTGCTTCGACCCGGAACGCGACTTTACCCGCAAACGTAAGATATCTGCGAAAGATGTAATTAAAGGGGTAATTAACATGTCTGGAAGCAGCTTGAAGAAT
>FMTG01000018.1 GCA_900099715.1 Ruminococcaceae bacterium YRB3002 | reverse complement strand
AAGGCCCTTTCTTCTTCCGTTCCTGCTGAAGAAGATAAGTGTTATTAGGAACGAAGACGCCATCTACGTTCTTGCCTATATAGGTGCGTCTATGTTCGCCGCGCTTCTTCTCCGGATTCCAATACGGCTCGTCGATATAGACATATTCTTGCCCTCTAATCTTCTGAACCTTGCGCTGAGCCATAAGTATCACCTCCACATAGATATAATGTATATCTATTGTAAAGGAATGTCAACACTGCCTTGGACAAAGCAAATGCCCACGATACTGGCGTTTGCAGAGCTTTATCAGTTATCTCATAGGTATAATTTCGCGGGAGCGCAGGATATAAGGCTCGGCGATAATGTTGTTTGGAGGGTCTCGGATCTTGATCAGTTCAGGCTCTTTATGGAACCGTATGTGGAACAGGCTATAAAGGATAAAAGAAATATCATTTACTTCAGATTTGCAAGCCACGAACCCCTGATCGAAGAAAGGCCTGAAGTTAAGACTGTGAAGATACCTCTGTCACACAGGTTCGAGACATTTACCATTGATATACATAATGTGATCGAGAAGGAAGGTTTTGATGCATTCTATGTGTTTGACTGTCTGTCGGAACTTCAGACGGCATGGGCTACAGATCTTATGATGGGTAATTTCTTCAGAGTGACCTGCCCGTTTTTGTTCATACTTGATACCGTGGCGTTCTTCCCGATAATAAGAGGAAAACACTCTGTTCATGCAATCAACAAGATCCTCAATACTACGCAGCTCTTTATCGATGTGTATTCCGACAGCAGGAACGTTTATGTGAGACCTGAGAAAGTGTGGAACAGAGACTCGGAGACCATGTTCCTTCCCCATACTTACGAACCTGACACGGGTGCTTTCAGACCGATCCTGGACGGCGTCAAGTCAAGCAGGTTCTATCAGACGCTCGGGCAGGCTCAGCGCTCTGCGGAAGAACAGTATTCAGACTCGTGGGACAGATTCTTCAACCGCACAAAGATACTGCATGAGAATAACGCAGACATTACTGAAGACTTAAGCAGGATGTGCGATATCATGATGACGCGCGATGAGAAGATGCGTGAGATGGTGAAGAAGAATTTTACAGCGGAAGACTATTTCGCAGTGAGGGATCACATGATCGGCACGGGCATGATCGGAGGCAAGTCGTGCGGAATGCTGCTGGCCAGAGCGATTGTTAAGAACAAAGAGAAGGACATCGCAGAATATCTTGAACCGCATGATTCTTTCTACGTCGGTTCTGATCTGTATTATACGTATATAGTTGATAATGATCTGTGGGATCTCCGTATCAGGCAGCGAACGGATGAAGGTTATTTTACACTGGCAGCTGAATTCGCGGACAGGCTGATGGAAGGTGTCTTCTCACCGGCTATGCGCGAACAGTTCGTGCGTATAATCGAGTACTATGGTCAGGATCCGTACATAATAAGATCGAGCAGTATCCTTGAGGATGGATTTGGCAATGCTTTCGCGGGGAAATATGATTCAGTATTCTGTGTGAACAGGGGAACCCGGGAGGAGCGTCTGGCAGAATTCGAGAATGCTATCAAGACTGTGTATAGAAGCTCCATGAGTCTGTCCGCTCTTGATTACCGCAAGAGGCGCGGACTTGATAAACGGGATGAACAGATGGCGCTACTGATACAACGTGTATCAGGTTCATATTACGGTCAGTACTATATGCCGTGTGCAGCCGGCGTAGGGTATTCATACAGTCCGTACCGTATCATGAAGGATTCAGATCCGGCAGCCGGGATGCTGAGACTTGTAATGGGTCTGGGAACGTCTGCAGTTGACAGGACGGAAGGCTCATATCCGAGAATCGTTAATCTTGATATGCCGGAGAAAACATCCTATTCATCATCTGCTGATAAACACAAGTTCTCACAGGGGACGGCTGAAGTGATCAACATGACGTCACACTCTATGGAGAAACTGCCATACGATAAGCTTGCAGGTGATATTCCCAAATACCTTGAGAAGATACTTCTGGAACATGATTATGATGCAGAATCCAGGCTGCGGGAGATGGGAAGACCTCGCGACATCAAGTTCATCTCATGTAAAGGCCTGGTGGCGAACAGTCAGCTTATGGAACAGATGAGGAGAATGCTGAGATGCATCCAGGAGGAATACGATTATCCGGTGGATACTGAGTTCACCATAAACATATCAGAAAACGGTGACTATTCTATCGACCTTCTGCAATGCAGACCGCTGCAGATACAGAGGACATCCGAGGGAACTGTTATACCATCCGATATTGATGATGATGACATCCTTCTGGAGAGCAGGAGTTCATCAATGGGAATATCCAAAGCAACTGATCTTGATCTTGTTGTGGTCGTTGATCCGGTCAACTACTACAATATGCCGTACAAGGACAAACCTGCAGTCGCAAGATTCATTGGTAAACTGAACTGGCATTTCAGGGAAAAGAACAAGCATATGATGCTTATCGTTCCCGGGCGTGTCGGTACGACGTCACCGGAGCTGGGAGTTCCGACTTCGTTCTCTGATATAAGCGCCTTTGAGATAATATGTGAGACAGAAGAATCCAGAGCCGGCTATAATCCCGAACTGTCTTACGGCAGTCACATATTCCAGGACCTTGTTGAGGCTGAGATACTTTATACAGCAGTATTCAATGATGCGAGAACGATAAGATTCGTCCCTGAACTTCTATCATCCGCACCGGAAATAACAGGGGAGTTCGAAGATGGAAAAGATCTGATGGGTATTATACGTGTTTATGATGTCAGCGGTAGGGAATGCAAGGTGTATAACGATATTGCTGATGAACATCTTGTTATCACCTGCTGTGCATCTCGAAAGGACAGTGACGGTAATGCCTGATATTGAATACATAACAACCTGTCTTCAGATATTCTGTATGTCCTGATCTCATACGTATTATACGTGCCGGTTGGCTGTGCGGGGTTGAAGGCATATTCGGATACTGATGCTGAGATCAAACGTGTATGGGTAGATCCTGAATTCAGGGGTCTGCATATTGCACAGGAAATGATGGACAGGATAGAGGAACGCGCGAGTGAGCTTGGATTCAAAAGGACAATCCTTTGGACGATATCTTCATAAGATGATAGAATAATATGTAGCCTATGGACAACAGGATATAAGGAGATAAGCCATGTACGGGATCGTTACTGTTCAGATAGAACGTGATGCTAATATTGCAAAGTACATAAAGATAATCAGATCTTTTGACAGTTCCCTGTCAGTCGGTAATCTTAAGAGGGCGATCGACACAGGTGACGTTGTCTTTGAATTCGATCCGGATAATGATGCCGGTTTGGTATGCAACGGGAAGGACAATACTACACTGTCTATGGAACAGCTATTCATAAAGACACTTCGGGAACTCAAGATGGCCGGAGCCAGAATGACAGTGTTGGACGAGCTCGGATATAAAGTTGATTACGAGCCTCCAATGAAACGTCCCATTACTGCTAGAAGAACCTCTGATGATGTTATGAACGCCATCAGTGAGAGATGGAATCTGCCAAAGATATATCTGGATTATCTGAAGACTCATTCTAAAGGTGATCAGTTATCTGTTGAGATCGAGGATTTTGAGACGACAGAGATCTATTTCTTCGGTGCTGAAGATCTGATCGAGGGTCAGTTCGGTTACTCATACAATCCTGTCACGGAAGAGGTCATTGACGACTGGGATCCGAATCTGGTAGTAATCGCATCGTCAGATGGAGACCCTTATTGCATCGATATAAGCGAGGATGATTCTCCGGTATATTTCGCAGTTCATGGTATGGACGAATGGGAATGGGATGAGTTGAGTGATTCGCTTGAGGAATTCATGCAGATGCTTGGTCTAATCTAGGAGGTTTTACATGAGCAGAAAAGGCGTAATATTTGATATGGACGGTACCGTCTGGGATTCTTCCGCAAACGTAGCAGCTTCATGGACGGTCAAGGTTCACGAAGCGGGATATACGGACAAGACCGTAACGAGAGAAGACATTCAGAGCGTCATGGGCAAGCCTATGGACGTGATCGCTGACACACTGTTTACTTACACAGAGAAAGGCCCTGAACGTGATGCTCTCCGCTATGCATGTGAGAACTACGAGAATGAATACCTGAGAGAACATGGGGGAATAATGTATGATGGTGTTCTTGAGACCTGGGCGATGCTTAAGGAGATGGGATATCACATCTATATCGTGAGCAACTGTCAGGCAGGATATATCGAGTCGTTCCTTTATTATTTTGACATTGCATACGGAACGCCTGATGATCTGGTGGAGGATATAGAGTGTTATGGCAATAATCTTCTTCAGAAAGATGAGAACATCAGGCTCATTGCTGAACGCAACGGACTGACAGCAGCATGTTATGTCGGTGATATACAGAGTGACTATGAAGCAACAGTTAAGGCGGGGTTCCCCTTTATACATGCTGCATACGGCTTTGGTACAATTAACGCTGAGGTACCTTTTATCAATAAATTTGCGGATCTTACGAAAGTGGTCCCTGAAGTAATCGGATGAACATAAAAGGAGGTTAGAAACTATGCTCAAAGATGAGATATCGATCCCTTCGATCCTTAAGATAGAAAGCGGCGTTACGGCGCATATCGGTGACTACCTGAGCAATGCCGGTATCACACAGGTCACCATACTTTTCGGCAACGGCCTTACGGCGATGTTCGGTGATACGGTCTTTGATTCCTTCGAGAGAGCAGGTGTCAAAGTTTTGCATCATCAGGAGATGGATACGGTTGATTTCAAGGATATCACGGATCTTGCTTTCGAGCTGCCTAATAAAACACAGGCGGTCATAGGCATGGGCGGCGGAAAGGTCATCGACGCGGCCAAGTATATCGGCTACATTCTGCGGATACCATTCATCAGTGTTCCTACCAGCTCTTCTTCAGACGGATTCTCCAGTTCGTCCGCGTCGCTTATCGTAAACGGTCACAGGAAATCCCTCCCGGCGAAAATGGCATACGGCATACTCGTCGATACGGACGTGATAAAGAGCGCACCTGTCAGGTTCCTTTATTCCGGCGTAGGTGATATGGTTGCTAAGATCTCCTCCACCTACGACTGGCAGCACGAGGAGGATATGGGATACGATGAAGTTAATGATTTCGCATTTATGATCGCCAAGAAAGCGGCGAATTCCTTCGTCAGAACGCCCTTCGAATCCATCAATGAAGACCTGTTCCTTAAAGAGCTTCTCGATTCCCTGGCAATGAGCGGGATCGCCAATGAGATCGCAGGTTCAAGTGCGCCCACAAGCGGCTCTGAACACCTGATCTCACATGCTCTTGATCAGCTCCTCGAACATCCGCAGCTCCATGGTATTCAGGTTGGCATTGCCACGTATATCATGTGCAGGATCTGCGATCACCGCTGGAAGAGGATCGATACGGTTTTTACGAAGACCGGGTTCTGGGATTACTGTGCGACTCTTGATCTTAAAGTTAAGGATTTCAGTGATGCTATAGATATGGCTCCATCGGTCAAGCCGCACCGCCATACATACCTCCATGAGGAGAAGTACAGAGAACTGGCGAAGGCGCTGCTTACGAGTGATGAGAGACTCATCGCGATATTGCACTGAATGTGATTTTGCGGTGAATGAGATGTTGAGGGAGGCATTCAATGAAACGTGAATTAGGTATTGCCAGATGCGGTCTTGCATGTTGCCTGTGTTCTGAGAATGTTACATGCAAAGGATGCAGAAGGGACGGCTTTCTTGAACTGTCCTGGTGTAAGGATGCCAACTGGTGCGAGAACCGTAAGTGCTGCCTCGCAAAAGACCTGCCGGGATGCTGGGCCTGCGGTGACAGTGACTGCCGTAAGGGCTTGTTCGACGAGAAGGTAAAGGCGCTGGCTTTCACCGAATATGTGCGTCGCTACGGTATGGAAGCACTTCTGGACCGCCTTGAGATAAACGAGAAGAACGGCATCATCTACCATCGTGAAGGCATAATGGGCGACTATGATGAATTCGATGATGTTGAGGAACTGATAAAGTTCATTCAGACAGGACATCACTGAGGGATGATCGTTTATTTTTCAGCTACGGGAAACTGCAGATATGTCGCAGAGAGGATGGCGGCCGCACTTGATGATACTGCTGTGTGCGATCGAGGACTGTTACCCCGGCAGCAGGTATGAGCTTTTTACAAGTACCAGGAGCACCGAGAATATCCGTCTGTATCAGAAACTTGGATATAAGATTTTCGATGAGAGACCTGTGGATGACGAGCTGGTCTTTGTGTATTTGGAGAAGGTATGAGAAGGTGATTACATGATAATACAGATAACAGACATCAACGATAAAAGATCAATTTCCCGTACGATACTCGAAGCACTTCCCGAGTGGTTTGAAGTCGAGGAGAGCAGGGAGCAGTACATAAGAGAAGCTGCCGGACGCATCATGCTGGCGTATAAGGACGGGGACAGATATGTTGGCTTCCTGTGTCTCAAGGAGACAGGGAAGGACACAGTCGAGATTGCAGTAATGGGAGTGCTCAAGGAGTATCACAGACACGGCATCGGACGGATGCTCGTTAATGCGGCGCGGCAAACAGCAACAGCCGGCGGATACTCATTCATGCAGGTCAAGACCGTCCGTATGGGAATGTATGATGACTACGACAGGACGAACGCGTTTTATATCAGCTGCGGGTTCAAGGAATTTGAGGTGATCCCTGACCTCTGGGACGAGGCTAATCCCTGTCAGATATACGTAATGGCTCTGGGCTAATGATATAATCAGCAGGTATATCCTGCATATCGAAAGTGAGAACAAAAGTGAATCAGATATTGATAAGATCAGCAGCGGTGTTTATGACGGTATCCGTTCTGGCATCACTGACTGCATGTGCCGGAGCAACCGAAACTGAACAGACGGACGGTACTGAGAATACCGTCCTCGTTAATCATATGACTCCCAGGGAGATCGAAGAATCAAAGGAGACTGAGTTTCAGCTGCTTGACAAGCCATGGGAGAACGCATCCGGCGGAACAGACAGTAATCCGTACGCCGGTTATAAGGATAAGATCTTACTAGGTTCTGAATATGGAGCCATCATTCATGGAAATCCGGTTTTCAACGCATTGCCGCCCAAAGACTATGACGGGGGTTCCGGAACTGTTGTCTTTCAGCATTTTAATATGGATAGTGGTGAGATCGCGGAAGAGGAGATCGTTTTCAGCGATTATGAAGATCTTAAGATCAAACTCCGTGCTGAATTTGATGAGGAGATCGCGAATGGCGTTCCGGCTGTTCCTATAGATAACGATTATGCAGATCTTATAAGTCTCTATGATGCTGTTATAGCAGGTAATGTCGAGATCATTTCCCAGGATGATCTCAAACAGTACATGGAGTACTTCTATGAGAATGCCGGCGCAGAAGACGAAGAAGTGCAGTACTGGGAGATGGACGACAGTAAGGTCGCCGTTATCCGTGACAACATCAGCGAATACCACATCTATGATGAAGAACTGGATATCAGGTTCGTAGTTCATGTCACCACACCGCCATCATACGATGCAGACAAGGCGTATCCTGCTCTCGTCATGACGGATGCTGTATGGAGGTTCAATGACGTTCCGGCGCTCTATGAAGCTATGGCAAACGGACAGGCTGATCCGCAGCTTCTTATCACCATCGGATTCGAGTACGATATGGCGAGCTGGGACAACGAGGTGCGCGGCAATATCCTGTGCGACCACAAGAAAGAATTCCTCGATTTTATTACTGATAACCTGATGCCGTATCTGAGTGAGAAGTACAGATTTGACAGCAGCGGTTCAACACTGTTCGGTCACTCTCAGGGCGGCGTATTCACTCATTATGCTGCGTTCAATTTTGACAGATATGAGAACAGGCCTTTCGCGAGGTACATAATCGCAAGTCCCACATTCTGGACTCCGTATTTTACCGACGTCAGCGACTATGGGGAATATAAGAATGAGTACGGGTATTTCGATCGCAACACAACCTATGACCGTGAACTCTTCATCGCTGCAGGTGACCAGGAGGATGCTGACTATCAGGAATACTACGGCGATAATGATTCCACTCTCGAAGGTGTTGATCACCTGAAGGAGCGCCTTGACGGTCACGGTGTTACCACATATCAGGTCAAGATCTACAGCAGCCATCACTACCAGTATGTTGGGCAGATGCTTCTGGAATATGTGAAGGGATCCGTTGCGTGACAGGAAACAGCACACGCATTCACTACATAGATAATCTCAGATGGATGACCGTATCGCTACTTATCATCTACCATGCCGCAATGGCACATAACACGTGGGGCGAGGCGAATTATATCTGCCTTGGAGAATCGGGACCGGCATCATTCATTGTGGTGTTTATATCACCCTGGTTTATGCCGCTCATGTTTCTCCTTGCGGGAATGTCTTCTCGCTTCTCCATCCGCCGGCGCGGGTATGGTGTATTCCTTCGCGAAAGAGCTCTCCGCCTCGAGCTTCCCCTCATCCTCGGGATCCTCATCATCAATCCCATCCTGAGTTATATTGCTGATGTTACCCACAACGGATATGAAGGAGGCTTCCTCGCGCATTACAGCATCTTCTTTACAAGGTTTACAGATTTGTCCGGATACGACGGCGGATTCTGTCTGGCGCATCTTTGGTTTATCCTTGTGTTGATCATAATATCCTTTTTGTCGTGTGGTGTTTTCAGGGTTGTTGATATGATACCCCCATCCCGCCGCACAGCACTGTTGCCTGCAGGTGGTGTGCTTCTGTTCATCGCAGCTGTTGCCGGGTATGATATAAAACTCCTGGGCAAACCGATCCTTTTGTATCTCTCGGTGTATCTTGCCGGTTATTATGTGTTTACTGACGATTCAGTTATGGAGCGTATTGCTAAGATCAAGTGGATACTTGTTCCGCATTTTGTTGTTGCATCTGCTGCTGATGCTTTGCTGTTTGTTTATGTTCCTGAATATGAGGTGCTCAATACTGTAATGAGCTGTCTGTCGTTTGCCCTTGGTGTGCCCGCTCTGATGGGGATCGGACACGATCTGCTTGACCGGACGGGTAGTCTTATGAAGTTCTGTTCCTGCATATCATATACGTTCTATATCATTCATTTTCCTGTCGTTGTGCTGTGCCAGTTTTTCCTGATGCGCACAGGTGCAGGTTCTGTGCTGAATCTTGTTCTGACAGTTCTGATATCATATCCCGTGACGGTGCTGCTGTGTCTGTTTATTGATAAGATAAAGTGCATGAGCTGCAGGGTCAGTCAAGAGAATAGCTTGTGATGATATTCCTGATCCTGTTCAGATCACTGTCTCCGTAGACGGCGCCTGTGTAGAAGTTATGCGGTACCGCATTCTCGTCATAGAAGGTAAAACTGTAGATGATTCCATCGTCGATCTCTTCTTGATAATCCTTATACCTGCCGCTTTCGACGGCGTCCAGACAGAATTCGTAAACAGCAAGATAGTCTTCGTCTGTCATTAATACTCCTTCGTGGTTTACGGGATTCGGATTGTATGCATAACCGCTGTATGAGACGTCTATATGTCTTGAAGATCTCTCGTTCTCCTCAAGAGTCATATCAGAGCTTGATATTACACCTATGGTGAGCATGGTGCCTTCTGTCTTTTTGACTTCTTCGATATCGATGTTCTTTCCGGTGCAGGCAGTCATGCTGAGGATCAGGGCTGCTGCCATGAAAATGCTGATCAGTTTTCTCACTGTTAAGGTCCTCTGTTTAGTTATTTGATGTTAATACAATCATAAAGGGTATATTGTTGCAAGGATTCGAACGGAAAAATGTGAAATGGGGACGGTTCTCAGTTGTCACATTTTTGCTCGCAAGGGTCGCTCGTCCTTCTGAGGCACCCGTTAGTGGCACCCTGGGTGTCATAAGCGGGTGTGTTTTGGGGCGCCGGAACCGGTTTTTACCGGTAACCGCACACCCGGGGTGCCATAAGCGGGTGTGTTTTGTGTCGCCGGAACCGGTTTTTTACCGGTAACCGCACACCCCGGGTGTCATAAGCGGGTGTGCTTTGGGGCGCCGGAACCGGCTTTTTACCGGTAACCGCACACCCAGGGTGTCATAAGCGGGTGTGTTTTGGGGCGCCGGAGCCGGTTTTTTAACGGTATCCGCACACCCGGGGTGTCATAAGCGGGTGTGCGCTGCCGAGATCCACACGTTCTGATATAATACCAATGTACACAGTAAATCCCGCCGCAGCGGAGGATATGACATGGGTAAGAATATAAGGAACGGCAGTGTAGCGATAGGCGATACGGAGATGTACTATGTGTCTTTCGGGAGCGGAGCCAGGACTCTTACTGTTATCCCGGGATTGTCGGACGGACTTGCAACGGTAAAGGGCAAGGGATGGCTGCTGGCAACTCCATATAAGCAATTCCTTAACGAATTTACTGTATATATGTTCAGCCGCAAGAACAGTATGCCCGAGGGATATACGATAAGACAGATGGCGGAAGATCAGGTGACTGCCCTGCATGAACTGGGCGTTGATAAGACATGCGTCCTGGGTGTATCGCAGGGCGGAATGATATCCCAGTATATTGCAATAGATCATCCTGAGATAGTAGACAGGCTTGTGCTTGCCGTGACGGCTCCGAACGCGAACGATACGGCAAGATCGGCAGTCACGTCCTGGATCGGGATGGCTGAACGGGGAGATCATGTTGCACTGATGGTGGATACAGCAGAGAAATCGTATTCACAAAGCTATCTGGATAAGAACCGCAGGACATTTCCTCTGATCGCCAGATTCACAAAACCTGCAGATTATGAACGCTTTCTCCGTAATGCGAACGCTATTCTCGGATTTGACGCCAGAGATGAACTGTATAAGATAAAGGCGCCGACTCTTATAATAGCGGGAGAAGATGACAAAACAGTAGGCAATGACGCTCCTTATGAGCTGAACTGCGGGATCGCAGGCAGTGAACTTTATATATACAAAGGGCTCGGTCATGCATCTTACGAAGAAGGGAAAGATTTTTACGCCCGCGTATTGGAGTTTTGTACAAAATAGCGATCCGGTGTTTATTTTCTGTGAGGTTGTGTTATCATAATGAACATGCGAGATTCAAAATGAACAACGGAGGCATCACATGCAAAATGCATCAAATATAAATGTTAAGCGCAATGTGCTTCTTAATCCCGGTCCCTCAACGACAACGGATTCTGTTAAGATGGCACAGGTCGTTCCCGATATATGTCCGCGTGAGAAGGAATTTGCCGGCCTTATGAAGGGGCTGCGCGAAGATCTCGTCAGGATAGTTCACGGTGATACAGATACATATACTTCAGTTCTGTTCTGTGGTTCAGGCACGCTTAATATCGATGTCTGCATCAATTCACTGCTTCCTGCCGATTCCAAGGTGCTTGTTATAAATAACGGCGCTTACAGTACCAGGGCAGTGGAGATCTGCGAGTATTACGGGCTTCCACATATCGATCTGAAGTTCCCTGTCGACCAGCGTCCCGATCTGGCAAAAGTTGAGGAGACGCTTAAGAACAACCCTGACATAAAGCTTGTTCACACGACTCACAATGAGACAGGAACCGGTATCCTTAACCCTATCAGAGAGATCGGTGCTCTTGCACATAAGTACGGAGCCGTGTTTACTGTTGATACAACGAGCACATATGCTATGAGGCCGATCAATATCGCTGAGGACAACATTGATTTCTGTATGGCATCGGCCCAGAAGGGTCTCATGGCTATGACAGGTCTTTCCTTTGTTGTAGGCAACAGGGAGATCATCGAGAGATCAAAGGATTTCCCGAGACGCAGTTATTATTGTAATCTCTATCTGCAGTACGAATACTTTGAGAAGACTGGTGAGATGCATTTTACACCTCCCGTTCAGACAGTCTATGCAACTATCGAGGCAATCAAGGAGTACTGGGCAGAAGGTGAGGAGGCAAAATGGGCACGCCACACAAGAGTGTTCAATGCCATCAACGATGGTCTTGACAGACTCGGATTCAGACAGGTTATCAAGCCTGAGGAGCGCGCCGGACTCGTGTCTTCTGCGATATACCCGGACGACCCTAACTGGAGTTTTGAGAAAGTCCACGATTACTGTTATGAACGCGGGTTTACGATATATCCCGGTAAGATCAGCACAACGAATACTTTCAGGCTCTGCGCACTCGGAGCGATCGATGAGAGTGATATCAGGGATTTTTTCGAGGTGTTCGAAGAGGCTTTGAAAGTAAATAATGTAACTGTACCTGTAATCTATAAGGAGGGTTGATAATGAAGACTGTTTATACATGTTTCTGCACAGATGTGATACACGACGGACATCTTAATATCATTGAGAAGGCGCGTGAGCACGGCCGCGTGGTGGTTGGTGCACTGACAGATGAGGCGCTCATCAGATATAACAAATTCCCGACGATCTCGCTTGATGAGAGGATAAAGCTGTATAAGGAGCTGGACGGGGTCGATGAGGTCGTTGTTCAGAAGGATTTCATGTACGGCGATGTGATCCCGCAGATCAAGCCTGATTTTGTCATTCACGGCGACAACTGGAAGGAAGGACCCGAGAAGGCGATCCGCGATCATGTCGAAAGCCTGCTCAAGGAGTACGGCGGTGAACTGATAGACGTGCCTTACACATATAACGAGAAGGTCAAGAAGATAGATATGCAGCTTCGGGAGAAGCTTGCTATGCCTGAGTACAGGAGAAAGCGTCTAAGACAGCTCATCTCCATGACACCTATCGTTAAGGCGATGGAGGCGCACAGCGGCCTTACCGGTCTTATCGTTGAGAAGACGGTTGTTGAGCACGAAGGAAAGCTCGACCAGTTCGATGCTATGTGGATCTCGTCACTTTGTGATTCAACAGCAAAGGGTAAGCCTGATATCGAGCTTGTTGACATGACATCAAGATTCAGGACTATCGATGATATCACTGAAGTTACAACGAAGCCGATCATCTTCGACGGCGATACCGGCGGACTTACAGAGCACTTCGTATATACTGTGAGAAGCCTTGAGAAGATGGGCGTCAGCGCAGTTATCATCGAGGATAAGAAAGGTCTTAAGAAGAACTCGCTGTTCGGTACTGAGGTAAAGCAGACACAGGCTACTATCGAGGAATTCAGTGCAAAGATCGCAGCAGGCAAGAAGGCTCAGCTCACGGATGATTTCATGATCATCGCACGTATCGAGAGCCTTATCCTTGAACAGGGCATGGAGGATGCGCTGGAGCGTGCAAGAGCGTTCGTTGCAGCAGGTGCTGACGGCATCATGATCCACAGCCGTAAGAAGGATCCCGCCGAGATACTGGAGTTCTGCGACAAGTTCCGCGCTGAGAACAAGACTACACCTATTGTAGTAGTTCCTTCTTCGTTCAATACGATCACAGAGGAGGAGCTTGCTTCTCACGGAGTTAATATAGTTATCTATGCGAACCAGCTGACAAGATCCGCTTTCCCTGCAATGCAGCAGACGGCAGAGGATATACTTAAGTACCACAGGGCAAAGGAAGTTGATGACAGATTGATGTCCATCAAGCAGATCATCACACTCATTGACGAACTGTAATATTTACGGAGGCACATAACATGAAGGTAGAGAGTTTAGTTAATATAATCGGATCCGATTTCTACACAGGCGTTCCCGATTCGCAGCTTAAGGCACTGTGCAATTATCTGATGGGGACCTACGGCATCGATCCGCACCATCATGTTATTGCTGCCAACGAAGGCAACTGTACGGCACTTGCTGCAGGTTATCACCTGGCTACCGGTAAGGTGCCTGTCGTCTATATGCAGAACTCGGGAGAAGGCAATGTAATCAATCCCGTTGCATCACTCCTGAACGACAAGGTATATGCGATTCCTGTAGTGTTCATCATCGGATGGCGCGGTGAGCCCGGTATCCACGATGAGCCTCAGCACATCTATCAGGGTGAGGTTACCGTAAAACTCCTCGATGATATGGGCATTAAGTCTTTTGTGATCTCTCAGGATACGACTGAAGAGGAAGTGACCAAGGTCATGGCAGAGTTCAATGAACTACTCGGCGAAGGTAAGGATGTAGCTTTTGTTATCCGCAAAGGCGCCCTGTCATACGACGGTAAGGTCGAGTATAAGAATGACAATACGATGGTGAGGGAAGAGATCATACAGCATATCGTTAAGGCTTCCGGTGAGGATCCTATTGTATCCACTACCGGTAAGGCTTCAAGAGAACTGTTCGAGACAAGAGTCGCAAACGGACAGTCCCATAAGTATGATTTCCTGACGGTAGGATCCATGGGTCACTCTTCATCCATAGCGCTGGGCGTAGCTATAAATAAGCCGGATACCCGCGTATGGTGCGTTGACGGTGACGGTGCCGTTCTTATGCATATGGGTTCAATGGCTGTTCTTGGCGCTAATAAGCCTTCAAATCTTATACATATCGTTATCAATAACGGTGCTCATGAGACTGTCGGAGGTATGCCGACTGTTGCGGGATCTGTTGATCTTGTAGGTATTGCCAGGGCATGCGGATATCCTTATGCGGTACGTGTTGAGGATTTCGATTCACTTGACAGGGAACTCGAGGCAGCAAAGACACGTAATGAATTGAGCTTAATCGAGGTTTCCTGTTCAATCGGTGCGAGAGCAGATCTGGGAAGGCCTACAACGACGGCACTTGAGAACAAGAATAACTTCATGGAGTATCTCAAGACTCTCTGATTTTGTTATATCGAAATAACCCTGCTGTATCACGCTTGTAACATTGTTATTTTAGAATACAGTCATCCTGATTCTAGAATAACGATTATGGGAGCGTGTTTATGGAAAATACTGAAGAACTGATCTCCAAGAAGCAGCTGCTTCGAATGGCACACATTTCATATGGTACTTTATACCGCTGGAAGAGACTGGGACTGATCCCCGAGAGCTGGTTTATCCACAAGGCTACGGATATAGGTCAGGCTACGTTCTTTCCGCGTGCCAAGATATTTGCACGTATCGACCGTATCAAAGAACTTAAGAGCGAACTGACTGTTGAGCAGATGCAGGAACTGTTTTCTGCCAACGTGGAGAGCTTTAAGATCCCTCTCAAGGATTTCAGGGAACTGAATATTGTCAGCAAACTTGCGCTGACTGCGTTCACAAGCGTTTTCCCGGGCAAGGAACTGCTTGATTTCAATGACGTTTTCGGCATGTATGTGGTAGAGCACCTCATGAAGCTTTCCGGAATATATCTTGAAGATGCCAAGCAGGTGCTCAGACTTCTGTGTAAATACCTCAGGACAGAGACGAGCAAGGATTATCAGCTCCTTCTTCTCCGTAAGATGGGCGTTCCCATGACGATGCTCGTAAGCGGGGAGGACGAGATCCTGCTTGAAGACAACACGGAGATAATCGCCTGCGCGAATCTCATGGAATTTGAGGAAGCACTCAAGGACCAGCTGATTGCATAATGTGAGGTATATCTATGAGAAACGATGAACTGATCAGTTCGATAGCGGTTATCGCAGAACCAGTAAGGCTGGAGATCCTGAGGCAGATCGCACTGGGCGGTGAGATGAGGGCAAAGGATATTCTGACTCTCTTCGATTTTACACAGCCGACACTGTCACACCATATGTCTGTTCTGGAGGAACATGAACTGGTATCTACCAGGAGAGAGGGCAGATGCGTCTATTATTCGATCAACCGTAAAACATTTATAGCTATCAATGATTATTTCGCGCCGTTTGTGAATGGTCCCGTGACTCCTGTCAGGAAAGAGCCCGTTAAGGTAAAGACTGAGCCTAAGGCCCCTGCAAAGCCCGCAGTATCACGCTCTCAGGCCGCAGAGGAACCCGACAGGAAAGACAAAAAGAAGAAAGATAAGGATAAGAAAAAGAAGGATAAGAAGAAAAAGAAGTAATTATTCTTTTTTCTCCGGGATATCTATTATCTTGTAGCCGCAGCAGTTAACGATCTTTGTGCCTGAAGGGTGTTCAGACTCCATCTTGACGATGCCGTAATTGTTATGTACATGGCCGTGTAGCATATATGCAGGCTGATATTTGTTCATCAGGTAATTGAAACACTGGAATCCTTCATGCGTATGGCTCCCGGGCATATCGCCGTAACCTTTGGCGGGAGCATGAGTGACAAGAACATCAAAGCCACCCGCCAGCATTATCTTGGGGGTGGCTCTTACTATCCTCATCTTCATCTCGTTCTCGGTGAACATATTCATGGCGTCATATTTGTATCTGATGCATCCGCCGAGACCAAGGAATCTGATGCCTTTATACTTGAATATCTTGTTCTCTATACAGTCTGCACCGAGAGGGGGCTCCAGCATGAATTCATCATCATGGTTGCCTCTGACATATATCATCGGCACGTTCACCATGGTCATCAGAAAGTCAAGGTAGTCAGCTTTGAGGTCGCCGCATGCCACGATAAGCTCGACGCCTGCGACTCTTTCCTTCGTGAAATGATCATAAAGAATGCGGTCCTCAATATCAGCTACTGCCAGGATCTTCATTTACTGCCCGAGTCTCCTTCCTCCGTCGGATCTGCCATATCCTCGATGACATCCGGCACGGTACTCTTTGTTATTATCGGCATGCCGTTCGCCTTGACTGTGGCCTGAGCCAGGTCAGTAAGCTCGCCGAATTCCGGGATCGAGCCTATGACATTCGAGTTCAGCCAGCTCATGTTAACGATCTCTTCATTCGACAGCTTCGGAGTAAATGGTCTCTTGATAGGTCCGTCCTGACTGACCAGATCCCCCTCGAAAGGATTGAACGTATCAGCCGTGATGCCCTTGCGCAGAAGTGATACGAGCTTCTTAGTGCCATATGGAACCAGATCCCCCACGAATACGTCAATAACGCCGGAGCTCATGCCCCACCAGTAATTGACGGCGGAATCTTTGGCGTCCTGATCCTCTGCATCATAAGCGTCGTTGAGGACCGTCTGGATTATCAGTTCGTAATACTTGCCCCATTTCCATTCCGGATATGCCAGATTCACTATATCACCATTATCGTCTAATTTAAACAGTCCGTAAGCATTATCTGCTTTACGGGGCCTTACAAGATCAGGTCCGGAAATAAGCTTAAGACCGTGTTCTGCAACGTAATCGCGCCATGAAGAGTGCTTGAGACTGGACCATGTCAGGTATATTTCAGCTTTGGGGTCCACCATCTGCGCACCGATCGCGAACGCATTGATGCTGGCGATGGACCCGCAGATCGGATAGTTGTTAACATAGCATATCCTGTGATCGTCAGACAGGGAAGCTGCCATGGCGCCAAGCAGGAATTTCGCCTCGTACATCCTTCCGTAATATGTGCGGATCGCACTGTGCGTCAGATAGATGGAACAGTTAAGGAACTTGATATCCGGATACTGTACAGCGGCTTTAAGAGCATTGTCTATCTGAATGGGGGACGTAGTGAAGATCATATCTATGCCGTTTTTGGATGCCTCTTCACATGTCCTGTCAAAGTCTTCATCTGAAACTATATTGATGGCTGTGGATGTCTGAACCACATCACCGAATATATCACCGATCTCCAGACGGCCCTTCTCATGACCGTTGATCCACCTTGAGGTTGCAGGATCGCCGTCATACAGGAAGAGCACCTTCAGCGGTCTTGCGGCACTGTATGTCTTCTTCATGATGGTGTCGAACAGCGGGATAACAGTCTTTTTCTCGAGCTTGGGTTCTTCAGAGAACGCTACCTGATTGCCGTAAGCACGGATCCTTATCTCCTTCCATATGAGACTGAGATTCTTCTTGATCTCATCAGCAACAGGGATCTTGAGACTGTCAAATTTGTACATATCAAGATATACAAGGAAAGCGTCTCCGGGAGTAATGTTGAAGCTCTTGCCTCCGGCGGAATTATAGACTTTGGTAAATGCACTGAATGCAGACTTCAGGTCGAGCAGCAGCTCTTCCGGCCAGGGAGTCTCAAGATCAACATCAAGATAGGATGCGAGCTTGTAGAAAGATCCGGGCGTGGAGAATGAGATGCTGTACATTGACGTACACTTGAAGAATTTGAGAAATTCATAGTAGAGCCTTACTTCAGGATCCTCGGAGTCCTCTGACTCCGCAGGCATAATCCTTGTAACGTCGGCAAGTATCATCGGCTGTTCCAGAAACTTAAGGACGGACACGCGCTTATTGCCTTCAAGGACATAGAATTTGCCCATGAACTCAATTACCGTTATGGCATCTGATATGCCGTGGTCGGTCTGATAATCATAAAGACTCATCCACTTGGCAGCGAACTCCGTGTCTGATGGCAGAATCGGCATAAAATTCCTCGCGAAAGCGTCCTGCCTTCCCGTTGTTACCGTTCCGACAATGAAGTCGATGGGGATCTCGATAAGACCTACCTTGACTTCCTTCATCGTTGTTCTGGAACCCAGCATATAATCAAGAGCGGGCAGAAAGGGGTAATGACCATCACTGATGGCTTTCTGATACTCCTTATTGCCAAGCTTCTTCGCTTTAAGATATTCTTCAGCGGCTATAGACATATATAAATACACCTCTATCTCATTCCTGAAAGTTGATGTAATTATAGATGTGTAACGAGAATTTGCAAATTGTGTAAATTAACAGTAATAGAAGTGATTTATAATACCTGATTATGAGCAGGATAATATCTGTTATATTGTCGGTCGTTATGCTCGTGACCATGTATGCCTTCATGGTGCGTGCTGATGACAGTGACGCCTCGGAGAGCGGAGAGGAGACATCCTCTACGGAGGTGCAGCACAGGCTTTTTACAGTAGCTATAGATCCGGCGACTCCTACGCCTGTACCGGCCGCAGGAAGCAGGGACTATTATATAGACCAGTGGAATAACTGCAGCTCCAATTATGAGCGGTACAATATGCCTGCCAAGGCCAAAGCTTCGATAGTCGGACTGAGTATGGATGAGTTCGACCTTATGGCGAGGGTCATACAGGCTGAAGGTGATATCAAAGGTGATGACCTGACAGATAAAGTTCTCGTAGCCTGTGTTATATGGAACAGGCTTTATTGTAAGAAATATCCCAATACGATCACCAGAGTGGTTACCCAGCGCGGTCAGTTCGAGGTAATAGAGAACGGTCTGGCATCCAGACGGAGAAGGACAAAAGACTCCGAGTGGGCAATAATGGTCGCATATATGCTGGTAAAGAATAATGATATCTCACCTCATCTCATGGCATTCAACTGTATCAATTACAACAAGGGTTATGCACCGTATTTCTATAATGGCGGCAACTATTTCTCGTGTGGTGCATGCACATGCTCAAGATGCAAAAAGCTCGAACCGGGATTCAAGGTCAGCGGATATCCAAGGTGGACTACAACTTTCAAGCGTCCTACGGATACCGGCGGCGGAATGACGATAGAAGAGGAGATCGCGGGATTTACCAGGGGTTTTTACACTAATCATATTGATCAGTCGAGTATTACCCCAACGCCCACGCCTGTTCCGAGCTACGATTATAATAACCTCATTATTACCTGACAATAAGCGGTCTCCTATGGTAAAATACTGACAGTATTAACACAGGAGGTACTTTCCATGGATATCAGACTGTATAAATGCCCTCATTGCGGCAATATCGTCATCAAAGTAATCGATTCCGGTGTGCCCGTAGTCTGCTGCGGCCAGAAGATGGAAGAGATCATTCCCGCATCTGTTGATGCAGCAGTTGAGAAGCACGTTCCCGTTGTTGAGAGGGATGGTGATAAGGTTGTTGTTAAAGTGGGCTCTGTTGCACATCCTATGACAGAGGCACATCTTATCAATCTTATAATCCTTGACACGACTGCAGGCGTTCAGATCGCAGAGCTTACGGCAGATGACCAGCCTGAGGCGGTATTCATCCTGGCTCCGGGAGCTGAGATAAAGAAGACATACGCATACTGCAATCTCCACGGTCTCTGGACCGCCTGACGGTATAATTATTCAAAAAGCCCGGTGGACACCCCATCTGTCCGCCGGGTGAAATTTATTGTTGACAACTTCCTGTATGTCCGATATACTTCTTTTGCACTTTCAAGAGTGCCCCGGCAACTGAAAGATGGAAGCATAGCTCAGCTGGGAGAGCATCTGCCTTACAAGCAGAGGGTCACAGGTTCGAGCCCTGTTGTTTCCACCATAGACGGCGCAGTAGTTCAGTCTGGTTAGAATGCCGCCCTGTCACGGCGGAGGTCGAGGGTTCGAGCCCCTTCTGCGTCGCCAAACTGTCGGCCTCACAAGGGCCGACTTTTATGCCCAGATAGCTCAGTCGGTAGAGCAGGGGACTGAAAATCCCCGTGTCGGTGGTTCGATTCCGCCTCTGGGCACCACAGAAGACCACTCCCGAGGGAGTGGTTTTTTGTTGTCTTTTCGCGTGTCAGTAGTATAATTTTACTTTGATACGTCTTTAATTTACTAATATAGGAGTTACTGTTGCGCATGGATACGGACTGCATTAAAGACAGCTACTGTAAGACTTCCGAAGAAGTCATAAGTGAGCTGAAGACTGATAAGACTAACGGACTGACCTCACAGGAAGCTTCATCAAGACTCGCTTCTGTCGGCAAGAACACATTGGGTGAGGAGAAGAAGGTTCCTCTGTGGAAAAGATTTCTGGCACAGTTTGCCGATGCAATGGTCATCATTCTTATTGTGGCGGCAGGTCTGTCCGCATACATGGCATACAAGGAAGGTGAGCCCGAGGGCTGGATCGATGTTGCTGTTATCCTGGCAATAATCATACTCAACGCTGTTCTCGGCGTATACCAGGAAGGCAAGGCTGATCAGGCCCTTGCAGCCCTCAAGAAAATGAGCAGCCCCAAGACCAAGGTAATAAGAGACGGTGCAGTTACTGTTATCGATTCGGAAGACATTGTTCCCGGCGATCTGATCTCTATCGATGCCGGAGATTCCATTGCAGCAGATATAAGGCTGGTCACGTCATCTTCTCTTAAAGCTGAAGAGGCTTCCCTTACAGGTGAATCCGTTCCTGTGGACAAGAATGCAGATGATGTGCTCGATGCTGACTGTTCCATCGGAGACAGATCAAATATGCTCTTCATGGGTACAGCCGTGACTTACGGCCGTGCTACAGGCGTTGTTGTAGGAACGGCACGTAATACAGAGCTCGGCAAGATCGCCAATAAGCTTACTGATATGCAGGATGAGGCAACACCTCTTAAGAAGAGCCTCGATAAGCTGGGCAAGATCCTTGCGGTTGTCTGTATTGCCGTCTGTATCATCGTATTTGCTGTTGATGTATTACTGCAGCACTCACCATGGAATGAAGCACTCATGACTGCAGTATCTCTGGCGGTTGCAGCTATCCCTGAGGGACTGGCAGCAGTCGTTACCATCGTTCTTTCCATCGGTATGACCCGTATGGCCAAGAACCAGGCTGTTGTTAAGAGACTCCTGGCAGTTGAGACTCTCGGATGCGTTGATGTAATCTGTTCAGATAAGACGGGAACACTCACACAGAACCAGATGACAGTCAAGGCTATGTTCGATGGTCAGCAGATGATAAGCGTCACAGGCAACGGATACGCGCCTGAAGGCGGCCTGGTCGATGTTGACGGCGCAGAAGTAAAACCTTCGTCCGTATGTCAGAGCCTCATAAGAGCGGCTGTGCTCTGTAACGATGCCTCCATTACATTAAGCGATAACAATGAGTACTCCTGCATCGGCGATCCCACCGAAGGTGCTCTCACAACACTCGGCAATAAGACGGGACTTACAAGAGAAGACGCTAATGACAGATTCAAGCGCGTCGCAGAGCTTCCCTTTGATTCTGACCGTAAGATGATGACCACATATCACAGCGGCATTGTTGACGGCAAGATAATAAGCTATACCAAGGGTGCGCCGGATATTGTTTTCGCGAGATGTAAGTATTATGCGGATGAGGACGGGGTTAAGGAGATGACTCCCGAAGTTCTCAAGAGAATAAGCAAGGTCAATAACGACTACGCATCAGGTGCGATCCGTGTACTGGCATTTGCATACCGCGAGTTCGAGCCCGGTCACGAGGCTGCACCGGATTTCGATGATGAGACCGATATGATATTCCTTGGACTCATAGGCATGATCGACCCTGCCCGTGAAGAGGCAAAGGAAGCGATCTCCGTATGTAAGAAAGCCGGAATCAGGACCGTAATGATCACCGGTGACTATAAGCTTTCTGCCGCAGCAATAGCAGACAACCTCGGCATGCTTACTCCTCACATGAAGGAGACCGGAACAGGTGCCATGAGCGGCGAGGAGCTTGACCGCATTACAGACGATGAACTCGCAAATGTCTGTGAGACGACCAACGTTTACGCAAGAGTATCTCCCGAGCATAAGGTGCGTATCGTAGAAGCACTTAAGAAGAACGGCCACATTGCTTCAATGACCGGCGATGGTGTTAATGATGCTATGGCTCTTAAGGCCGCAGACATCGGTGTCGCCATGGGTATTACCGGAACGGACGTATCCAAAAATGCTGCTGACATGATCCTCATGGATGATAACTTTGCAACGATCGTTAAGGCGGTAGAAGAAGGAAGGATTATCTACTCCAACATCCGTAAATTTATCGGTTTCCTGCTGTCATGCAATGTAGGCGAGATCCTGATCATTTTCTTGCTGTCCCTTATCCCGAGTTCTGTCATCCCGGGCATTGCAGCGCCTCTGACTGCTATTCAGCTTCTGCTGCTGAATCTCGTTACTGACAGTTTCCCTGCACTCGCTCTCGGCCGTGAGGCAGGCGAGCCCGATATCATGACGCTGCCGCCGAGACGTTCTGATGAACCAATCATCAACGGTAAGATGAAGGCTAATGTTGTGGTTCAGGCACTGGCTATCTTTGTGTCTGTAGGCGGAGCATTCCTGCTCACTCTTACGGGCAAGATGGGATTTGTCGGTCTTGAAGGAAATCTTGAAGTTGCAAGGACCGTGGCTCTTGCCACACTCGTATGTGCAGAGCTGTTCAGGGCTTACGCTGCAAGGTCTGAGAGGGCATCTGTATTCAAGATCGGTCTGTTCTCCAATAAGCTTATGAATATGGCAGTCGGCGCATCCCTGCTGATACTGCTGGCGGTTATCTATATCCCGGGAGTTAACAGGATATTTGACAATGTGGCACTGAACCCGATGTCATGGCTTATTATCCTTCCGGTGGCTCTTATTCCGTTCATCGCAGGCGAGATCCACAAATTGATCAGTGGACGTTTGCATAAGTGAATGGTGTATGGTATTATCTAACGGCTTTAATTAAGATTATACGAATGGAGGCAGTGACATGAGTGTTCTGCAGATTATTCTTTCAATAGTAGATGTCATCCTGGCGGTTGGCATTGTTATCCTTTTCCTGGCTCAGGAAGGTAATGACAGAGGTATGGGTGTTGTTGCAGGCGCTTCATCAGATTCATACTACAGCAAGTCAAAGGGACGTTCCCTTGAGGAACAGCTCAAGAGATGGACAGGTATCGCGGCAGTTCTTTTTGCCATTGTTTCAGTTGTGCTCTATCTGGCTGTTAATAGAGGCTGGTAAGGGTTTAGAAGATATAAGTTGCTTTGTTGGCAGGGCTCCCGGTGCGGGAGTCCTGTTCTTTTTGTGTGTATGCGAATTCGGTTTTCGTATCTTTTATCGGAGATTTTCGTATTCTTTCGGAGCTTTTTTGAGGTTGACAGCAGTTATAATCGGGGTATGTTGGACTATAGATTACATGAATTACAAATATCATATCTGACCAAGCGCCTTACGGAAATGCCGCATGGCAGTTTTGGTGAGTCCAGAGGACATGCCGTGGTTTATGTAACTTATGATCCTTGTGATAAAAATGTTGACTCGAAACACAAAAAAGAATATTTGGTAGATTCTCCCAAAGGAAGAGAATGGACTTAAAATAAGCAAGGATATTGTATTTGTGGATATTGCAGATGGTTCACAGTTCTACGTGAATACCTTTGTAACGCAGATCAAGACTGCAATACTCGCAGGCCTTGATGATATTGTGTTTCCTACGGAGTATGATCCGTTTATTCAGATTCCGAGTTATTACGGAGGACTATGGTTTTGACAGGTGGTATGGTGCAGTGAATTACAATACATTTTCGCTATAAACCGCGAAAACAAGTCCTCTGTAGCGAACGGTATAGCGAATATCGGTGCGTTTTCGCTATAAACCCTGATAATGGGCGTTTCGTAGCGAACGCAGTAGCGAATTATACTCCGGAATACTGATTAACTCTCAAAACCGCCGAACTGTTATATAATTAACTCAAGAGGTGACGGATCATGGATAACAAATATACTTTCAATACAGAACCCAACTGTTACTCCGATGTAGCGCCAAGAGGACCTTTACAGGTAAAGAACACGGTTGTCGGAATACTCAGGGAGCTTGGTTCCGGCGGCGTGGTCAAGCCGGATGCCGCATTCCGGGAGGGAGACTTCGGAGCAGTACGGATCGCCCAAAAGGATCTGAACGGAGCCCCGTTCGATATGGTGGTGGTGGCGGAGATCATAAACCCCGACAGCATGGGTGAGTACCGCGGCAGGATAATCGAAGTTATCGGTAACCCTGAACAGAGCGATGTTAAGATCGAGACGGTCATGAGGCAGTTCGGCCTTCCGAAGAATTTTCCTGATAATGTTATTAAGGAGATAGAGAACCTGCCGAACGATCCGACGGAAGAGTCGATCGCGGAGGAACTCAAAAAAGGAAGAAGGGATCTGAGAGATCTCCTTACTATCACGATCGACGGGGAGGAAGCCAAGGATCTTGACGATGCTATCTCCCTTGAGAGGATCGATAACACTCACATGAGGCTTTACGTCCACATAGCCGATGTGTCCAATTATGTAAGAGAGAATACAAACCTCGATGAAGAGGCGCTGAGAAGAGCCACCTCGGTCTATCTGTCTGACCGTGTTGTTCCGATGCTTCCTCCTAAGCTCAGCAACGGTCTGTGCAGTCTGAATCCGAACAAGCCGAGACTCACTTTGACAGCAGAGATGGTGGTTAACTCCGAGACGGGGGCAACCGAGAGCGGCGAGGTCTATGAGAGCATAATAGTCAGCGACAGGCGTATGAGCTATAACGAGTGCTTCCGTATCCTGACGGAACCAAGGGATGGTGACGGGATCGAATACGGAAAGATCATCGATATGCTTGAGCAGATGAATACGCTGGCGCAGGCTCTTAAGAGGATGAGGGACAGACGCGGCGCGATCAATTTCGAGATGCCTGAGACGAAGGTGCTGCTTGATGATGACGGGAGACCGACGGAGGTTATGGCATATCCGATCAATTTCTGTCACGGGATAATAGAGAGTTTCATGATATGTGCGAACGAGTTCATCGCGGAGAAATTCTGCAAGATGAATTACCCGTTCGTTTACCGTGTGCATGAGGATCCTGATCCGATCAAGATAGCCAGGTTTGCCAGCGTGGCCAAGTACTACGGGGCGATCGGCAATCTTAGAGGCAAGATAACGCCGCTCATGATCGCCAATTATATGGATACGATCTCTGACGAAGAGGCGAAGCCGGCGCTTGACACATTGCTGCTGCGGTCGATGGCGAAGGCGAGGTACTCGTCGAATAATCTGGGACATTTCGGACTGGCATCTGAATTCTACTGCCATTTTACGAGTCCTATCAGGAGGTATCCTGACCTTTATATTCACAGGATAATCAAGACGTGTCTTCATGGCGAGGACCAGCGAAAACATTTCGCGCCGCTTGTCGAGAACATCTCCGCCATCAGTTCCGATATGGAGAGAAATTCCGTGGAGGCTGAGAGGGCGTCTGTCGATGTTAAGGTGTGCGAGTTCATGAAGGACAAGATCGGCGACGAATACGAAGGCATCATCACGGGAATAATCGATGCAGGACTCTTTGTAATGCTCGAGAGTACTGCGGAGGGATTCGTGGCGTTCAGATCCATGAGAGACCACTTCATATTTGATGACAGACGGTATCGGGCCGTTGGTGCGAGGACGGGTCAGAAACTGTCCATCGGGCAGAAGGTCAGAGTCATTGTTTCCAGCGTTGACGAAGACAGGCGTCATATCGATTTCGTATTGGCGGAAGATGCTTCATCCGGGCCGGATTCGACTAACAAAACAAAAGGTCCGGGAAGGCGCAAACAGAAGACTGTTGCCAGGATAAGAAGGAAGGGGAGAAGGCGGCATTGATTTGCTGCTGACAGTTGTTATGTTAATGGCGGTTACCCCTGCGGCTTCATATGCTTCATCCGGTTCGTGGGGTAAGGATGGGACCTACTGGTACTACGTTGTGAATGTCGTGTGTTTAGATTACAATACATAGCATGATCATTGACTTTTGCAGATAATTCATATACTATCTGCAATACAGGCGAAGACGAAGAGAAGTATCCCGTATCATCGCCACAGAGAGCATCGCGTCATCAGGCTGGAAGCGCGGGCGGAAAGAGGACGGGAGAATAACACTTCAGCAGCCGCGATCTGAAAGCCGTGCAGGTAAGTAGGTGAGCCGCACATCCCGCGTTAAGGGAGCAGGAGAGCAGACCGCAGAAAGCGGTAATTCAGGTGGCACCGCGGATATGATTATTCGTCCTGAACGGATGTAAGTTCGTTCAGGACTTTTTATTTGCAAAACTATAGTTGGAGGATATGGAAAATGGGCAACATCTATCGTGACGTGCTTATCAGTGAGATAAGCGAAGCAGATGTCGGAAAGACACTGAGAGTCGCAGGCTGGATCGAGAATATCAGAGACCACGGCGGAGTGTCTTTCATCGACTTGAGAGATATGTACGGAGTGCTTCAGGTCGTTATGCGTGATACTTCACTCCTTGACGGTCTTGTAAAGGAGGAATGCATCAGCATCGAGGGCTTGATCGAGCACAGGGATGAGGAGACATATAACCCTAAGATCGCATCAGGTACTATAGAGCTCGAAGCTCATAAGGTTGATGTGCTCGGCAAGGTATACAGCCAGCTTCCCTTCGAGGTCATGACTTCAAAGGAAATCAGGGAGGATGTAAGACTCAAGTACAGATATCTTGATCTCAGGAATAAGAAGGTCAAGGACAATATCGTGTTCAGATCCCAGGTCATCTCTTTCCTCAGACAGAAGATGACGGAGATGGGATTTCTGGAGATCCAGACACCTATTCTTACATCATCTTCACCTGAAGGTGCAAGAGATTACATAGTTCCTTCAAGAAAGTATAAGGGCAAGTTCTATGCACTTCCCCAGGCACCCCAGCAGTTCAAGCAGCTCCTGATGGTGTCAGGATTCGATAAGTACTTCCAGATCGCTCCCTGCTTCCGTGATGAGGACGCCAGGGCAGACAGGTCTCCGGGAGAGTTCTACCAGCTTGATTTTGAGATGAGCTTCGCTACGCAGGAAGATGTGTTCGCGGCAGGTGAGGAGATCCTCACAGCAGCTTTTGAGAAATTTGCTCCCAAGGGTGCAAAAGTTACAAAAGCACCGTATCCGATCTACTCATACAAGCAGGCAATGCTGGAGTTCGGTTCGGATAAGCCAGACCTCCGGAATCCTCTCCGCATCATTGATGTAACAGATTTCTTCCAGCGCTGCACATTCAAGCCTTTTATCGGACAGACAGTAAGGGCTATCAAGGTTCATGCAGAGATGAGCAAGGGCTTCCACGAGAAGCTCCTTAAGTTCGCCCAGGAGATCGGAATGGGCGGTCTCGGTTACCTCGAAGTCCTTGAAGACGGCACATACAAGGGACCTATCGATAAGTTTATTCCTGATGACATGAAGGACGAGATCAGAACACTCGGTTCACTTGAATCGGGCGATACGATCTTCTTTATCGCAGCTAACGAAGTTAAGGCTTGTGAGTTTGCGGGACAGATCAGAAACGAGCTCGGAAAGAGACTCGGACTCATCGAGGAGAATGCATTCAGATTCTGCTATGTAAATGATTTCCCGATGTACGAATTTGATAATGAGACAAAGAAGTATATCTTCACACACAATCCTTTCTCGATGCCTCAGGGCGGTCTCGAGGCACTTGAGACAAAGAAGCCAGAAGATATCCTCGCTTACCAGTACGACATCGTCTGCAACGGTGTAGAGCTGTCATCCGGTGCTGTGCGTAACCATGACCTCGATATCATGAAGAAGGCTTTCGAGATTGCAGGATACTCGGAGGAAGAACTCCAGACAAGATTCGGAGCTCTCTACAACGCTTTTAAGTTCGGTGCTCCGCCGCATGCGGGTATGGCACCCGGTGTTGACCGTATGATCATGCTCCTCAAGGGAGAAGAGTCGATCCGTGAGGTTATCGCATTCCCTATGAACGGCAACGCTCAGGATCTCCTCTGCGGCGCTCCGGGAGAAGTTACAGAGCAGCAGCTCCGTGAAGTTCACATCAAAGTCCGCGCCTAAATGAAAGTATACTTTCTGACATTAGGCTGCCGTGTCAATCAGTACGAGACGGACGCAATAAGGAATCTTTTTATCGAGAAGGGGCATCAGATATCTGATGACCCTTCTTGTGCTGATTGCTGCATTGTAAACACGTGCACGGTAACGCAGGAAGCTGACCGTAAATCGCGTCAGAGCCTGCGCAAGATGGGCAGAGCAAATCCATCGGCTGTTGTGGTTGCGATGGGATGTGCATCTGAGATGAGCGACGGGGTCCTTGATGCTGATATCGTCCTTGGAACAAGAGATAAAAATACTGTTGTTGAGCGTGTGGAAGAATTCATACAGAATAGATCAGATTCATCTCTCGATCACGCATGTTCGCATGTAAGACCTGAGGTGTCCAAAACTGATGTATATCACGATTTTGGAACTGTCCTGTCACCTGAAGGAACCCGTGCTTATATCAAGATCGAAGACGGCTGCAATATGTTCTGCACATACTGCATCATTCCTTTCGCGAGGGGGCGCGTTGCATCTCGTCCTTTTGACGACATAATTGCCGAGGCAAATTCGCTTGCTTCTTCCGGTTTTAAAGAGGTTGTGATAACTGGAATCCACACATGTTCATACGGCAAGGACCGCGGCGAGGATGTGATGAGTCTTTACCGCGTTTTGAAAGCTATTAATGACATTGACGGAATCACAAATATCCGTCTTGCATCCCTGGAGCCGATGTCTTTGACTGATGAATTTATAGAGGCTCTGGGAACCGTTACAAAGCTCTGTCCACAGTTCCATCTGTCGCTGCAGAGCGGATGTGATACGGTGCTCAGCAGAATGAACCGCAGGTACGATACTCAAGGCTATGAGGGACGTGTTGCGAAGCTCCGTGAAGTGTTTCCGGGGATGGCGCTGACAACTGATGTGATAGCAGGTTTTCCGGGGGAGACAGATGAGGAACACGGAAAGACTTGTGAATTTGTTAAGCGGCTCGGGTTTGCCAAACTTCACGTGTTCCCGTATTCGGTCCGCGAGGGCACTGTGGCTGCCGGGATGAAGGATCAGGTGGCTCCTGATGTTAAGAAGAAACGTGCCCTTGAACTGATAAAGATATCAGACCTGCTTGAGGCTGATTTTGCTTCAGGTCTGGTCGGCAGTGCGAGTCACATCATTGTCGAGAATAAGGAAGGCAATGAGGTCTCCGGCTACACACCGTGGCATGTAAGAGCGAGAGTCGATACAGGCGGTAAAACAGTCAGTCAGGGAGACGTTATATCTGTTGATATCTTCGGCTGCGAAGGTAACGGAGTGACGGGCAGAATATCCCGAACAAATGTTTAATTTCCTATTGATAATCTTCTCTGCAGGCTGTATACTCATGACAGAAAAAGTAGTCTGGAGTTTCTATCATGAGTTTTTGTCATCTTCATCTTCATACGGAGTACAGTCTTCTTGACGGTGCTATCAGGATAAAGGATCTGGCCAAGCGTGTTAAGGCTATGGGCATGACCTCCTGCGCCATTACGGATCACGGCAATATGTTCGGAACAGTGGCCTTCTTCAAGGCAATGAAGGCGGAAGGCATCCACCCGGTGATCGGGTGCGAAGTCTATGTTGCTCCCGGATCCAGATTCATCAAGGGTGAACAGGGTACAGACAATAAGAAGACCAGGAGTTATTACCATCTGATCCTTCTCGCCAGAGACAATACAGGTCTTGCGAATCTTAACAGGCTCGTATCGAAGGGGTATATCGAAGGCTTCTACAGGAAGCCCAGGATCGATGAGGAGATCCTTGAGCAGTTCCATGAGGGGCTGATTTGTCTGTCGGCATGCGCCGCAGGCAAGGTGGCATCGCTGATACTTGAAGGAAGGGAGCGTGATGCTGAGGAGACGGCTTTGAGGTATGAGAGGATATTCGGGAAGGGCAATTATTATCTTGAGGTTCAGGCTAATACGATGCCGGAACAGGCTAAGATCAATCAGGCTCTTGTCAGGATAAGCAACCGGACTGGCATTCCCCTCGTAGCTACGAATGACTGTCATTATCTGACAAAACAGGATTATGAGACACATGACGTTCTCCTGTGTATGCAGACCGGAAGTAAGGTGTCTGACCGTGACAGGATGCGCATGACAACCAATGATTACTACGTGAAGTCTGAGACAGAGATCAGACAGTTCTTCGCGAATCTTCCTGAAGCCGTTGACAATACCGAACTGATCGCGCAGAAGTGTGAAGCAGAATATGACTTCAATACTATCCATCTGCCGACCTTTGACGTTCCCGAAGGTTTTGAATCAACGGCCCAATACCTCACATATCTTGCGTATGAAGGCCTTGAGAAGAGGTTCAAGATCACCCCTCCCACCGGAAGTCCTGATGAATATATCAAGAGGCTTGATTATGAACTCGAAGTTATAAATACGATGGGATATACGGACTATTATCTCATCGTGTGGGACTTCATAAATTACTCCAAGACACATGGTGTTGTAGTCGGTCCCGGAAGAGGATCCGGTGCAGGTTCGCTCGTAGCATATGCTGTTGGGATCACTGATCTGGACCCGATCAGATACGGGCTTGTTTTCGAGAGGTTTCTTAATATCGAACGTGTGTCAATGCCTGATTTTGACGTGGACTTTGCTGATGAGACAAGACAGATCGCGATAGACTATGTAACCGGCAAATACGGCAAGGAGAGAGTCGCCCAGGTGATAACCTTCGGCACGCTTGGCGCCAGGTCGTGTGTTCATGATGTCACCAGGGTAATGGACTATCCATATGAGACGGGAGATAAGATTGCCAAGATGATACCGTCCAAGCCCGGCATTACGCTGACGGAGGCGATGGAGGTCAATCCCGATATCAGAAGACTGTACGACAGTGATGATGATACGAGGAAGATAATCGATACTGCACTTAAGCTTGAAGGGCTTCCGCGTAATCCGTCTACCCATGCGGCAGGAGTTATCATATCCGGAATACCGATAACTGATATAGCCCCGCTGGCGACAAATGATGATACACCTGTTGTCCAGTTCTCCAAATACGATGTGGAGAGTGTCGGACTTCTTAAGTTCGATTTTCTCGGACTTCGTACACTGACAGTTCTGCAGGATTCTCTTGACCTCATCAGAAAGAATCACGGAAGAGAGATGACGCTGGAGACGATACCTCTGGATGACAGGAATGTATATGATATGATCGGTCGGGGCGAGACACTTGGCGTATTCCAGTTGGAGAGCAGAGGTATGACTTCATTCATGAAGCAGCTTAAGCCTCAGAGCCTTGAGGATATTATCGCAGGCATTGCGCTTTACAGGCCGGGGCCTATGGATCAGATACCGAGATATGTGGAATGCCGTCATGATGCTTCGAAGATAACATATGATCATCCGCTTCTGGAACCAATACTGAGAGTCACATACGGATGTGCAATCTATCAGGAACAGGTAATGCAGATCGTGCGTGATCTGGCAGGATTCTCCATGGGTCAGAGTGACAATATCAGACGTGCCATGAGCAAGAAGAAGAAGGAGATCATGGAACAGTACAGGAATCTCTTTATCTACGGTGGTAAGGATGATTCCGGCAAGGATGTGGATGGAGCGATCAAACGCGGCGTTCCGGGTGATGTTGCTTCCAAGATCTTCGATGATGTATCAGGCTTCGCAGGGTATGCATTCAATAAGGCGCATGCTGCATGCTATGCGGTAGTGGGCTACTGGACGGGTTATATCAAATACTACTATCCTGTTGAGTTCATGACAGCTACACTGAATTCATTCCGGTCCGAACTTGATAAAGCATCCGGATATATCACTGCATCAGATTCCATGGGCATTCCTATCCTTCCCCCTGATGTTAACAGAAGCTATGCCAGATTTACGACAGAGGAGATTCCTGACGGCAACGGCGGAACGAAGATGGGTATAAGGATCGGCATGTCCGTTATCAAAGGTGTCGGGGAAGGTCAGGTCAGAGTGATCGAAGAAGACAGGGATGCAAACGGACCATATAAGTCTTTTGAAGACTTTCTCGTAAGGGCATCTAAGATCGGGATCAAGAGGTCGGCCATCGAATATATGATCTGGGCGTCGGCTCTTGACCTGTTCGGATATAACCGTGCTACGATGATAAGTACTGTCCAGACGGAGATGGATAATCTTGCTGTAAGGAACAACAGGATGATGGACGGACAGCTCAGCATATTTGACACAATGGATCAGGGCAATGACTTTGACTCCATAAAGATCTATGAGACTGAAGAGTATGCACCGGATGTCAGACTCTCGTACGAGAAGGAGGCAGTTGGTCTTTATCTGTCAGGACATCCCCTTGCACAGTACAGGGAGCTTATTGACAGAGTAACAGATTACAGTATCGGAGATGTAAGAGAGACTATTGCTTCAGGTATGGAAGACAGTCTCGATGATGATAAGACCGTGATCATGAGCGCGATCATCAATAAGGTGTCCTTGAGATATACAAAGTCCAAGACACAGATGGCAACACTCTCCCTTGAGGATATGGAAGGTCCGTATGAAGGAGTCGTATTCGGTAAGATACTGGATACGGTAAGACCGTATATGGAGCCAGGTTCCACATGTATCATCGTTGGAAGACGTCATCTGAGAGGCGACGAGTTCTCAGTATTCATAGACAGGATGTATCCGATGGATGCAGTTCCTGATAACCTGTCCAGACAGGTAGCTGCAAGGCTGGCTGCTTCTAAACAGGGCAAGACCTCAAGAGCAGAGAAGACAGACGGTAATGCCGGGGTATCTGTTGATGCCGGGACTGCTGCTGCGGGATCAGCAGCCTATGATGATAACGGCAGCAGACTTATGAGGATAAAGTTCCATAAGCTTCCGACCTCTCCTGAATACAGACAGCTGATGAACCTTCTTGTCTACTTCCATGGGACGTGTCCTGTAGATGTGATATTTACAGCCGATAACAGTGTGCTCAGGCTTGATGAGGTTTGCAATGTTGAGGCAACCCCCGAAGTTCTGGAAGCTATCAAAAGATTCGTTGGCGACGGGAATGTGATGTATATATCAAATTAGACTTCTGTTGGTGTATAATCTTTTACAGTCAATCGAATCACTGGAGGAACAGTTATGCCATTACTATATACAGAGAATGATATTCCGGATATCAACAGCCTTAGAGCTAAGTGCTACGATAATGTTAATCCCGATGAAGTTGAGCCTATAAAGAGAATAGGTGTCCTGACGAGCGGCGGTGATGCCCCCGGTATGAATGCTGCTATCAGATCTGTCGTCAGAGCCGGATGGAATGCCGGATTTGAGGTATACGGGGTAACGCGCGGATTCCACGGCCTGTGGAAGGGTGAGATGAAGGAACTGTCCAAGAGGGATGTATCTGAGACTCTGCAGCGTGGCGGAACATTCCTGATGACTGCCAGATCCAAGACATTCCAGACAACTGCCGGTGTTATCAAGGGCGCGAGGATGATGGAGACATACGGACTGGACGCACTGATCGTTATAGGCGGTGACGGTTCATACAAAGGCGCCCGGGCACTTGCCAGAGTCGGAATGAATGTCATCGGTATTCCCGGAACGATAGATAATGATATCGCTTCAACAGAGTACACAATCGGTTACGATACTTCAATGAATACAGCTATGGAGGCTATCGATAAGCTCCGTGATACGGCAAGCTCACACGAGAGATGCAGTGTTATTGAAGTCATGGGAAGAAGCGCAGGATATATCGCGCTTAACGTAGGTATCGCGACAGGTGCTGAGGTCATCCTGATCCCTGAGGTTCCTTATGACTTCAATAAGGATGTTCTCAGGATCATCCTTGACGGACGTAACCATGGCAAGAAGCATTATATTGTTATAGTTGCTGAAGGCGCGGGAAGCGCTACCGAGATCGCCAGACAGATCGAAGAGGCAACAGAGATAGAATCTAGACCTACGATCCTCGGTCATCTTCAGAGAGGAGGATCTCCCACGCTGAGGGACAGAACAACTGCAAGCCTTATGGGTATCCAGGCAATCGACTGTCTCCTTGCAAAGAGATATAACAGGATCATAATCGAGAAGGACGGAAAGATATCTGATGTTGATATCGAGCAGGGTCTGGAGATGAGCAAGACCATCCCCGAGCGCGACATCATCAATGCCAAGAGACTCGGCTGATATAAGTCAACATATCTCCTGACGGGATCATTATGTACAAGAGAACTACTTTCGAAGAAGCAAGCGCTGCTAAGAAGATAAAGGGGCGCGTCCTTACGACATTGGATTTTGATAAGATCGTCGCCATGCTGGAAGACAAGGCGGCGACGGTGTATGGACGCGAGATCTGTTCTGCTCTGTGTCCTACTACTGATCCCGAAGAGATCAGGATCTCCCTGAATGAGACATACGAGGTCTTCTGCTATATCAACAGGCACGGTTTTCTCCCCCTAGGCGGTTTTTGTGATCTGAGACCGTCACTCCGTTATGCACATGCGGGCGGGACAATGAACATGCGTCAGCTCCTGGATGTTGCATCATTCCTGAGGAGCGTTCAGCACCTTAAGAATGTTCTTCCCGACGGTGTCTCTGATATGGATGATTATGTCCTCTTTGACAGGATAAGATCCCTTATTACCAATGACACGCTGGCAGATAATATCTCCTCGTCCATCAACAGTGAGGATGAGATGAATGACCGTGCCAGCAGTACTCTGTACGACATCAGGAGAAGGAAGAGGGAGCTTGCCGGAAGCGTCAGAAGCGTGCTTGACCGGGTTATGAGCGCTAATGAGGATATTCTTCAGGAGAAGGTCATAACTATCCGCAATGACCGTTACTGTCTTCCTGTTATAGCTGATTTCAAGGGACGCATCAACGGTATAGTCCACGATACTTCTTCCACCGGTCAGACAGTCTTTATCGAGCCGATGGCTGTTGTGGAGATCAATAACAAACTCAGGGAACTCGCTGTGGCAGAACAGGCGGAGATAGACAGGATACTTGGTGAACTGACAGGTAGTGTTATCGGCAGTTCATCTTCGATAGAAGCAGATATGAGCATCGTAGCCCTGATAGACTTCTGCTCATCGAAAGCAATGATCGCCATTGACATGGATGCTGCAAGACCGGATATCAATACTTCCGGGATGATCGAGTTTATCAAGGCAAGGCACCCTCTTATTCCAAAAGATACAGTCGTACCGGTCGATATCAGGATAGGTGACAGATATCAGACACTGGTCATTACGGGACCTAACACGGGAGGCAAGACGGTATCGCTCAAGACATGCGGTCTGCTTACTCTCATGGTAATGGCCGGGCTTATGATACCGGTGGCGACGGGAAGCAGTGCTGCAGTCTTTGACAGGGTTCTTGCCGACATCGGAGATGAACAGAGTATCGAACAGAGTCTGTCAACATTCTCGGCGCATATGTCCAATATTGTTTTCATTGAGAAGAATGTTAAGGGAAGATCACTGGTTATCCTGGACGAGCTTGGTTCCGGTACAGATCCTGATGAAGGTGCTGCGCTTGCCATTGCCATATTGGAGGATCTGAGGAAGAAGGGTGCCGTTACACTTGCCACAACGCACTATAAGGAACTGAAAGCTTATGCTGTTTCCAATGAAGGTGTGGTTAACGGTGCTTTCGAGTTTGATAATGAGACACTGATGCCGACATATAAGCTTGTCATCGGAAGACCGGGATCTTCGAACGCTTTCGTGATATCGAAGAAGCTTGGTCTGCCGGATGCTATTATCTCTGATGCAAAGGGACGGATGTCGGAGGATGAGGTGAAGCTCGGCAGGCTCATCGAACAGTCTGAACGTGACGCGAGAATGGCGCAGTCCATGCGTGACAGCAACAATGCAATGAAGGTAAGACTCGAAGAACTGACTGCACAGCTGGAGGAGGAGAGGAAGGCTCTTAAAGCATCCAAGACTAAGATCCTCAATGATGCGAGGCAGGAGCAGAAGGAATTCCTTGAGGATAAGATCAAAGAGATAGAGGGCATGATCAGGAAGCTCCGTAAGGACAGTGCCCGCATGAGTGTTGAAGAGCAGCTGGCTGAGATGGAGAAGGTCAGGAGGAGACTTAGAGCCGGTCTTGAGGATCTTAATGACGATTCTCAGGATGATGAACTGGAAGGAATATTGCCCGGGGAGGTTCCCGATAAAGTCGTGGCAGGAGGAAAGTATTATATAACTACGCTCGGTGTGACAGGTGTTGCCCAGTCAGAACCTGCACGTAACGGCAACGTCAGGATGAGAGCAGGAACTATCACAACTGTGGTTAAGATAGACCAGCTTCGAATCCCAACGGAAGATACTCCTGAACCCAAGCCTTCAAAGAAGACGCCGCGTGTTGTCAGCGACGGCAAAAAGGTAAGGGAACTCAAGTTCAATATGGCATCGAAGACTTCATCTGAACTGATGCTTATCGGACTTCGCGGCGATGAGGCGCTGTCGCGTCTTGAACGTTACATAGAGGAGTGCAGCCTTGGCGGCATTCACGACATAAGGATAGTTCACGGGAAGGGAACAGGCGTATTGAGAAGTATCGTTACTGACTGTCTCAGCAGGGACCCGAGAGTTGAGTCTTTCCGTCCTGGAATGCCCGGAGAAGGTGATGACGGAGTGACGATCGCGAGGCTGGTATGAGCGGGGATAAGGAGAGTATGATAACAGACAGGGGAAGACCATTAAGGGTGCTTCTTGTCATTCTTTTTATCGTATACCTTCTTCTCGTTCCCGTGTGGGTGCTTCTGCTCAAATCAAGCTGTGAGATATTCTACATCAGCAGGTGGCAGGGTCAGATCTTTGCTGATGCTGAGATGTTCGCCAATTTCACGCATTATTCCAATATGGATCCGACAAATATATTCTGGGGCGATATGATCCTCAATGTTGCAGCGTTTGTTCCCTTTGGAATATATCTCGAGATGCTGTTCCATGAGAAGCCGTTCCTTCTGAAGACTCTTACTATGTTCTGTGTGTCACTGGCGATAGAGATCACACAGTTCGTCCTGATGATCGGAGCGACCGATATTGTCGATCTGATCGCCAATACTCTTGGCGGCGTGACAGGTCTTATCGTAATGAGGGTTCTGTATCACAATAACATGATCAAGATCGTCCTGGTCCTGGCCATACTAATGACACTCATCGTCGGAATTGAAGTAGGAATACATTCAGTAAACATCTATTACGATATCAGGGATTTTTACAACGAGGAAAACTACAATGGCTACCTGAATGATTTCCAGGAAGAGGCAGAACTTGTCCCTCAGATGGGGGCGTTCTCCGGATCCCAGTAATTGTCCTCCATCTCATGCATCCATGCTGACAGTGCATCAGTCATTTTGTGAGCATCATTATCGAAGTCAGCAGGCATAAGAGGCTTTCCGACAAATATCCTGATCTTCTTACGCTTCATGAATCCCTTGAAAGGATGGGGGTGCTTATCGTGCCTGGACCAGATCTGATACGCACCGGAGATATATACGGGAACGAGAGGTGTTCCTGCTTTGATCGCAAGATAACATGCACCGTCCTTGAGCTCGCCGAGCTTGCCGGAGGCCGTTCTTGTACCTTCAGGGAATACAAAGCAGATGTTGCCCTCCTCGACTTCTTTCTTGGCCTTGATGAGACCTCTTACAGGATTGCCGTAACGGTCGACTGCGATGCCCCTTCCGACACGCATGATAAGCCTTCCGAGTTTGCCGTGATTTGTCTCAAGGTCAGACGCTGCAAGGCAGCACATCCACTTGAAATGCCCCTTTGGGAGATAATCGATTATAAGCACGCCGTCAGGATATGACTGGTGGTTGGAGGCGACAACGTAGGGATTACTTGCAGGGAAGTTCTCTTTGCCGATGCACTTCATATTGCAGCAGACGTGAGTCATGGCGAGAAAGATATTCTTGGCGACAATGTCCCAGAAGCCTCTTTTTGTAGGATACTTCTCGTCCAGATGCTTATGTTTGTCTGCGCCTGCCATATATGCCTCCCGAAATTACCGATTATATGCAATATGCATATTTTATCTCATTGAATGATAACCGATATTGATAATTAGGTCAAAGATAATTGCCCTTATATTATAATATTTATGAAAATCATAAATTAAGTGGTATTATATGCTAACGGCAATATGCTCTAAGGAGAATTATGATGAGAACAGTGAGCGGAACAGCTCTGTATGAGTCCCAAAAGTATGATAACTTAAGGGACCTGGTGATGAGCGGGTGTGAGGAGCACAGTGCGAGGGATGCCTTCATATTCAGAAGGAATCCGCAGCAGTCCGAGATACACAGAAGCTACCATGAATTTGGCGAAGATATCAAAGCATTCGGAACATATATACTTAACAGCGAATTCGCAGGCGATAAACTGGCGGTAGTCGGTGAGAACAGTTATGAGTGGTTCGTATCGTACAATGCGATACTGTCAACTGACAGCATAGGAGTTCCTCTTGACAGGGCGCTCCCCGAAGACGAACTTGTTGCACTGCTTAAGAGAAGCGAAGCAAAACTGATCGTGTATCATCACAAGCATCATAAGATGATGATGAATATCGCCAGGAGAATGGACGAAGGTGAAGAAGGGATCGTCCTGAAGAAGTTTGTCGTAATGTTCAGGGAAGGCGTCAAGGACAGCGAATGGCCTTCTGATGATGAGAGATTTGCCGATATGTATGACCTTATCGGCGAGGGAAGGGAACTGATCAATAAGGGTGACAACAGATTCATGACGACGCCCATCGACAGTGAAGCTGCGAGGATAATACTTTTTACATCGGGAACTACATCCATGAGCAAGGGTGTTCTTCTGAACCACAGGAATATCACGTCCAATGTGCACATGATCAACCAGACACTGGATGTACGGCCCGGCGACAAGGCATTCTCGATCCTTCCGCTGCACCATACTTTCGAGAATACGTGTGACTTCTTCATATTGAGATCAGGCGGATGCCTCTGCCTGTCCGACGGACTGCGTTATATTACGAAGAATCTGCAGGAATGGGGTCCCACCGTATGTATATCCGTACCCATCCTGTTCGAGAATATTTATTCCAAGATCGAGGATGTTCTCGTCAAGACCGGCAAGGACAAGGTGATCACGGTAGCTCGTCCCATCACGAGATTCCTTAAGAGATGCGGTCTTGATGTGAGGAAGAGCGTATATAAGCAGATCCTTGATAATCTCGGCGGCAACTTCAGGTTTGTCGTTATCGGAGGTGCAGGTATCGACCGTAAGTATATCGATGCATTTACCGACTTCGGTATCGACATGTATATGGGATACGGACTTACCGAGACATCTCCCGTTATCTCCGTTACAAATGAACTCTGCAACGTCCATGGAAGTGTGGGACGCCCTATGGCAGGCGTTACTGTGGGCATAGATGCTGACGGAGTCGGTCCGAAGGCTGTAGGAGAGATCCTTACAAAGTCAGACAGCGTCATGCTTGGATATTACCGTAACGATGAAGCAACTGCCGAAGCGATCGACGGAGAAGGATGGTTCCATACAGGTGATATGGGATATATTGACAAGACGGGAAGTATCCACATTACCGGCAGAGTCAAGTCCATGATCGTTCTCACTAACGGCAAGAAAGCATTCCCTGAGGAGATCGAGTCTGTCATAGCTGAGATCAAGGGTGTTACCGAAGTCTTTGTCTGGGGATACCGCAACGATAAGGAGGCCATTGATATCTGTGCCAAGATCCTTATCAACCGTGCTGAGATAGGACGGGAACTGGGTCTCACAGTAGAACCCGATGACAGTCAGGTTGAGGCTTATCTTAACGACAAGATGCATGAAGCAAATCATACGATGCCGGCTTACAAGATCGTCAGGAATTACGTGTTCTCGGAAGAGGACATGATCAAGACGACTACTCTCAAGATCAAGCGTCCCAAGGAACAGGAACATATTGAGTCAAGGCTCAAGGAACTTGGTGTCACAATGAGAGATGTTGACGGCAAGAATTTTGACAAGCTGATCAAGGTGCAGTAATGGGCAGGATCTGGAAGGGATATCTCAGGCTTTGGAGAGAACTTACAGGAATAAAGATGTTCCTGTTCTATGCACTTCACTTTACGGCGATATTTGCTGTGCTGCAGTACTTTGTCTTCCTGAGGATCACAGGCTCGGGAATGAGTTTTGTATGGTCAACTGACGGTACGGATCAGCATTTCGCGAGACTCCTTTATATCAGTGATAACGCACACGCCCTGTTCAGCAGCCTGTTCTCAGGAGAGGGTATCAAGTGGCCTTTATATGATTTCAGAACAGGTTTTACGGTTCATGATCTTCAGGTGGGACTTCCTCATCTTCTGGCTGCATTATGGCCTTCCGATAAGATGGATTCCTTCTATCCGATCCTTGTTATTGGCAATTATTATCTGGCTGGTCTTACTTTCTCGGCAATGGGATTCTTCTTCAAGCAGAAGCCATTCCCGGTCCTCATCGGAGCGGTTGCATATTCTTTCTGCGGGTACGCGGTATATGCCGGCGTAAGACATCCTCATTTTATGGTGCCGATCATCCTTCTTCCTGTACTGATCATGGGCACGGAGAGGGCATTAAGAGGGGAGAGGTCAATACTTCTTTCTGTGGCAGTCATACTGTCGCTGACGGCACAGTGGGGCCTTTACTTCTCATGTATGCAGGTCGTATTTGTTGTGCTTTATACGATCACGAGGCTTATCTGCATGCCTAAGGATGTCAAGTTCAAGGTCAGGGGGTTAAGGCTTCTGAACGTTATGCTGTGGGGCATACTCGGAGTTCTCATTGCATGTGCAGTGGCGATCCCTTCGCTGATAAGCATGACCGGTGACGGAAGGGCAGATCCTGAGCTTGCAAAGACACTGGAACTCTGGAAGTACAGTTCTTACTATTTCAAGACGTATCTGCTTAATTTCTCTGTCAACCATTCGGCACACTCCGGATGGCTCATTGTAAGCCTGTCTGTCCTGGCGGTACCTGCTCTTGCGATGCTCTTTACTGACAGGGACAGGGAGGTAAGACACCTTCAGATAATCTGGGTTGTGCTCACGGTAATGCATTCGATACCTTTGTTCGCATTTATCCTGTCAGGCTTCAGCAATATTGCCAACAGATTTTGCTTCGGATACGCTTTCTTCAACGTGATGATCCTTATGTTTGAACTGTCAAAGATCAGGGAGATAACGAAGAAGAGATTTATCATCATGAGCGTGATAGTGGCGGCGTATATTGCTGCGTGCTTTATCGTTCAGCCATCTGTGGAGATACTGCCCTATGCATTCATCGTCGGAACATATATCGTTGCTGCTGTACTGTTCATAGTATTCCATAAGAAAGACCTTCTGCGCACCGGTTCCGTTATGATGGTTCTTCTGATAATGACAGCAGTTGCTGCCCCCTTTACAGCGAAATATATCTATACAGATTACTACCTTACACAGTTCTACAAAGGCGGCAAGGAGACTATCGAAGAGGATTATCTCTATTCCGCTTCACAGAGCACCACGATAAAGAACGACAGTGATTTCTTCAGGATCGACGGCAACGCTGTTCCCTATAAGGGATCTGCATCAGGCTTCCATTACGGACTCAATACACTGACAGGCTATCCTTATTTCGGATGGAGCAACGGTTACGATGAATGGGTCCAGGAGATGGAGATGGCCAGATACCATAATAAGCACAGATTCCTTGGCATCAATGCCAGACCGCAGCTGCTCACTCTGTCGTCCATCAAGTATTTCATGGACAGAAGAACAGATTATTCAGTTGTTCCTTATGGATTTGATGACGTGGAGGAGATCCCCAGAGGACCTGTAACGGATGTTGTAACTGAGAATGAGAATCCGCTTCCTATCGGGTACACATATGATTCCTACATGCTGAGGAGTGATTATGAGAAGCTCTGGGCGCTCGATAAACAGGAAGCCATTATGGAGAATGTTGTCATCGACGAGGCTCCGTCTTCTGTTAAGCTGGCATCGTCGTCTTCCATAACTCCTGCAGCCACCCGTGTGCCCTGCAGTATTTCCGGTCTTGTAGGCATTACATGTGAGAATGGCAAATATACGATCAATAATCCTAACGCCATGATGATACTGGAGTTTGAGGGTCTGCCTGAGACGAATACATATCTGAGATTCAACAATATGGTCTTCGATTATGTAAAGAGTAATTACATGCTCGTCAGTGTAAGCTCCAATTATACGACTGCCGTATGTACTTTTACTGACTGCGGATACATCTACTACACCGGTCAGGATTCCATGCTTCTGGATCTGGGGTATAACGAACCTGCACTGACACGTGCAGCCATTACTTTCGATCATGTGGGATCGTTTACGATGGATGACATCGAGATATGGTGTGAGTCAATGGAGGCTTATCCGGAACAGGTATCCTCGCTGAAGGGCGCAGTGCTTGAGAATCTTGAATTCGGCAACAGGTCCCTCAAGGGAACGATCTCGACGGATGAGGATAAGTTCCTGCTTGTGACGATTCCTTACATGAACGGCTGGACTGCATATCTTGACGGGGAAGAGGTCAGACTGTATCAGGCAAATACCGCTTTCATGGGGATTGAGATCCCTGCAGGTGATCACAGTGTGGAATTCAGATACTGGCTTCCCGGCCTCACACCGGGTCTGATCCTGAGCTTTACGGGCATTCTTGGAATGACCGCGGCAATAATCATATGGAACCGTAAGAACAGAAAGTGTAACACTGTTAAATCAGGAGGAAGCATCGATAATGAGCAAAAGTAACTACGATGAAGCCTACGAATCAGAGAGCAAAAGGTATCCTGCGATCTTCAGGATGACTGACACAAATAAGAAGGCAATAATAATATTCATAGCGGTCTATGTATTAGCGAATGTTGCGATTGCTCTGCTTGTGGGCCTTGCAAGTGTTCCGCTGATGCTCTATATGTTTATGTCGATTGCGATCAATATTGCTATCACCGCATTTGTTATTAATGCCCTGCTGGGCAATATGAGCAACTATCTTCAGGGTGTTGCGACTGTAGCAATACCGATCTGGACAGTTGCGATCCTTCTTGTTCCCGGTCTTCGAACGATACCCAATATTGCATTTATTATCCCTTTGGCTTGGATCGAGACAATGATGGTCGTGGAGACGAGGATCCATACAGCAGCACAGAGAAGAGCAAACAATCTTGATGCTCTGGAACGCGAACACAATCTCAGGGAACAGTCCAATGCGTATCAAAGGGCTGCTGCCGGGGTGGACAGCGAGTCCGGTAACGTATCTGAGGCTGATTATGGTCCGCTCAAAGGAAGGGATGGCAGATTCTGTCCTGTATGCGGGATCGAACTTGGTCCTGATGATACGGAATGTCCTATGTGCGGTCCTCAGGAGTAAAGACTTATCTGCAATATGAGTGTCAATGTCAAGAGTTTTTTTAAGAACGCATTATTTCTTTTAGTATCGCTTATGCTCTCCGTTATGGTGGGTTTTGCCTTGATATCAGCTGTATATCTTCTCCCTGTGGATTCCATACGGACGCATGTTGAGGCATCTTCCTCAGTATATGATAAAGAGGGGCTTACCAGACTGTATATACCTTGGCTCACAAGTACAAGAATGGATAACTACACTGATGCTATCATGCTGAGTGAGGCTGCTTACCATGGTGATGAACCTGTTATTTCCCAAGCTCTCCAAAGCAATTATATATACGTAACAGAACCATCACTGTATTCTGAACCCGGGTATCTTAACAGAATGTTGGAACCATCTTCTGATGGGACTTCTGCAAAAGTCAGCTATTCAAGGTATTGGCATGGATATCTAGTCTTGTTAAAACCTATTTTGATGATATTTGATATAACAGGAATCCGGGTTATCAACGGATTATTCCAAATTGTCATGTTGTGCTTGGTTTTAAGGGAATTGTATTTATGTATGGGTACGAGAAGACTGTTTATTCCGATGGTCATAACTGTGCTGGCCATCAACCCATTAAGTACCGCACTGAATATGCAGTATGCAACAATATATAGTATTGCATTGATGGGAATCTATGTAATTATGCATTGGAAACTCTATGAATCAATAAATGTGTGGAGAGTATTCCTGTTTATCGGGGTATCTGTTGCATTCTTTGATTTTCTAACATATCCACTTGTTAGTCTAGGTGTCCCTCTTATTATCGTTTTGTGTGCTCGAAATAAAGATTCGATAGAAAACATCAAGACAGTTTTACTGTCAAGCTTATTTTGGGGCATTGGATATGCTTTTATGTGGATATCAAAATGGGTGATAACAGATGTCCTGCTTGGAACAAATACCATTAACGATGCTATAAATCAGGTTATGATCAGGACGGTGACAGATGCTTACGAAGAGACTGGTATTGAATCGGGAAACATTATTGATGTCATTGGATATAATGTTGAAGCGTTTAGGGACTATCTGTCTCTAGGTGCATTGATACTGTCTATAATTGTTTTTGTTGGTTATCTTGTGTTGACTAAAAAAAGGTTCAAAATAGAAGAAAATCTATTGCTTTCATTGCTTCTTATTGCGTTAATGCCGTTCATTTGGTACACAGTGTTGTCAAATCATTCTGCTATTCATTTTTGGATGACATACCGTAATCTAGCTGTTACTATACTGTCTCTGGGTGCAATTATGGTTAAGGGAATCAGTGACAGGGAAACAAGCAATCCCGATATGCTATAATGAGTTGCATGTACGTGTGGGGGTGGGCAGTATGTTGTACGACAGAAGTATCGAACAGTTATTCTTCAGCAAGGATCAGTATCTGTCAGATGAGGAATACAGTGAGATAAAACAGAAATACGATGAATTCCTTAAGGAAGTTCTGGTTACAGATGTCAGGGAGATGAACAAGAAGCTCTACGGCATCGATGAACCCGAGAGATCGGGCGGGGCAAAAGTATTCTATTACATTATCGGAGGTTGTTTCCTGGCAGCTTTTGTAGGGGCTGTTGTCGCACTGGTGATGAAGAGCCTGCTGATATTCGGTTATATCTTTGCAGGAATCTTCCTTGTCGGCGGAATACTGTCCCTTATCACGCCTTCGGTGTCTGATATGGATACGAGGAGCACTTCCCAGAGATATACGATCAGGGCATGGGCTGTGCTCATGATAGCTCTGGCACTCGATGCTCTTGTGTTCATCTTCATAAGAGACAGGCTCACATCAGCAGAACTGATGGTATACCTTATATCGACCATGTTTGCTATATGCGGAATATTCCTTTGCGTATTTGCTTTTCTCAACAGGATAATGAACATTAAGATATATTCACTGGAAGTTCCTGCCCGTTGTACGGGATATGTCAGAAGAGTCGACTATGAACAGAGATCCAGCGGCAGAGGCAGGTTCACGGAGATCTATACGTCACCTCTATTTGAGTATCAGGTTAACGGAAGAGCTTATGAGAGTGTTTATGATGTTTTCTCATACGGCAAGGATTCAGATATAAGTCTTGGAGAGACTGTGCCCATCAGAGTCGATCCCAAAGAACCTGCTAATGTGGGCAATCCCAAAAACCGTAAGGTATCATGGGCGGTCCCGATGATAATTATGGGTATCCTGTTCGCCTGTGCCGGTTTTGGATTGATATTCTATGCTGCAGCAGGCAATATCAAGGATCTGACCGTCGAGACATCCTGGAACGCTCTTGTCGATGGCGGGGGAGAGACTTCAGCTGCGGAAACCACACTTATAGCTATCACTGATGATATAGTCGAATCAAGCTACGGAGCAGCGATAGCAGGACGTGACTGGTACATCGAGAAAGCAGTTGTCCACACTGTCTCCAGGTATGAGGATAAAGTAATTGTTAGCTTCGAAGATTATGGATTCAGAGAGCTTCTTTTCGAGCCGGATAATGCCCCTGTGAAGGGAGATGAGCTTTATCTGATGTATACGCTCAATGATGATCATGAGAATATGGCCAATGCCTACAAGGAAGTATTCACATACTTCAGAGCGGACGAGGCACAATATGCGGGCAATCATACGGCATTTGCCGGATAGGAGGAACTATAATGGAAAACTATAACTACAACCCTGCACCTGTTCAGAACGGCTCTCAGCCCGGAAGCGGGTTTGCGATCGCTTCTCTTGTTCTTGGAATATTGGGCGTGCTTTTTATCTGTCTTTACGGAATCGGTCTTATACCATCAGTCCTGGCGATCATTTTTGCGGTCATCGCAAAGAAAAAGGGCTACGCCGGAGGACTTGGCACCGGAGCTCTTATTGTAGCTATCGCGGGTGCGGTGCTCAACCTTATCATGGGCCTTATCATGATCTTCGTCATGGGTACAGCCATGGTAACCTATATTGACAGGGCTAATTCAGCCTCAAAGTCGGTAAGCCTTCATAATTCCGCGGTCTTGGACTCCTCGGAGAGGGGTTCAGTCTGGGACGACTGACCGGTTTTCCGCCGCCGGGATGACTTCGCGAAAATAAATGTGTTATATATTTATTTTTTATTGTATAATTTTGACGTAATCTTGTTAGGAGGTGTCTTGTATGACTTTTGAAGAATTGATGGATTATGCCATAGCCCACGAGTGCTCGGATGTCCATATTACCGTTGGTACCAATCTCGCTGTTAGAAGATATGGTGTTCTCCATATCCTGGATGAGCGTCCTACAGCTGAGGAATCACTGCAGATGATCTATACGATCCTGTCCGATCGTGACATCGCCCGCGTTGAGGCAGGTGAGGACGTTGACCTTGGTCTTATGATCGATAACGAGGTCCGTATCAGAGCTAACGTTTATCATCAGCGTAACAACCTGGCCTGCAGCATCCGTCTCCTTATGGCTCAGATCCCTGAGTTCGAGGATCTCGGACTTCCTGATGTTATCAAGACTCTCGCTACAGCCCAGAACGGTATCCTGCTCGTAACAGGTCCTACGGGTTCCGGTAAGACAACAACCCTGTCCGCAGTTGTTGACTACATCAATAAGAACGAGGCAAAGCACGTTATTACTATCGAGGATCCTATCGAGTATATCTATCCTCACAACCGTGCTATGATCCATCAGCGTGAGCTCCACCGTGATACTCCGAACTTCGCTACGGCACTTCACTCATCACTCCGTGAAGACCCTGATATCATCCTCGTTGGTGAGATGCGTGACTTCGAGACTATCAAGGCTGCTATCACCGCTGCTGAGACAGGACACCTCGTGCTCTCCACACTCCACACACAGAGTGCCGCACAGACCATCGACCGTATTATCGACGGTTCTCCTGTAGATGAGCAGGCTACGATCCGTTCACAGTTCGCTACAAGTATCCGTGGCGTTATCTCACAGCAGCTCCTTCCTACAATGGACGGCAACGGACGTGTTCTTACAACTGAGATCATGGTTGGCACAAACGCTATCCAGAACCTCATCCGTGAGGATAAGGTCGTTATGATCCCCGGTGCTATCCAGTCCGGTCACCAGTTCGGAATGCATACTCTGAACGAAGACCTGATCAGGCTCTTCCGTGACGGTCTCATCAGCAAGAAGGTTGCTATGAATGCTGCTTACGATCCTCAGGATCTTGAGAAGACACTGGGAAACAACTCTTTCGCATTCTAATTAGTTGCTGAGTTTATTGGAATAAGCGGACCCGGCTCCTTGTGAGCCGGGTTCTTTTTGTGGTATGACGGGCATGTCCCGAACCTCAGGTGAAAGTCCTGAGGGGCGTAGTTGCCGACGAACCTTAAAGCGACTTGCAAGGTTTGTACCGTGAGGTACAGGCGAGAGGAAGCAATAGCGAAACCGTGGCTCGACGGACAGAAACCTGATATTAAGGCGCATTGAGCGGATTAGATGGCCACAGGCATCAAAGTCCAAAAGGCAACCGTAACCTCAATGCGTAAATCAGGCGAGTAAACGGGGAAAGGTTCGGGGCTTATCCCGTGAGGTCTCACAGGCGGAGCACGATCCGTAGTAACAACGAACTGTGAGAAGTCAGCAGAAGCCATAGTACCGAGTAATCGGGAAGGGTGGAACA
>FMTG01000002.1 GCA_900099715.1 Ruminococcaceae bacterium YRB3002 | reverse complement strand
GAAGCTGGTTCTACTTCAACTCCAGCGGAGCTGCTGCAAAGGGCTGGAAGCAGGTAGGAAAGACCTGGTACTACTTCGATCCTTCGACATGCGTTATGACAACAGGCCTCATCGAGATAGGCGGGAAGCTCTATGGCTTCAAGTCGAGCGGTGCTATGGCAACCGGCTGGGCATCCTTTGACGGCGACTATTACTACTTTGCAGGAAGCGGTGCCGCCTACATCAACAAGTGGGTAAAGAGCAGCGGCAAGTGGTATTATCTCGGCGCAGATGGAAAGATGTATCACAGCGGTACATTAAATATCGGCGGAGTCGATTACACATTCAACGGTTCAGGTGCCTGGGTATCCTGATGATGTCTGATCATCGTATCTGACTGATAGTCTCGTAAGGCCGTTCCTTCGGGAGCGGCCTTATTCAATTAATACTACAAATCCACGGTAAACTGTGGTAATATGTGCTATATATAGCACGCGTGGAGGGTTTAATATGCCTAGGAGATTATACTCAGATCCCGATTACATCATTAACATCAACGGTGAGCAGATCCTTCTCGAGGAGGTAAAGCAGAAGATTGCAATTGATCTTGGTACTCAGATCAGGGAATCAAGGAAGGAACGGGGTCTTACACAGGCTGCTCTGGCAAAGCTGTCTGGAGTTGAGAGGGCTAATATTGCCAGAATAGAGAATGGTAATCTGAATACGACCTTCGGAACAGTCATAAGATTAGCTGAGGCTCTGGGCATGAGAATCAGCATTAATCTGATCGAGAAGGCAGAATAAGATGAATGGCAGAGGTAAAGATTCCGGCAAGAGAGTAATCTACATTGCTGCCTTTATCCTGTTGGTCGCCGGCGGTTTTGTTTATAAGCTCTTCATGAAAGAGAACTATGACGGGATAACTGTTATTAAGGAGACTTCGGTAAGTGATGCAGTAACTGATGTCTCCGGTTTGTCTGATGCTGAGATGATATCTTCTGTTCAGACTCAACCCGTTATACAGATATACATATGCGGTGAGGTAAATAACCCCGGCATATATGATGTCGACAGGGGGACGATCCTTAATGATGTTGCTGAATTGGCAGGCGGGTTTACAGATGATGCCGCCTTGGACTATCTCAATCTTGTATACAGATTCGAGGACAATATGTCAGTGTATATACCCGGAATTGATAACCTCGAAGATGGTGACTCTGTGATAATGCGTAATAATGAGAATAATGATAATTCTGACGGCAGGCAGGAACAGGTCAATATCAATACTGCTTCCGAGTCACAGCTTATGACTCTTCCGGGTATCGGGGAGGCAACGGCAAATGCTATCGTTCAATACCGTCAGGGTAATCCTTTTACCAAGCCTGAAGATATCATGAAAGTATCAGGAATAGGGGAGGCGAAGTACCAGAAGATCAGGGATCTGATCACCATTTGACGCTTACTTCGCCACTTCGCACGTCTTCGGTATCACCATTTTCGAACCGTACTTTAAGAGAGAAATCTTCGTTCACATCGACAGCATAGCCATGTCTGACTGCACCGGTAGCATAATTAGTTACATCAACATTCTTTCCGACAGTAACGCAGTTATCGCGGTAAGTATTGAAATATGAAGACTTGTCGGAAGGCCAGGAGTCATTCATCCGGTCGAGTTCTCTTATCATTGCAGCAGCCAGTGCCGCACGGGAAAGTTCATAATTGCCTGAATAAATGCCAAGAGAAGATGCGGTCTCCCTCAGCTCAGGTGGAAAGTCTTCAGGCCGTTGCCTTACATTGACACCGATACCGACAATGATATTGCTTATCATCCCGATCTCGCCTTCGACCGACATCTCTGTAAGGATGCCTGTTATCTTGCGCCCGTTAAGGAACAGATCATTGACCCACTTAATGTCTGTTCTTATATCAAATACAGACAGTATTGCTCTGTGAACGGCAACCGCTGTCCAGCAGGTAATCTCGCTGATATCAGCTACGGCACTTTGAGGCCGGAGAAGCATAGATAGGTAAATGCCGGTGTTTGGAGGGGATATGAAGCTTCTTCCCATTCTGCCGCGGCCTCCGGTCTGTTCATTTGCAATGATGCATGTTCCGGCGGGGGGCTGGTCAGGAAGCATGCTCTTAAGTATGTTGTTTGTAGAATCGACAGAAGGCAGACATATTATATTTGAGCATCGCTCCTTGTTAAGATAAGCATATATCTCGCCGGCATATAGTCTGTCGGGGCAGGAGATCAGCCTGTATCCTTTGTTTGTTACTGAATCTATCAGACATCCGTCCGCTTTAAGCGACTTAACGGCACCATTTACAGCGGCTCTGCTTACTCCGATCTCGGAACTGATAGACTCCCCGGAGACATAATCAGCCTTCTTAATTAGGATTGCAAGCACTTCATCTTTTGTCATAATGTCCTTCTTTCGAAAAATAACTACAACTATTGTATAAAAAAATACTTAAAATGGTAGAATATATTCTATACAGATAATTCTTGGGGAGTGGGCATGCCGTTATATTCTATTGTAATGCTAGCATCTGCGACTCTGTGCGCACTATGTACGTCGTATCTGATATTCAATGCCAGCAAGAGCATTGATCCTTTGTATGTTTTGGCTTCCTTTATTATCACGGTAAGCAACGTAGGATATTTCCTGATGTCTGACTGTTCCAGCTATGACAGCCTGATCATTGCGAACGGGATATCGTATATTGGAGGTGTTTTTCTGCCTTTTATCCTCATGATAATGCTTGCTCAGTTCTCGGGAACGCATCTGCCTAACTGGTTCCAGATTACACTGACTGCAGTAAACATCGGCATCTATACGCTGGTACTTCTTTCTTACAGGTTCAATATCTACTATGCCGGTTCCTATATGGATCCGCAGAACGTGATGAAACTCGTAAATACTCCGGGATACGGTTACTATATCAGACTCGTTGTTCTTATAGTTGAAGTTGCTCTGAGTATTTTCTTTACTATACTGGCGCTTATGGGCAGGAAGAAGGCTTCGTGGAAGACCATGTGGACTTTCCTGGCATTCATGATCGCGACAATCGTTGTTTATGCTCTGACAAGTGTGCTCCACATCAGTCATACGATCATATCTTTTCTGTTCCTTGCCTGTGATTTTGCGCTTGTGTTTACCACAAGCAGGTTTCAGCTTTACGATATATCTCTTAATGTTCAGAAGAAGATCACCAGTGAGACTTCGACAGGATTCCTTTCCCTTGACAAAAAACTCAATCTTGCAGGATTTAACAATTCTGCTCTGAATTTTTTCCCGGATCTTGATAACTGCAGGATAGACAGACCGATAAAGACAGACAGCTTTATCTTCTCCGAGGTGTTGAGATGGATACGCAAGGTTGCACCGGGAATGAATGTCCAGAGTGTTGAGACAAAGGATTTTATAATCAACGATAATTCTCTGTCGGAGAACAAGCATATCAGTTGTACGGTTACATGTCTTACTTACGGGTTCAGGAATACCATTCTTGGTTACCTTGTAGAGATCGTTGACGAGACAGAACAGGTAAATTACATCAATGAACTTAACTTTGCCGGTGTAAGGCTCAAGAAGGAAGCCGACAGGCAGACCAGAAGGGCAGAGAACCTTCAGGGATCCATCATACTTGGAATGGCCGCTATGATTGAATCACGTGACAATTCGACCGGCGGTCATATCAACAGAACAAGTGCCTGCATTCAGATGTTTGTTGACAAGATAAAGAATAGCGGCGAATTCCCGATGGCAGATATTTACTGGACCAATGTTATCAATGCTGCGCCTCTTCATGATCTCGGTAAGATCGCGGTAGATGACAGAATACTCCGCAAGCGCGACAAGCTTGAACCATATGAATATGAAGAGATGAAGAAGCATGCCGCTGTTGGTGCCGAGATCGTACAGCAGGTACTTGCAGATGTTGATGATAAGGAATTCGTAAGAGTTGCTTCCAATGTAGCTCATTATCATCACGAGAAGTATAACGGCACAGGTTATCCTGAAGGCCTTAAGGGCGACAGGATACCGCTGGAAGCCAGGATAATGGCTTTGGCCGATGTTTTCGATGCGCTTATAAGCAGGAGATATTATAAGAGCAGGATGAGTTATGACGATGCTTTCAATATCATCAGAAGGGATATGGGCTCACACTTCGATCCGAGACTTGGCAGGATCTTTATAAGTATGAGGGATGATCTTATTATCCTTTATGACAGTTTCTCCGGCGAAGACGATCCGGATGTGCTCAAGTAAGCGATTCTTCTTGATTTTACAGGCAAATGATGTAAAATTGCTTTATCAAAAGCTCTGACCGGGACACGTATGCGCGGTTAATGCATTCAACAGAGAATCAGGTGCCGTAGGCTGGAAGCCCTGAGAATACATCGTTCATATACAACCCGAACAGCTGCAGGGGTAAAAGCTATAAGCACTGACCTGAGCCGGTGACTCCGTTACAGTCTAATTGAGTGGTACGCGTATCGCGTGCAATTTGGGTGGAACCGTGCAGCCATGCATCCCAAAGTATTGGGAACATGGTTTTTTTATTGCTCGAAAATTTATGAAAGGGGACAAAACAATGTTCGATTTTAACAATGAACAGGACAGAAAGAACTTCAGGCACACGACCTCGCACATTCTTGCGCAGGCAGTTAAGAGGATATGGCCTGAGACAAAACTTGCGATCGGACCTGCGATCGACGACGGATTCTACTATGATTTCGATAAGGAAGGCGGTTTTTCTAATGATGACCTTAAGCTTATCGAAGACGAGATGAAGAAGATCGTTAAGGAAGACCTGCCTCTCGAGAGATTTGAGCTTCCGAGAGATGAAGCAATCAGCTTTATGGCTGAGCGTGGGGAGGACTACAAGGTTGAACTTATCAATGATCTTCCTGAAGATGCTGTTATCTCATTCTATAAGCAGGGTGATTTTACCGATCTGTGTGCAGGTCCTCATGTTGAGAGCACTGGTATGATCAAGGCATTTAAGCTTATTTCTGTTGCCGGTGCTTACTGGAGAGGCAATGAGAAGAACAAGATGCTGACAAGGATCTATGGAACAAGCTACCCTGATAAGGGAATGCTTAAAGAGCATCTTGACAGACTTGAAGAGGCCAAAAAGCGTGACCATAATAAGCTCGGACGTGAACTTGAGTATTTTACTACTGTTGATTATATCGGCCAGGGACTTCCTATCATTTGCCCGAAGGGTGCCAGGGTTATCCAGACGCTGCAGCGCTGGGTTGAGGATGTTGAGCAGTCAAGAGGCTGTCAGCTCACTATGACGCCGTATTTCGCGAAAAGAGACCTTTATAAAATATCCGGACACTGGGATCATTACCGTGACGGTATGTTTGTTATGGGCGATAAGGCTGATCAGGATGATGAGACGAAGGAATGCTTTGCCCTCCGTCCTATGACATGTCCTTTCCAGTATCAGGTATTCCTCAACAGGCAGCGTTCTTACCGTGATCTTCCTATGAGGCTCACAGAGACATCCAAGCTCTTCCGTAATGAGGATTCCGGCGAGATGCACGGTCTTATAAGAGTAAGACAGTTTACTATCTCAGAAGGTCATTACATCATAAGGCCCGATCAGCTTGAAGAGGAATTCAAAGAGTGTCTTGATCTCGCTAAATATATGCTTGATACTGTAGGACTTCTGGATGACTGTACTTTCAGATTCTCGCAGTGGGATCCTGCAAATCCGAAGAATAAGTATGAAGGCACTGCTGAACAGTGGGAGAAGGCACAGGATGCAATGGGCAGGATCCTTGATGACCTTGGCGTCAAGTACGATATAGGAATTGACGAGGCCGCTTTCTACGGACCTAAGCTCGATATCCAGTATAAGAATGTTTTCGGCAAGGAGGATACGCTTGTTACTATCCAGATAGATATGCTTCTGGCTGAGAAATACGGTATGGAATACGTTGACAGGGACGGTTCACGTCAGATCCCTTATATTATCCACAGGACAAGCCTCGGATGTTATGAGAGAACACTTGCTTATCTTATCGAGAAGTATGCCGGATGGCTTCCTTTGTGGATGGCGGACGAGCAGATCAGGATCCTTCCTATCAGTGATTCACATTATGATTATGCATTTGAACTATGTGATGCTCTCAAGAAGAAGGGAATAAGAGCAACTGTTGATGACAGGTCAGAGAAGCTCGGCAAGAAGATCCGCGAGGCAAATCTTGAGAAGGTGATCTATACAGCAGTAATCGGAGATCAGGAAGTTGCTGACAGGACTTGTGCTGTAAGTTCAAGGTTTGACGGCAAGCTCGGTTCTATGAGTGTTGATGAACTGGCTGAAGTCATGCTCAAGGAAATACTCAATAAGGTACGTCATAACGTATAATCATATTTGACTGTTTATACACAGCGGTGAAGCAGAATTATTCTGTTTCACCTCTTTTGTTTTCAGAGGTTTTACAGAAATAAGACAATAAGGTTACAAATGACCGTTTGGGGGAGTTTTGCCTAATTTGGGCACGATTTACAGGTATAATGTAAGCAATAAATAATGTCCGGAGGTGATGAATATGGATAACAGCTACATTACACGCAGCGCAGTTATGCGTATTATCTCATTTGCAACCGGATGTGCGGTAACGGTGACAGGCTTCTGTGTGTCGAATCTGGGTGCTTCAGAAGAGGTCTCTCTTCAGGCCCCGGAATCCACTTATGCAATCGTCAACTCTGAATTTGAATTCGAAGACGATATGCTCCTTAATGCAAAGAACCTTCCCGAGCCGGGTGACGACTTCCCTGAAGAATTGACATTTACTCTTACAGATGAGCCTGTAAGCGGTATTGTATATGACGGAACCTATTATTTTACAAACAGCAGGGAGGTCAAGATAAGGGATAAGGCTGATATAAATGCAGATGTAGTCAAGACAGTCGGTTCAGGTCTTAAGGTTTTGCGTGTTGCATCTATTGATGACTGGTCACTTATACGGCTTGAGGACGGAACAGAGGGTTACTGTTATACCACACATCTTGTTGAAGCATCGTTGGCAACACCTACGCCTACGCCCAGTCCCACCAGCACGCCGTCTCCTACGGCTACGCCAAAACCTGCAAACAACAGCTCAAGCAGCAGACCTACATCAACACCCAAACCGACTAATACGCCCAAGCCTACAAAGGCTCCTGTTACCGGTGATGGTGAGGTTATCGTAAGTGAAGCAACTTCCACACCTACACCTACGCCAACCAAGGCTCCTGACAGCGGTGTTTCTGAAGTTGACTGCAACAAGACTGTTTATGCTACCACTACTGTAAATATCCGTAAGGGACCGGGTACTGGCTATACTTCAGTTAAGAAGGTGACTGCCGGAACTAAGATCGTTGTTGTTGCACAGACAAGCAACGGCTGGTACAGAACTGATGCAGGATACTATGTAAGTGCACAGTATACGACTGATAAATCGCCTACGGCTACTCCTACTGTATCTGCCAAGCACGATACGAGTCTGCCGTTCCCGGATTATGTTAAGTCATTCCTCGGAGTACCTTATGTATATGCACAGAGTTCTGCTACTGCATGCGACTGCTCCGGACTTGTTAAGTACGTGTATTCAAAGTATTACGGGATCAATCTTCCTCATGGCGCTAATTCGATGCTCAGCCATGGTACTTCGATATCACCATCTGAAGTCCAGTGCGGTGACCTGGTATTCTTCGATTACAACAAGGATAACAGGGTAGATCATGTTGGTATCTTTATCGGAAGCAATACTGTTATCCATGCATCAGAGTCCAGGGGTAAGGTAATCGCTTCAACATACTCGGCAATGACCGGTGTGTATTGCGCAAGAAGAGTTCTGAAATAATAGTTCGGACATTTTGTCTTCTGAAATGATATGCCCGCTGCTCATTTGAGCGGCGGGCGTTCATTTTATCTTCATTTACACGTGATTCTCAGGATCTGCTTCCAAGCCTTTTAATATACTCGGATATCATATCTATGCATACTTCGAAATCATTTACGGACAGATGCTCATTTGCCTGATGGCACTGGTCTTCAGCCCATGGTGCCTGTGGTCCGAAGGCGATCGTATTGGGCAGATGACGTGCATATGTACCGCCTCCGACTGCGATCGGTTCACTGTATTTATCTTTGTATTCAGGCTTGAATCCGTCAAATCGGTGCATATTCTCTGCCCAGATCTCTGTCAGTATCCTGATCTCTGATGTGTTTTTATCTTTATAAAGTGGCTTCATATGATTAAGTTCGGTGATATCAATACCATAGGGTAACGCCATATTGCTTATGTGTGATATGATATCGTCATTTGATGCACTGACCGGGTATCTGATGTCGATCACCAGTGACTCTCCCTCGTCATCGATCCTGAGAATTGCAGGATTATATGTAACTGAACCTGAATCGTCCGTAATCGTGCATCCTGTAAAAGATACTGCATCAGCTCCGGCTATATTATCCTTGATGAATCTCAGCATCTGTGAATTATCGAATACTTCATCATCTAATCCATTGACAAGGGAGATGATAGCATTATCACCGAGTTCCGGTCTTGATGCATGGGCTGTTTTTCCGGAAGTTCTGGTGACTGCGCCTTCATATTGTATCTCGGCTTCGCATGGCACCATGTTGGGAGCGCTTCCGGCCGTTGCAGTAATGCCTGTCTTGACTTTATCAGAGAGTTTTATCTGAAGGATCCCTTTCTCAGCGAATATGACAGGGAATTCTGCATCAGGAGTGATGGCAAATGAAGGAATCTCTCCCTTGGCAGCATATGTTGCTACACAGTCGCATGTGCGTTCCTCATCTGATCCGAGTATAAGACGAACGCGGCATGATGGAAATAAACCGGAATCTTTAAGTCTTTTCATTGCGAAATAAGAAGCGCAGGCAGGACCTTTATCATCAATGATTCCGCGGCCGTACATCGCTCCGTCTTTCTCTGTTAATTCGAAAGCAGGGGTTTCCCAGCCTTTGCCTTCAGGCACAACGTCAAGATGACATACGATTCCTATCATCCGGTCTCCATCTCCATATTCTGCATAACCCACTTTATCGTCGATGATCCCCGTTCTGAATCCTTCTGCCTCTGCTTCCTTCAGAAATGTGATGAGAGCATCATGAGGTGCCTTTCCATAGGGCATTCCCGGCTCCGGAGAACCACCCACAGAAGGTATTGCAATGATCTTCGAGACAAAGGATGATTCGTAATTGTTTAATGACATAGCTGTTCCTCCGTTTGTGTTATGCATTAATTATATATTTTGTTCACGTTTAATGTATAATCTATTTGATTAGGGGGTTATGTAATGCGTAAGATACTTAGTCTTTTATTGATTACTGTTATGGCACTCGGTCTTATCGGCTGCGGTACGGTTAATGAGACATCTGCCACGATTGGTACGGAGCATATTAAGGCGGAGATAGTCTTCAGGGATTATGGCACTGTTAAGGTGGAACTGTATCCCGAGAAAGCACCTATAACTGTTGCTAATTTTGTTAATCTCGTAGAAAGTGGTTTCTACGACGGAACATTGATACACCGTATACAGACTAATTTCGTGATACAGGGCGGAGATCCCAAGCGTGTAGGGAAGGAACCGGTTCCCACGATCAAAGGGGAATTTGCCAATAACGGTGTTGCGAATGATCTTCAGCACACGAGAGGGGCTTTGTCCATGGCCAGAAATGGTGTTGACTATGATTCAGCCAGTTCGCAGTTCTTTATCTGCATTGGAGACTGCCGTAAGTCTCTTGATGGAGATTATGCCTGTTTTGGTTATGTTACCGAGGGTATGAATGTTATAGATAAGATCGTTGCTCTCGGTCCGCAGGGTGACAGCCGGATGGGCGTGCTGCCTGAAGGCTCAAAGATGCCTGTCATTGAGACTATCAGGATAATCAATAATTAATATTTGGAGGGATGGACTATGGAACTTAAGGGACTTTATTGCCCGTCATGCGCTTATGCTATTACTCAGGCTGATATTGCGTACGGAAACTGCCCTTGCTGCGGTACCGATATTACGGCAATTGGTGGGGAGCATCTCAGGGATGAACGTAATGCAGACGGTACGGTTGATATAAAGGAAGAAGGCGGAAGAATAATAGGAAGCGCTGTTCTGCCGAGGGGTGCTACAACCAAGGTATCTTATATTTTCGATCATTCTGACAAAGTTACTCCCAAGAGATTAAGGATAGACCTTGCAGTACCCGGCAACCGCACAATGTTCTACGAGAGCGGCACAGTTTATTGTCAGATAAAGAGCGGAATCTTCAATGATGCCAAAGGCGAGATGGCACTCGATCTTAATGCCAAGAGACGTAATTTCATGGATGCTTCGTCATTCCTCGATAAGATGGCAGACCAGATAACAGGTGCAGCCGGAAGGATAGGGGTGGAGAGGACGTCACCTTTTCCGATAGCTGATATGGATGCTCTCCGTAATATCTTTCTCAATGCATCTGTACTTGACCTTAATAAGGCTATGAATGAGAATCACGGCACCAGGTTCAAGCTGGATGATTTCTTCTGTGACGGCCTTGTAAAGGTCTATACTTACAGTTATGGCGGATCATATAAGTATCTTACTCTTGGTACGATAATCAAGGGTGATGAGGTGTCAATGTCTTTGTCCACAGCCGCTAATCTTGCAGATTCCCTTGAGACCGCAAGAGATGTTACCGGAAAGATCACTCAGATAACAAACGCATCACACGGTTTTGTCGGCGGTGTTGCCAGAACGGGTGCCAGAATGCTCGGTCTCGGTGCAGTCTGTGCTATCCCCGGAGCTATCAGCAGCGTAAACCGTTTTATCAACCAGAGCGGTATTATCACACTCCTTAACGAAGTGAAGGAGAATGAGAAAACGGATGATGATGTCTCAGTTCTGACGCCGGATGCTGCTGACGGAAGCAATGAAGGATTCGGAGAACACAGGAATTCAGCCAAGATCTCCTATATCTCCTGGGGTTATGAGCTCCTTGTCGGTATGATCTCCGACAACAGACCCGATGCCAGAGATATGGACGAGTTCGAGACTTTCGTAAAGACCTTGAAGTGTAACGAAGCTCTCTGATATGCGTGAGATAATAACCAGTCCTTCCAACAGGATCGTTAAGCTCATCCGCAAGGTCCATGACAGAAAACGCGGTGATGAGTATGTTTATATCGAGGGCCTCAGGATAGTTGAAGACTGCCTGCTTTCAGGCGGCGAGTGTGAGTATCTTATCTCTTCCGTGCGCAGATCATCTGATGCAGAGAGACTCATGTCTTTATATAAGATACCTGAGAAGTCACTTGTTATGCTTGACGATGTCCTGTTTGAGAAGGTGTCATCCACCGTGAATCCACAGGGGATAGCTATGATCGTTAAAGAGCCTGATCTTCATGATTCGCTTATACGGAGGGGAGATACGGATATCTTCTGCGTGCTGGACAATGTTCAGGATCCCGGCAATGTCGGCACAATTATCAGGATGGCAGATGCTTTTGATTTTACTGCTGTTATCGTAACCGGCGGAACGGCTGATCCTTACGGCGAGAAAGCCCTCCGCGCTTCAATGGGTTCAGCATGGCATGTTCCGGTGATCACATACAGTGACGATGCCGGACTGATAAATGAGCTTAATTCAAAGGGGATAACAACTCTCGCCATGCACCTTAAAGGCTCAAGTCTTGATGATGCTTCTATCGGTCTTCCTTGTGCTTTCGTCATTGGAAACGAGGGGAGAGGCTTGTCTGAAGAGATCTCTTCCGTTTGTTCCGATCTGGTCAAGATCCCGATGCCAGGCAAGGCAGAGTCCTTAAATGCTGCTTCAGCAGCTTCGATCATCGGATATGAGCTCAGGAAGATAAGAGATTTAACTCTGTAATTGCAAGTTTGCTCTTTTTCTTATAATATATATATTCTGTAAAAAACGAAAAACCTTTTCAGGAGGACGATAATGATTAATTTGCTTGATTCAGGTGCTTATCTCTTCAAAGGCACAGAGATTATTCCCGACAGCCATGATGCGGCGGCTGCTATTGCAGCAAAGACCGGCAAGTCTGTCTCGAAAGAAGATGCCAGGAAAGAGACTATCGCTTATGGTATTTTGCGTGATCATAACACATCAGGCAATATGGATAAGCTTAAGATCAAGTTTGATAAGCTTACATCCCACGATATTACATTCGTTGGTATCATCCAGACAGCAAGAGCTTCAGGCCTTACTAAGTTCCCTGTTCCCTATGTTCTTACAAACTGCCACAATTCCCTTTGTGCTGTAGGCGGAACGATCAATGAAGATGACCATATGTTCGGACTTACATGTGCCAAGAAGTATGGCGGTGTATATGTACCTCCTCATCAGGCTGTAATCCATCAGTTTGCACGAGAGATGCTCGCCGGAGGCGGCAGGATGATCCTCGGTTCAGATTCACACACACGTTATGGTGCTCTTGGTACCATGGCTATGGGGGAAGGCGGTCCGGAGCTTGTTAAGCAGCTTCTTAACCAGACATATGACATCAATATGCCCGGAGTTGTTGCTGTTTACCTTAAGGGCGCACCTGTAAAGGGTGTTGGTCCTCAGGACGTTGCACTTGCTATCATCGGCGCTGTATTCTCAAACGGCTATGTAAAGAACAAGGTAATGGAGTTTGTTGGCCCCGGCGTTAAGAATCTGAGCACTGATTTCAGGATCGGCGTTGACGTTATGACTACTGAAACAACATGCCTTTCTTCAATCTGGCAGACAGATGACGAAGTAAAGAACTTCTATGATATCCACGGCAGAAGTGAAGACTACAAGGAACTTAATCCCGGCGAGGTCGCTTACTATGACGGCCTTATCGAGATCGACCTCTCAACTATCAAGCCGATGATCGCAATGCCTTTCCATCCTTCCAACACATATACGATTGAGGAACTCAAGGCTAACCTTGATGATATCCTCAATGATGTTGAGAAGCGTGCCGCTGTTTCTTTGGGCGGTGCCGTAGACTTCTCGCTTAAGAGCAAGGTAAGAAACGGCAAGTTCATGGTTGATCAGGGCATCATCGCAGGCTGTGCCGGCGGCGGATTTGAGAATATCTGCGCAGCTGCTGATATCCTTAAGGGCAAGTACATCGGCAACAATGAATTCACTTTGAGTGTTTATCCTGCTTCAATGCCTGTATATATGGAGCTTGTCAGAAACGGTTGTGCAGCAACGATCATGGAGACAGGTGCTGTCATTAAGACTGCGTTCTGCGGACCTTGTTTCGGTGCAGGTGATACGCCTGCAAACAACGCATTCAGTATCCGCCATTCCACAAGAAATTTCCCTAACCGTGAGGGTTCAAAGCTCCAGAACGGTCAGATCTCATCCGTTGCACTTATGGATGCAAGATCCATCGCGGCAACTGCTGCAAATCAGGGCGAGCTTACAGCAGCTACTGAGTTCGACGGCGAGATCGGTAAGTATACATATTTCTTCGATTCCAAGATCTATGCAAACCGTGTATTTGATTCTCACGGTGTTGCCGATCCTTCACAGGAGATCCATTTCGGACCTAATATCAAGGATTGGCCTGCTATGGTTGCACTTACAGACAATCTCGTCCTCCGTTGTGTTTCCGAGATCCATGATCCTGTTACAACTACAGATGAGCTTATCCCTTCAGGTGAGACATCATCCTACCGTTCAAATCCTCTGGGTCTTGCAGAGTTCACATTGAGCCGTAAGGATCCTGAGTATGTCGGTCTTGCAAAGGATATCCAGAAGGTTGAGAAGGCACGTGAGGACGGACAGAAGCTCTGCGATCTTTTCCCTGAGATCCATTCTGTAATGCAGATCATCAAGAAGCAGTTCCCGGATGTCTGCCGTGACAATGTCGGATTCGGTTCAACGATCTTTGCTGTAAAGCCCGGTGACGGTTCTGCCCGTGAGCAGGCTGCTTCCTGTCAGAAGGTATTAGGCGGTTGGGCAAATATAGCAAATGAATATGCTACAAAGCGTTACAGAAGCAACCTTATCAACTGGGGTATGCTTCCTTTCCTTATCGCCGAGGGAGAATTGCCATTTAAGAAGCTTGATTACATCTTCATTCCCGGCATCCGTGCAGCTGTCGAGAACAAGACAGAGGTAATCAAAGCATATACAGTTTCAGCTTCTGGTCTTGCTGAATTTGACCTGAGACTTGGCGACCTTACTGATGAGGAGCGTCAGATTATATTGAAGGGTTGTCTTATCAATTACAACCGTGTTTGAGAGGTGAATAGATCTTATGAGCGATCTGAAAGACAGAATGATATCCAAACTTACCGTTAATGCTGCGGTTAAGAGCCACATTAATCCTGAGCTCTACACGAAGTATAACGTTAAGCGCGGACTTCGTAACAATGATGGCACCGGCGTTTTAGTCGGCCTTACCGAGGTCGGTGAGGTTATGAGCTATATCGTGGATGATTCCGAGAGGATACCGATCCAGGGCAAGCTGTATTATCAGGGATACGAAGTCTCCGATATCGTTGATAATAACTGGAAGAACGGCAGATACGGTTATGAGGAGGTATCATTTCTTCTTATGACAGGTGAGCTTCCGACAGAGGACGAATTAAGTGATTTTAAGAAGCTTCTTGCTGAATCCAGACCTCTTCCGGCGGGCTTTACTGAGGACATGATCCTTAAGGCGCCAAGTCCTGATGTTATGAATAAGCTTGCCAGATCCGTTCTCGCATTGTATTCATATGACAGCAATCCTGATTCGATCGAGCTTTCCAATGCAGTAAGACAATGCATCGAACTCATTGCCAGATTCCCTGTGCTCATTGCATACGGTTATATGGCGAGAAGGCATTATGTGGAGCATCAGAGCCTTTTCCTTCATGATCCGGTACCGGAATATAATACGGCTCAGAACATACTGCATCTTATAAGACCTGACGGAAAGTTTACTGAGATGGAGGCACGTGTGCTCGATCTTATGCTCTGTCTCCACGCTGAACATGGCGGCGGTAATAACTCCTCCTTTGTAACACATTGTGTTGCTTCTTCCGGGTCTGATACTTACTCTGTCATAGCGGCTGCCGTAGGATCTCTCAAAGGTCCCAAACATGGTGGCGCCAGCAACAGTGCGTATGCCATGATGTCCGATATGATGAAGAACATCACCGATTTCAAGGATGATGCACAGATCGAGGATTACCTTACTATGGTGTTGAAGCGTGAAGCGTTCGATCATTCAGGTCTTATCTACGGCATCGGACACGCTGTATATACTTTGTCTGATCCAAGAACAAGGCTTCTTAAGAAATATGCACGTGCTCTTGCTGAAGAGAAAGGAATGACCGACCAGTTTGATCTTTATGACTCTGTCGAGAGGCTTGCGCCTGATGTGTTCCACCGCGTCAAGAATAATGACAAGATCATGTGTGCTAACGTGGATTTCTATGCAGGATTCATCTATTCAATGCTCGGCATACCGCCGGTGCTCTTTACGCCGCTGTTTGCCTGTGCCAGAGTGTCAGGCTGGAGCGCTCACCGTATCGAGGAGATCGTATCGGGCGGCAGGATCATGAGACCTGCATTTAAATGCGTTAACAAGAGAAGAGAATACATAGATATCAGCGATCGTACACAACATATCTGATTTTATTGTATAATCATAAGTGCGGTCCTGTATCGCAAATACATGTAAAGAGAGGTATTCTGAATGAAATACGTTGTTAGCGAAGCATGTATCGGCTGTGGTATGTGTACCGGCACCTGTGATGCTGTTTTCTCGATGTCTGATGAAGGTGTTGCAGTTGCTATCGAAGGTGATGTACCTGCAGAAGAGGAAGCAAATGCAGCAGAAGCTAAGGAAGGCTGCCCTGTTGGCGCAATTGAGGAGGTATGATATATGGATAAGTACGAGTGCCCCTGTGGTTATGTCTATGATCCCGAGGTTGGTGATCCAGATGGCGGAATAGCTCCCGGTACTGCTTTCGAGGATATTCCTGAGGATTGGGTATGTCCGGTGTGCGGACTTGGTAAGGACGCATTCATGCCTGCCTGATCAACCGCCTTATATCAACATAACACATAAGAAGAGTTGCTCTATTCGGGCAACTCTTTGTTATTAATTCTCTCAGCTATATACACCGCAAAACATTATAATACGGGAAGTTGAGCAAATGGGATGTGTTATACTTGACGTTCAGTTCAGTCGTATTCATTCTGTACGCACTGATAAGAAATCATACAGCCAGAAATATCATACTGATGCTTGCAATCCTTGTGTTTTACGCATTGGGTGAGCCTTCATTCGCCGATGATGATGTGCGTAACTATGATGTTGAGAATGCTGCGTTGTACATCACGTTTGCCTTCGAGAACGGTCAGATGACTTCATTCAGGATCAACGACAGTTCTCTGGTATAAAAACAGTTCAAGATTACCACTTGATTAGCCGTAGTACTTATGATAATATACTACGGCGAACCAAAAGGCCCCATGGTCAAGCGGTTAAGACGGCGCCCTCTCACGGCGCAATCAGGGGTTCGAGTCCCCTTGGGGTCACCAACAGATCTCCTGCTATTGATAGCGGGAGATTTTTTATTTTAGGTGGATTATGGAAGATAACAGATATATCAGGATCAGAGGTGCAAGGGAGCATAATCTCAAGAATATCAATATAGATATCCCGAGGAATGAACTTGTAGTAATGACCGGTCTTTCAGGATCAGGCAAGAGTTCCCTTGCTTTCGATACGATATATGCTGAGGGACAGAGAAGATATGTTGAATCCCTGTCCTCATACGCCAGAATGTTCCTCGGGCAGCTGGAGAAGCCTGATATCGACAGTATCGAGGGACTGTCTCCTGCAATATCTATCGACCAGAAGTCAACAGTTGCCAACCCGAGATCCACTGTCGGAACTGTAACCGAGATTCATGACTATTTCAGGCTTTTGTATGCCAGGGTAGGTAAGCAGTACTGCTGTGACTGCGGAAGTCCGATCGCGCCGCAGAGCATAGATCAGATAATAAGCTCTATCACTTCTTATGAGGAGGGAACAAGGATAATCATCTCGGCTCCCGCCGTCAGAGGAAAGAAGGGAGAGTTCACAAAACTTCTTGATGAGTGGAGAAGAAAGGGATTTGCCAGAGTAAAGATCGACGGCATCACCTACAGTCTCGATGAAGAGATCACACTTGATAAGAACAGAAAACATGAGATCGATGTTGTCATCGACAGGCTCGTTATAAGACCTTCAAATCTGACCAGGCTCTATGATTCCTGCGAGACCGCCCTTGCAGTGGGTGACGGACTTCTTGATGTGGAATATCAGGTCGAATCTGAAGACGGAAGCAGGGAATCATTTACAAAGCTGTATTCACAGAAGACAACCTGTCCCAGCTGCGGAAGGTCATTTCATGAGATCAACACAAGGAGTTTCTCTTTCAATAATGCATACGGCGCCTGTCAGAAGTGTTCAGGTATCGGAACGCTTATAAACGTCGATCCGGATCTGTGTGTTCAGGATCCCAATAAATCTATCAATGAGGGAGCTGTCAGGACTGCAGGATGGAACTTTGATGATCCTAAGAGCTGGGGAAGAGCATTTATAGTTGCCCTGTCTGAGCATTATGGGTTCTCTCTCGATGTGCCATATAAAGATCTCCCGAAGAAGGCGCAGGATATAATTATGTACGGTAATAACGGGGAGAAGCTTAAGATCGATACCACAAACAGTATCTATGCCCGGGACAAGGATTACTATAATTCCTGGGAGGGAGTTGTCCCCAGCGTTCTCAGACGTTACAGAGAATCTTCTAGCGACGAGATGAGAGCCTCCTATGAGAGATATATGAGCATAGACGTATGTCCTGAATGCGGAGGTGCACGTCTTAACAGGGAAAGTCTTGCCGTAAAGGTCGGCGGGATAAATATCAGCGAACTATCAAATATGTCTGTCGTCAAGATGATAGATTTCTTCGACAGCCTCAAGCTTGATCCGAGAGATGAAGAGATATCCGCTCCCATTCTTACAGAGATAAGAGCGAGGCTCAGGTTTCTGTACAATGTGGGTCTTGAATATATGACGCTGTCCCGTGCCGCATCTACTCTGTCAGGAGGCGAGGCCCAGAGGATCAGGCTCGCAACACAGATCGGATCGGGACTTCAGGGTGTGCTTTATATTCTTGATGAACCGTCCATCGGTCTTCATCAGCGGGATAATGCCAAGTTGATCAAGACTCTTACGATGCTGCGTGATATGGGCAATTCCGTCATAGTTGTGGAACATGATGAGGAGACGATGAGGTCAGCTGATCATCTTATTGATATCGGACCTCTGGCAGGTGTTAACGGCGGACAGATAGTTGCTCAGGGGACTGTTGATGACATAATCAGGTGTAAGGAGTCCATTACAGGCCAGTATCTGAACGGGCTGAAGTATATTCCCGTCCCGAAGAACAGGAGAAAACCGGGCGATGAATACATCAGTATACGCGGAGCCTGTGTCAATAACCTTAAGAATATCGATGTTGATATTCCTATCGGGCTTTTTACCTGCATTACCGGTGTGTCAGGTTCCGGCAAGTCTTCACTTATCAATTCGACTCTTGTGCCGTTCCTGGCCCATAAACTGAACGGTGCTCGCAAGCAGAGGGTAAAATGTGATTCCATAACAGGTTTTGCCAGACTCGATAAGATCATTGTCATCGATCAGGCGCCTATAGGCAGGACGCCCAGAAGCAATCCTGCGACGTATATAGGTGTTTTCGATGATATAAGAAAGCTCTATGCGGCTACTCCCGACGCGAAAATGAGAGGCTATCAGGCTGGAAGATTCTCCTTTAATGTCAAGGGCGGACGATGCGAAGCCTGCGGCGGTGACGGTGTCAACAAGATCGAGATGCACTTCCTTCCCGATATCTATGTCAGATGTGATGTCTGTAAGGGTAAAAGATATAACCGCGAGACGCTTTCTGTTACATATGACGGAAAGAATATTGCCGATATCCTTGAGATGACCGTTGACGAGGCATGCGAATTCTTTAAGAATCAGCCTAAGATATTCAAGATGGTAAGGACTCTTCAGGATGTCGGCCTCGGATATATCAAACTCGGACAGCCTTCTACGACGCTTTCCGGAGGCGAGGCACAGAGGATCAAACTTGCCTCAGAATTGTCGAGAAAATCCACCGGCAAAACGTTATATATATTAGATGAACCTACTACTGGACTTCATATTGCGGATGTACATAAGCTTGTTGACATTTTGGAGAGGCTAACTCAAAATAAGAATACCGTAGTGGTCATCGAGCATAATCTCGATGTTATCAAGGTCGCAGATCACCTTATCGATCTCGGACCTGACAGCGGCGAACGCGGCGGTGAAGTTATCGCCTGCGGCACACCGGAAGAGATTTGCAAGGTCAAGGGTTCCTTTACAGGTCAGTTCCTGAAGCCCGTCCTTGCGAATGCCAAGAAAAAGGGACAGTATGCAGATATATCTGAATTCTTTGATATATCGAGACTTGAAGAAGAGGCTTTGGATATCGTTACAGGGCCTAAAGTGAGAAGAAAGATAAAAGAGGACGAGTAATAATATGGCTTTATGCAGTATGTGCAAGCAAAGACATGCAATTGTCTTTACTACGAGATATGAGAACGGCAAGAGGATCGATGAGGGATTCTGTGTCAAGTGTGCTTATAAGGCGCGTATCAGCGGTATTACTGACATGTTCAGGGATGCCGGAATAGACGAGAACAATATTGACGAACTGTCAGACAGGATCGAGGAGACCATGGGCGGAGCGGATTTTGCAGATGCCGGAAGTCTTTTGTCGGGTCTTCTTAACGGCAACAACCTGGATGCGCCTTATGATTTTGACGAAGACAGCACAAATGTAGGTGTTGCAGATGAGCAGATGGATGATCCCGAGGGAAGCGAGGGCGGTAATAATCCGATCGGCAACATCTTTAATAAGATGTTCGGTATGGGCGGTCCCAAGAATCCAGATGAAGAATCCGATTCTAAAGGCACTTCCAGGAAAGATAAGAAGCACAGCTCAAGGATGAAGTACCTCAATGAATTCGGTACAAATCTTACAGAACGTGCTGCACAGGGCAAGATCGACAGGATCATCGGCAGGGATGTTGAGATCGACAGGTGCATTCAGATCCTTAACAGAAGGACTAAGAATAATCCTGTTCTGATCGGTGCTCCGGGTGTCGGTAAGACTGCGGTTGCACAGGGCCTTGCAAATAAGATAGTTGAAGGTTCTGTCCCGGAGAAACTCCTCAATATGCAGGTATGGCAGCTCGATCTGCCTGCAATGGTTGCCGGAACACAGTTCAGAGGCCAGTTTGAGGCCAGGATCAAAGGTGTCATCAATGAAGCGATCAAGGCAGAGAATATCATTCTTGTTATCGATGAACTTCATACAATTGTCGGAGCAGGTGATGCGGAAGGCTCTACCAATGCGGGCAACATCCTCAAGCCTGCTCTTGCCAGGGGTGAACTGAGGATCCTCGGTTCCACAACTACAGGTGAATATAAGAAGATTGAGAAAGATTCCGCTCTTGAGAGGAGATTCCAGAAGGTAATGCTTGACGAGCCTTCTCCGGAAGAAGCTTTCGAAATATTGAAGGGAATCAAGGACTACTATGAGAAACATCATAATGTTACATATTCTGATGAAGTCCTCAGATTCGCAGTTACCGCCTCCAAGAGATATATCACTGACAGATTCCTTCCCGACAAGGCGATCGACCTTATCGACGAAGCAGGCTCCAGAGCCAATCTCAACAATGTGAAGCTCGTTAAACTCGCCAATACGAAGAAGGTTCTTGATGAGACAACTGAGGCATACAAGGAACTGGTCGAGAAGGTAAATGACGTTCCTGATATAGAGCGTGATACAATGTATGAGAAGGTCGCTGAGATCAAGGCGAAGCTTGATAAGTTCCAGAAGGAATATGATGCCCTTAACAGCGAGATCGCACCGGATCCCATCCAGATCGAGGACATTGCAAGAGTTGTTGAGATGTGGACAGGAATACCCGTAAAATCCATCTCGGAAAGTGAATCCGAGAAGCTTCTTCATCTCGAAGAGAGGCTTCACGAGCGTGTTGTTGGTCAGGAGAAGGCTGTATCTGCCGTCGCGAAAGCGGTCCGCAGGACAAGATCGGGCTTCACGAAGAAGCATAAGCCTTCATCATTCATATTTGTAGGTCCTACAGGTGTCGGTAAGACAGAACTTGTTAAGGCTCTTGCTGAGGTTCTCTTTGATACAGAGGATGCTCTTATCAGAATCGATATGTCTGAATATATGGAACCTCATTCCGTCAGCAAGCTCATTGGTTCTCCTCCGGGATATGTCGGACATGAGGATTCCGGTCAGCTTACTGAACAGGTGAGAAGAAAGCCTTACTGTGTAATCCTGTTTGATGAGATCGAGAAGGCACATCATGATGTGTTTAATATTCTTCTCCAGCTTCTTGACGAGGGCCGTCTGACGGACAGTCACGGCATCCATGTCAACTTTGAGAATACTATTATTGTCATGACTTCCAACGCAGGGAGTTCTTCAAAGGCACCTACGATCGGATTTACGTCCGGAACACAGGAAGCTCTTGAAGCGCATGTTGATACTGCTTTGAAGGAGACATTCAGACCTGAGTTTCTTAACCGTGTTGATGATACGATCATCTTTACGGAACTCTCGACTGATGAGATCCGCAAGATCGCCGATATCATGATGAAAGAGGTATATGCCGCCCTCAAGGACAAGGGTATTGAAGCATCTATGACGCAGGCTTGCGGTGACAGGCTGGCAGAGATCGGTTATGACAAGAAATACGGCGCCCGTCCGTTAAGACGTGCGATAAGGACCAATATCGAGGATAAGCTGGCGGATATGTTCCTTGACGGCAGCCTTGATAAGACATCAAAACTGAGCATTGATTACAGGGATGGCGAGTTTGTCTTTGATCTGATCAACAGCGACATTTCCATAGTTCCTCCCGTATCCAAGGGCAGAAAGCGTAAACAGTAAACATAACTCCGTCTTTAATGCTATAATTATTATCAGATTAAAGAACGGAGAAAACGCTCATGAAGATCCTTGTTATCGGCGGAACCAGGTTCTTTGGCAGACCGATGGTCAGAAGTCTGCTCTTTGCAGGTCATGAGGTTACTGTTGCCACCAGAGGGCATACAACTGTTCCATATAAGGGTGATCTTAAAGCAGTAGTCGCTGACAGGACTGATCCCGAGGCTGTCAGGAATGCTTTCGCGCAGGACTATTTTGATGTTGTGATCGATAAAGTCGCATATGCTTCCAATGATGTTAAGTCGCTCGTTGAGAACGTAAGGTTCAAAAGATATGTTCTGATGAGCACCTGTGCCGTATATGGTGTTGTCCATCCCGACATAAAAGAGGAAGAATTCGATGCTTCAGGCTATGATCTGAAATGGATCAACAGGTCTGAAGATTATGCAGAGGGCAAAAGGCAGGCTGAATGCGCTGCTCTTCATCTTATTGATCCGGGCAAACTTGTAATTATCAGATATCCCGTGGTAACGGGGGAGAACGATTACACCGGAAGACTTCTGTTTTATGTGGATCATATAATACACGGCAGGCCGATGCATATTGACAACCTTGATTCGCAGATCCCTTTCATTCATGAGAGGGAAGCGGGGATATTCATATCTCACATTGCACCTTTGTCTGTAACAGGTGCGATGAACGGCTGTTCATCCGGAACTATATCTCCCAGGGAAATCATTAATTACATAGAGAAGAAGACCGGACGCAAGGCAATTCTGTCTGTTGACGGGGATGAAGCTCCATATAACGGGATTATCGGTGTCCAGTCATTCAATACTGACAGAGCTGAATCTACAGGATTTGAATTTTCCAATGTTCATGACTGGATCTACAATCTGATCGATTTCCTTTGCTATGTTTGAGGTGATTTGTAATGAGAAAACTTAACTGTTCCAACTGCGGTGCAATAATGACACTTGACGCATCGGCAATGACTGCTGAATGCAGATTCTGTGGCACAAGATATGTGCTGAACAGGGAAGACACTGATTATTATCTTGATTTCTATAAACAGATGTCAAAGTTCCTTGCTGCAGGCAAGGATGAGCATGACAGGATGATGAAGACAGAGGCACTCTGGGAGACTGCCGATGAGCAGATATTCGGATGTGCAGACGGAAGACAGATAGAGATCAGGTACCTGTATTCTGCTTCTTTCAGAGAGGCTGATATCTATGTGGCAAGGCGCAATATAATCTATCATTTCAAGAACAGCGGTGCTGAACTGTCTGACAGGTTCAGACATGTTGTTTCCTTTATTGATTACCCTTCAGCAGACACAAAGAATCTCGCTGATTTCTTCCCGAAGGTGTCTGGCGGCTTTGAACTGGATGACGGGTCATTTATCCTTGTAATCAACAAAGATGCAGATGAGTATCCACTGAGGATATTCGGTAAGCTTACAGGCAGACACGTAGCATGGATAATCAGCAGGATCGAGAATCTCTGCTGCGTTCTCGAATATAACGGTCTTGTTCATCCGCAGATAGATCCTGACACACTGTTTATCAATCCGTATCAGCATACAGTATCGCTTCTTGGAAACTGGTGGGCGGTATCACGCAAGAATGCCATGAACGATGATAAAGTGATCATGAAGACTTCAATGAACCTTACAGGTTTGAGAAATACTGCACGTGATATCCTGGGAGATGATAATGCTCCTGCCGCGTTACTGGAATTCATCGCAAGCACTCCCAAAGAAGATGCCTATGAGGACTTTGCATATTGGGATGATATGCTGATCAGAGCATATGGAGAGCGTAAGTTCATTACTTTCGAGACGGATGACGCTGATATCTACGGAAAGAAGGAAGACTGATGGGCAGAGGGTCATACACAGCGGCTGATTGGGCAAGTCTCAGAAGCAGCAAGCGGCTCGACCGTGTGTCGGACGCAGGTCAGATATTCACGGGGAAATGTGCCCAGTCTCAATACGACAGCCGTAATGTCAGGATGAGAGAATCAAGAGATCCAATGCCCGGAATGAGTTCCACTCCGATCATTATCGGATTTGACGTAACATCCTCTATGGGCTATCTTGCAAAGACACTTGCCACAAGAACAATGAATGAGGTCATTACGACTCTTCTTGAGGGTGCGTATATGTCAGATCCTCAGATACTTCTTGCTGCGGTCGGTGACGTAAAATGTGATGAGACGCCGCTTCAGGTCACCCAGTTTGAATCTGATATCAGGATCATCAAGGAACTGATGGATCTCCACCTGGAAGGCGGGGGCGGCGGCAATGGAGGTGAATCATATAATCTCGTATGGTATTTCGCCGCCAAGCATACATCTACCGACTGTTATGAGAAACGCAGACGCAAAGGATTTATCTTTACGATAGGCGATGATAACTGTCACCCTGACCTTAGCGTTGTTGAGGTCGGGCAGGCATTCAAGGACCGGGTTCCTTATACATTGTCTAATCTGGAACTGATGATAATGGCCCAGAAGTACTACAATGTTTATCATATCAATATCGCAAATGGAACACCTGAGAACAAGAAGGTATTCAGGAACTGGAGAGAAAGCTTTCCTACCCACTCAACCGAGATAAACATCAATGATATCGGATATCTGTCTGAACTTATCACATCCATTATCGCTGTTGCTAATGGCGTTGATGTCAATACGGCGCTGAAGAGCATATCTCCCGATGCAGCTCTGGCCATTACAAGATCTATCGGGTTTATCATCAATAACAACAATCCAGGCGGTGTGCTTGTTTTCTAGCACAATAAAAACAGTAAATATAACAGCATAAAGCAGGAGGTAAGATCATGGGATACGGCAGTTACAAAGCATCAGACTGGGCAAAGCTGCGTTCGAGCAAAGGAATAAACAGTTCCTCGAATGCATCTGATATCTTCGCCAGAGAGTTCAAGGATAAGTATAATCCGAGATTTATCGATAAGAGAGAGTCAAGAGACAGCGAGGATTCTCCTGAATCCACTCCGATAATAATCGGATTTGATGTTACCGGTTCAATGGGCTATCTTGCAGAAGAGATCGCCAAGAATTCGCTCAACAAGACTATTACTGAGATATATGACAAACAGCCTGTAACAAATCCTCATGTTATGTGTGCTGCTTTTACTTGTCCCGGAGGTCATGAGGGAAGCCTTCAGGTAACCCAGTTTGAAGCTGATATCAGGGTTATCGAGCAGCTGTTCGAACTCAGGGTAAACTACGGCGGCAATACCTACAGCTATGATAATCTTGTATGGTATTTTGCTTCCAGACATACCGATATCGACTGCTATAATAAACGCGGCAAGAAGGGCTTTATAATCTGCATCGGTGATGAGATATGCGGATACGATGACGGTGATTACCTCACCAAGCGCGATATGGAATCCGTTTTTGATGATAAAGATGTCCCGGCTCACCTCAATCTTATGGATCTTTACAATGAGGTAAGCGAGCGTTATGAAGTGTTCCATATCATTACGGATATGGGTTACAGATTCGAGAAAGCACTTTCAACCTGGGAAAATCTGCTTCCCGGCAAGGTAGCCGTTATAAAGGAAGAAGAGATCTCCTACCTGTCAGAGGTGATTACATCGATCATGCAGCTGGCTTCAGGAAAATCCAGGAAATCAGTTATCGAACAGTGGCCGGAAGAGACCCGTCCGATAGTTGAGAAGGCAATAGAATATATAATGATCTGATCTATACGGGGATCTGATGGCTGTATTCATAGTAATCGGAAAGAATTTCGGTGACGAGGGCAAAGGCCTCGCCACCGATTACTTTGCAATGAGATCTGAGCAAAGCGGGAGAAGTGCTGTCGTGGTCAGGCACAACGGCGGAGCACAGGCAGGTCATACCGTTGATCTTCATGACAGCAGGTTTGTATTCCACGAACTGTCTTCCGGATCATTCAGACATGCGGATACTTACTGGACAGGCACTTTCCTTCCTGATCTGTATAAGCTCAGGGAAGAGCTCACAGAGTTCTTACATGCAGCGGGGTTTGTCCCCGGAATCTTCGCTGACGGATCAGCCAGATGTGTAACTATTCTTGACGTGCTCATGAATCAGGCTTTGGAATACAGGCGGGGAGATGAACGGCACGGTTCATGCGGCATGGGCATTGATGAGACCGTCAGAAGATCTGATACGGAATTTGTAGTCAGGCTGTCAGATATCTGTTCATATTCGGCCTCTGAACTTACTGACAAACTTATCTTCATCAGAGATAATTATATTCCTGTCAGACTTGATCAGCTTGGGCTGACATTGAAAGATCTTGGCAGATTTAAAGAACTGTTTTCAGACGATATTATTCTGTATAACTGGTCCTGCGAAGCCGTATCCGGTGCCGGTCTTGTTACTCTGAGATCACCGGATATTATCAGGGAGTATGATGACGTTATTTTCGAGGGGGCTCAGGGCCTTCTGCTTGATTCGGAGAATACCCGTTATGCTCCTCATCTGACGACTTCACGCACCGGACTTACCAATCCCGTAAAAATGATCAGGGATCTGATGCCTGATGAAGAGCGTGATTCCGAGGCGGTATATGTGACGCGTTCTTATGTTACAAGACACGGCAACGGACCGCTTCCCAACGAATCTGATATATGTTTCAGCGACAGAACGAATATGCCCAATGAGTGGCAGGGAACGATCCGTTTTGCACATGATCTGCCGTGGGAACAGTCGGTCGAACCGGTCAGGAGAGATATAGAAGAAAATGAGTATAAGGGGAGACCTTCGGCTTTTGTGACTCATCTTAATGAGATAGATGATAACCGGTTCAGAGCTGCCTATGAATCATCCACACCTTTTGCTGAGGATGTTGTTCATATACCGTATAATACGGGCTCCCTGTTGATAAAATAGCACAGTTCCTTAACACCAAGAGTATTCAGGTATTCTATTGTCTCGTCAAATAATACCCCCAGCGTGTCAGGTGTATGCGAATCTGATCCGAGACTGATCAGTCTGCCGCCCAATTCAAGATATCTTCTTATTATCCTCTCATCGGGCATTATTCTGGAACAGCCTCTGACCTGAGCCTTATATATCGATCTCGTATTGATCTCGAGACATTTGTCCTTCGCTGCCAATGCTCCGAGGAACCGGTCAAACTCTTCAGGACAGTCATCATAAAGCAGGTATTCCTCAGTATCAGGGTTATACCTGTTGATATAATCAAAATGTGCAGCGACGTTATAGTTATTGCACCGCTCACACATCTCGGCCATCTTGCCAATATAGATGGCATGACGTTCCTTTTTGGGCATGTCATATAATTCCGGACCGCCGTAATAGACATCACGGTTTCCAAATATGTGATTGCTCAGGATGACAACGTCAAACGGGATCTTCAAAGCAAATTCATCAATATCAGCCGCTGTATGAGACTGGTATCCGAACTCAATGCCTTTGATCAGCTTTAATCCGTCAGGACACCTGTCTTTCCACGTCCCGAAAACCCTCTCATATTCATCCATATCGAAAACCTGGACGATATCCATCGGATCCGGGTTATCATACTCGAAATGCTCAGTGACTCCAACAACATCAAGACCGCGTTTTACAGCAGCATCAAGGAGTTCACCGATGTCCATCTGCGCGTCAGGCGAGAACTGTTTTGTGTGGTTGTGGATATCTGCCAGCATGACCGTCACATCCTGTGGATAAATATAGTAATGCCGATATAGAGAGCATCTACTATCAACCCGGCAATAACTATGGTAAACATAGTCTTTTTTACAGAGAATCCCATACGCTTCTTAAGATGGTCATGTATAGGAGTCAACGTGTTCTTGAGGATGATAACCTTCTTTCTGGTAAGTCTTCCGATAGTTATCTTCATTATTGACAGACCGCCGTCGATCAGGAAAGGCAGGCATATTATCAGATATGCAACCGGCATCCTTACGTACATTGCGTAGACGGCAATAAGAAGACCAAGACTTCTTGATCCAGCATCGCCCATGAGCATCTTGCTGGGATTGTAATTGAAGATCAGATATGCACACACACTTCCTACAACGGCCTGACAGATCGTTATGGATGCGTGTGTCGAAGTCCCATTGATCACTGACATGAACATAAATGCCAGAAATGTCATTACTGTGAGCGTTCCCGACAATCCGTCAACACCGTCAGTGGCATTTGTAGCATTGATCGAGACGCAGATCAGCAGTACTGCAAGAATGTAGTAGAGAGGAGCCGGAATGCTGACAACTGTTCCGGTAAGTCCGATGATGATCTCGTTAGGAAGGTATATTACAGCGATCAGGGCACCGATAAGCGCTATAACAAAATCAAGAGCTCCTTTGACGTATTCATTCCACGGATTCTTAGCACGGTCATCGAGGAATCCGGTGATCATGGCGATAACTGACAGTATCATGAAGAATAAAACAGGCAGTTCGTTATACAGGAAAGCAACGGCAGTAACAGCGATGACGAGAGCGAAGTAGAATCCGACACCGGTCGGTTTACCGATATTAACTTCACTTCCCACGGCAAATTTACGGCCTCTGTCTGCTCCGAGAAGGAGCTTGCCGAACGGGAGAAACTTAAGCAGTATAACAGTGGCTGCAAAACCGATAAGTGCAGGCGCGAGGAAGATCATCACCTGCAATATTCCTGAAAATAACGCTGATACAATATCCATAAATTGTTCACCTCATAACGGGAATAGTATATCATTCTTATGCTATAATAATGCGCGTGTATTAATAATTGTACGTTTTACATATATTACGGAGGCCATTATGGACTATAAACAGCAGATTGCAGATATATTGTCAGAGAAGACAGGGCTTGACAGGGAGAATATTCTCAAACTGGTCGAGATCCCGCCCAAACAGGATATGGGAGATTATGCTTTTCCGTGTTTTGTGCTGGCTAAAACGCTTCATAAGGCACCTCCGGTCATCGCTTCCGAGATCGCTCCTGCTATCGATGTAACAGGAACACCTTTCAAGGTAAAGAATGTCGGTCCTTATATCAATTTCTTTATTGATAGAAGTGCTCTTGCTTCTGATGTGGTCGGCAGGATCGTCGCCGAAGGTGATGATTACGGATCTTCAGAGACTGGAGCCGGCAAGAATGTCATCGTGGAGTATTCTTCGCCGAATATTGCAAAGCCGTTCCATGTAGGCCATGCATTTACAACTATCCTCGGCAATTCGCTTTCCAGGATCTACAGGAAGCTCGGTTATAACGTCATCCGGATGAACCATCTGGGCGATTACGGTACTCAGTTCGGCAAGCTCATTACGGCATACAGGCTCTGGGGTGATGAGGAGGCTCTCAATAAAGACCCGATCGGTGAACTCCTGAGGATATATGTCAAGTTCCATCAGGAAGAGAAAAAAGATCCGTCCCTTACAACATCCGCAAGAGAGAACTTCAGAAAGCTCGAAGAAGGGTGTCCTGAAGAAGTTGAGCTCTGGCAGAAGTTCAGAGATATGTCTCTTGTTGTCTTTAATCAGCTCTACCGCAGACTTGGTGTGGAATTTGATAATTACAACGGGGAATCATTCTACAGTGACAAGATCCCGGAGATCGTGGATATACTTAATGAGAAAGGTCTTCTCGTGGAGAGTGAGGGTGCGAAGGTTGTCATGCTCGATGACGAGGGACTTCCGCCGTGTATTATCCTAAAGAGCGACAATACCACAATATATGCTTCCAGAGACCTGGCATCAGCGCTATACAGATACAGAACATACAATTTTGACAAGAATATCTACGTTGTAGGGGGTACGCAGGCACTCCATTTCAAGCAGGTTTTCGCTGTGTTGAAGAAAGCCGGTTTTGATTTTGCCGATAATTGCGAGCATGTTGCATTTGGCCTTGTTAAGTTCAAGGGCATGACATTCTCTACACGTGAAGGGAATATCGTATTGCTTGAGGACCTTCTTGATGAAGCTGTAAGTAAGACAAGAGAGATCATCGTCAGGAATGCTGAAGAGAGAGGTCAGGATATGTCAGAAGAAGAGATCAATGATATATCCGAGAAACTCGGCATCGGCGCTGTTATCTATACATATGTAAAGTCCGGAAGGGAGAGGGACATAGTGTTCACCTGGGAGGACATGCTTGATTTTAACGGAGATACCGCTCCGTATCTTATCTATACGTACGCCAGAACAAGATCGATACTCCGCAAGGCGTCTGACAGCGGTATTACAGGCATAGAGAATGCCGATCTTACGGTGCTCACGGGTGATGATGAATATGCTCTTATCAGGGCTTTGTCTGAATTGCCGGAGTCGATCGTCAAGGCAGCATCCAGCAATGAGCCGTTCATGATAGCCAGACAGATATCCGAGATCGCCAGAGCACATAACAGGTTCTATAACAACAGCAACATCCTCAATTGTGATGACGAGAAGCTTAAGACCGCCAGACTTGCTCTGTGTGATGCAGTATGTACTGCGATCAGGGAAGGACTTGATCTGCTGGGCATTAATGTTGTAGAGAGAATGTGAGTTAAGAGAATGATAAAGTTCCAGAACATAAAGTATGAGAGACCGTCCCTCGACGAGCTGAAGGAGAAGATCCAGAATATCAGGTTCAGGCTCATGACTGCAACTGAGATGGAAGCAGCCGAGGCCGCGATCTTTGAGTACGAGAAGCTAATGAGCGGATTTGATACATCATATGCGCTGTGCAACATACTCCACGATCTCGACACGTCCAATGAGTTTTATACATCCGAGCTTGAATTCTACGATGAAGCGATACCAGCAGTATCCGAGATGAGTTCAGGTGTCCTGTCCATACTGCTTAACTGTCCTTGTGCTGACAGCATCCGTGAGAAGTACGGAAATATGATATTCCTGAAGGCACAGAATCAGAAAGAGACTATCTCCAAAGAGATAATAGAGGATCTTGCAGCGGAGTCTGCTCTAGAGAATGAATATGGTCAGCTCCAGTCGGAAGCAGAGATCATATTCTCCGGGAAGCCGCTTAACCTTAGCATGCTCGCACCTCATTTGGAATCATCAAACAGGACGGAACGCCGTGCCGCAGCAAAGGCCATCGACGATTATTACATGATGCGCAAGCCCAAATATGACCAGATATACGATGATCTGGTCAAGATCAGGACTAAAGCAGCAAAGAAACTGGGTTATGATTCTTTCACCACGCTCGGTTACAAGAGAATGGAGCGATATGACTATGATCGTGATGACGTTGCAAGGTTCAGGGAAGCCATTCTTAAGTATATCGTTCCTATCACTGTGCAGATCCGTCAGCTTCAGAAGGAGAGACTGGGTCTTGATGAACTGATGTTTTACGACCTGAACATCATGTCCAGGGAGGGCAACCCTGTTCCGACTGTTTCTCTCAAGCAGTACAGGAAGGTCGCAGGTCTTTTCTTCAGTAAGATGTTCGATGCTTCTCCGAGCTTCTTTGACGTCCTGTCAGATCACGGTTTTACAGATCTGATATCACGTCATAACAAGTCCACAGGCGGATACTGTATGTATCTTGAAGACTATGCGATACCATTCATCTTCATGAACGGCAATGGTACTGCCGACGATGTTGCAACAGTCGTTCACGAGGGCGGTCATGCATATGCTGCCATTAAGAGCTCCGAGTCGTCTCCTTTTGTTGAGTGTCTTTCTCCGACGCTTGAGACTTGTGAGATCCATTCCACCGCAATGGAGTATATGTCGTATCCCTATATGAACCTGTTCTATGGGGATCTTGCAGAACAGTACTGTCAGCATCACATGACTGACGGTCTGCTGTTCCTTCCGTACGGCTGTATGGTCGATGAGTTCCAGCATGTCATCTACGATAATCCTGATATGACACCGTCAGACAGGCACAGGGTATGGAAAGAACTTGAGGAACGCTACCAGCCGTTCATTAAGTATGATGATCAGCCGTTCCACGCAATGGGCGGTGCATGGATGAAGAAGGATCATATCTTCACATCGCCTTTCTACTATATTGATTACTGCCTGTCACAGGTATGCGCACTCCAGCTCTGGATGGAGTCGAGAGAAGACATGAAGACGGCACTGATCAAATACAATACGCTCTGTGAGGCAGGCGGCAATGACACATTCCTTAACCTCATCTCGAAAGCAGGTCTGGCATCTCCTTTCGATACTGACGTTATCAAGAAAGTGGCATATGCATGCTGTGATTATCTCGACCTATGAATCTTCCTGAAGAATTCCTTGCAAGGATGAGAGATGAACTTGGTGATGATGCTTCTTTTGAAGCATTTGTTGCCAGTTACGACAGATCGCCTCTTAAAGGTATAAGGCTTTCCACGGCAAAGCTTACACCTGATGAATATGAGCATACAGCCGAGATCCTTACAGGTTCGCATAACAGGGTTCCCTGGACATCGTGCGGTTACTATTCCGAGAATGAGACTTCAGGAAAGGATCCGTATTATCATGCGGGAATATATTATCCGCAGGAGCCTTCCGCCATGCTTCCCGCCGAAGTACTGGCTGCCAGACCGGGAGAGATCATCCTCGATCTGTGTGCAGCCCCCGGGGGCAAAGCCTGCAGGATCGGGGAAGACCTCAAAGGCAAAGGTCTTCTTGTAGCAAACGAGATCAATGCGGAAAGGAGCAAGGCTCTTAACCGTAATATTGAACGTACAGGCATCACTAACTGCATTATCCTTAATGAATCACCAGAGAATATTGCTTCAAAGCTTCCGGTGTTCTTTGATAAGATCCTTATCGATGCGCCCTGTTCAGGTGAGGGCATGTTCAGAAGGGATCCGAGAGCAGTGACGAGCTGGAAGGAATACGGTCCGGCTTCCATTTGCAAGGTGCAGAGGGAGATTCTCGATCAGGCAGTTCTGATGCTGAAGAGCGGCGGTGATATCGTCTATTCCACGTGCACTTTCGCGAGGGTTGAAGATGAGGATATGATAAAAGGGTTCCTTGAAGAACACGTTGATTTTGAGATCGTTCCGCACAGGGAGATTGATGGCGTTACACATAACGATGACGGTTCAATGAGGATATGGCCGCATCTTGCTGAAGGAGACGGTCATTTCTGTGTGCATCTGAGACATAAGGGAGATAAGAGCGGATCAGCTTATGACTTAACGCCTGTGCCGTCATCGGGATCGGTCAACATTAAGATAAAGATTGCAATGATGCGTTATATGAGCGAGCTTTTGACAGCTGATGCTTATGATGAACTGATGAGGCTTTGCGATGAGCGGTTTGTTGTTCAGGGGGCGGGACTTTATCTTGTACCGGTTGATCTGAGGCTCTTTAACGGCCTGAAAATGATCAAATCAGGACTTTTCCTCGGCGAGGTTAAGACTACAAAGACCGAGAGAGTTTTCACAATGTCCAACAGTCTTCCGCTTGCACTGAACAGTAATATGATCCGTGAAGATTCATTGATCAGTCTTGAACGTGATAGTGACATGCTCATAAGGTACCTCAAGGGAGAGACCATTACGATCGATATGTCCGGATATCCGCAGCTGCGCCGTAAAGGTGTTGTGGTTATCGCTGTTGACGGACATCCCCTTGGGCTGGGCAAGATCGATAACGGAACAGTAAAGAATATGTATCCTAAAGCTTGGAGGCTGGTATGAAGATAATTATCGCAACAGGAAACAAAGATAAGGTAAGAGAGATCAATGAAGTCCTTGAAGGAACGGGATTTGAAGCTGTGTCGATGAAAGAGGAAGGGATAGATCCCGAGATAATAGAGGATGCTGATACTTTCGAAGGCAATGCGCTGATCAAGGCAAGAACCGTTCACGGATATACGGACTGTTATGTAATGGCTGATGATTCAGGACTCTGCATCGACGCTCTTGACGGAGCCCCAGGAGTGTATTCCGCCAGGTTCTGTGGCGAGGATTCCACATACGAAGAGAAATTTGCCATGATCTACGAGATGCTCAAAGATGTTCCCAAGGATCAGTGGACGGCAAAGTTTGTGTGTGCCATTGCAGTTGTCAGGCCTGACGGTTCTGAATTCACGGTGAGGGGAGAGGTATGCGGTGTTCTTCAGGATCATCCTCAGGGAGAGAACGGATTCGGCTATGATCCTATATTCTATGTTCCCGAATTTGGCATGACTACAGCCCAGATGGATCCCGAAGTTAAAAACAGCATCAGCCACCGCGGAAAAGCCCTAAATGCAATGGTTGCAAGGTTAAAATGATTGTGATATTATTGCTAAACGTGTACAATTGTACGCCACACAAGAACAGTTGTGTTAACCATAGATGAACGGCAGGTATAAGGAGTTATGAGCGGAGACAAAGCAGAATACTTTCTCGTTGAGAAGAGCGTTCTTCCTGATGTGTTTCTTAAGGTGATGGAAGTCAAGAGAAGACTTAACACAGGCGAATCACCTTCTATTAATAATGCATGCAAGGAACTGGAACTGTCCAGATCCGCTTATTATAAGTACAAGGATACTATCCTTCCATTCCATGAGGAACATGGCGGGAAGGTGACTATAATGTTCAGTGTTGAGAACTTTCCGGGAATACTGTCACAGATAATCAACATAATTTCCGGATACAGAGCAAATATCCTGACTATAAATCAGAATATTCCGATCAACGGACTGGCAGATATATCCATTTCTTTTGAGACAGGTTCCATCATGGGTTCAGTAGAGGATATCCTGTCTGACATCGGCAAGATTACAGGTGTTCGCCATTGCAGCATCCTGAGCCGAGAATAATAACCGGAGGGTAATGAGAGATTATGTATAATATTGCAATACTTGGTTTTGGCGTTGTTGGCTGCGGTACCGCAGAGGTGCTCGCTGCCAACAGGGAGAGCATTAAGAATAAATGCGGTGATGAGATCAACCTCAAGTATATCCTTGATATCAGGGATTTTCCTGACAGTCCTTTTGCTGATCTGGTAATCCACGATATTGATACGATCATTAATGATCCAAACGTGAAGTGCTGTGTTGAGACTATCGGCGGTGCCCGTATTGCCTATGAGTTTACCAAAAAGGCATTGTCTTCAGGCAAATCAGTCGTTACCAGCAATAAGGAACTTGTCAGCACCAAAGGACCTGAACTTCTTAAGCTCGCACGTGAAAATAACTGCTCATATCTCTTTGAGGCTTCAGTTGGAGGCGGTATTCCGATTATAAGACCTCTTTACAGGTGTCTTGCTGCCAATAATATCCTTAAGATATGCGGTATCGTCAACGGTACGACCAACTATATCCTGTCTTCGATGAAGAATAAAGGACTGTCTTATGACGAAGCGCTATCACGTGCCCAGGTCAATGGATTTGCCGAAGCTGATCCCACGGCTGATGTGGAAGGAATTGATGCTCAGCGCAAGCTGTCAATACTGTCCACGATCGCTATGAACGGGGTCTATGTATCTCCCGAGGAGATCATGACCAGAGGTGTGTCAGATGTAACTCTCGATGATATCAATTTTGCCGATTCCGTTGGATGTCAGATCAAACTGATCGCATTCTTCAAGAAGCTGGGAGATAAGTGCACCGCTTATGTCATGCCTCATTTCGTTCCCAGAACAAAGATAATCGGAAATGTTGATGATGTTTACAACTGCGTATCAGTTGAGGGCGATTTTGTAGGAGAGACTCTCTTCTACGGACAGGGTGCCGGCAGCAGTGCTACGGCTTCTGCTGTGTGCGGAGACATTATCGAGCTGGCAGCCTGCGGCAACAGCGAGTTCGTTCATCCCTGGGACATCGCTCCTGAGAGCATTGTTATACCGTACGATGAAGTAAAATGTGACTTCATCTTCTGGGGAGATATGGACGCATCTGCTTTCGAAGGATTCGAGACGGAATCATACGATAAGGCTGTGATCATCCGCAAGATACGCGACAATGAAGCAAGAGCACTCGCAGACAAGGCGAATGCTCAGGTAATGCATTTTCTCAGATAATAACAGTTGATCAGATCTGATTATCGCAATAATCTCTGTACATTGTACGGAGATTATTCATTTTTGTATTCATTTCTATCTGAAGAGCAGAGACTTTCTTAAGATCCTTGCCGGCAATAGCCGCCTTTATCTTAGAGAAAAGGGAAGTGGAAGCATCAGAATCCTTGGCGATACAATCTCTGAGCATAACGATCTCTGACCATTTGCGGTTATCATATTCGCTGTCATCGGAGTGCTTCTTAACAATGCTTCTTATTACTGAACGGTTCTCTGGAATGATCCTCTCACGGAGCTCCATCTCCCAGCGCTCGAGCATAGCTCTTGCATATGAGTCAAGTATCGTCCGGTCAAATACATCTCCGGCACAGAGTATGCTGGTAACATTCTTGTGCTCTGCAAGGATATTCATTGAATCATAAACTGTAGCCGAAGGTTTGCCAAAGAGCCTGTCGCGCTCTTCACCGGTCATAGACTCGAAGATATCCTCCTCGCATCTGTAAAGCCGGTCGGTATCGAGATATGTTCCTTCTTCTCCGTAAGGCTTGGTAAACTCCGTCTCAAGGGAGTTAGTATCTCTGCCGGAATCAACAACATATGTTATACCGTCCAGCATGCACTGGTAGATGGATGCAAGGCAGAGATATGTATTGGTATGGGGGTTGGGGGATCTGAGCTCAAATCTTGTAACGGCCTTATTCTCCTCAGATCTGACGACACCGAGAAGAACAGACCTGTTACGGGAAGGCGTCAATACATTCATACCCAAAGACGCTACGCAGTGAGTAGGTGCCTCAAATCCCGGCTGGAGCCTGTTGAATGCGTCAGTTGAGGATGATACGAAAGGATTAATGAGATCATAATGCTTCATAATGCCGAAGAGCGAACCCCATCCTATCCTGCTCAGATAATCCGACTTCATGTCCGACGGCGCGAAAAGGTTGATCTTCTTGCCGTTCTTAAGGAAAGCTACAGCATTTACATGAGTATGCTCGCCTGAACCGGCAACACCGTTCAGAGGCTTGGCATCAAAGCTGACATCAAGACCGTGAAGTCTGAACAGCTCCTTTATGAATATCCTGGCACACAGTTCATAATCAGCTCCCTGAAGTGCATCTGAGTACTTCCAGTCAACTTCAAGCTGCTCCATTATAAAATGGTAGTCACCTGTTGAAGATATAGCTGCCTTAACGCCGCCAACTTCCTTATGTCCCATCTCAGGATTGAACCCGTAAAGGCCGAGAAGCAGGATTACCTGCTCAAGAGCAGTCCTGACGACGCCCTTCGTCCTTTTCCAATACTGTTCCTGAAGCTCCTGCGAGATCGTAAGCTGCTCCGTGCTGATCTTCTCATCAGGGGAATTGACCCAGAATTCAAGTTCTGTCGCCATAATGAGATTGATCCTGTCGAGTTCGGAGATGTCGAATCCGAATTCAGAACAGATCTCGGGATGTTTATTGAGTATGTCCATGATCTTATCTTCGAAGAACTCGGCACTCTTCTTAAGAACAGATCTTGAACAGACTGATTTTCCGTTATGCTCAAGGAAGGAAGGGATCCTCAGAGTTCCTACAGGAAGACCGGTAGCGGTGTCTGTATGGGAATAGTTATAGTCGATGTACCATACGACATTAGGGTCGGGGATAAGATCGACCTTGCCGTCGTTAAGAGTTGCGATGCCGGGAAGCACAACAGATGAACCGTCAGTCTGAACAGCCTGTCCGTTAAGATAGTTTGTCAGATGATCGTGAAAATCAGCTATCGGGATCTTCTCGTCTGTATCATTGCCCGCCAGGTCAACAGCTACAAGAGACACAAACCTTATCTCTTTGTGTTCGTCAAGTATCCTTGTGATATCCTCTACGCTGTGTTTCTCAGGGGGAATAAAATAGATCAGGTCAGGGTTAACAGTAAAGCTGCTCATAAAAATGCCTTCCGTTCATTGATAATTTTACGCAGATATATTAACATAATTCACGTATTATGAATGTTTTGTACGGTAATTTCTATAATATAAACAATTATAAGCAGATAAGGGGTTCTTTTTTTGATTATTAACAGACTGAGGTTCAGGACCGCGCATTATTTCAAGATTGATGACCTCGGGAAGGGAATAGCTTCTAAAGTCATATTTATCCTCATGCTGGCTGTCAGAATCGGGCCTCATTTTCTGCCATCTGAGTATTCTGATTTCCAGCCGCTTTATGACTGGTTCAACGCTGTACTGATGACAGAAGAGGTGACAGATGATATGCTTGTCATCCCGATAACCACGCAGAATTATATATTTCTCGGCCTGTCATGTCTGTCCATCTATATTTGTGTGATACTTGCACTTCTTTACTGCGGTCTCTATACAAGGCATCTTAGGAATCTCAGCGATATGAATCCTAATATACCCATGGGCAGGTTCATAGGAAGATACCTTGTCCTGAGCCTTGTATTTCTTGTATTATCTGTTCCGGCAATGTTTATTGTCGTGTATCTTTTGCTTCTGTTCATACTTGCAATACCGTTTATATGTACAATACCGGCATGTTATATGTCGGGTGATAAAGGATTCTTCAGTTCCATCGGTTCTACCGTCAGGCGCACCAGGGGACACTATCTTCTTATGATGAGGGATCTTTCCGGTATCATTATCATATATCTTATAATCAGCCTGATAATAGGCCTGATAGAACTGGCTTCACCAACGACATCCATGGTCCTGAACTGCGGTCTCAGCGTATTGTTCTACCTTGTATTTGCCAGATTTTGTGCTTTTCAGTACGCAATCACCAAGAAAATTTAACTATTTTTATTGGCATTTTCGAATCGAAAATAATAAAATATACAGGTCAAAAACGTAATTGGAGGTTTTTACCATGGCAGAAGTATCTAAGGCAATTCAGAAGCACACGGAATGGAAGGGCAAGATCGAGGTTATCGCCAAGGCTCCCGTTGGAACGAAAGAGGAGCTCTCGATCGCATATACTCCCGGTGTTGCAGAACCCTGCCTTGAGATCCAGAAGGATGTAGATCTTTCTTATAAGTACACAAGACGTCACAATCTCGTAGCTGTTATTACAGACGGTACAGCTGTTCTTGGTCTGGGAGATATCGGGCCTGAGGCAGGCATGCCCGTTATGGAAGGAAAGTGCGCACTTTTTAAGGCTTTCGCTGATGTTGACGCTTTCCCGCTCTGCATCAGATCAAAGGATGTTGATACGATCGTTGAGACAGTTGCTCTTCTTGCAGGTTCTTTCGGCGGTGTAAATCTTGAGGATATCTCAGCACCCAGATGTTTTGAGATCGAGAGGAAACTCAAGGAGAGACCTGATGTTGATATCCCGATCTTCCACGATGACCAGCACGGTACCGCAGTTATCACTCTTGCAGGTCTTACAAATGCTCTTAAGATAGTCGGCAAGAAGATGGAGGATATCCACGTTGTAGTTAACGGCGCAGGTGCTGCAGCTACAGCTATTACTAAGCTCCTTATCTCAAGGGGACTTCGGAATGTTATCCTCTGCGACCGTAAGGGTGCGATCTATGACGGGAGAGACGGACTTAATCCCGCCAAAGAGGAAATGGCAAAGATCACTAACCCCGAGAAGAAGGCAGGAAGCCTTAAGGATGTTATCGTTGGAGCTGACGTATTTATCGGCGTTTCCGCTCCCGGAGTTCTCACAGCTGATATGGTCGCTACAATGGCTAAGGACCCTATCGTATTTGCATGTGCCAATCCTGTCCCTGAGATCCTTCCTGATGAGGCTAAGAAGGCTGGCGTTGCAGTTATGGCTACAGGAAGATCCGATTACCCGAACCAGGTTAACAACGTTCTCGCATTCCCCGGTATCTTCAGAGGTGCTCTCGATGTAAGGGCTTCCGATATCAATGATGAGATGAAGATCGCTGCAGCTAATGCTATAGCAAGTATCGTTTCCGATGAGGAACTCAATCCTGAATATATCCTTCCCGATGCTTTCGATCCGAGAGTCGGCAAGGCTGTTGCAGCTGCTGTTGCACAGGCCGCAAGAGATTCCGGCGTAGCACGTATCTGACGTCTTTATTTGGCTCACCTGCTCAAATAAGTATATACTTATGGGCAGGTGAGTTATTTTATACTTAACGGAGGTGGATCATGATTGATCATATTGAACTCTTGAGACTTATTGAGAATGACGCGAAATTATCTAACGAAGATATAGCGGTCAGGCTTGGTGTGAGTGAAGATGAGGTAGTTAAGGAGATCAAATATCTTCAGGATGAGAAGATAATACTCGGTTATACTACGAATATTAACTGGGAGAAGCAGCTTCCGGAGCACTGTATCGGAATGATCGAAGTCAGGATCACTCCCACAAAAGGCAAGGGATATGATCAGGTTGCCAATATTATCAGTCAGTACGACAAGGTATCTGCCTGCTATCTCATGTCCGGCGGTTTTGATCTCATGGTCATCTATGAGGATAAGAGCCTCAGGGATATAGCCAACTTTGTTAATCAGAAGATCGCCACGCAGGAAGGTGTCCTCTCAACAACGACGCATTTTATCCTCAAGAAATACAAGGCTAACGGCATAATGTTTGATATGCCGGATGCTGATGACAGGCAGGCTGTTATCCTATGAGCGATTATTCAAATAAGATTTCCGATGTGGTGAACAACGTTCCGCCCTCTGCCATAAGGCGGTTCTTCGACCTTGCCAATGAGATGAAAGGGAACGTAATATCTCTTTCAATCGGTGAGCCGGACTTTGTTACTCCGTGGAGCATAAGAGAGGCGGGAATTAACTCCCTCCGTGAAGGATATACGCATTATTCGCCTAATTCCGGATACATAGAAGCCAGACAGGCAATCAGCAATTATATCTCAAGAAGGTACGGAGTCACGTATTCCCCCAAGAATGAGATCCTTATTACGGTCGGCGGCAGTGAAGGGCTTGACCTTGTTGCCAGAGCACTTATTAACCCCGGTGACGAGGTCATCATTGTTGAACCATGTTTTGTTGCGTATAAGGCAACAGTCATGTTTGCTCATGGTGTTCCTGTGGTCGTATCCACAAAAGAAGAGAATGATTATAAGCTGCTTCCCGAAGAACTTGAAGCGGCAATAACCGATAAGACCAAATATCTCATACTTGGATATCCGTCCAATCCCACAGGCGCTATCATGACACATGATGAGCTTGCAAAGATCAGAGATGTGCTTGTAAGGCATCCCGAGATCATTGTTATTTCCGATGAGCTCTACTGCGAACTGAATTATCTGTCGGATAAGCCGGCTTCGCTCATTCAGTTCCCGGAACTCCGTGACAGAGTCATCATGATCAACGGGTTCTCAAAGTCTTATGCAATGACAGGGTGGAGAATAGGTTACAGTGTAGGACCTGCTCCGATCATTGCCGCTATGACCAAGATCCATCAATACTGCATCATGAGTTCACCTTCCATGGCTCAGTTTGCTATCATTGATGCTGCCGAGAACGGTGATTCCTGTATCGAGGAGATGCGCAATGAGTATAACCACAGGAGGCGTGTACTGCTCAAGGGCCTTGCCGATGCCGGTCTTAAGTGTTTTACCCCATATGGTGCCTTCTATGCTTTCCCGTCAATAGAGGGACTTGGTCTGAGATCTGATGAGTTCTGCGAGAGATTCCTCCTTGAGAAAAAGGTTGCGATAGTTCCGGGAAATGCTTTCGGTGAGTGTGGAGAAGGACATGTAAGGATCAGCTATGCTGCTTCAATAGATGATATAAAGGAAGCTGTTGTCAGGATGAAGGATTTTGTCGACAGTTTGAAGAAAGGTTAATCATTATGCTTGAATTCGATAACATCAGACTTGAGCTTGAAGGCCTTGAAGAGCCGATCGCCGCGCTTCGTGAATCTCTTCATATAGACCAGGTGATAACTCAGATCAGTGAACTTGAGGCCAGAACCCAGGAACCGGGCTTCTGGGACGACGTTGATAAAGCTCAGGCATTGCAGACAGATCTTGCAAGACGTCAGAAGAAAGTTGACGGATTCAATTCGCTTCACAATAAGAGGGAGGACCTTCTCGCACTCTGTGAATTGGCGAATGAGGAAGAGGACGTTGGTTCTCTTGAGGAACTGACAACTGGCTTGGAGGAGCTTAAGGCCGAATATGAGAAGATGCGCCTGGAGACTCTTCTTACCCAGGAATTTGATAAGAATAATGCTATTCTCACGCTGAATGCCGGTGCCGGCGGTACTGAGGCACAGGATTGGGTATCGATGCTGTACAGGATGTATCTCAGATGGGCGGAGGCTCACGGGTATACGACCAAGGAGCTTGAATACCTTGAAGGTGACGTGGCCGGCATAAAGAGCTGCTCCGTAATGATAGAAGGTGAGAATGCTTACGGTTTTCTGAGATCAGAACTTGGCGTGCACAGGCTTGTCAGGATATCGCCTTTCGATTCGTCAGGAAGAAGACATACATCTTTTGCTTCATGCGAGGTTATGCCGGAACTCGACGATACCATCGATATCAAGATCGACATGAAAGATGTCAGGGTAGATACGTACAGGGCTACCGGTAAGGGTGGCCAGCATATCAACAAGACTGATACGGCAGTCAGAATGACACACGAGCCGACAGGAGTCGTTGTATCGTGTCAGTCCGAGCGATCCCAGGTTCAGAACAGAGAGACCTGTATTAAGATGCTGAAGGCCAAGCTCTATGCGCTTGCACAGGCTGCCCAGATGGAGAAGATCGAAGACCTTAAAGGCAATCAGATGGAGATAGCCTGGGGATCTCAGATAAGATCATATATCTTCTGCCCGTATACTATGGTAAAGGACCACAGAACAGGTTATGAGGTCGTTGATGTTGACGGTGTCATGGACGGCAACCTTGACGGCTTTATTGAAGCTTTCCTGTCAGGAATGAAGATAGAGAAGTAATAAGAAATTAACGCAATAATTAAACGGGACCGCATATGCGATCCCGTTTATTGATCCTGTAATTTCAGAAGCGGATTACTTCCACTTGAAGTACGCGTAGTTATAACCGTAATGAGCAGGTCTTGAGGAAGTTGTTACGCTCACACTGATCGTGACTGAGCTTCCTGCAGGAATCGTACAGTCAACAGGAGAACATGTAAATGTATTTCCGTTTCTTGAGAATGTGAAGCCGCTGGAAGTCAGGTTCTTGATCCTGGAATCAGAGTAGAGTGTGATAGTAAGGTTCTTGAGAGATGCTGACAGGCTGGCTGTTTTATTCGAACTGTTCTTGATTATTACATCAAATTTGAATCCGCTGGAAGTTCTCTTGAAGTGCTTTATGGAAGTGCCCATATTTGCAACTCTGACACCTGCGGAAGAATCAGCAGTCGTAGCGGCTGTCGTTGCCTGTGTTGTGGCTTCCGTAGTTGTTGCAGTAGTGGTCGCTTCGGTAGTTGTAGTGGTCGTAGCCTCAGTTGTTGTGGTTGTAGGCTCAGCCGTAGTTGTTGTCGCCTCTGTAGCAGTTGTTGTGGCCGACGTATCCGCTGTTGTTTCAGTAGTTTCAGTAGTTTCCGTCGTCTCCGTAACCACAGGAGCAGCCTCAGAAGAATTGGATGATGCGGAAGTAGAAGATGTTGCATCCTCATCCACAGTAGTAACTGTCGTTATGGTCTTATTTCCCTTGAAAGCATTTGTAATCTTGTCAATATTATCGAGCACAAGGAACACACAGAGGAACACTGCGATTACTACTGCAAGAGTAATAAGACCGCCCTTTCCGGGATCTTTCTTGGCTTTGGGTTCACTGCGCTTTTTCTTAGCATTCACCTGTGAGACAGGTGCGATCTTTGCAGCAGAAGATGAAGAAGACCTGGGTGCGGCAGGAGCGGCCTTCTCGGCTGTGCCCGGTCTTAAACCTCTTGAGCTCGAAGCGATAGGTCTCTGCTGGGGCTGAGGTCTTGCAGCCGGTCTTGTTGCAGGCGTGTTGAGTGCAGAAGACACTGGTGCGTTCTTTGACTTATCAGATGCTGCAGAAGCAGCTGCGGCCGCGGCTGCTGCACCGGCAGCAACTGCTGCAGCTGTTGCAGCAACAGCTGCCTTATTATCATTATTGCTGTCACCGGAATCAGCCTTAGCAGATCCATCCTGCTGTACAGGATCCTTCTGAGCATCAGCTGCAGGTGCAGGTTCAGCTGCTGTTACAGGCGCGGGCGCGGCCTCCGGCTCAGGAGTAACTTTCTTGAAAGCATTAACTCCGGAAGATACAGTACCGTATGTCTTTATTGTAGAAGCCTCCGTTGTAGAGGGAATATCAATGTCCTTAGCCTTGGGATCCTCAGGCTTCTCGGCATGAGCGAAAGGACTCTTGGGTGCATCCTTGCTTGAAGTAGCATAGTCAAGATCGTCACCTGAAGTGAACAGTCTGTCATCCTTGGAATCGGTCATACCCGCCATCTGCATGAAGTCTTCATCCTCATCGTTGAACTTAGGCTTCTCAACATCATCAATACCCTCGAACGGATCAGCAGGCTTGGGTTCTTCTGTGACCTTAGGTGTCTCCTTCGCAGGTGCAGGAGTCTCTTTCTTAGCAGGCTCTGCAGAAGCAGGCTTTGTTACATGCTCAGGTGCGGGTGCACCTCCGAGCGGCTTAAATGCAGATACAGAACTGTCGAATTCAAAATCGGCAAGATCGTCATCAAACTGAAGGGGAGCAGAGGCATCAGCAACGGGAGCCGCAGCATTGGTCTCTTCCTCCTTAAGCTTATCTGAAACAGTATTTACAGGGTCATTTGCCTTAAATGATATTGCAAAAGATGATGATACATGTCCATCATCATCAGTAAAACTGCTGTCAAAGAGTGAATCGTGACCATGATCAGCCTTGGGTTCCTCTTCTTTGCCGAACAGGGAATTCTCATTTGCCTTTACGTCATCAGTAACGCTCTTGTTTGCCTCATCCGCATGAAGGAGCTTATCTTCCTTCTTCTTACCATCGTTGTTGTTCTCGTTAGGATCGCGCAACATGTGTTAAATACCTCTCATACAATGATATATAGCATTATTATAATATTAATTCTCTTCGAAACTATTTGCAATTACAATTAGATTGCACGCACAAACGCAGAACTTGACATAAATAATACGCGGTGTTATTATTAGCGGGCATTAAACGGATAGGCTCGTGTGGTGGAATTGGCAGACACAACGGACTTAAAATCCGTCGGAGTAAAATCCGTACCGGTTCAAGTCCGGTCACGAGCACCATTATTCCGGAATGCAGATATCTAACACGCGGAGTGGAGCAGTTGGTAGCTTGCCGGGCTCATAACCCGGAGGTCGCGAGGTTCGAGTCCCGCCTCCGCAACCAGCAGATCCCCGATCTTAGGTCGGGGATCTTATCATTTTCGGCGCGTAACCGCAGCATGCTAACAGGAGCAGCTTATGGCCAGAGAGGGTTTTGCCAGCAGATTAGGGTTCATTCTTGTCAGTGCGGGGTGTGCTATCGGCATTGGCAATGTATGGAAATTTCCTTATGTTGCAGGACAGAATGGCGGTGCCATTTTTGTCCTTATGTATCTGCTTTTTCTCGTGATTATGGGCATTCCGATCCTGTCGATGGAACTGGCTGTCGGCAGGGGAGGAGGCAGCACCTGTGTCAATGCATTCAGGAGACTTGAACCATCCGGATCCAGATGGCATCTTTACGGGTATGTCTGTCTGGCAGGCTGTTATCTTCTCATGATGTATTATTCCACAGTGTCCGGCTGGATGATGGCTTATTTCTTTAAGTTTGCAAGCGGTGTATTCAGCGTATCCGAACAGGGAAGTGAAGCCGAGATGTTCAGCGAGCTGCTGTCGGATCCGCTTCAGAATCTGACCTTTACTGTTGCAGTTATCGTACTTGGATTCGCCGTTCTTTTGTTTGGCGTACAGAAAGGACTGGAGCGTGTAACAAAGATAATGATGACAGGACTTCTTGGTCTTATACTCATACTGGCTGTTAACAGTCTGACTCTGGACAAGGCCTCCGAAGGAATCAGTTTTTACCTTCTTCCTGACTGGAAAAAAGTATGGGAAATCGGGTTCTTTAAGGTGATAACTTCCGCCATGACGCAGGCTTTTTTCACTTTAAGTCTCGGTATCGGAGCGATGGAAATATTCGGAAGCTATATGTCACGTGACTATACACTTGGAGGTGAATCCGTAAAGATCTGCGCTCTTGATACGTTTGTAGCTATTGTATCCGGTCTGATCATTTTTCCCGCGTGTTTTACCTATGATATAGAACCTGAGCAGGGTCCGTCGCTGATCTTTATTACATTGCCTCACATATTTGCCAACATGCCATATGGACGCATCTGGGGATCCATGTTCTTTCTGTTCATGACTTTCGCAAGTTTCTCGACTATTACTGCCGTTTTTGAGAATCTTGTCGTATCGCTTATGGATAATCTGGGCTGGTCAAGAAAAAAGTCTGTATTGATCAATATGATCATTGTCATTACCGGAAGCCTGCCCTGCGTATTCGGAACTAACCTTTTGAAAGGGATGACATTTATCGGCAACAGGGATGTGCTGGACAGTGAGGATTTTATTGTAAGCAGCATTCTCCTTCCATTAGGGTCTCTGGTATTTCTTCTTTTCTGCGTGCTGAAAAAGGGATGGGGATATAAAGGATTCCTTAAGGAGGCCAATACAGGCAAGGGTATAACCTTCAGCACGGGAGCCAGGATCTATCTGACATTTATTCTCCCGGTGTTAATACTCATATTGTTTATTGTCGGTATTGTCCCGACAACTTAACATTATTTCATGCTTTTTTATTGTATAATAATACGAGACTTGTTTGATCAGGAGATACAACAATGGCTGACAGGCGTGATTATAATGATAACCGTTCCGATATGTTCAACAGTATCGTGAGGTATGTGATACTCATCATCGTATCTGTTCTCGTATCTGTTCTGTCCGTATCATTTGCGGTCCACCACATGAGATTACAGTATGAGGATGAGTTCAAAACTATATCCCACCGTAAGATCTATCAGGTTAGCGACGTGGTTAAGATGACACTTAACGGCAACGATATGAAGGAAGACCCGGTTGCCGCCGCTTCCAAATACGGTTCTGTATTCGAACTCATGCTTGCAGACACTACTTCAGAGAAACTCTCAGAAGAATCATATGCTCTTTTCAGTTATACTAACGGCAATCTTACTCTTCTGCTGAGCAACGGTAAGGATGCTTCTGAATTCGAGGTGGCAAGCTCAGATATTTCAGAGTGGCTTACCGGAACATTCGCTCCGCAGGTCAAGTCTGACGATATAAGCGACAGCATTCTCGTTCCGATCACAGACGATACAGGCATGTGTGTCGGCGTGTTTGAGTACAAGTGTACTTTCAAGGGACTTAACGAACTTGGCAATTCAATCGAGAGCAGGATCTTCATCTCGGTGATCATCTGTATTGCTTCAGGTATTGTTCTGTTTACACTCCAGGAGATATTCATAAGGTTCTTACGCAACAAGCAGGGAAAGGGCGGTTCCAATACCGGTGAGACACAGCGCGGCAGGGAGAAGAGACTGATGTCTTCGACCATCGGTTACTGTTTCTCAATTGTCCTTGTTGTATTGCTTGTTATGTCAAATCAGCTGTCCAATACATATGTTACGGCTCTTGAATCAGAGAGAGCCGACTATATGCAGAAGGTGTGTGTTGCATCATCGTCTGTGCTTGGCTATCAGGATCTGCATGAAGGTATGCAGTATCCTCTTCCGCTTTATTCATATGCTGAAGGCAAGGATTTCCTCGTTGACATTTTCACGAAGGCAGGGGATTCATTCCTTAGATTCTATTCGTCATCAGTCAGCAATCCGACAGAGCCTTATTATCTGTCAGGCGCCAATGACAAATACATTAACTGCTTTGATCTTCAGCAGACTGCCTTTACAGCCAGAACTGACAGCGGTACCAGTTATGTAGCTGCACTGTCTCCTATTCTGTCATCGGATAACACAGTAGCCGGCATACTTGAATTAAGAATGGCGAGAGATGATTTTGAATCATCGGTCAACGGCATGTCGCTCAGCTGGATCTTCACCATAATATCTATCGCGATATCTATGGCTATCATCATATTTGAGCTTAATCTGCTTGTTACCACCATAACGCGCGGCATCTCCGGAAATGCTCCGATACTCGTCATGTATGGAGCAAATGCCAACAGATTCCTGTCATTCTTTACTGCGATGGGTTCTTTCATGATCCCTGTGATCTATGCTCTTTTCATAAAAGAGCGGCTGCCTGATGATATGAATCCATGGATCGTGCAGCTGATAATTGCAGTCGGTGTCGCATTCTTTGCATACGGATATTTCGGATTTGCAACTGCAAAGAGACTGATAAAGAGCAGGCTGACCTCAAGGATCGCTCTGATGTTCGTTACTGCGATAGGTTATTTCTTTGCTTTGCTGGCCGGTATACTCGATAATGCTTATGTGATGATGTGCTTCATGCTGCCGATCGGATTCTGCTTCGGAATGCCGTTTGACTATCTCAGAGATTACAGACTCAATGCAGGCAAGCTCGGATACAAGAATTTCGAGGACAGGACGATTCACAATATTCAGGAATCTGCTTATTTCCTTGGAGTCTCAGTAGGCAGTGTCGTTGCAGGCATATGCTATGAGAGATTCGGGCTCATGATAGTTGCGATCATTTGCGGTGCAACGCTCATTCTTACATCGTTGGGAATGATCTATTTTATGAAGGGAAATACCGTAGTAAAGGAATCATTCCTGCCTGTCAGCAGGTGGCTGCAGCTTTTCTCGATGAAGAATGTGGGAAGGTTCCTGATGTCCTCAATAACCATACCGGGAATGATAATATCATTCCTGCTGATCTTCATGCCCAATTTCCTTGAGAAGGTTAATATTCCTATTGCCACATCAGCATTCTATTATCTTGTGGCGGCTTTCATGGCTATCTTTACCGCATTGCTTGTAAAGACAAGGCTTGCTTATCTCATGACCTCACGCAACAGGGTTCTGATACAGACTACCTCGGCTATGGTCGGAATGCTGCTGTTCGCACTGCTTCCAACAGCCAAGATGCTCGTTGCATCATGTGCACTCTTCGGATTCAGTCTCGGTATCCATGACTACACATATGTATATGATCTTTACGAACTGCTCGGCAAAGGAGCAAGGATCAATTTCAAGAGAGCCTGCGAGCTTACACTCCTGGCAGGCATCATGATAATGATCCCGGTTTACATGGTGGCTCTTGCCCTGAATCAGCTTAGGATAGTATTCCTGGTTATTACAATAATAATCGCGATAATCGGTTATCTGTATCCGATGTCCGGATTCTCATATTACGTAGGTGATGGTAAGAAAAAGAGCAAAGGCAAACAGCAGGCACAGAAGCCTGTAAAGCCTGAGCAGCCGGTTCAGCAGCAGCCTGCACAGCAGATGCAGCCTGCAGTTCCCGCCGAACCTCAGATGCCCTACGATCCTTATTATGGAGGTGGTCAGAATGGCTGAGATGTGGAATCAGGTATTGACCAGGGATAATATCGTCGACTTCTATAACCAGACTGTCACGATGGTCTATCCGTCCGTGTTTGACATTACAAAAGAGACTACAAGGGCAGAGAATGCTATTATCAAATCATATCAGGAGATCTACTCCAAACGTGAGAGTGTTGCGGCGGAGGATGTTATCTTTGTATTTGGTGATATCCTTCTCAAGAATGCCAAGGATATAGTCGAGCAGTATCCTTTACCCGATAACATCACTTTCGCGCCGAGACTTCTTGATGAATACACAAGAAATTCTATGTTGGACAAGATCCTTGCAAGGATCGATTCCAAGAGTTTCAAGATGGCTGAGTTTATATCTTCTGATTCACATAAACAGAGCTCATCACAGTCCATGCGTAAATATATGGATGTATTCCCGGTTACACCTCTTCTTGTTGCGGAAGTTATCCTTGTATCACTTATCATATGGCTTGTCAGCTGGGCTGCTATCAAGGTTCCTTATTCCAATGATAAACTCGTTGATGAACAGGCAATATTCGAGACTAATTCACTTCAGGAGAAGTATATGACGGCAATGGGATTTTATCCTCTTAATCCGGATATTAACAAGAGTTTCTATCAGAAAGAGAAGACCGCTGCTGCCGGGTATATCGAGACGCTTGATCCGAATGCCACAACATCAGATACCGGCGAGTCCTCTGAAGAGTCTGAGAATACATATCCTATGCCAAACACGGCCCAGACAAGTGAAGGGGAGACTGAAGCGTCAGACGATTCCACCGAGCCTTCTGCAACAAGAGGATGATCATTCGTCGTCAGGCTTAAATCCGGACAGAGGGTTTTTCTTAACTGCCTCTCTGAGCTGCTCATCGTCCACATGAGTATATATCTGTGTGGTTGATACACTCTGGTGTCCGAGAATCATCTGCAGATTACGGATATCCACCTGTCCGTACTTGTACATCAGCGTCGCGGCGGTATGTCTCAATTTGTGAACTGAATATACTTTAGTGTCGATCCCTGCCTGCGCCAACAGGTCTTTTATCACTATCTGTATCATGTCATCAGATATTCTTGTGCCGCGTTTGGAAATAAAAAGCGCTTTACTGTGTGCAGGCTTTATCTTCATTGTGGCCCTCTTCGCCATCCATTCATCTATAGCATCCAGGCATGCCTGATTAAGGTAAATGGTCCGCTCTTTATTGCCTTTACCTATAACAGTGAGGACATCGCCATGAATGTCATCAATATCGATCCCACGGAGTTCTGACAGACGCATGCCGCAATTAAGGAAAAGAGTTACAATGCAATAATCCCTCTCGCTTGTCTCCTTGGGCGAATTATATGCCTGTTCAAGCAGTTCCTTGCTTTGATCGAGGGTAAGGTACTTAGGATTACGCTTGCCGATCTTTGGCGTCTCCAGATCATAAGCGGGATTAGAAGGTATTATGTGTTTCTTGGAATGCAGGTACTTAAAGAAACTCTTAAGCGTAGCGATCCTTCTGGCTCTTGAAGAGTTAGAGAGTTTACGCTCTCTGGAAAGCCAGATAAGAAATACAAGAAGGTCATCAGTTGTGATCCTGCCTATTAGTTTCTCATCGACATCTGATATATCTATCTGATCAAATTCGGTCTCCTGAGGCACCATATGGTGATCTTTCTTATAGAATCTGAAGAAACAGATGAGGTCATAACGGTACTCTTTGACAGTCAGTTCCGACCTGCCAAGAACAGCCAGCATATAGTTACAGTAGTTATCCAGTATAGGGAAAGTCTCCATCAGCACCTCATGTTGTTATTGTGACTATATTTTACCACTCCGCATATTATTTTTTATTCATCCCGAAAATGTTGATTTATAAATTTCTTATGCTATAATGTACGCCAGCGAAAGACAGTTGTACGCCACACACGGACAACCGAAATCAATCGAGAATAGGAGAAAAAGTAAAATGGATAAGAAATTAAGAGTCGGCGTTATAGGCGCTACGGGCTATGTAGGACAGAGATTTGTGTCCTTGCTGGAGAATCATCCCTGGTTCGAATGTGTTGCAGTATGTGCATCACCCAGGTCTGCAGGAAAGACCTATGCCGAGGCAACAGGCGACAGATGGAAAATCGACCGTCCTATGCCGGAATACGTTAAGGATCTTATCGTTTACGGTACTGATAATATTGAGGAATATGTCAAGCAGATCGATTTCACGTTCTGTGCTGTTGATATGAAGAAGGACGAGATCAGGGAGCTCGAGGAGAAGATAGCCAAACTTGAGTGCCCTGTTATCTCCAACAATTCCGCCAACAGATGGACACCCGATGTTCCTATGATCATTCCCGAGATCAATGCTGACCACGCTCAGCTGATCGAAGCACAGAAGGCAAGACTTGGTACTAAGAGAGGTTTTATCGCTGTAAAGCCTAACTGCTCCATTCAGAGCTATGTTCCTGCTCTTACGCCTTTCCTTGGCAACGGTATCAAGAAGATCTCTGTCTGCACATATCAGGCAATATCCGGTGCGGGCAAGACTTTTGAGACCTGGCCTGAGATGGTCGGCAACCTTATTCCGTATATCGGCGGGGAAGAGGAGAAGTCAGAGAAAGAACCCCTTAAAGTATGGGGAAGCTTTGCAGGAGATCACATCGAGCTGGCATGCGAACCCGTTATCTCTGCCCAGTGCTACCGTGTAGCTGTTCAGGAAGGTCATACTGCCGCTGTCAGTGTTTCTTTCGAGAAAAAGCCTTCTATTGATGAGATGATAGCTGCATGGAACGGATTTGAGAGTGAGGCTGTCAAGCTGGGACTGCCTTCCGCTCCGAAGCATTTCCTCCAGTACCTCGAGGAAGACAACAGGCCTCAGCCCAAGCTTGACGCAATGTTTGAGAATGGTATGGGCGTTTCTGTAGCAAGGCTCAGAGAGGATAATATATTTGATTATAAGTTTGCTTGCCTGTCTCACAACACATTGAGAGGCGCAGCAGGCGGCGGAATGCTCACAGCAGAGCTTCTGACAGCCAAGGGCTATATAACGGCAAAGTAATCAGTATGGTCGGGCAGAGGACAGATTTGAAAAAAGACTTGACCTTTGCCCGACTTAATCATATACTATTCAAGCGTCAGTTGACGCTTAACGGTGTATGACGTGGGCCTTTAGCTCAGTTGGTTAGAGCAACCGGCTCATAACCGGTCGGTCTTGGGTTCGAGTCCCTGAAGGCCCACCACCGCACCTTATACAATCGAATATGGGAGAATTCCCGAGTGGCCAAAGGGAACAGACTGTAAATCTGTCGTCAGTGACTTCGGTGGTTCGAATCCACCTTCTCCCACCAAAACGCATCTGATATTTTCAGATGCGTTTTTATTAATATAAATAATATGCTAAAATATTTGACATGAGCTTTATGGATTATTTTGTTGCGTTGATATTCGGTATAGTCGAAGGCATCACAGAATGGCTGCCAATCAGTTCTACAGGCCATATGATCCTCCTGAACGAATCTCTGAAGATCAATCTGTCAGATGAATTCTTCGACCTGTATCTTGTAGTTATCCAGCTTGGTGCCATATGTGCTGTCATTTTGCTGTATTGGAAGGAACTGTGGCCTTTCGGGAAGAAGGATAATAAGCATCCTCTGTCAAAGGACGGCTTCGGAAGGTATATCAAGACTGATATTTTCCAGATGTGGTTCAAGATAATCGTCGCATGCATCCCCGCTGCCATTGTAGGCGTTCTGTGTGACGACTGGCTGGACGAACATCTCTATAACTATGTCTGTGTAGCGATTTCCCTTATAGTTTTTGGTATTATCTTTATCGTTACCGAATACGTTATCAAAGAGAAAAAAATGAAACCCAGGATAACCAGGATCGAGCAGATCACATATAAACATGCTCTGATCATCGGAATCTTCCAGTTGATTGCCGCTATCTTTCCCGGGACGTCCAGATCGGGAACTACTATCGTTGGTTCTCTTATGATGGGCATCAGCAGGAGATGTGCCGCCAAGTTTACATTCTTCCTTGCCGTTCCGGTAATGGTTGGTGCAAGTTTACTCAAGATCGTCAAGTTCAAGGGTGAAGTGACAGGGGCTGAGATAATAATCCTTCTGATCGGTATGATCTCAGCGTTCCTTGTCAGTATATTCGTCATTAAGGCTCTGATGGAATACATAAAGAAAAGGAATTTCAATGTTTTCGCGCTGTACAGGATCGTTCTCGGTATCCTTGTGCTCGTGCTTGGTGTCACAGGTGTTATAGGTAAATGATATGAAAGAAGATTTCAACGTGCCTGAAGGTTTTGAGTTTATCTGGAATGATGAATTTAAAGGCGATGCACTGAGCTTTGCCGAATGGAATCAGGAGATACACGACAAAGGTTCTTTTTTTAACGAACTGCAGCGGTACGTGGCAAGTGAGACAAATATCTATGCAAGAGACAGCAAGCTTGTTATAAGGCCTGTAAAGGAGACTTTTGAGGATGGTTCTGTCAAGTACACGTCAGGCAGGATCAGCACAGCCGGCAAGCATGTGTTCAGATACGGCAGATTTGAAGCCAGAGTCAGGGTACCGAGAGGCAAAGGCTTACGGTCAGTATTCAGTCTGAGTACAGGAGATCATGATTTCGGCGGCAGATGGCCCAATAACGGCGAGATAGACATCATGGAATTCAATGGCAGCGAACCCGGGATACTTTACGGGTCCCTGCATTCCGGTGCCGATGACGGAGCAGACAATCATGTTCTCCAGCAGGGAATCTATAAGATGCCGTCCGATACGTCTCCGTCTGACGATTTCCATACCTATGCATGCGAATGGGATCCCGGCGTCATCAGGTTTTATTGTGATGATATTATGTATTTCAGCTGTTCGGAGCCCAAAAACTTCACCAATTCGCTCCACCTTGTATTTGCAGTAGCTGTCGGCGGCGACTGGCCCGGTGACCCGGATTCGGATACGATCTTTGATGAGAACAACGTGATGGAGATAGATTATATCAGGGTATTCAGACGTACGGACTATCCTGAGATAAAGCATGTCAACCGCCGCAAGATGCTTGGAGTGTGCGGTGTATGGGAGGATGCAGAAAACTTTAATATGTTCCTGAGGAGCCTGCAGTGCAAGGAGATCCTCGACAGGTACGTAATCACCGTCTTCACGCTGAGCATTCCTTCGCCAACGGAAGATCACCTTGAAGCAGATATGCGGTTTACGTCATTTATCGATACGGTAGGTCTTTCGGGACTCATTATCTTTGGCGAGATGATCAAGAATGAGAAGGTCATCACCAGGCTTATCGGTATTGCCAACAGACATAATATCCCCGTAATGATGTTCGAGAAGTATATGTCGCACTGTGTTAACTTCAACCTTGATTATGCCGGCGGATTTGAACAGATGGTAAGACACGTTGTAGAGCATCATGGCTGCCGTGAAGTTGATATGTTTGCAGGATTCAGAGGCAATCCGTTCTCAGAAGAGAGGATCAACGTATACCGCAAGGTTCTTGAGGAGAATGGCATACCATTTGAAGAAATGAGAGTCCATTATGGCGATTTCTGGGATGCCACAGCTTATCAGGTCCTTTCAGGACTTATGACATCAGGGTATAAACTGCCTCAGGCATTTGTCTGTGCTAACGACTCAATGGCGATAGGTGTCTGTGATGCGCTCAAGAAACATAATGTGCGTATTCCGGAAGACTGTATCGTTACCGGCTTTGACGGTATATGGAAGAGCAACTTCAGAACTCCTGCCATCACAACTTGCGAGCCTGATTATAATTTCCTGCGCGATAAAATCATTGAGATCCTTAATAAAGGCACATGCCAGGAAGACGATATCAGTGTCGGATATAAGATGATATGCCGCCATTCATGCAACTGCGAACCTGATGATAACGAGAAATGGCCTGTTATTGTTTCTGACCTTAATGAGGATAACCAGGACTACTTCAGGCATATTCTGGAGATGGGCAGGTTTATATCCAGAACGATAAGCATGAGCGATGTTGTAGAAGCATCAGCAGACCTTCAATCTTATCTGTGGCTCTGGAAAGAACAGTATTATTTTATCGGGCTTCGCGAGGACGGTGAGTGCATACACGCGATTTTCGAGGGACATAATGGTGAGTATAAATTTGACCGCAAGTTCTTCAATATGCCGGAAGTGCTTCCAGAACTCGGAGCATTGCTCGAGGTTGACAGTGGCGTGAACTACCTGTTATTCAAACAGGCTAAAGCGAGGACAGAATCGTTCGGTTATATCGCTACAGGTATGGCCGAGATAACGCTCAGGTCTGAACAGAGATTTGAGGAGTTCTCGCTCTTTGTCTCTGCAATGATCCACTCTGTTATCAATAACAGACAGCTTATCAATGCCAATAAAGAGATCGAGAGAATGTCAGAGTCTGATTACCTCACAGGTCTCTACAACAGAAGAGGGTTCATGCAGGAAGTCAGCAACTGTATCGGAAAGGCTGAGAATAAGGGATTGTGGTTCACGATGTTCTCGGCAGACCTCGATGGTCTTAAGAACATTAACGACTATTACGGGCACAATGAGGGCGATCTGGCCATCAAGTCGCTTGCAAACGCCATCAGGCTGTATGTTGGCAACAACGGCTTCTGCGCCAGGTTCGGCGGTGATGAATTCGCATTTGTCATTATCGGCAGCGAGCCCATCTCAGGCAAGATCAATCATATAAGGGAAAGGATCTCAGAGATAATCCAGGCCGATAATTCCGTTTCCGGCAAAAGATACAGGGTAAAGGCTTCCATCGGCTGCGGCGAAGGCATTATAGATGACAACATAAATATCGATGCCATCGCACATATCGCAGATGTTGAGATGTATAAGGACAAATATTCGAAGAGATAGGGAAGAGCTGTATCAGACTCTCTCATCCTTCGGAACGTACTCCTGACGCTCCTGAACGCACATATAGGCAGGTCTTATGATCTTGCCGGCATTATTGAGTTCCTCTATCCTGTGGGCAGACCATCCTGATATTCGTGCTATTGCAAAGAGGGGTGTATAAAGCTCGACAGGCAGTCCCAGCATGGAATATACAAATCCGCTGTAGAAATCGATATTTGCAGACACGCCCTTGAAGATCCGGCGCTCCTTTGTAATGAGCTCAGCAGCCATCTTCTCGATCTTGCTGTAGAAATTGAATTCTGCAACGCGGCCTTTCTCGATGGAGAGTTTCCTTACGAATTCCTTGAAAATGAGGGCTCTCGGGTCAGAGATCGAATATACTGCATGTCCCATTCCATATATGACACCCTGATTATCGAAAGCCTCTTTGTGCAGGATCTTCTTAAGATACTCTTCCAAATCAGCATCATCGTGCCAGTCAGTTACATTCTTCCTGATATCGGCAAACATCTTCATAGCCATAATGTTCGCGCCGCCGTGTTTAGGACCCTTGAGAGAGCTCAGAGAAGCTGCAACAGAAGAATATGTATCAGTTCCGGAACTTGATACCACGTGAGTCGTGAACGTTGAGTTATTACCGCCGCCATGCTCAGCATGCAGTATCAATGCAATATCCAGGATCTTTGCCTCAAGCGGTGTGAATGAAGAGTCAGGTCTGAGCATATGAAGGATATTCTCAGCTGTTGACAGCTTGGGATCAGGCCTGTGAATAATGAAAGAACCTCTGTCATTGTAGTATCTGTTAGCCTGATAGCTGTATACAGAAATCATAGGGAAGAATGCAATAAGTTCAAGCGACTGCCTCAGAACGTTAGGGATCGAGATATCATTTGCATTCTGATCGTAAGCATAGAGGTTAAGAACACCTCTTGCCAGGTTATTCATAATATCCTTGCTGGGCTTCTGCATGATGACGTCACGGACATAGTTCTTGGGAAGAATGGTACGGTAATCCGCAAGCATCTTTACAAAGTCTTCAAGTTCTTTGGGAGTGGGAAGCTTACCAAAGAGCAAAAGGAAAGAAGCTTCCTCAAAACCGAAATGATCGTCCTCGTCGAGATTGGCGATAATATCCCTGACATTGATACCTCTGTAGTAGAGTTCGCCGTCGCAGGGAACAGTCTTGTCGCCTTCCTTCCTGGAAGCTACGATCTCAGACACTTCCGTAAGACCTGTTAGCACGCCTTTGCCGTTAAGGTCACGGAGTCCACGCTTAACGTCATACTTGCCGTAAAGCTCGGGGTCGATCTTATCGCTCGTGCAAAAAGCAGCGAGTGTCTCGATCTCGGGTGTTACTTTGGAATACTTGTTAAGCATGGGGAGTCCTCCTCGTACTACAAATTCTGTAAATAAATATCTGATACATAATATCAGAAAGTTACAGGCAATTGCAAATTAAATATGGTAATATTAAGGCAGTTGGGCTCACAAACAGATCGCTCACTTCAGTCCTCGTTGCTTCGCTCCTGCGGTAAGTCCGTTCGCGATGTCTGTTCGCCCTTCGGGGTGCGGGACAATTGTTCTTCCTCACTTCGAGCATTGTTTGGTATCTTGTGATATATTTTGTACTGTAACAGGACTTTTGAATGGGGTTGGTACTATGAAGAGAAAAATCAGTTTAATAATCATTTTAGCCTTTACAGCACTTTTAATTGCAGGATGCACAACTACACAAAATACGAGTGCAACGAGGAATCCTTTTGCACCGAAGACAACTACACAGGCTTCAGAATCCGCAGCGGTTACAGAAACAACCACCACGACTGCAACGGCAGAGACTACAAAGGCGACAACGAGCCAGACTACAACCGCGGCAACAACCGTAAACAGTTTTGGCACTTTAGACGACATAGCCCGTGTCTGTTCAACAAAGGCAACATGCGAGACTGACACAGCTGCTTGTACAGTTAATATCGTTGAAGGTTGTGTAAATCCCTACGACGTTGTTTACGATTATGGCAGCGAGTATCAGGCGTATGTTGATGCATGTGACTGGTCACTTATATTTGATGCCAGTTATTACAAGAGCACATTTCCGATTCTCGCTTTACAGTACCATAATGATGATGAACTTCTCCTGAAGCATTTCCAGACAGTCGGTATCCACGAGGGCCGTCAGGGCTCTGCAGGATTCAATGTGCAGGCTTATGCCTATAATTGTTCTGATGCAGTTTATAATGCGTTTGGCCGTAGTTGGGCCGCATACTACATTTATTACATAATGAACATCGCAACTGAACGGTCAGTTAATACTGTTACTGCTAACAACGGTAAACCGGTCTATCAGCAGATGACATGTGTTTACACAATAGTTCAGTTAACTGAATTGGAACAGATTAATCGGTACAGAAGAGAAGTAAACGTCGCAGATGTTCAGCTTAATTCAGAACTTTGCGCATTAGCAAATTACAGAGCATATCTTAATTCCCACGATGGGTTCAAAAAACATGACTGGGCGATCAACAATGATCCGGTTATTGCTGATTGCCTTACTGCAATGGGCTCAACAAACGGCCGTTTTGCCGAGAACACCGTAACACAGTATGTCCCGTATGTCCAAGCATATTATCAGGCATACAGGGACTCACAACCACATTATGAAGCTATGGTAAGCGACAAATATAACTATACAGGCTGTTCTAATCTTTATTGGGATCAAAAATCCAGTGTTGGTTCACAGTTTGACGTATATGCATTCGATCTTCACACAGTGATATAATAAACGCTTGAAGGAGGTAACTGTTATGAAATATGATGATTTCAGGAAAGGCTGTAAAGGCATTGCTGATGCTATTCTGATAGTTGCCGGTGCCCTCCTCGGAACTCTTATCTACAGATTCCTGTTCGGCGGGTATTTCGGAAGCATATACTTTGAAGGACTCTTCGGTCTATTCCTGTTGCTCTAGATCAGAAAACCGCCATTAACTCCTATGATCTGACCTGTTATAAAAGACGCTCTGTCAGAGGCCAGATAGTATACTGCATCTGCAACATCCTGTGGCGTGCCAAGTCGGGCCAGGGGAGTCTCATCTATCAGTTCTGAACGGTCCTCATCAGAATAGTCAGCCATCATATCAGTATCGATACATCCGGGTGATACCGCATTGACTCTGATCCCGGACGGGGCAAGTTCCTTGGCGAGGGATCTTACATATGCGTCAACGGCGCCTTTGGAGGCGGCATAAAGTGATTCATAAGAAGCTCCGGTCTGACCCCACATTGAGGAAATAGCAATGATCACTCCGTGTTTTCTGTGGACCATTCCCGGAATGACCCTGTTAGTCACATTAAAAAGCCCTCCGAAATTAACGTCCATGACTCTCCTGTAATCCCTGGGACTGTAGTCAGTGGCAAGACCTGATATCGATATGCCGCTGTTGGATACCAGTACATCTATATCTCCGAACCTGCTGATCACGCTGTCAACGCTCTCTGCAACAGCATCGTGATCGGACACATCACATCTGACAGGATAGATATGTTCACCCTCAAGAGAAGGTCTGTTTACATAGAAATACGAGACATCATAACCATTATCCGCAAATGTCTCGCATATCGCTCTTCCAATGCCTCTTGAACCGCCGGTAACCAATATATGACTCATAAACTGACCTCCAGTGCTTATATTATGTATGATTTTAACAGTTGTGTGCAAGCGAAAATAATTTATAATCTATGTGAACTAACAGAAGGAGTGTCCTGTAATGGCTGATGAACCGATAAAGAATGATGATCTCATATCAGATTCAGAGTACGAACGTGCTCTTGAGATGCTCAACACATCCAAATCTGCAAGAGTCAGGAAGATACATGACAGTAAGAAGCCCGCGAAGAAGGAAACTGACGGTAATGGTTTTGATCCCGTAATCCCGCTTTGCCTTATCCTTGCTGCCATTGTACTGATCGGAACGATACTCTACTTTGTTATTCCTGTGGCATCCAATCCTGCCATGGATATGACATACGAGGAATTTTCCACAAAGTTCAAGTCACTTGATCTGTATAAGAATGTTTTCGCGCAGTTTGATGTGGATCTTGATGGTGTTTATTACATCACATCTGATTCTGACAGCAACCAGACGACATCCTTCAAGATTACTGATAATAACTATTATCTTGACTCTTTCGAGAAGCTTACAAGCCCGTCGCTCAGTGCTGCCGTGCAGGGACAGTCGCGTAAATTCGACAGCAAGCTTACATTCCTGAGGGCTATTGTCGAATACGATACGAACGTAAACAACTACAGTTTTATGTCTTCATACTTTGCAGGATTCCTTGCTAGCGTATATCCCGATCTGTCAGAGACGGACTGCTACAACATGACGACAAAGCTGCTTGAGAACTATGATGGTTCCGGCAATTATACAGTATACGGGGACTATGCATTCCGTGTTCTCTACGGCGCCGATACAGGGAACAGCATTGGTTATATGGCTCTTGAGATCATCCCTGCGAAAGCAGTTTGAGCACTTGATTTATCGGGGACAAAATACTATTCTATAAGCGTATCTTTAAACAGCCCGGAGAGACTGTAAGATTTGCGTATAAACACATGATAATAGGTGAATTTTACATATTTATACCGGGCAGGATACCTGTCCGGTATCTTTTTTGATCTTTTGGGGGAGGTTAGCATATGGAAGACCATGTCAAATCAGTCCTGATGGATGAGTCAGCCGTCAAGAGAGCGCTTATCCGAATCTCGCATGAGATAATCGAGCACAATCAGGGCCTTGATAATGTAGCACTTATCGGCATTCAGAGAAGAGGTGTCCCGATGGCAAAATTCATCAGGAGCTATCTGGAAGAGATAGAAGGTGTAAAGGTACCGATGGGCATTCTTGACATAACCTTCTACAGAGATGACCTGTCAATGCTTGCGAGTCACCCTGTGGTGCACAGCACTGACATTCCGTTCAATGTTAACGGCAGCAAGATCGTTCTTGTAGACGATGTCCTGTTTACAGGCAGAACGATAAGATCTGCGATCGATAATATCTTCGATATGGGAAGACCGGACGAGGTGCAGCTGGCGATACTGATAGACAGAGGACACAGACAGTTGCCCATCAGAGCCGATTATGTCGGCAAGAACGTGCCGACTTCTCTGTCTGAACGCGTTATGGTGGAACTTGAAGAGGTGGATGGCCAGACTCAGGTTCTTCTCTGTGCAAGGGAGGGAATGTAATGGGACTTAAGAATAAAGACCTTTTGGGCATGAAGCAGCTGACACCCGAGGAGATCATGGAGATCCTCGACACAGCGCGGATGATGAAGATGGTCATCGAATCCGGCAATAAGAAAACAACGCATCTTCAGGGCAAGTCAATTGTTACGCTGTTTTACGAGAACAGCACCAGAACAAGGCTGTCATTTGAGCTGGCCTCAAAGTATATGGGTTCTGCATCAGCAAACATATCCACATCCGGCAGTTCCGTTAATAAGGGTGAGTCACTCCTTGATACTGCCAGGACGATCGATATGATGGGAACAGACATCATAATAATGAGACATAACCAGTCAGGCGCTCCGCACTTTATTGCGCCTTACCTGAAGGCGTCAGTTGTCAATGCAGGGGATGGAATGAACGAACATCCTACACAGGCGCTCCTTGATATGCTGACCATGTATGAACGGTTCGATACTTTCGAAGGAAAGAAGATCGCCATCTGCGGTGATATCTATCACAGCAGAGTTGTCAGATCCAATGCGATCGGACTTACCAAGCTCGGCGCCAATGTTTCTGTTTACGGTCCAAGGACAATGATGCCTATCGGGATCGAGAAGATGGGTGTTACTGTAGCCGACAGTGTCATAGACTGCTGCAGGGATGCTGATGCTGTCATGGGTCTGCGTGTTCAGCTGGAAAGACAGAAGAGCTCACTTTTTCCGTCAGTTCCCGAGTATGCAAAGTTCTATGCCATAACAAAGGAAGCACTGGCAGCAGCCAAGCCTGACGCGTTTCTTATGCACCCGGGGCCCTGCAATCACGGCGTGGAACTTCCTACGGAAGTCTATGACTGCGATCAGTCAGTGATCAACGAGCAGGTTACAAATGGTGTTGCTGTCAGAATGGCAGTTCTCTATCTCTTGATGGCAAGGAGGAACGAGTTATGAGGCTTATCTTAACGAATTGCAGTGTTCTCGGCAAAGAGACTAGAGATATCTACATTGCCGATGGAAAGTTTTGCGAGGCTTTCGGCGAGGCTGATGCAGACAGGATCATAGATGTAAAAGGCGCTCTTGTTACTCCCGGTCTTGTTGATATGCATGTGCATTTCAGAGAACCCGGACAGGAGTATAAGGAAGACATAGGATCAGGTTCCAGAGCAGCCGCCAGAGGCGGATTCACAAGTGTATGCTGCATGCCCAATACATCACCTGTTGTAGATAATGCAGCCGTCGTAAGAAGTATCGTCAAGAGGGGCAAAGATGTCGGTCTTTGCCGTGTATATCCCATTGGTTCAGCAAGCAAGGGACTTAACGGTGAAGAACTGTCAGAGATCGGCCTCATGAAAGAGGCGGGAATCGTCGCAGTGTCAGATGATGGTAAACCGATATCAACTGCCGGATTTATGCGCAAAGTGCTTGAGTACTGCGCTGACTTTGATGTTCCTGTCCTGAACCACTGTGAGGATAAGTCACTGTCCGGCGGTGCAATGAATGAGGGCCCTGTATCAACATCCATAGGTATCAGAGGTATACCCTCAGCCTCCGAGGATGTCATGATCGCCAGAGATATAATCATTGCCGAGTATCTGGGACTGCCTGTACATCTCTGTCATGTAAGCACAAAGGGTGGTATGAGGATGATCAGAGAGGCCAAGGCAAGAGGAGTCAGGGTAACCTGTGAGACATGTCCCCATTATTTCACGCTGACGGATAATTACTGTGAGAATTACAGTTCAAATTATAAGATGCATCCGCCGCTTGGGACACAGGAAGATGTTGATGCCGTTATAGAGGCGATCGTTGACGGAACAGTTGACTGTATTGTAACCGATCATGCGCCTCATCATCAGGATGAGAAGGAGATCGAATTCTCGCTTGCACTTAACGGTATTGTAGGTCTTGAATCTTCTTTCGCGCTGGCATATACATATCTTGTAAAGACAGGCAAGATCACTCTCGACAGGCTGATGGATCTGATGTGCCACAATCCGTCTGATATCCTTAAGCTCGGAAGGGGAGGGATGAACATCGGCGACGATGCAGATCTTGCAGTATTTGATATCGATAATGAGTTTGTTTTCGATAAGAATAAGATGCTTACAAAGGGCAGAAATACACCATATGACGGATGGAAACTGTATGGTGAGACAATGCTGACTGTTATGGGAGGTAACATTACTTATGAGAAACTTTGCTGATCTGCTTGTCAGAAGGATAGCCGAACTGGAAAACCCGACAGTTATGGGACTTGATCCCAAACTCGAATACATTCCCCAAAAGCTCATAGATGAAGCCATAGCCGAATTTCCCGATGACGGACAGAAGGCTACAGCTCACGCCATATGGCTTTTCAATAAAGCTCTTATCGATGCGGTATACGATATCGTTCCTGCCATCAAACCTCAGCTTGCTTATTATGAACTGTATGGCATTGAAGCGCTGAAGGTTCTTGATAAGACTGTCAAATATGCCCAGAGCAAGGACATGCTCGTCATCGCTGACTGTAAGCGTAATGATATAGGTGCCACGTCTACAGCTTATGCAGAGGGTATCATCGGATCCACTCAGATAATTGACGGTTCATCCGTCAGCATGATGGGGTCTGACTGTGCTACTGTGAACGGGTATCTTGGTATCGACGGTGTTAAGCCCTTCCTTGATGTCTGCAGCAGAGACGGCAAGGGCATCTTCATTCTTGTAAGGACCTCCAACCCTTCAGCGGGAGATCTGCAGGATCTTGAACTGAAGGATGGTCGTAAAGTATATGAGGCAATGGCTGCTCTTGTTAACGGATGGGGCAAAGATCTTGTCGGCGAAGAGGGATTCTCATCAGTTGGCGCCGTTGTCGGGGCAACATGGCCGGAACAGGCAGTTGAGATAAGAAAGCTCATGCCGGATAATCTGATCCTGGTACCGGGTTACGGGGCTCAGGGGGCAGGACCTGATGCAGCTGTTGCATCGTTTACGGCTGATGGAAGAGGTTCTATCGTCAATGCTTCCAGAAGCCTTATGTGTGCATGGAAGAAGAGGGAGGATCTTGATCCTTCTGACTTTGCAGCTGCTACACGCGATGAGGCAATCGATATGAAGACCAAGCTCAATAATGCTCTGAAGGACCGTAAGTACGTATGAACAGAGAATACTCATGTAAGATCTTAAAACGTGATATGCTGACGTCCGATACAGCCTATCTTACGATCGAATGTGCCGATATTGCCAACAGAGCAGTACCCGGACAGTTTGTCAACGTCTCCTGTTCGAGATTTCTCAAGAGACCGTTCGGGATAGCTTCTGTAGACACGAGTGCCGGAACATTCAATATCGGGATCAAGGTCGTAGGTGCCGGTTCATCCGAGCTGGCTTCGATCGAAGAAGGCAGTATTGTCAATGTATTGGGACCTCTCGGCAACGGATTTGATCTGTCTGCTTCCGACTCTTTTATTCTCGTAAGCGGTGGAACCGGAGTATTCCCGATCAACTTTGCATATGAGACACTCAGATCAAAAGGGAAGAATGTGACTATGGTCCAGGGCTTCAGGGACAAGTCCCAGGTCTGTCTGACGAGTGATGAATATATCGTTACTACAGATGCAGGTGATTACGGTATAAAAGGAACCTGCATTGCAGGCCTTGATACTCTTAAGATCGAGGGAAACACTACTGTCTGCTGTGTCGGTCCGGTTCCCATGATGAAGGCTGTAGGCAACTGGGCTTCCGGCAAAGGATTAAAGTGCTACATCTCAATGGAGCAGAGGATGGCCTGCGGAATAGGCATATGCCTTGTCTGTGTATGCAAGAAAAAGGCAGAAGAAGAGGGGATACCGTTTGAGCATGTGAGATGCTGTAAAGACGGACCTGTTTTCGAGTTCGGGGAGGTGATACTGTGAGCAGATTAGGCGTTAAAGTTGGCAGTGTTTCCCTTAAGAGTCCGCTTATACTTGCTTCAGGAACGTGTAATTTCGGTCACGAATTATCTGAGTATTATGACCTGTCCATACTGGGAGGGCTGTCGTCCAAAGGTCTGACGATCAGACCCAGAGCCGGCAATGAAGGAGTCAGAGTTGCAGAGACATATGCCGGCATGCTTAATTCCGTCGGCCTTCAGAATCCCGGAGTCGACTATTTTATCGAACATGACCTTGATTATATGAGGTCTCTTAACACCGGTGTTATCGTTAATGTTGCAGGTCACTCGTATGATGACTATATGGAAATGATCAGAAAGCTCGAGCCGCACAAAGACAAGATCGATGCGCTTGAGATCAACCTCTCCTGTCCAAACGTTAAGGCTGGATGCATGAGCATCGGTTCTGACCCTGATCAGGTATTTGAAGTCGTATCCGGTATGCGAAGCCTGACCGGTCTTCCTCTCTGGATCAAGCTCACTCCCAATGTTACAGACATCAAGTCTGTGGCATATTCTGCCCAAAAAGCAGGCGCCGATGCGGTTGTACTTATTAATACCATGCTTGGTATGGTCATTGATATCAGGACAAAACGGCCTGTACTCCATAATAATACAGGCGGTTATTCAGGTCCGGCAATAAAGCCTGTTGCCGTCAGAATGGTAGCAGAGTGCTCCAAGGCCCTGAGCATCCCGATAATCGGCTGCGGGGGCATCATGGATTACAAAGATGTAATAGAATTCATGATCGCAGGTGCTTCGGCTGTGGAGATCGGGACAGCAAGTCTGATCCATCCAACATGTCCTGTGGATATTACAGAAGATCTTGAGAAGTACTGTGAGGAAAACAACATTGATATCAGTTCCCTTACCGGCACTTTACAGTTGTGGTGACAATGAATCTTAAAGAGCTGCAGACAGGCAAGAGAGCGAGGATACTAAGTGTAGAGGGAGATGGTGCCTTAAGACAGCATCTTCTTGATATGGGTGTAATCCCTGATTCAGAGGTTACAGTCGTAAAATATGCTCCGATGGGAGATCCCGTTGAGGTTCGCCTTTACGATTACGAACTTACTCTGAGGCTGTCTGAGGCGGAGCGGATCCAGGTTGAACCTGTAGAGGATAATTCTTCAGCACCGGCCTTTGAGCAGACAATGTTCGGCAAGACCGAGCACCCTGGATTTGGTGAGGGCGGAAGATTTCATCCCAAAGGAACAGGCAATCCGCTGCCTGAAGGAACTCAACTTACTTTCGCGCTGGTGGGCAATCAGAACAGCGGCAAGACTACACTCTTTAATGTGCTGACCGGGTCCAACCAGCGTGTCGGGAACTTCCCGGGAGTTACTGTTGACCGCAAGGATGGCGTGATCATCGGACATCCCGATACTCTTGTCACTGACCTGCCCGGTATATATTCCATGTCGCCTTACAGCAGTGAAGAGGTGGTATCCAGAGACTTTGTGCTCAAAGGAAAGCCAAAGGCGATAATAAACATCGTTGATGCAACAAATATCGAACGCAATCTCTATCTGACACTTCAGCTCCTCGAAATGGATATACCCATGGTCGTAGCTCTCAATATGATGGACGAGCTTCATTCCAACGGCGGAAGCGTTGATGTCAACGGTCTTGAATCCCAGCTGGGGGTACCTGTCGTCCCGATATCGGCGGCCAAAAATCAGGGAATAGAAGAGCTGATAGATCATGCTGTACATATCGCCAAATATCAGGAAAAACCCGGAAGACAGGATTTCTGTGATGAGAACGACCACAATGGCGCTGTACACAGATGCATACATTCGATAACTTATTTCATCGAGGATCATGCTGCCAAAAACGGTATTCCCGTCCAGTTTGCAGTTAATAAGATGATCGAAGGCGATCCCCTGATCACAGATACCCTCGATCTTGACCAGAATGAGAAAGAGACTATCGAACACATCATTGTTCAGATGGAGAATGAACGCGGACTGGACCGTACTGCCGCTATTGCCGAGATGCGTTTTGCCTTCATCCGCAAAGTCTGTTCCAGAACGTTCAAGAAACCATCCACGAGCAAGGAAAGGACCAGGAGTGAGAAGATCGACAAGATCCTTACCGGCAAGTTCACGGGGATTCCTGCGTTCATTCTCATTATGGGTCTTGTTTTCTTTCTGACATTCAACGTTATAGGCAAGTTCCTTCAGGATATGATCGAACTGGGCGTTGATAAGCTTACTGAGATTACCGATAAGGCACTCACGGATGCAAACGTATATCCCTTTGTCCACGATCTGGTGACTGAAGGCATTTTTAACGGTGTGGGAAGTGTTCTGAGTTTCCTTCCGATAATCATCGTCCTGTTTTTCTTCCTGTCAATTCTGGAGGATACAGGGTATGCTGCCAGAATAGCTTTTGTTATGGACAGGCTCCTCCGCAAGATCGGTCTGTCAGGCAGGAGCATCGTTCCGATGCTGATCGGCTTTGGATGTACAGTACCTGCCGTAATGTCCACCAGGACTCTCCCGAGCGAACGCGACAGGAGGATGACGATCCTGCTGACTCCGTTCATGAGCTGTTCCGCAAAGGTACCGATATATGCATTCTTCGTCAGTGCATTCTTTCCCGGATACGGTGCTCTTCTGATGATCGGGCTTTATCTTCTGGGTATAATTACCGGCATTATCATCGCGCTGTTCTACAGAAAGACACTGTTTAAAGGCGAAGCCGTTCCTTTCGTGATGGAATTGCCGAATTACCGTTTGCCCAAGGCTTCCAACGTGTTCAGACTCCTTAAGGAGAAAGCCATGGACTTCATCAAGAGGGCTTTCACAGTTATCCTGATCGCCACGATAGTTGTGTGGGTGCTGCGTAATATAGACTTCAATCTGCATCTCGTCACAGACTCACAGAGCAGCATCCTGGCCGTTATAGCAGGGATCATTGCACCGCTGTTCGCACCCATAGGTCTTGGAGACTGGAGGATAGTAACATCTCTCATAACAGGATTCATCGCGAAAGAAAGTGTCGTATCCAGCCTGAACGTCCTGTTCGGCGAGGGCGTCGGGACAGCGCTGACACCGCTGTCAGCAATCTCATTGCTTGTATTCTCTCTTATCTATACGCCCTGTGTCGCCGCTATCGCTTCGATCAGGAGAGAACTTGGCATCAAATGGGCCGTCGGAGTGGTCATATGGCAGTGTGTTGTTGCCTGGATACTGTCTTTTATCGTCTACACAGTCGGCGGACTTCTCTGATCATCGCCATAAGATGTTTTCAATTTCTTAACGATAAAACCGTCTAATCAGGTCTAAAAATGTTATAATATTTTTATTAAATATCAGGAGAATACTATGACTAATCAGATTATCACCGATCTCTTTAAGACAAATGCAGTTAGAGTTGCACCAGCAGACCAGCCTTTCTGGTACACTTCAGGCAAATTAGGTCCGTTTTATATCAATACACACTTTCTGCTGCATGATGAGGAAATAGCTAACGGAGTCCTCGCACATATCGAGAGATGTATTGCTGAAGATAAGATTACCGCTCCCAAGGAGATCTTTGGAGTATTGTACGGGTTGTATCACGTATCTCCTTCGTATAAGAATGTCATTGATTCCATCGTAGAGACCGCCAAAAAATATAAATTCGATATAGTCTCGGGAGGGGAGAGGAGAGACTTCATCTTCTCAATGGTTCCTGCATATATTCTTGGCAAGGCTCATCTGACCATCTATAAGGATTCAACTGCTGTTTACAGCACCTCTGATTATCATGAGACTCTCAATGCCAGTGAAGTCATCCTTAAGGGCAAGACATCACTTCATATTGCCGATCTTATTACCGAGGCATCAAGCTATGAGCGTGCCTGGGTTCCTGTCCTTAAGGTTCAGGAAGTCGAGATTACGGATACGATTGCAGTTGTTGACAGGCATCAGGGCGGTGAGGCTGTACTGAAAGGTCTTGGGATCAAAATGGATACTCTTGCAGGTATCGACAAGGATCTTTTTGATCAGGCACTTTCCGAAGGCATTATAGATAACGCTCAGTATGATCTTGTAATGGGATTCCTTGCAGATCCCGATAAATATATGAGAGACTTTATCGCTGCCCATCCAACGTTCATCGATGATCAGATCGCCATGGGCGGAAAGAATAAAGAGCGGGCAGAACTGGCGAGATCCAAGGGCTTCTGCTGATCATTAAAATACTTAACTCATACGGAGTAATAAATTATTAGGAGTTATCACGCGAATGTGGTTTGACGAATCAGTAATCTACCAGATATATCCTCTGGGTTTTTGTGGTGCGCTCGGCGGAGGTGTTCCTGAAGAGCATAAGATACTTAAAGTAATCGATTTTATCCCTCATATAAAGCAGCTTGGCGCGACATGCGTCCTGTTCAATCCGCTTTTCTCCTGTGACTATCACGGCTATGACACAAGGGACTTTATGACGGTTGATCCAAGGCTCGGAACGAATGATGACCTTAAGACCGTATGCAAGGCTCTCAAAGACGCCGGACTCAGGATAATGTTTGACGGTGTATTCAACCATGTAGGCCGCGGATTCTGGGCATTCAGGGACGTTCAGGAGAAGAAATGGGACTCTCCTTACAAGGACTGGTTCAAGATCTCCTTCGATGGCAACTCGAATTATAACGACGGGTTCTGGTATGAAGGCTGGGAAGGTCACTTTGAACTTGTTAAGCTCAATACATGGAACGGTGAAGTAAGAGATCATATCTATAAAGTCATGCAGAACTGGGCGTCAGAATATGGAATAGATGGCTTAAGACTTGATGTTGCATACTGTCTTGAACCTGATTTTCTCAAAGCATTGAGGTGGTACGCCGGACAGATAAACAGCGACTTTGTTCTTCTCGGAGAGACTCTTCACGGTGATTACAACCGTTGGATGAATGATAATGCATGTCACAGCGTCACGAATTATGAGTGCTATAAAGGTCTTTATTCCAGCTTCAACAGCGGAAACATGTTTGAGATAGCGCATTCGCTTAACAGGCAGTTCTCACATGAACCCTGGTGTCTTTATACGGGAAAGCACCTTCTGTCTTTTGCAGACAATCACGATGTTACAAGAGTTGCATCGATATTGTCAGACAAGAATCACCTGAGACCGATCTATGGCATGGTCTTCGGAATGCCCGGTGTTCCAGCTGTTTATTATGGAAGCGAGTGGGGAATAGAAGCGGAGAAATCATGGGGCGATGAAGCGCTCAGACCGTCACCCGACAAGCCTGAGTGGAACAGCCTGACAGACTTTATAGCTGCACTTGCTCATGCCAGGGCAGTATCAAAACCCCTCTGTTTCGGAAGCTACCGTAATGTAGTCATTCAGCCAAAGCAGCTTATTTTCGAGAGAGCGTATGAAGGCAGGAGAGTTCTTGTAGCGATCAATGCCGATTCCAATGAATACCGTGCTCATTTCGATGCGGGATGCGGAAGGGCTACTGATCTTATTACAGGCGATCTGCATGATTTTGGCGGTGGATCATTGATGGAACCATACTCAGTTCATTTCTGGGAATGTGAATAAAAGAGAGGATATGACTATGAACGACAGCAGTATCATGAAGATACTTGACGCAGCTTTATCAAATAACGCTGATTTTGCCGAATTGTATATGGAAGAAGAGTCATCAAAGAGTGTGAGTCTTCTTAAAGGTAAAGTGATCAAGGCCGGAACGAACAAGGGTGCAGGCATAGGCATCAGGATTATGCAGGGAACGAACTGTGTTTATGTCTATTCCAATAATTTCGATCCGGAGAGCCTGATACATATGGCCAGGGAAGCTTCGATGGCGCTGGCAGGCACGGACCGTGCAGCAGCAGCGGACCTTCAGAAACTCTGCAAATCGTCCCCCAGCATGATATCCGTCGATCCCGCAGCAATAGCCAAGAGTGAGACTGTTGAGTGGCTGAGGAATGCCTCCGAATATGCTCTAGGCTATGATCCACTCATTACACAGGTCGCATGCGGATATAACTTCTCTTCAAAGACAATAAGAGTCGTCAATTCAAGAGGAGTTAACAAAGAAGAGACAAAGTCCAGGATCAGATTCTCGGTGGAGACAGTTGCTTCCAAAGGTGATGAGAAGCAGACAGGACGAATCTCTCCCGGAACACTTAAGGGTTACGAGTTCATTAATGAATATCCCATTATCGACAAAGTCAGGGAATGCTGCGATACAGCAATCAGAATGGCTAATGCAGGATATGCGCCTTCCGGCAAGATGCCTGTCATCATATGCAACGGATTTGGCGGCGTAATATTCCACGAGGCCTGCGGTCATGCACTTGAGGCATCATCTGTCGGTATAGGCAGTTCCTGCTTTGCCGGAAAACTCGGTCAGCAGATTGCTTCTTCTGTTGTGTCTGCAAGAGATAATGCCAGAATCGAAGGTGAATGGGGTTCGTACTATACCGATGATGAAGGTAATGAGTCTTCCGATCTCCAGCTTATCGAGAATGGCATCCTGAAGAACTATCTTATCGACGAGCTCGGTTCCAGAAGAATGAACATGCCTGTAACCGGATGCTCAAGACGTGAGGATTACTGTTATGCACCGACATCACGTATGAGCAACACTTATATCGAGAACGGATCCTCAACCCCTGAAGAGATAATCGCCAACACGGAAGAAGGTCTTTACTGCACGCAAATGGGCGGCGGATCTGTCGATACGGCTACCGGTGAATTTAACTTTGCTGTAAACGAGGCATATATGATCAGAGGCGGTAAGATCGCCGAGCCTGTCAGAGGTGCTACTCTTATCGGCAAAGGTCCTGAAGTGCTGATGAATATCGATATGGTAGGCAATGACCTTGAACTTGCCGCAGGTGTCTGTGGCGCTTCTTCCGGAGGCGTCCCGGTAACTGTCGGGCAGCCAACTATCAGAGTATCGTCGATACTGGTCGGCGGAAGGGAGGAGTAACCTATGACAATAGAAGAAGCTAAGGTTATCCTTAAGGAACTTATTGACAGATCAAAGTCTTTTGGATTTGATGAAGCCAGCGCAATGTACAGCGATCATGAATCCATGAGTGTGGATATACTGAACGGAGAGGTATCATCCTATGAGAACAGCCGCGATTCAGGCATTACATTCAGGGGCCTCAAGAATGGCCAGATGGGAACAAGCTCTACTAATATCCTTGACGATAATACTGTAGAGTATCTGCTTGCCGGCGCCATGGAGAACTGTGAAGTCCTGAATGATGAGGATCCTGACTTTATATACTGCGATCCCGATCACAAGGAACTCATCTTCACTCAGATGTCAGGAACTTATGACAAGAATACATATGAGCGGTTCAAAGAACTCGGTCTTCAGATCGAGAAAGCTATCCTGGCGATCGATCCGGCTGTCAAGCAGGTTGATTATCTGTCTATCGGATGCAGCCGCGGCCCTTCGATGATGATGAATACCAAAGGCCTGTATGCTTATACTGACGAAGACGGTATATCGCTTTATGCAGGCGCAAGAGCCGAGAGAGACGGTGTCGTCAAGAGCGGCGGTCATTACTGGATCGGCAAGGATATCGATGATTTTGATCTTAGTAAGTTTATAGAGACAGTCGAAGATAATCTTATGACCAAATTCGGTGCAGCATCAGTAAGATCCGGTTCATACGATGTTGTTTTCCGTAATGATGCTTTTGTATCGCTGTTCAAGGCATTCTTCGCAAGTTTCTCTTCGATCATCATTCAAAGAGGCTTGTCACTTCTTAAAGATAAGGTCGGGACAAAGATCGCATCAGAAGTATTTACGCTCAAGGAACTTCCTATGTACGAGAAGGCACTGACGAAGATACCTTTCGATACGGAGGGCGTAATGACTTATGATAAGGCGATCGTCGAGAACGGTATCTTCATGACGGCGTTCTATAATCTTAAGACAGCATATAAGGAGAACCGCAAGTCTACCGGCAACGGATTCGGCGGATCGATCGGTGCTACAAACATAGTTGTAACTCCCGGTGATAAAGATTTTAACGGGCTCTGCGAGACAGTTGGTGAAGGTCTTATCATCACCGAGGTGTCAGGCCTTCATGCCGGTGTCAATCCGATAAGCGGAGATTTCTCGCTTCTTTGTGAAGGCTTCAGGATAGAAGCAGGGAAGAGGGGAAGGCCAGTTGAGCAGATCACCATATCGGGTAACTTCTATGAGATGATGCAGAATATTTCAGAACTTGGCAATGACGTAACAAACATTCCGGGAACAAGAGGAGAGTTCTTCTGTCCCTCAGTGATTGTTAAGAACATGAGCATTGCAGGAGAGGAAAAATAAATTATAATAATTATCAGTTTTTAAAAGAAAGGGTTGGTATATTTAATGAACATTGACACAAAGTGCGTTCAGGGCGGATACAGGCCCGGAAATGGTGAACCGAGACAGGTTCCGATCTATCAGAGTACAACATGGAAGTATTCCACATCTGAGGAGATGGGTAAGCTTTTTGACCTTGAGGCTTCAGGCTATTTCTACACAAGGCTTCAGAATCCTACCAATGATCTTGCAGCTTCCAAGCTCTGTGAGATGGAAGGCGGCTATGCAGCAATGCTTACATCCTCAGGTCAGGCTGCAAACTTCTATGCAGTATTCAATATCTGCGAATGTGGAGATCATTTTATCGCTTCATCATCGATCTACGGCGGAACATATAATCTGTTCGGCGTTACCATGAAGAAAATGGGTATCGAGTGCACATTTGTTGATCAGGATCTGCCTCTGGAAGAACTCCAGAAATTCGTCAAGCCCAACACAAAATGCATCTTCGGAGAGACTATTACAAATCCTACATGTACAGTTCTTGATTTTGAGAAATTCTCCAAGCTCGCACATGATAACGGAATCCCGCTTATCGTTGATAATACTTTCGCGACACCGGTAAACTGCAGACCTATAGAATTCGGCGTAGATATCGTTACACATTCTACGACAAAGTACATTGACGGCCACGCATCATCTGTTGGCGGTGCTATCATTGATTCCGGCAATTTTGACTGGATGGCTCATGCTGACAAATTCCCCGGTCTCACAACGCCTGATGAATCATATCACGGTCTTACGTACGCTACAGCCTTTGGTAAGGCAGCTTACATTACGAAGGCTACAGCTCAGCTCATGAGAGACTTCGGCTCGATCCAGGCACCTCAGAATGCATATTATGTTCAGATCGGTCTTGAGTCACTTCATGTCCGTATGGAGAGACATTGCAAGAATGCTCTCAAGGTCGCTGAATTCCTCGAAAGCAATGACAAAGTGGCATGGGTCAACTACCCTGACTTAAAAACGAACAAATATTTTGATCTTAAGAACAAGTATCTGCCAAAGGGATCATGCGGCGTAATGTGCTTTGGTATCAAAGGCGGACGTGATCAGTCCATCAAATTTATGGACAGTCTGAATCTGATCTCGATCGTTACACATGTTGCTGATGCAAAGACATGTCTGTTGCATCCGGCAAGCCACACACACAGACAGCTGACGGATGAGCAGCTTGCTGAAGCCGGAATCCCGTCAGATCTGATAAGACTGTCAGTCGGACTGGAAGATGCAGATGATATCATTGCAGATATCCAGCAGGCACTTGATAAGATCTGATCATTGCTCTGAGATAACCATAATTATAAGGGCTCCGCGGAATGAACGTTCCAACGAGCCCTTTCTTAATGACCATATATATATATTATGGATTTCTATCCCTTCTCAATTCACCAAAATTGTAATTATACCGAATTAGATATTATCAGAATGAGGTGACAGGAGCAGTTATTCGAACGCACCCTACTCGTTATAACGGATTTCCGTCTTTCCCTTAAACTTGAGATTCAATGTGAATATCAGTCTGAATATCAGCATCAGAACGACAACGCCGATCATATCGATCGCAACATCAGATATCGATCCGGACCGTCCGTTGACAAACAACTGATGATATTCATCAACGACTGCGTTAAGAACGCTGAACCAGGTCGTGAAGATTATGCACATCTCATTATCTGATTTGATGATCTTTACACCGCTCTCAGAGTATGAGGTCTCCACCGAAATTTTGTTCGTATTGTAAATTGCCAGATAAGTAAAGAACGATAATGCAAGGAATTCCAGTATGTGAGCTGCTTTACGCACCACAGTCTCAGTAACCATACCTCCAAAATACTTTGCCAGGAACCTGGATATCGTTCCTGATGTTGCCGATGACTCATCCCCTGTCTGACTTGAGAAATAGAATATCATCACAACACACACTATTGTCAGTATCCAGAAGATTACTGCCAAAAGCGCATTGGTTTTTGAGAAAGTATTAGATCCGTATCTCATATTCAGATTTTATCATACTTGCTCTTTGATTTCATGGCGCGCTCTATATCACGTTTTGCATCCCTGTCAGCGATAGAATCACGCTTATCATAATTCTTCTTACCTCTGGCAAGACCGATCTCAAACTTAACTTTTCCGTCCTTGAAATAGCACTTTGTCGGCACAAGTGTCAGTCCGTCAAGTTTTGTCTTTGAATACAGTTTGATGATCTCCTTCTTGTGCATCAGTAGCTTCCTTGATCTCATGGGATCAAGGTTAAACCTGTTTCCGTTATCATACGGGCTGATATGAACTCCTATCAGCCACATCTCCCCGTCCTTGACCTGACAATATGAATCCTTGAGATTACACTTGCCGGCTCTCATACTCTTTACTTCTGTTCCTGACAGAACTACGCCGCACTCAAACTTCTCATCAATGAAATAATCATGATAAGCTTTTCTGTTCTCAGCGATGATCTTTATTCCTTTTACAATAGCCATATCTTATCCTTATAGATCGAGCGAAGGCCTGGCATTCAGATCAAGCCCCGCACGGTTACCGTTAATATACTCGTAATATCCGCAGCTTGCAATCATTGCAGCATTATCTGTACAAAGCCCAAGACCGGGATAATACAGATCCAGGCCGTTTTCGGCCCCTGCCTTATCAAAGAGCGCCCTGATAAAACTGTTGGCAGACACGCCGCCGGCAAGACATATTTTCCTGATGCCCGTTGCTTCGACTGCCGCTAAAGTATGATCAAGAAGGTAATGTGCGATATGATCCTGATAGCTCGCAGTAAAATCGCGCAGATCTATCTCTTCCCCCTTCATCTTTGATTCATTGATCATATTCAGTGCATTAGTCTTGATCCCCGAGAAGGAGAAATCAAATCTGCTTCCGGTCTTCGGCACCGAGAATCTGTAAGCATTTATGTCTCCTCCCTGCCCCGCTTTATCCATCTTCGGGCCTCCGGGATAGCCAAGTCCTATGACTCTCGCTATCTTATCGAAAGCCTCTCCCGCAGCATCATCAAGTGTTCTGCCGATTATCTCCATATCGCAGTAATCATTCACTTTAACGATCATCGTATTGCCGCCGCTGACAAGAAGCGTCAGGAACGGCGGTTCCAGTTCGGGAAAACACAGATAATTTGCAGCAATGTGCCCTTTCAGATGATGAACAGGAACAAGGGGCTTTCCGGATACTGCGGCAAGGCCTTTCGCGCAGGATACACCTACAAGCAAAGCACCGACAAGACCGGGGCCGTACGTAACCGCGATGGCTTCAATATCTTCAAGTCCGACTCCGGCATCACCCAGAGCCTTCTCCACCACCTGATAAACAGCATCAACATGCATCCTCGAAGCAAGTTCCGGAACGACTCCGCCATACTGCATGTGAAAATCAGCCTGTGATGAGATAACATTGGACAGTATCCTGCGGCCATCCTCCACTACCGATGCCGCAGTCTCGTCACAGGAACTCTCGATACCAAGGATATATGCCATATCAATTCTCCCTCGCGAAAAAAGTATCCAGATACTTACTGACAGCACCGATATACTCACCACTGTTGATAGAGTATTCCTCAAGGTAACCCGCGCCTGAGATCATCTTGGATTCAGTAAGGCTGGAAGAAAGCCTGTTACGCTCATTGATTATCTGATTGATCTTATCAGCACCAATAAAAGTATCGTGTCCTCCATAGATTATGCAGACCGGGATTGGAAGTCTAGCAATCTCCGCAGCGAGATTTATGTTGCTCTCCCCTGCCGAGATCCTTATTGCATAAGGGACAAAGTTCTGCGTGATGAACCCGAGGAATTCCTTATTGCGGACTACAGGTTTTATGTAATCATCGGAATTCTTGGCAGGCGAATCAAAGATTATCCCTGACACATAGCCTCTGGTAAAACCAAGTTCCCTGATATCCTGACTGTAAGACTTAAGCTGTGCTTCAGTAACATCCGCAGGTGGAAGATTATTATAGGCAATTACAGATGAAGTACACCCTGTGCCGATACCATAAAGTACCACGTCAGTAGTTACGGATATCTGTCTAACGATCGAGATGGCCCCCAGAACATCCTGCCACTCGATATAACCGTATCCTGATATGTCTCCTGCAGAGTCACCACTGTTGCGCTGATCGAACAAGAAAACATTGTAACCGGAATCAAGCCAGTCTTCGATCATATCGATCATGGTAACACCGAACGGAAGTCTGTTTGATCCTGTATCGTGCACCACAATAATAGTAGTAACGGGATTCTTGGTCTTAAAAAACCATCCTGACAGTGTCGTCTGTCCGTCTGCCGAGGAGAAAGAACAGTTGCTGTATGAAGGAAGGATATTGGAAGGGACATTTGATGCGTAGTTCCTCTCGATATTCATCAGCCTGTTGGCAGACGTTACGGTAAGAACGATGATAACGATGATAACAGCAGACAGAACACTGAATACAAGTGCCAGTCTTGTGAGGAGACTCCCCTTCGGCTTTTTCCGCGGTGAATTATATTCGTAATTGATATTCATGTCAGAGCATTTTCTTCTTCTTCATAACGATAATGCTGACAACAAGACTTATCACAGCAGCTGCCGTAAGTATAAAGAACGGGACAGGATTATCGGCAAATCCTGCATCCCACGGCATGGGACAGTTCTGACCAAAGAAACTGCCAATAAGATCCGGGATCGTAAGACAGATCGTGGCCGCCGCCAGCACTTTCATTATCGAATTCAGGTTGTTATCGATGATCGAACTGTAAACATCGAGCGTACCGTTAACGACGTTTGCATAGATGGTTGCCATCTCGTGTGCCTGCTTATACTCGATAACAACATCCTCGAGCAGGTCTTCGTCTTCATCATACAGTTTTACCGTTCTTCCGCGCATCAGCTTCTCAAGCACGCCCTCGTTTGATTTGAGGGATGATGTGAAGTAGATGAGGGATTTTGCCAGTGCAAGCAATTTGTACAGATCGTTATTGCTGATCGATTTGGCAAGGCCATTCTCAGCGACTTCAAGTGTCTTATCGATAAAACGCAGGAGTCTCAAATAGTCTTTGGCAACTGCGCCGAGGATCTGTATCGTAAACCTTGTCCTGAACGGTATATAGAGGTCCTTTACCCTGTTCTCGATAAACTGATCAAGAATGGAAGTCTTCCACAGGGAAATAGTAACGATATGCTTATCGGCAAGTATGATACCGAGAGGTGCAGTCTCGTATCTGGTAATATCATTCTCACGCTTTGTATACGGCAGGTCAATGATGATCAGTACATGTCCGGTGTCATCATCATAGTCTATACGTGGTCTCTCTTCTTCATCCAAAGGATATCTCAGGAATTCCTGGGGGATATTAAGTTCTTTCTCCACACGTTCGATCTCTGTCTCGGTGGGAGAGTACATATTGATCCAGGAGTCTTCTTTTATATTCTCTGTCTCTTTGATGCGGTATACAGAACGGTTGCCGATCTGCTTATATTCTTCTGACATGTAAATATCAAGCATAGCAACCTCCGCCTATAAGAATATCCTAAGGATTTTAGCACCTTTCGGGTCTTTTTTCCACCCTGTCAGCAAGTGCCTGTGGATCCGAATCCCCCTCCTCTGTTACTTCCGATATCAGCAACAGAATCAACGGTAACGGGCTCGCAGTATTCAACCTTTGCCACGACCATCTGGGCGATCCGGTCTCCTTTTCTGATCAGATAAGTACCATTCTTATTGCCCTTATCTGACAGTGTAAAAGGCGCATCAACAGAAGCATCCTCTCTTGTTGAAGCATTATATATGATCACATTCACTTCATCTCTGTAACCGCAGTCTATCGTACCCGGCGCATTAGGAACTCTCAGGAGTGTCTTAAGTGATATCCCGCTTCTCGGTCTTATCTGAACTTCATATCCGTAAGGTATTGCCATCTTGATTCCTGTCGGCACAAGAACAGTCATACCGGGTGCTGCATAAACATCCTCCGCTGCATAGATATCCATACCGGCATCGCCGTCATTTGCATATCTGGGAATAACCGCATCCGGTCTGCACTTCTCCATCATGATCTTTATCTTCTCAGACATATGTATTCTCCTGTAATCTATGTAATTTATAGTATCGTTCTGTTAACTATGACATTGAGCCCGTTCTCTATAAGCTCATCTGCGACATATTCCGGGATCTTATTCTTGGCTTCACCATAGATCTCGGACGAACAGTCATAACGCCGTGGAATCACTCTGACCTTATCATCCATACTTTTACCGGTCATCTCGATAATACCGCCGTCAAAACATTGACCGCATTTGACCTTATTGCCCCCGACAGGACAGAAATCAGTCTGCATCCAACGCACAGGTCCGTCTTCATGAAGGATAATTCCCGCCCCATTAGCACCTTTACCGGCAATACTGATAATATCAGCATCCGACAGTTCATATGACAGGTACATCCCCTTACATGTTCCGGAAGCATACAGAAGAGATCTCCTGTTATATATGTTGGCACCTCCGGATATAAGGTGTTCCAGTCCGAGCTTATCAAGCTCCTTATTGGATCCGTGAACTCTGCTGTCCATATAATACAAGAACCTGTCCCCTGCCAGTTCCTTAAGAGCGGAAGCAGCAGACAGGAGCATATCTGAAGTTCTGTCATGATACAGATCAGGAAGCATCATACAGATGCGCGCATTATTCTGTTCTGCAAAGGATGCAATATGCTCCCTGACAGCCTTTATATTAAGATCATAGATACTGAACACGTAAATATCCGCACCGGGAGTCAGGATTCCCAGATTATCAGCAACAGAGGGATATGTAAGCATTCTTGTTATGCTGCCTGTACCGGATACAGTATCATCCTCACCGGGTCTGTCTTCATGTATTACAACATGTCTCTCATATGAACGGCCGATCTCGTCACAGAGAAGCTGTACGATCTTTCTTCTTGCATCATTTATAAGACTTACCGGACAATTGATCTCTTCAGCCCCTGTGAAATAAATATTAGCTGCTCTGAAAGGTGTATCGCCGAATCTGGACAGCTGATCCCTGATCCTGGAAGCTTCCAGTGGTCTGCCTTCATATCCTGACGGGATATCAGCCGAATACTCCGCGAAAATATTATTGTTGATCCCTCCTGCCGCCATTGCATTGAGGGTTATCTTCTTATCAGTTATCTCTACGGACAGCGTTATATCAGTTTTGCGCAAAGCATCCGGATCGACAGCAGTCTTATGCCCCATCAGGAATACATCATATCCGGGTTTGAGCTTATCGATCATATCAGGATGGAGACCCTTCACAGCCAGCTGCTCAGGCATCTCATGTACCTTACCCACAGGGAAAGAACAGACCTCCCTGTCACGGTCACGGATCGACAAATAGTCGCCCTTATCAGGTATGATCATCCGCCCCTGACGAAGTGTATATGAGAATGTTACTGTGCCTTTCCTGCTGTTGAGAGCACAGATCCTGCCTATCTTAAGGCCATACTTGCCGGGATACTCTCCGGAAAGCATATTCCCTTCCTTTTTGCCGGTAAGGAACTGTGTTGTATAAGATCCTCCCCTGTTGAAGTTGACAAGAAGATCATTCCTTACATCATCAACAAGAGTCTGATCCAGTTCTCCGTTATAGTACGCATCAATCAGCCTGCGGTAAGAGGTTACTGCAGCCATAACATAATTCCTGTCACGCATCCTTCCTTCCAGTTTAAGTGATGCTGTTCCTGAACTGATGAGCTCACCGATATATGATGTCACATCCCTGTCCTTGGGCGACAGGAGATGACCGCTCTTTACTGTTTTACCGTTATTGATAAGAGTATATTCTTCCCTGCAGGGCTGGGCACATAAGCCTCTGTTACCGCTCCTGGATCCGCTTCTGTTCATTGCGGAGAACAGACAAAGTCCCGAATAGCACACGCACACAGCGCCATGAGCGAAGACTTCGGTCTCCATCTTATATCTTGAAGCTGCCTTTGATCTTCTTCTGATCTCTTCCAGCGAGAGTTCCCTGGGCAGGACTATCCTTCTGACACCGAGTTCAGACAGCCTCCTGTAATCCTCATCGGAGAAAATGTTCATTTGTGTGCTGCAATGAAGAGGGATCTCCGGGTAATTGTCATGCAGATATGACAGAAGTCCAACGTCCTGTATAAGGATACCGTCGACTCCGGATTCGTAAGCCTTAATTGCAGTCTCGACAGCATCATTAAATTCGCTGTCAGAAACAAGAGTGTTAAGTGTAAGGTAGATCCTGGAACCTCTGTAATGACAATACTCTGCGCCTTCCCTGAACTCTTCCTCAGTAAGGTTGGAAGCATTGATCCTCGCATTGAATGCTGACATGCCGCAATACACGGCATCAGCACCGGAATCAACCGCTGCCTTCAATATCTCCAGGCTGCCTGCCGGAGCCAGAAGTTCAATCATTGATATCACCGTCAGCACCCATGGAAAGCTTCTCCATAGGTGTAGGCTCGGGTCTTGTTTTCTCCTCGTTATACTGGTCTTTCTGCTTATAATACATCAGTTCTGTTCTCATATCAGACAGCTGATCCTTCAGTGTCAGATATCTGTCACAACACTCGATAAGCGAGAGAATCGCAGTCTTATTCGTTGCTATATACGGATTATTCTCTTTTGTCTCTTTATAGATCTCATCTGCCAGAGCAGCAACCTTGCGTATTCTGGCTTCGGACACATCACCATTAGCTCCGAGCAGATATGTATTATCACCGATAGAGACAGATACTCTCTTGGCGACCGGATCTTCCTTATCCTCTTCGGATGTTTTGTCTCCGTTTTTCCTGGCGATCTTCTCGTCAAGCGTCATCGGTTTGGCCGGTTCGGTTACGCCTTTCGCCATGGATTCCCCCTTGAAACGCTGTTCATAGCTGACCATGGGCGGAACATCCTTGCCCTTACGCTTACCGAGATTGGTATCCGAGTATTTTCCTAGAATGCTGGTGTTAGTCTTCTTCATATCATTACTCCATAAAATGCTCTAATGATTATACCACATATAGTTTTATAAAGTCTTCGGGGCTGATCTCTTCCGCTCTGCATGTATCCTTGTACCCGAGTCCTGTTAATGCTGATATGGAAACATCTGCATTGTTAGTTACTTTCTTGCGGCGGTTTGAGAAGCATTGCTCTACAAACCTGATAAAGCCCTCATCGATGTTATATCCGCCCTGCCTTGTAAGCGTGATAACAGTCGATGTTGTCTTCGGCACAGGGTAATAGTAATTGCCCGGCAGATCGAAAACAACATCCATATTTCCATATAAACTGCACAGAACAGCCAGCGGCCCGTATTGTTTTGTTCCCGGCTTTGCGCATATCCTCTGCAATGCTTCCTTCTCGACCATCAGCACAAGTTTTCTTGAATTATTAAGATCTATGATGAGTTTCTTCATTATTGGTGTCATCAGATAATAAGGGATATTGCTTACTGCCACATCGTATGAAGATGCATCATAATCACCTGCCGCCAGCCTGGTATAGTCGCTGGCGATTACCCTGCAGCCGTATTCATTGCCTATGAACTCTGCCAGTCTCTTGTCGATCTCCACGGCGGTAAGTTCTATTCCCGGCTTAGCGAGCATTCCTGTAAGCGAACCAAGGCCGGGACCGATCTCAAGCACGTGGTCCCCTTCCCTGAGGTCACAAAGGTCTATAATGCGTTCTATCGATGCCTCATCACAAAGAAAATTCTGCCCGAATTTTTGCTCGGGCAGAAATCCTATTTCATCAGTCAGTCTTATGATCTCGTTTCGGTTCATTACTTAAAGTATGCGACGCCTGATTCAAAGAGTTTCTGGTGCTTATTGCCGCCGATATTCTTTGTGAGATCAGCCTCATATCTCTCCGTATGACCCATCTTACCCATGACTCTTCCGTCAGGTGAGAGAATACCCTCGATAGCACACACTGAACCATTAGGGTTGAATGCCGTATCAGCTGCAAGATCATCATTGATATCAACATAGCAGGTAGCGATCTGACCGTTGGCCTCAAGTCTCCTGACAAGATCTATTGAAGCGGCAAATCTGCCCTCACCATGAGAAATCGGAATGTTATAAACTTCTCCGACTTCACACATTGTAAGCCAGGGACTGTTATTAGACATGATCTTTGTCCTGACATAACTGTTCTGATGTCTGCCGATATTGTTGAAAGTCAGCGTAGGAGATTCCGAAGTAAGCTCCTTTATATCGCCGTAAGGAAGCAGTCCGAGCTTTATGAGTGACTGGAAACCGTTGCATATACCAAGCATAAGACCGTCCCTGTTGAACAGAAGGTCTCTTACGGCATCCGTAAGCTGACTACTCCTGAATGCTGCAGCGAAGAACTTTCCTGAACCCTCAGGCTCATCACCTGCAGAGAATCCTCCGGGAAGCATAACAATATTGGCCTGACCGATCTTGCCGGCGAGCGTAGTAAGTGACTCTGTAATCTCCTCTGATGACTTATTCCTGATAACAAATACATCAGCCTCTGCGCCTGCCCTCTCGAAAGCCCTTGCCGAATCAAGTTCGCAGTTAGTTCCGGGGAATACAGGAATCACAACCTTTGGCCTGATCCCCTTGAGCACAGACGGTGCTGCCTTGAATGATTTATCAGTCTTATAAAGCTTTATATCCTCGATGACTGCAGGTACAGCCCTGGTTGCGAATATCGGCTCAAGCTTTCCTTCATAAGCTTCAAGTGCCTCAGAGAGCGCGAGATCCTGTGTTCCGTAAGAGAACTTGCCTGAATCTTCAGTTATACCAAGGAACTTACCGCCTGCCATCTCAACCTTGTCAATAGCATTAGTATCATTAGGTATGGCAACAATGACAGCACCCATTGTCCTGCTGAAGAGGTCTTCCATGGAAAGCTTATCAGAGAACCTGAATCCAAGTCCGTTACCGAAACACATTGAAGCAACTCTGGATGCAACACCGGAAGCGCGTACCACAGCGGCATTCTGAACCTGTCCGCGTGCCTGGAGTTCCTTAACAGCCTTAAACACTCTGAGCACGTGATCCTTCTTATAGAATCCCTTACCGTTACGTGCACACTTGATAATATAGAGGCGCTGACCTGCAGATGTAAGGATAGAAGATATCAGCTTATCCGTTGTGGTCATACCTACAGCGAAGCTCACAAGCGTCGGAGGAACATGGATCTCGTTGAAAGAACCGCTCATGGAGTCCTTACCGCCGATCGAGCCAGTGCCAAAGTCGAGCTGAGCCTGATAAGCTCCGAGCAGTGCCGACAGAGGCTTGCCCCAGCTCTTCTCTGAACCCATCCTCTCGAAGTATTCCTGGAACGTAAGTCTCGCACATGCAGGATCTGCACCCATTGCAAGAAGCTTCAGCAAACTCTCGACAACGGCATGATATGATCCGGCGTATGTATTCCACTCTGTAAAGTACGGATCAAATCCGTATGTCATTACAGAACAGTCTGACGTTGTTCCATGCTCCATCGGGATCTTTGCAGCCATACCTTCCTCGGGTGAGTTCTGGAACTTACCGCCGTAAGGCATAAGGACTGTTGCAGCGCCGATCGAAGAGTCAAATCTCTGTGTGAGACCTTTACGAGAGCATCCGTCAAGACTTGAGAGGGCACCCTTGAGTGAAGCGGCAAAATCGTCTGCTTTATATGCATCGATCGTCCTGTCGATATAGACATTATCCATATCAGGTGCGGCAATAGTTGCTTTTGCATACTGCTTTGCACCGTTAGTATCGATAAAGCTCCTTGGCAGATCAACGATCGTATTGCCGTTCCACACCATCTTCATAACAGGTTCTTCTGTAACCCTTGCAACAACCGTTGCTTCAAGGTTCTCCCTGTCTGCTGCAGCCATGAACATATCAAGGTCAGCAGGATGGATAACAACAGCCATTCTCTCCTGAGACTCGGAGATGGCGATCTCAGTACCATCAAGACCTTCATACTTCTTGGGAACGGCATCAAGATTGATCTCAAGACCTGCAGCAAGCTCACCGATAGCAACCGATACACCGCCTGCACCAAAGTCATTGCATCTGATGATAAGCTTTGTTACTTCAGGGTCCCTGAAAAGTCTCTGGAGCTTACGTTCCGTCGGAGGATTACCCTTCTGAACCTCGGAACCGCATGTAAGGACTGACTTTGTATCATGCGCCTTGGACGATCCCGTAGCACCGCCGATACCGTCACGTCCGGTCCTGCCGCCGAGGAGGACTACAATATCTCCGTCAGAAGGTCTCTCCCTCACGATATTACCTGCAGGAGCAGCAGCGATAACGGCACCGATCTCCATTCTCTTGGCGACATATCCGGGATGATAGATCTCGTCTACCTGACCTGTGGCAAGACCGATCTGGTTTCCGTATGAAGAATATCCTGCAGCAGCAGTTCTGACGATCTTCTTCTGAGACAGTTTGCCCTTAAGAGTCATCGATACGGGAACCGTAGGATCTCCCGCACCTGTAACACGCATTGCCTGATATACATATGATCTTCCGGACAGCGGATCTCTTATGGCTCCGCCAAGACATGTTGCAGCGCCGCCGAAAGGCTCGATCTCAGTAGGGTGATTATGCGTCTCATTCTTGAACATAAGGATATAGTCCTTATCTTCACCGTCAACCTTGATCCTGATCTTAATAGAGCAAGCATTGATCTCTTCTGATTCATCAAGATCTGCCAGTTTGCCGTCCTTCTTGAGTTTTTTTACCGCGAGCGTAGCAATATCCATCAGACAGATATGCTTCTCTTCAAGTCTTCCCTTATACAGTTCTTCCCTGTTAGCCAGGTAATCACTGTAAGTCTTCTTCACTTCCTCTGTGAGCTCATCATCCCCCTCGAAAGTAATATCCGTAAGTTCCGTAAGGAATGTAGTATGACGGCAGTGATCTGACCAGTATGTATCGAGAACCCTGATCTCTGTAATGGTCGGGTTCCTTCCCTGTGACTTGAAGAAATCCTGTGTGAACTTAAGATCCGCATCGCTCATTGCAAGGCCAAGCGATGACCTCATATCTGACAATTCGCTGTCAGACATACCGGTAAAACCGTCAACTGTTGCAACCGTAGTCGGAATATCAAATACATCCACCAGAGTATCCGGCTTATCAGAAGCGGCCTCGCGGCACTCCACAGGATTGATAAGATAACCTTTGATCTTCTCTTTATCCTCATCAGAAAGCGAACCGTAGAAACAGACTATCTTGGCAGATCTGACATTAGGTCTCTCCTTCTGTGTAAGGAACTGAACGCACTGGGCAGCAGAATCAGCTCTCTGATCATACTGACCGGGAAGAGCTTCGATCCTCAGGACATAAGCACAGTCCGAGAGATCTGCTTCCTCGTCATACACATCGTCAACGGGGGGTTCGGAGAAAACAACTGTCTTTGCATTCTCATACTCCTCATCTGTTATTCCCTCAACATCATACTGGTTGAGTACCCTGACCTTATCGATAGTCCTGATATCAAGGTCGGAAGATACATCATGAAGTATCTGCTTTGCCTCTACTGCGAACTCCGGCTTCTTCTCTGAAAGGATTCTTCTTACTGACATAGGGGTTCTCCTAACTTATGGTTGATCTAGATTTGATTATACATTAAAAGCACGTGGATCTGCTCACAAACTCTCGGCATTTTTGGACAGAAGTTCCGAATTGTACTTAAGGAATCTTGTCAGCGATTCACTGTCGATGGAACCGTGTGCCAGTCTTGCCTGATCATAGATATGAAGGGCCAGTCTGTTCACCTCATCTTCCTTGGTGCCGAGACTGTGAAGTGCGCGGATCTTGATGACAACAGGGTTATCGATGTTGATAACGAGCTCCTTCAGATCGGGATACAGATCGTCAGCATCCATGCCGGGAGCCATTGCTCCACCCATCATCTGCTCATACTGTCTCCTCATCTCCTGCATTCTCCGGTTTTCTTCAGATTCCCTGATCATAGCCGGCATCTGATCCGCACCCATAGCAACAGCCTTAACATCGAGTTTGTCATCAGACAGAGCCTTTCTGAACAGCTCTCTTACCGCCTCAAGGGTCTCGTTGTCACTCTCATCACCCTTGATCTCCGAGTCAACACGCTTGAACCTGTAACCCTGATTCTTAAACTCGAAGAATGATTCAAAATCATTATCGATGATCTCATTCATGATAACGACTGTGTTTCCCGATGACTTGCACATATCAACATAGGCTGCCTGTGCCTTGGGATCATTGGTGTAATAGATATCTTTCTTCTCATCCGTGGTGAGTTCGGAAATGGTCTTGAAATCCCCGTCAACAGTCTTGAAGACCAATATGTCCTTTACCTTCTCAAAGAACTTCTCATCCTTCATAGAGCCGTATTTTACGAACACAGAGATATCTGACCAGTACTTCTCATATGACTCACGGTCTTTCTTGAACAGATCGCAAAGTCTGTCGGCAACCTTCTTAATGATATGCGCGGACAGTTTCTTGACATAGGAATCCTGCTGGAGCGCAGATCTTGATACGTTAAGTGGCAGATCGGAGCAGTCAAGGCAGCCCTGGAGCAGGAACAGAAAGTCCGGAATGATCTCCTCGATATTATCTGCAACAAAAACCTGATGGTTATATATCTTTATACGGCCTTCAAGTGATTGATATACATTATTCGTCTTCGGGAAATAAAGGATGCCCTGAAGAGTGAACGGATAATCCATATTGAGATGGATCCAGAACAGAGGATCGGAACTGTCATTAAACACACTGTGGTAGAAAGACTTGTATTCCTCATCTGTACACTCTGAAGGCTTCTTGATCCACAGAGGCTCCGTGTTGTTCATAGGGGAATTCTTAAGCGGTTCTGAATTGTACTCTTCGCCCTTCTCCTCTGCTTCCTTCCTCCGCTTCTCTTCTGATTCCTCGTGAAGTCTGTCGGCCTTAAGATCAACAAAGTAAAGGTCTGCCGGGATGAATGAACAGTATTTTCGAAGTGTCATGCGAAGAGTTGCGGAGTCGAAGATCTTGGCGGCCTCTTCAGAGAGTTTCAATGTAATGACCGTGCCCCTTGAAGCCTTACCGCATTCGGATATCTCGAACTCCATTCCGTCTTCAGACTCCCATCTGACAGCGGGAGCATCCTCAAAGCTCTTTGTCTCGATCGTTACCTTATCTGCCACCATAAACGCAGAATAGAATCCGAGTCCGAAATGACCGATGATACCCGATTTATCTGTTGAATCCTGATTGTACTTTGTAACAAAATCCAAAGCTCCGGAGAAAGCAATCTGATTGATGTATTTCTCCACTTCTTCAGCAGTCATGCCGATACCATTATCCTCAAAGGAAATGGTCTTATCGTCATCGTCATATCTTACCCATATCTCATACTTGCAGTCATCTTCCGGAGCAGGCGCATTGCCAAGTTCAACGAGCCTCTTATACTTCGCGATCGCATCCGCACAGTTAGATACGAGCTCCCTTACAAAGATATCCTGATCCTCATAGAGCCACTGCCTTATGATCGGGAAAATGTTCTCGGTCGTTACCGAGATCTGGCCTTTCTTTGTTTCCATTTATATCGCCTCCAATTATTATTTATTGCTTCTTATATACTCGTCCGTGAGCCTTCTGTATTCACGGGAAATCTGTGTCAAAATCTCATTATCAGCCGAATCGAATTCATACCCTTCAACATATGTCACAGGCAATATATCGAAAGGAGTGCTCGAGACGAACAGTGCGGCTTTTTTCCCGTGAAGTTCCTCCACGGTAAAAGTACCGTATTTAAGTGAAGTCCCGGCAGACTCCAGAGCCTGAATGACCCTGTTTCTGGTAATACCGATAAGTATGTCCGAATCAGGAGCGGAGTACACAGAATCACCGATTACCGCGAAGAAATTCGATTTGCTTCCCTCATAGATCTTATTATCGTTGTTCGTAAGCAGCACTTCATAAGGAAGGCCGTGCTCGCCTTCTCTTCCGAAGCATTCTGCGACAGCTGATTTATAATCACCTCTGAAGACTTTGAGATTGGGATCGACCCTTACCCACTGAAGTATGTTTGTACTGATACCTTTGCTGAAATCTTCAGAAGAGGGAATGTTGCCTTCACATATATGCATGACCAAGTCTTCCCTTGTCAGTACGATCCTGAGGTTGCCCTCCTCTTTGAATCCGATATCTTTAAGATACTGCTTTGCTTCAGAAGCTATAAAGTCAGGATCCACCGGAAAATCTTCTATACCCTTAACCGACTTTACCAGTCTCGCCAGATGATCCTCAATAAAAAGAAGGACACCCTCTCTGATCCTGACAGTCTCATAATACTTAACCGCATCATTCGGTCTGAGCAATAATAACGCCCTGTCGTCATCAGATCTTATAATTTCTCCGTTAAGATAATAACGATCGCCCAAAGGACAGTCGATCACAGGAAATTGCATGCTACCACCCCGCTTCATTATTTGCAGAACATATTGTATAAAACATTCGCATATTATTCAAATAATAAAAAGAAGAATTATCTCATCAGGAGCATGACGTACTTAACGAAGTAATATGTCATCGGTTTACTGCTCTCATATTCAAGCCAGATCCCGCCTGTGAGCATTGAAAGATACCCTATGACCAGTGATACTGTCCCCAGCAGGATAAGCACGGCTGTCAGATATCTGTTCCCGGGAAGCGCAAATGCTGCTGTGACAAAAGCGAGCATTATGAATATGCTGAAGTCTGACATGTATCTGATGCTGATGCCGGCGAATTCAATATCTATCACCAGAAGTATTGCGGCCATAACAAGAGATGTGACGGCAAACAACAGCATTTTGTGCTCTTTCAGTTTACCTGCAACGAAAGGAAGTGCCAGTATAACAAGAGTCACCGGAACAGTAACAAAGAGACCGCCTATAAAAGACTCAACATACAGGATACTGCCGTCATCGATCCCTTCGGCAGCAAAGATATACGGGAATTCCGGTCTGATAACAAACGGTCTGATGAGATAAGTATAAAGGCCTGGCAAGAGTCTTGAGAAACTGAATGAATTACCGTGCTGGTTCCATACTGTTATGTTATATGACGCACCAAAATCAAGCAGGTTACCAAATCTTGCATAGTTATATAGAGCAAGAGGCAGATCAACGGCAACAAAAGGAACAATGACCATAAGCGTATTCTTTATTGAACTCTTTCTGAAAAAGAGACCCTCACGTATCTCTCCTGCAAAGATGAGGAAGGCAAACAGCATGGATATATAGAAGGTCGGCCTGCATCCGAGAGTAAGAGCTATACAAAGCGATCCCAGTGCAAGTTTAGGACTGCTGACCTTAACTGTGTCTTCCCTTCTGACGGCATCGGTCCAAATCGCAAGTCCAAGTATCATAAACACATATGAACAGGCGAACGGTACAGAATAGATATTGGGATTCCTGACAAAATAAAGGAACCCGGAACAGTTAATGAACAGGACAGAGATCAGCATATATCTGCCAAATGATACACTTGCGAAGTATTTTCGCGATATGGAACGGATCAGATAGAACGAACCCGCAATATATACCAGGCTTGCGATGATCACGACGATATTATTCTGCAGCGCAACACCTGTGAGCATATACCAGGGCAGATAGAACAGGATAGCGGGAACAACGCCGTAATAGCTGTAGTAATGACCGTTAAAGTACGCATAATCCATCAGGACAGGCTCTCCGTTAACCTTCACAGCCTCATTGATAAGATTGATGTCATAAGGATCGGAAAGCTCCTTCATGAATGCCGGAGGATCGAAGAGCATGTTGGTCTGGCCGTTCAGGAAGCTTCTTACAAGCCATGTATACTCGCCTTCCACATAACGGTTGACATACATATCATTGAAAAACTCTGTACTGTAGTACGAATTCATCATGATAAACACCCAGAATCCGGCAGTAACGGCGCCAAAAGCTATCACAACTGCCATCTGAGCACGGTTATTCAGATCAAGAGTCTGTCTGAACAGATATCTCCTGTCTAATACAAGTATTACAGCAGCGCCGATAAGGAGAAACACAAGAAACCTTATCCATTCGAAGTTGAAAGGTCTTGTTGTATTAAGCTTTATATCCCCCCAGCTGTAAAGATCAAGATCATTATCAAATGTTATACTTATCAGGCTGATGCCATCGCAGTGTATGTCAATATATTTGGATGCTTCAATTCCCTGTATTATCAGGACTCTCTCCTGTGAACAGCTTCCATAGCCTATATCAACATAAGTCCTGATCGTATCCCTGTCCATCCCCACGAAAGGCTCAACATACAGATTATCCACCCTCCCTTCAAATCCGGACAAAATGACAGTTCTGTTGTCATCTTCAAAAGCAACATCAGGAATGATCTCTTTATAACCCAGCGATCTCCAGTATCTGAGATTACCTATGAATACTTCGGCGATCAGAAGGACCGCCACGAGAATAGCAAGATGAATATATAACTTACGCTGATCTTTACCGGCAAACATATAATTATTATATAAAAAGAGTATTGAAATTACACATCATTCTAAATAAAATCATTCTATGCGAATTTTACTGTTGACTTAATAAAACAACAGTTGTAATATCCTGTATGTTTATACAAGATTTTGCATAATTATTCATTTTGGAGGTGCCTTATCATGGCAAAAGAAAGATTTTTACTGGCTTATTCCGGCGGACTTGATACATCTATCATCATTCCGTGGCTGCTTGAGCATTATGATTGTGAAGTAGTTGCATACTGCGGTGAGGTTGGCGTAGGCGTTGACCACGACTATCTTGAGAAGAAGGCTCTTAAGTGCGGAGCAATCAAGTGCATAATCGAAGATATCACAGACGAGTTCGTTGCTGACTTCGTATATCCTACACTCAAGGCAAACGCAGTTTATGAGGGCAAGTACCTCCTCGGCACATCCATGGCACGTCCTGTTATCGCTAAGCACTTTGTCGAAGCTGCTCACGCCAATAACTGCACAACGATCGTTCACGGCTGTACCGGTAAGGGCAACGACCAGGTTAGATTCGAGCTGTCTATCAAGGCTCTCGATCCTGAGATGAAGATACTCGCTCCCTGGAGGATCTGGGATATCAAATCACGTGATGAGGAGATTGACTACGCTCAGGCCCGCGGTATCGAAGTTCCTGTTACAAAGGAGAACAATTACTCCAAGGACGAGAACCTCTGGCACCTCTCTCACGAGGGTATGGATCTTGAGGATCCTGCAAACGAGCCCAACCTCGATAAGATCCTTGAGCTAATGGTATCACCCGAGAAGGCACCTGATACACCTACATACGTAACCATCAAGTTCGAGAAGGGTATCCCTGTAGAGGTTGACGGACAGAAGCTCTCCCCTGCTGATCTTTTGAGATACTGCAACAAGGTTGCTGCTGCCAACGGCGTAGGTATCGCCGATATCGTTGAGAACCGTCTCGTCGGAATGAAGAGCCGCGGCGTTTATGAGACTCCCGGCGGAACACTTCTCTTCGCAGCTCACAGAGAGCTCGAGCTCCTCACAGTTGAGCGTGACACCATCCACTACAAGGATCTCGTTGCCCAGAAGTTTGCTGAACTCGTTTACTACGGACAGTGGTTCCACCCTCTGCGTGAAGCTCTCTCCGCTTTCGTTGACGATACACAGAAGACTGTTACCGGCGAAGTTAAGATGAAGCTCTATAAGGGCAACTGCACACCTGCAGGAACAAAGTCACCTTACTCACTCTATGATCCCGAGATCGCTACTTTCGAGGCGGATGACGTTTATAACCAGGCTGATGCAGGCGGATTCATCAATTGCTTCGGTCTCCCTATGAAGGTCAATGCCAAGATGAAGAAGAAGAACGGACTTCTTTGATCTTATAGCTTTGTTTGAATAAACACGGCTGTCTCAGATCATTGAGGCAGCCGTTATGTTTAGAGGCATATGAATTGGAGATATACTGCAATGGAAATCAAATACAGAACGATGACGATAGATGACTATGAACAGGCGTATGATCTGTGGATCTTATGCGGAAATGGTCTGAACGATAAGGATGATTCCAGGGAAGGTATCGATAAGTACCTTAGACGTAATCCTGATACTTCATTTGTGGCTACTTGTGATAACATTGTAGTTGGAGTGATATTATGTGGTCATGACGGAAGACGCGGCATCATCCAGCATGCATGCGTATCTCCTGACTACAGGCGCTACGGCATTGGTTCAAAGCTCGTTGAGCTTGCTCTTGATGCTCTTAAGGCTGAAGGGATCAACAAAGTCCTTCTTGTCGCATTTAAGAAGAACGAAGGCGGTAACGCTTTCTGGGAATCTCAGGGCTTCACTCTCCGTGAAGATCTGAATTACAGGAACAAAGCACTTACAGAACTGATCAGGATAGATCCTGACTATACCAAGGAGTAACAATATGACAAAACCAATGTGGTCCGGCCGTTTTACGAAGGCAATCGATAAGATCGTTAATGATTATAATTCTTCCCTGCCATTTGACTGCAGGATGTATAAGCAGGATATCAGAGGTTCTATAGCCCACAGTCAGATGCTGGCAAAACAGGGCATTATCTCCGGAGAGGATGCTGAAGCAATAAAGACCGGCCTTCTGTCTATTCAGGAAGACATCGATTCCGGCAAACTCACATTCGATTCAGACGCTGAAGATATACACATGTTTATCGAAGCCGAGCTTACAAAGAGGATCGGTGATGCCGGCAAGCGCCTTCATACCGGAAGATCAAGGAACGACCAGGTCGCTTTGGATCAGAGGCTTTTTCTTGTTGACGAATCATCCGAGATAATCAACTCCCTGACAGGACTGATCCATGTTCTCAAGAGCATCGCTCTTGATCATGTCAGGACCTATATGCCCGGATATACACACCTTCAGCGTGCGCAGCCTATTACGTATGCCCATTATCTTACGGCATACATAGAGATGTTCAGACGTGACAGGGAGCGTTTTGAGCAGGCTTGTGCAAGAGCTAATATATCGCCCTTGGGATCTGGCGCCCTTGCAGGAACAACATATCCTCTGGACAGACAGATGACAGCTGATCTCCTCGGGATGAACGGAGTCGGTCTCTGCAGCCTTGACGGAGTGTCTGACAGGGATTTCGCGATAGAATTTGCTGCTGCAGCATCCATTCTCATGATGCACCTGTCCAGAATGAGTGAGGAAATAATCCTCTACTCATCCCAGGAATTCAAGTTTTATGAGCTCGACGACGCATATTCCACAGGATCATCCATGATGCCGCAGAAGAAAAATCCTGATGTGGCAGAGCTTACAAGAGGCAAGACAGGCCGTGTATACGGAGACCTGATTTCCCTTCTTGTCATCATGAAAGGCCTTCCCCTGACATATAACAAGGATATGCAGGAAGTTCAGGAATCACTATTTGATGTGATCGACACGATCAAAGCGGTTCTCCCTCCTTTCTGCGGAATGCTCAGGTCAATGACCATCCGCAAGGATAATATGGAGAGCGCAGCTCTCGGAGGCTTCACAAATGCAACCGATCTGGCAGATTACCTTGTAAGGAAAGGCATTCCGTTCAGAAGCACTCACGAGATATCCGGCAAGCTCGTTCATTACTGCATCGAGCACAACACATCTCTCGAGAGACTCTCTCTTGAAGAATTCAGACAGTTCTCTGAACTGATCGACGAGGATGTTTATGATGCGATCTCTCTGGAAACATGTGTTAACAAGAGAACCCTGACAGGAGGACCTGCACCCGAGACAGTGATCGAATACCTGAAGAATGTTGATTAATCAGCGTTCTTCTCAAACTGTGTCTCGTACAGTTCCTGATAGACTCCGCCTGCTTTGACCAGCTCTTTATGAGATCCCCGCTCTGCAATACAGCCGTCCTTTATGACGAGGATCTCATCTGCTGCAAGGATCGTTGACAGTCTGTGAGCTATAAGTATGCTCGTTTTGGATTTGATAATGGGATCGATAGCTTCCTGTATCCTGTTTTCCGATATCGAGTCAAGAGCAGATGTCGCCTCATCGAAAATGAATACAGTAGGATTCTTAAGGAGTATCCTTGCTATCGATATGCGCTGCTTCTCACCCCCGGAGAGCTTCAGACCTCTGTTGCCGACGACCGTATCGAGTCCGTTCTCCTGCGTTGAGATAAAATCGTAGATATTCGCCTTCCTGCAGGCCTCGATCATCTCTTCATCGGTAGCGTCTTCCTTGGCATAAAGCAGATTATCCCTTATTGTACCGTTGAAGAGATATGTCTCCTGAGAGACTATTCCGACCTGGTCTCTCAGCTGTCCCAGCTCTATATCCTTAACATTTACCCCATCGAAAGTCACAGTCCCGCCGACAACATCATAAAGCCTCGGGATAAGATTGATGATCGTGCTCTTGCCGCTTCCTGAAGGACCGACGATAGCTATACTCTTACCCGGTTTCAGTTCAAACGAGATATTCTTCAGTATCATGCGTTCAGGATCGTAATAGAAACTGACATTATCAAAAACGATGTTACCCTTTGGATCTTCGATCCTCACAGGGTTCTCAGGCTCCTCTATCTCAGGCTTCATATCAAGATACTCGAAAATCCTTGAGAACAGAGCCATGGAACGCATCCAGTCTACCTGAACATTAAGAAGGCTGTTTACCGGGCCATACATTCTCGTCAGGAGGGCAACCATAACACTGATGTCACCTACAGTGAGTTCACTGTCGTACTTCATCATCAGGATACCTCCTGCAAGATACAGGAGCATAGGACCGATATTCGTGAAAGTTGATATAACCACGAAGAACCATCTGCCCGCCATATTCTGTTTGATATTAAGTTTTATCATCTTGCGGTTGGCACGTCTGTACCGCCTGTATTCATATTTCTCCTTACCAAACAGCTTTACAAGGAGCTGACCGCTGACTGACAGTGTCTCATTGAGAATGCCGTTGATCTCATCATTCTTTGCCTGTGCTTCCTGTGTAAGGGTCCAGCGGGTCTCCCCTGCCTTTCGCGTTGGAATGGCAAACAGAGGAACGATGATTATGCCAAGTGTGGCAAGCACCCAGTTGCGCTGGTACATTGCAACAAGCGCGACAATGAGCGTGATGGAATTCGACAGGATGCTGCTGAAAGTATTGGTGATAACGCGTTCCACACCGTCAATATCGCTGGTCATTCTGGTTATGATGTCGCCCTGATTATTTGATGTGAAGAAACGCTGGCTCATCATCTGAAGATGCCTGAACATCTGATTGCGCATATCATATGTTGTATGCTGAGCTATCCAGGTATTGATAAAACTCTGTGCAACACCGATAAGGCTCGCTCCGAGCGTAAGTCCAAAAGACATAAGGATATAGAAAATAAGTGAATTGAGATCTTTCTTGATAAGACCTTCATCTATGATCTTGCCCGTCAGTATCGACGGCATCGTACTGAGCGACGAAGACAGCGCTATGAGGAGAACAGACAGTATAAGCTGCAGCCTGTATGGTTTCAGATATGAGAAGACACGGTTAAGAAGGCTTCTGGTTATCTTGGGAACCTTCGCCTTCTCCTCATCTGTCATATAGCTGTTACGTCCCATCGGGCCTCCCATTCCGGGTGGCATTATCCGTCCTCCAATCAGTAGCCTGCAAGGAAAGCTTTTGTTCTCTCGTGTTTAGGGTTGTTGATGACTTCCATTGCTGGTCCCTCCTCCACGATAACACCGCCGTTCATGAATATGATCCTGTCAGCCACATCTCTGGCGAAATTCATCTCGTGAGTTACGATAACCATCGTCATCTTCTCGACAGCCAGTTCCTTAATTACATTAAGGACACCCGCAGTCAATTCGGGGTCAAGGGCAGATGTCGGTTCGTCAAAGAACAGTATGTCCGGGCTGGCAGCAAGTGCCCTTGCTATGCTTACACGCTGCTGCTGACCGCCTGAAAGGTTGCACGGATATGCATCGCCTTTGTCAGAGAGATCCATTTTGGCGAGGAGTTCGTCACAAATGGCATTTGCTTCTTCCTTTGATTTCTTGTGTACGCTTACCAGAGCCTCTGTAATATTGCGTCTTACGGAATAATGAGGGAAAAGATTGAAATTCTGGAATACAAGACCGAACTTACCCCTAACGGCAGCGATCGACTTTTTATCCTTGTAATCAAGATCGATCCCCGCTATCTTTATCGATCCCGAATCGATATCGGTAAGCGTTGTTGCACATCTCAGAAGAGTGGATTTGCCGCCGCCGGAGGGTCCTATTATGGCAACAACTTCACCCTCATCAACATGAAGGGTAATCCCCTTAAGGACCTTAAGGTCGTCAAAGGATTTATAGATATCATTAATCTCAAGTACACTCATATCAGACCTTCTCCCTTAAGAATAATAGTTCATTGATCTCTCTATCCTGTTCATCGCGATTTCGACTATTGCATTGGCAATGTAATAGAAAGCGCCGGCAGCAATAAAAGGCATGACAGACACCTGGGAAGATGCAAGATTCTTTGCAACTGTAAACATCTCGGTAACTGCAAGCACCTGAGCAAGTGAAGTATCCTTTACCAGCGTAATAACCTCATTTGTGACAGAAGGCAGTACTCTCTTCACCACCTGAGGCAGTATTATCTTAAAATAAGTCTGCATCCTGGAGAACCCCAACACCTGCGCGGCCTGATACTGACCAATAGGCATTGACTGAATACCGCCTCTGAATATCTCCGCGAAATAAGCGGCATAGTTCAGCGAGAATCCGATAACGGTAGCTATAAATCTGTAATTGAAAGGACCCCACTGGATCGAGCCTGTGGAAACACCGAACAGGTAATACGGACCAAAATACACAAGAAGAAGCTGCAGCATTAACGGTGTGCCTCTCATGATCGAGATATAGAATCTCACCAATGAGCTTACAACAATATTCTTTGCCATCCTTCCTCTGGCTACAAGAAGTCCGAGAGGTATCGAGAACAGTATGGTAAATGCGAATATGCCAAAGGTAAAGCCAAAACCCTGCCATAACTGCTTAAGCGTCGATAGAAGCTGGTCCCAGTCCATAAGGCCTCCAACAATAAAATGGGTGACCCGGCTCGCCGAATCACCCATGAAGTATATCATTTTAATATACTAAAGTGTAGGTTTATTTGTTGAGGATCGTAACGTCAGAACCAAACCATTTATTGGAGATCTGAGCCAGTGTTCCGTCTGCAGCCATCTCCTCAAGAGTCTTCTGAACCTCATCACGGAGCTCGTTGTTTCCGAGAAGGAATCCAACGCCATACTCTTCGCTGGCAACTGCCTCATCAAGGACAGTGAATGCCTTGCCGGAAGTCTGTATCTCATATCTTGCAACGATCTCGTCCATAACGATTGCATCAACGCTTCCTGACTCGAGTTCCATCATTGCATTGAGGTATGTATCAACCTGAATAAGCTCAGCAAAAGATGATGTGAGATCTGTATTCTCCTCAAGAGCAGCAAGTCCTGAAGAATCCTTCTGAACAACTACCTTCTTGCCTGCAAGATCAGCCAGAGAAGCAATATCAGAATCATTCCTTACGACAACTACCTGATCGTTGGACATATAAGCCTCTGACCATGTGTACTTGTCCTCTCTTCCGCTGATCGTGAAACCATTCCATATACAGTCAATGTTGCCGGAGGCAAGTTCCTGGTCCTTTGAATCCCATGCGATAGGCTGGGCAACATACTCTCTTCCCATACGCTTAGCAGCTTCCTGAGCAAGATCAAGGTCGAAGCCTACATAATTGCCCTGATCATCAACGAATCCCATAGGAGGAAATTCAGAGTCAAAGCCAACTACAAACTTCTTGGAACCGGTCTGTGCCGAGCATCCTGCAAATACCCCGATGAGAGATGCAGCAGCAAGTACCGTTGCGACAAATTTCTTCATAACATAATCTCCTTATGTAAATGTTTTATAAGCAAGAGATATTATACTCCAAATGTGCAAAAGGGACAGTCCCATTTTGACCATTTATTCATCCTCTTCATCAGCATCGGAGACGGATATATCAACAGCTATAGTTTCTCTTCTAATGCTGGTGATCGCCATTAGAGCAATGATAATGCAAACAACAATACCTGTGTAGAAGCTTATATTGTAATAAAACGTGTCCATCAGGTTGCCGAATCTGTTGATGATCGCTGATTCCAGCATCAATATCGAGATCAGTGCATCGGCCTGACATATCTTGCGGATCTCGATAGCAAAAGTCGACTGGGATTTATGAGCCTTGAACAGGTTTATAACAGCAACCGATATCTTATACAGCGTATATAAGCCTACCGGCACAATGAGCAGCATATTGAACGGTTTGGTGATCCTTGCCCTGAGCATCATATACATAGCAAAGCCCATAACTATATCCATTATCAGCAAAGACCACCCGAACTTGTGATGATTCTTGAGCATTCTCTGATTCATCTTGCGTGAAATAACTGCTCTTCCCGCTCTCATGATCACCTTGATCCTCAGGAACAGCAGCAGCATGTAATAGAAACTGATCATCACATACCACAATGAGGCATTCAGGAATCCGATATAGAAATTGAACACGGCAAAGAACATGTCGATAAGTATCGACGGAATGGTAACTATAAAGGCCTTACGGTTACCGTTGCCTTTACGCAAGAAAGCTACTGCCTGCTTATACGCTCCCATCGTTCATCAGTTCCTCATACTGTGGATAGGTGCAGGAATCCTTCCTCCGCGTCCGATAAAATCTTCACATGATGCTGTATTTACCTTCATTATGGGTGCCATGCCAAGAAGACCGCCGAATTCAACACTGTCACCAACTCCCTTGCCGGGTACAGGGATGATCCTGACGGCAGTAGTCTTATTATTAAACGTACCCAGAGCCATCTCGTCAGCGATAATACCGGAAATGGTTGAAGCCGGCGTATCACCGGGAATGGCGATCATATCAAGTCCAACTGAGCAGACACATGTCATGGCCTCAAGTTTCTCAAGGAGGAGTGAACCTGATGCGGCAGCCGCGATCATTCCCTCATCCTCAGATACCGGAATGAAAGCACCGGAAAGCCCTCCAACAAAGGATGACGCCATTGTGCCGCCCTTCTTTACTGCATCGTTGAGCATGGCAAGCGCAGCCGTCGTACCCCATGTACCGCACTGTTCCAGTCCGAATTCCTCAAGCAGTCTTGCGACAGAATCACCGACTGCAGGCGTCGGAGCCAATGACAGATCGATAATACCGAATGGCACGTTAAGTCTCTCGGAAGCCTCTCTTGCAACAAGCTCACCGACTCTGGTAATCTTGAAAGCAGCTTTCTTTACAGTCTCTGCAACTACTCCAAGGTCTTCTCCCCTTACGGCTTCTAGAGCATGTTTTACAACGCCTGGTCCGGATATACCTACATTGATAACACATTCCGGCTCACCGGGTCCCAGGAACGCTCCTGCCATAAACGGGTTATCCTCAGGCGCATTCGCGAAAACAACAAGCTTCGCACAGCCGATAGCATCCCGGTCGGCAGTCTTCTCCGCCGCCTTCTTTATGATGAAGCCCATATCTCTTACAGCATCCATATTGATACCGCTTCTGGTGGATGCAAGGTTGATGCTGGAACAGACATTCTCTGTTACAGCCAGTGCTTCAGGAATGGAATTGATAAGTATCCTGTCAGACTCGGTATAACCCTTCTGAACGAGAGCGGAAAAACCGCCAATAAAATTGACACCACAGTCACGAGCCGCCCTGTCGAGAGTCTCAGCGAACATCGTGTAGTCTTTCGCTCCGCTCGCAGCAGCAACTATGGATATCGGTGTTACAGAGATCCTCTTGTGGATGATGGGGACATTATACTTTCGCGATATAGCCTCTCCGGTCTTAACAAGTTTGCCTGCGCAGCGCATGATCTTGTCATAGATTCTTCTGCAAGACTCTTCAGGTGTTGATGCAGCACAGTCCATGAGTGAGATTCCCATGGTTATGGTCCTTATGTCCAGATGCTGCTCCGTGAACATATGGATAGTCTCTAAAACCTCGTAATCAGTTAACATATTTTGAAATACTCCCGTCGTTTTGTTCAGTTATGCGGTTCAGATCCTGTGCATGGCATTGAACAGATCTGTATGCTGTATCGTAACCGACAGTCCGTTGTCATCACCGAACTTGTGGAGTCTGTCTGTAATATCTGAATTCTCGATGCTGACATCCTTAAGATCCACCATCATAATCATTGTAAACACATCATCCATGATGGTCTGGGAGATATCGTTGATATTGATATTATATTCTGCCAGAAGACCTGATATTCCGGCTATGATACCTACTCTGTCCTTGCCAAGAACAGTGATAACTGCTGTATTCTTAGATTCTGTCATATTATTTGCACGCCTCCGCTGATATTTTACAGGTTGATTATATCAAAAAAAGTGACAATGGGGACTGTCCCCATTTCACATAATTCCGGACACGAGAGCATTTGCACTGTTGATACCGTCAACAGCCGATGACATGATGCCGCCTGCATATCCGGCGCCTTCACCAGCAGGGTAAAGACCACCGGTATTCAGGCTCTGGCGGGATTCCTTGTCCCTCAGGATCCTGACCGGTGATGAAGATCTCGATTCCACGGCAGACAAAACGCTGTCCGGATCATCGAATCCCCTTATCTTACGCCCCATCTTGCCTATACCGTCAATAATACTTTCAATGATATACCCGTCGAAAATGTCATTCATGTCTCCCATGGTATAACCCGGTTTAACAGACGGCAACACCCTGCCAAAGCTTCCGCCGTTCTTTCCATCCCTAAGATCGCCCCAGACAGTAACAGGAATCTTTCCGCCGCCTGCATTGTAAGCTCTCCGCTCTAGTTCTTCCTGATAAACGATACCGTCCAGAACACCGCTGCCGTAATCCTCCGGACCGACGGGAACAAGGAGCGCACTGTTGGAATTGTCGAGATCTCTTCCGCTGTAGCTCATACCGTTAACAACAGCCTGTTCAGGACCGGATGACGAATTGATAACTTCTCCTCCCGGGCACATGCAGAAAGTATAGAGCTTGCGTCCCGTAACAGTATCAACCGCCAGCTTATAATTTGCTGCCGAAAGCGAACCTGTAAGGGCAGTATCAATACCGTACTGAGCTGTGTCAATATCCTTCCGGAGATGTTCTATCCTCACGCCCACCGCGAAATTCTTGGCTTCCATGGCTACACCCGTTCTGTAAAGGTACCTGAAAGTATCCCTGGCTGAATTACCAGGGGCCAGAATAAGGCTGTCGCAGTCCAACTCATGAGAGCCTGAGGCATTATCATAGAGGATCTTCCTTATCCTGCCGTTCTCTGTCCTGAACCCTGTAAACAAGGTATCAAACAGCACTTCAGCGCCAAGATCCTGCAGTTCTTCCCTGATGCTTACTATTACGCGCCTGAGAACATCTGTACCGATATGAGGATGAGAATCATACATGATATCCTCACATGCCCCATGATCGACAAATTCGCGGGTCACAAATGATATCAAACCTGAATTCACTCCCGTAAACAGCTTGCCGTCTGAGAACGTACCTGCTCCTCCCTCACCGAACTGAACATTACAGGACGGATCCGGCTCATTGATTCCGAGCCTTACATTTTCAACTGCTCTTATTCGGTCATTCATAGAGGATCCGCGTTCGATGATCACCGGTCTGAGACCGTACCTGGCCAGAACAAGACCTGCAAATAGACCTGCGGGGCCAAAGCCTGCCACCACCGGTCTGCTGCCGCATTTTCGCGCGAGTTCAGCGCTTTTCTCCGCATATGGAAGAGCAAGATATCCGGCTTCTTTGCGTTTGAGAATTATCTCTTCAGGGGTGAGATCCTCTACCCTGTAACATATTCTGGTATTGCCGTGACGGGCATCAATGTACTTCTTTACAATAACTAATTGCCTTCCGTTCCTGCATTCGGGACGTCCAAGCTTATTAAGGACCCTGTCCATATCGGACATGACACAGTCACCTTCACGTGGCTTTACAGTTACTTCAAGCATTCTGTCACACCTATAGCAGCCGCATCAGCCGAGCTCCAGGCAAACTGCAGATTATACCCGCCGCATTTGCCGCATACATTGACCGCTTCACCACACACAAACAATCTGTTGTTATTACGGAGACTGAGATCACGGTTGAGAGCAGTGAGTTTTACACCGCCACGCGTAACCTGTGCATGATCAAGATCGAGAGTACCGGAAATACGTATAATAAAGTGTTCCATTTGATCCGTAATACCAGCTATATCGGAATGAGACAGATCCTTACAGAGCTTATCCCTGCTGATTCCTGCCCTCTTAAGACATATGTTGAGAAGGTCATCACGCAGGATTCCCGAGAGAGCATCTATAACACGCCTTAACGGAAAATGTTTTATGTTGTGTCTCACGGCACATGAAAGCTCCTCAAGTTCCATAGATACCAGATTGATATCGAGAACAGGCATACCGCCTTCTTCCAGTATAGAAGAAGCATAAGGCGACAGGTCGAGGACACATATACCTGATACACCATAATCAGTAAAAAGCATCTCCCCTTCTGATCTGTACGTCTGCTGTATCCTGCCTGATACGTCCCTCAGAACGATACGGCATACGGTCCGTGCGCCGGAGATCTTCGCAATATCTTTATCTGAAGATTTAAGTGGAACAAGAGACGGTCCCATAGGAGCAATATCCTCCGGCGCAATATAAGCTCTTATAAGATCAAATCCGCTGCCGTTGCTGCCAGTCTTGGGATAAGAAATGCCGCCGGTGGCAAGTACAACAGTTCTCGACTTATAACGGCGGTTAACAACAAAAATATCTTCAGTAAATTCGAGGGTATCGGCAGAAGTATCTGTGATTATATCGACTTTATGATCATTCAGATAGTTTACAAGGCCGTCCACTACAGTAGCTGCCCTGAATGTAGATGGATAATAAAGACCATTCTTTTCCACACAGATGACACCAAGTTCATCTCTGAAGAAATCAAGAGTGCTGTCTTTGTCATGGGCGGACAGGATCTCATCGAGTCTTTTGGAAGAATCACAGCAGTAATCAGAAGCTTTAATACATGCGTTGGTCAGATTACACCTTCCGCCGCCGGTCATAAGTAATTTCTTGCCGGGCTTATGATTCGATTCAATAACCGCAATGTTATCAAGACCGCTATGTACCAGTCTGGATGCACAATAAAGGCCTGATGCGCCGCCTCCTATGACAATACAGTTATAGATCATCCTTCGGAATCCAGAAGTTTGAGGGAACGCTGGAATTTGCTCAGATTCAGGCTGGTTCCGTTTGTATTCTCAAGTATAAATGCCGCCATGTCCTTGAGATCGACAACATCTCCGGATATGAGTTCCAGCTCGAGTTCACAGATGTCTTCTGTTTTGTCGCCGGCTTCGATCCTGCCTACATCAAAGCATGCCTCCATAATGCTGTCACCATAACCGAAGGTGTATACCGTTCTTGTAAATACAGTCCTGCAAAGAGGGCTCAGATTATCATTATCAACACCATCAAGCGCTTCATCCAGAACCTCGACCGGATCATCCTGACGTGAAGCCTTATTCTTGAATTCATCAACATCAAATCTCCGGCTTGAAGTCCTGACATTCCATTCATAACGCTGATACAGGCCGTTATCGACTTTATCGCCATATTTGACTGTATGCTCGTAACATTCCTCATCATCAGTATCCTTATATGTTCTGACACGGCATACGGCTCCGCGGCCCGAGAGGACACGGTCCGGGGTATCGTAATATGTATTATCCAGTTCATATACTGCAGGAGTCGCCTCATCCATGCAGTAATCAGTAAACCATTCCTCTTTTGTAATAGCGAGAAGTTCAGCGTCAGAACTATACGCGATCTTAACTTCAGTCTCCATTTGTGATCAGATACTCCTTAATAGTTGACGGTATGAACACCGCCTGTGGAAACGACACAAAGATCATTTCCAGAGATAAATCCCATTCTTAATACATCTTCATCAACAGATATATCCCCAATAACCGTACCACTTTCATTATACACGAATATCCTGTTATCAACGCTTATGGCAAAAAGATCCTTGCCTTTGCATACACAATGGACCTGAGTACCGATATCGGAACTGTAAACGATCTTATCATTGTGGTCGATGATCGCCAGCCTGTTCATCTGCTCAACGCCGTCAGAGAAAACAAGGAAGATGTGGCTACCCACAAGCACTGAATAATTAGCAACAGAAAAATCAAGGTCAAGAGCACTGATCTTCTCCTCTGTCATCTTGTAAAGCTTGGTAGATGAGAAAGCATAGAGATTATCATTAAGATAGAAGGCAGTTGCCAGAATATCATTAGTATCTGTGGTATAGAATGAATTCTCTTCAACAGTTACACCGCGTTCAGTCTTAACAAGATCGAACACCCTGACATATGGCACGGCAACGGCGCCGGTCGTGTTAACTGTTGTGACACAGGCTTTCGAGGTGTCGGAATTGAAAGCTACGGCAAGAGGATAACCCGATACATTGGATGACCACTGCGACAGAAGATTTCCGCCCTCATCAAAGATGAACACATCCCCGTACGACTTCTCATCTGCAGTAATGATAGCAGCATAACCGGAATTGGAAAGGCTCGCGCCCTTGATCTGGTTCTCGGTGGGAGATGTATAGATAAGGCTCTCCCTGTTAAGAACACAGAACGAATAACCGTCAAGATCATAAACAAGACACGTATCATTGTGCGTAATGCAGGAAGGATTCTTATAATTGACGCCAACGGAATATATCTCATTACCGGAAAGAGTCAGATAAGCGATTCTCTCACCCGTGACCTTCATAACGCCCTCGCCGAAGGGATACAGTTTCTGAGCCTCGGAATACTCACAGTTAAATCCGCCCTGGCTGGACAGCTTGATCTGCTGTTCGGCACCCTGAAGACTCTTCTCCTTCTGTCCCGACAGATAAAGAAGCACAAGGCTCATTATCAGAAGGAACGTAAAGATCATGACTATAATAGTAATAGTCTTAGTCAGTGAATAACTGGAAGATCTGCCTTCTTCAGCCATCTGTCATACTCCCTCAGCCGGCGCTCTCAGTACCGGGCATTGTATATACTCCGCCCGTATTATTCCTGATAGCAGTATCAAGAAGCTTGTAAGCAGGCCATACACCGAAAGTATCTGACCCTGACTCGCCCTCATAGAACAGTTCTGTGGAACTGATGTAGAACTTGGTGTACTCATCATTTCTGAATACATAATATGTATCATTATCTCTGGGGACAAAGTCAAATTTGGCCGTATTGTAATCCTTCGTGATGAACGTAAGCGTCATGATCGAACCATTAATGCTCGGATCAGCATTAAGATCAACACCGCCGATCATTATCGTTGCAAGAGTCTCAAACATTAGCGCAGCATACGTTCTGCCGGAACCGTCACCCATATAGATGATCGCATTACGGTTATCAAGCTTTACAGTCGAAGTATCTGCAGATATGGACGAATTGGGCTTAACATTGAGATCATAACGGAATGATTCGTTACCGTACTGTCCGCTGATGGACGAGATGTCATAAGCATAACAGTAATTAATGTAGCTCTCAATAAGCGTCAGAAGCGGAGTCTCAAGACCCTTGATCTGAATATCGCTTATCATGAAATACTCACTGACACCGGCGAGTCTGCCGTAATAGAAACCTCCCAGTTTCTCCGACAGATAGAGTTCAGTCCTCTCCCCGTTATCCATAGTAATGAGGAAGTGGAAAGCAGGATCATCCATACCGTACTTGGACATTTCTTCAGCAGGGATATCGATGAATTTAGTAATCTCGAGTGTGCAGATGTATTCCATAAGATTCTCAAAATAAGGGCTGGCCTTAATAGAGAAAGGTTCAGTGATCGTATATACAGGTTCACCCGTCTCAGCATATATATCGCAAAGAACCGTGAGATGTGTGTTGTCGGTGAGCCTGTCAAACTTTATGGTATTGATCTTCGAATAATCGATATTCAGGAGCTGTGACTTAAGGAAATCGATATCCGTGTAGGATGTATATGTTTTCTTAGCTGATGTAATGATATATATGTTAGGGTCACCTTCCATCATCAGATAGCAGTTGGCACCTTCATAAGTATCATCTCCCAATGATATCCTGTATGTCTTTCCGTCATTAGCTGCAATGGTAACGACAGCCTCAGGATCATCAAGGCCATACTCGGATAACGCGGCACTTCCGTTCACTTTCCCGTTGACCGCATAGGAGGAAAGCATGGTGATAAAACGCTCTACCGCCTCGATCGAATAACCGGCATCTGTAACAGGATTATCGTTATATGTATATGATGTAGTACCATTTCCGGCATCATAATTAATGCCCATAACGATGTCATCAGCATTCTTGCGGTGTACGCTGATAGACGATATCTGAGTCGATGACAGAGTAAGTATATTTGAGTCAAACTCCTCATCATCCGGGGTCTTATTGGCATTGGACACTGCGAAATAAACGATCACCCCGATAACGAGGACAACCATTATGATCAGTGGTACAAGCAGTTTCTTAAAAGATTTCATAATTACAGATTCTTCCTCTTTGCATATACAACAGCTGCAGCAATGACAAGAGCCAAAGGAATAATGATCATAAATATGACAGTCATAACAGATGCGTTGGAAGCTGTAGCTTTAGTGCTGTCGAATGAATAATCATCCAATGGCTTACTGTCAACCTGGAGGTTGTTGAAATTATTCATACCCGTGATATCCCTGATACAGTTACGCAGGAACTGAACATTGGCATCATTGTAACCGTAGCTTGAGATATACTCGTCAGATGTGAAGTAACTGGTACCGAATACATAGCAGCAAGGAGCATCCTTCATGCCTTCATATGTAGCATACATGGCAACATTGTATGTATCCTCGTTCTCATACTGGCTCTGACCGCCGTCCTCGTTTATCTTCACGGCAGTAGCGTAGGCAGATGTCGTAAGCACAACGTCTGTCTTAATGTAAGAATACGGATTATCGTACTTACGTACCGGTCTCGCGTATCCGGAACGGAGCTGACTTGAAGACGAGAAATCCGTGTAGTTGGAAGCAATATCTACAAGCGCCTCAAAGCCGATATTATCAAGAACATACTCGGGATGATTCTCCTTAACAACATAAGTGTCGATATTGAGGTTCATCTCATTGAGAACGCTGTTCAGGTTAGGATACTGCTCACTTACGTTGTTGTAGAAATTAACTGCGACAATAAAGTCTCCGCCCGTGCTGATATAGTTGTTCAGCGCAGAAGCAACATTCTGAGGAATATCCGTCTGAGGGTTATTAATGAAGATAAGATTGCAGTCTTCAGGGATCGTAAAGCTGCTCGATACAGGAAGATCGGCACTGTCTATACCCAGGGAGCTCAGGATATGCTTCAGCTGTTCACTTGAATCAGACTCAACCCCTGTAACGAAATATGCTTTTGCAGAGAATCCAGAAGTGAGATTTGCCATTGCATTGGTGAATGTATATTCAACTGCATTGGCAGTGGGAACATAATAACCGTAAGACGAGCTCTCCGTGTCATATGTAAAGCAGTCATAAGGACTGATGGATACGATCTTACCCTGATAGCATACTGCGAAAGTATCTGCCGTAAGATCATACTGTCCTTCCCTGTCCAGTTCCTGCCTGATGGAAGGATATGTCTCAGGGTTAACATACTCCACTGTTACTTTACCGCCGCTCTTTGTTGCATAATCGTCAAGCAGCGGGACAATGTATCTTAACGGAGTGTTATTCAATTCCGTAGGACGGTCCATGAGACCGACAACCCTGATATTCGTATCTGCAGAAAGGGAATCAAGATAGTCCTGAGTCTCATTGGATATTGAATTCTGATTGGACAGCGAGAAATCAAAAGTAAGATACTTGCCGAGAATGCTGTCAAAAAGAATATTGGCAGCAACTACTATAACAAGCAGGATCACGATTGTTCCTACGGAGTAGAGCTTAAGTGTTTTCTGTCTGTTATCAGTAACTGCTGACTTTGTGTTCTTCTTATCTTTGCTCATAACGATCACCTCCATCAGCTCTTTGCCCAGCGCTTCTTCTCAAGCACCCTGAACGTAAGGAACAGGAATACGATAGCGAAGCTGATGCAGAATACAAGCGGTGCCACAGAGAAGCTTCCATATCTGAAATCAGATGTCTTGGCAAAGGGATCGAGCCAGTTAATACCGTTCGTTATAGCTTCTCCGACAGAATTTGAAGACTCGGAAGCAACACCGAGCATGGACAGGAATGCTGCTATGGCATTGCCTGCCAGGCTGCTGATCGTGGACAGGAGCTGAATGACCATGATCATGATAAAACTGAAAATGGCAGCGATTATCTGGCTGTCAGTAATAGCGGATGCGAATATTCCGATAGATATAAACAGCATGGCGAGGAAGAAGAAAACGATTACCGATCCCCATGCCCCGATATCTACGATTCCGTCACATGACTTTGTAACGATCATGTGGATAAATACGTTAACGAACATTATCCCGTACAGGCAGAAAGCTGCAAGGAACTTGCCTGCAACGACAGAGAACAGGTCGATAGGAGACGTATAATAAAGGATCTCCGTACCCCTCTTCTTATCCTCTGCAAAGAGACCCATCGTGATGATCGGTACGATAACCACGAAGAAAGAACGCAAGGATATTACTTCACTGGCAATATTCACCGCTCCGGTCGCGAAATTGTTTACAAAGATGTAGCCTGACAGGAAAGAGAACAAAGCAATTGCGATGTATCCCACAGGCGATCTGAAATATGACAAAAACTCACGTTTAAATACTGCGATCATGTTTATCTGCCTCCTCAGGTTCCCGCTGTAATACTAAGGAAGATCTCTTCCAGTGTAGGATCTAAAGACCTGAATTCCATTATAGGAGATGAATTACGGGACATTACGTAGAAGATCGATGTCCTGATATCGGACGCGCTGTTGCCTGTGACCGTGATCTCGGCTTCATGAATATCCTTATCAGATATCCTGATCTTGCAGTCGGATACACCCGGAAGCGATCTGATCTCATTCATTATCTTCTTTGCATCACCTTTGAATGACAGGAGAAGCTTGGACGATCCCGCCAGTCTCTTGGAAAGATCGGTAATAGTATCGATAGCCGCTACCTTGCCCTTATTGATGATAACAACCCTGTCACACACTTCCTGGATCTCAGAGAGAATATGGGAACTGATAATAACGGAATGATCCTTGGCAAGAGTTCTTATAAGCTTTCTTATCTCGATGATCTGATTCGGGTCAAGACCTACAGTAGGTTCGTCGAGTATAAGGATGCTCGGATTACCGACAAGCGCCTGAGCAATACCGACACGCTGCTTATAACCCTTTGAGAGATTACCTATAAGTCTGTCGGCAACATCCGTGATCTTGACCATCGCAATGATCTTCGCAAGCTGTTCCTTACGCTCAGACCTCTTTACCTGCTTGATGTCGCAGATATAGTTGAGATACTCAAGCACCGTCATGTCAAGATAGAGCGGCGGAAGCTCAGGAAGGTATCCTATATCTTTCTTCGCAAGTTCAGGTTCTTCCAGTATATCGTGACCATTAACCTTGACAGTACCTGACGTTGAAGACAGATACCCGGTGATAATATTCATAGTCGTGGATTTGCCGGCACCGTTGGGACCGAGAAAGCCGAGGACCTCATCATCCTCTACGGTAAATGAGATACCGTTTACGGCTTTCTTATCGCCATAATGCTTAACCAGATTATTTATCTCAATCATGGTTTTACCTCCATATTAATACGCATACCGAGTTATTTTATAATAAAAAATAAAAAAAATATAGTAAATTGCGATTATTTGCCTGCTGTTAAGACCCTGATACGACGTATGCAGCCGTCTTTCTCGGGTTATAGCGCCTGAAAACGGGATACATCTCATCCTTAAAGACAAAAGCAACGATATAGCTGATGCCCTCCTGCTTAACAAAAGCATACCATACAGCATCACTGGGAGTAATTTTCCTCATGTCCGTGACATTAAGCACAAACTCTGATGCCTCAGAATCGTCAGAGAACCTGTCGGATGTTGTAGGACCGATATATTCACAATCCTTTATCGAGAAAGACGCCAGCTCTTCCCTCTTCCTTGAAGCAACAATCCTGGCAACATCAAAGACGTCGTTAGATATCTCGATCTCATACTCCAGGTCGAGCCGCTTAATGATCCTGTACACAAGATAACTGAGGCCAAATGTGATGAGACCGGTAAAATAGATGATATTGTACCCCAGAAGGATGGGCACGCCATTAAAGATGATGGCAAAGATAACAAGGGCAACTATGACAAAGATCTTGAACATAATGCCGAAGGTTCCGTTATCGCGCTTATAGTGGACTTCTATAAATGAATCCTGTAACAATCTATACCTCCAATATTGACAAAGAAGCCGACTCAGAAGAGCCGGCTTCCCGTCAATCATGATTTAAAGATCAGATCTGAGGACCTGCTGAAACAAGTGCCTTACCTGCCTCATTTGTCTCATACTTCTTGAAGTTCTTCTGGAATCTTGCTGCAAGATCCTTAGCCTTCTCTTCCCACTCGGAAGCATCAGCATATGTATCGCGGGGATCAAGAATACCGGAGTTAACACCGGGAAGCTCTGTAGGAACCTCAAAGTTGAAGAAAGGAATCTGCTTTGTAGGAGCCTTAAGGATGTCACCGCTCAGGATAGCGTCGATGATTCCACGTGTATCAGGGATAGAGATTCTCTTGCCTGTACCGTTCCAGCCTGTGTTAACGAGGTAAGCCTTAGCGCCGCTCTTCTCCATCTTCTTTACGAGCTCCTCAGCATACTTTGTAGGATGAAGCTCGAGGAATGCCTGACCGAAGCAAGCGGAGAATGTAGGAGTAGGCTCTGTGATTCCACGCTCTGTACCGGCAAGCTTAGCTGTGAAGCCTGAGAGGAAGTAGTACTTTGTCTGCTCAGGTGTGAGGATGGATACAGGAGGCAAAACGCCAAAAGCGTCTGCAGAAAGGAAGATTACGTTCTCAGCTGCAGGACCAGCAGAAACAACGTTTACATTCTTAGCGATCTTCTCGATGTGATCGATAGGATATGAAACACGTGTATTCTCTGTTACCTTCTTGTCAGCGAAGTCGATCTTGCCGTCATCAGCAACAGTTACGTTCTCAAGGAGAGCATTTCTCTTGATAGCGTTGTAGATGTCAGGCTCGTTCTCCTTGGAGAGGTTGATAACCTTAGCATAGCAGCCGCCCTCGAAGTTGAATACGCCGTTGTCATCCCAGCCGTGCTCGTCATCTCCGATGAGGAGTCTCTTAGGATCTGTTGAAAGTGTTGTCTTACCTGTACCGGAAAGACCGAAGAAGATTGCTGTGTGCTTACCTTCCATATCTGTGTTGGCAGAGCAGTGCATGGAAGCGATGCCCTTGAGAGGCAGATAGTAGTTCATCATTGAGAACATACCCTTCTTCATCTCTCCGCCGTACCATGTGTTGATGATAACCTGCTCACGGCTTGTGATATTGAAAGCAACGCATGTCTCTGAGTTAAGACCGAGCTCAGCGTAGTTGTCAACCTTAGCCTTTGAAGCATTGTAGATAACGAAGTCAGGCTCGAAATTAGCGAGTTCCTCATCAGAAGGAACGATGAACATGTTCTTTACGAAGTGAGCCTGCCAAGCAACCTCAACGATGAAACGGATAGCCATTCTTGTATCCTTGTTTGCACCGCAGAAAGCATCTACAACGAAGAGTCTCTTATTGGAGAGCTCCTTCTGGGCAATATCCTTAACTACAGCCCATGTCTCTTCAGACATAGGATGGTTGTCGTTCTTGTACTCGTCTGTTGTCCACCATACAGTGTCCTTGGAGTTTGCATCCATAACGATGTACTTGTCTTTAGGAGAACGGCCTGTGAAGATACCGGTCATAACGTTAACAGTATCGAGCTCTGTTACCTGACCTACCTCGTAACCAGTAAGACCAGCCTTAGTCTCTTCCTCGAACAGAAGCTCGTAAGAAGGGTTGTAAACGATCTCAGTAGTACCGGTAATACCGTACTTTGTCAAATCTACTTTTGCCATTGAAAATACCTCTTTCTAAGAAATTTAAAAATTACTCACAGAAATTATACATTATGAAAAGATAAAATCAACAAACATATTAGGCTATGTCTGTTGATCTTACCAAATTTCACAGTTTATTAATAACCGGGGTTAGGCATTGCCGGTGCCGGAGGCGTAGGCTCGGGGATATCCGTAACAACAGCCTCTGTTGTGAGGAGCGTAGCAGATACGGATGCGGCATTCTGAAGTGCTGACCTTGTGACTTTCGCAGGGTCAACGATGCCTGCCTCGAACATATCGACATACTCATCGTTAAGAGCGTCGAAGCCAATACCGGGCTTCTCATTCTTGATCTTCTCCACGATGACGCTTCCGTCAAGACCTGCATTGGAAGCGATCTGTCTGAGGGGTTCCTCAAGAGCTCTTACGATAATAGATACACCAGTCTTCACATCGCCGTCTGTCGTATCAAGAAGAGCCTTGACATCAGGGATAACATTGATGAAAGCGGTTCCGCCGCCGGGAACGATACCCTCTTCAACAGCAGCCTTTGTAGCGGCAAGAGCATCCTCGATCCTCAGCTTCTTCTCCTTCATCTCAGTCTCTGTGGCAGCACCGACCTTGATAACAGCAACACCGCCAGAGAGCTTTGCAAGCCTCTCAAGGAGTTTCTCCTTGTCATAATCGGACTTGGTCTCCTCGATCTGAGCCCTGATCTGGTTGCATCTTGCACTGATGTCAGCAGCCTCGCCCTTGCCGTCTGCGATGATCGTATTCTCCTTTGTGATCTTGACCTGACGTGCATGACCAAGCTGATCAATAGTCGTATCCTTCAGTTCTCTGCCGAGATCGGAAGTGATTACCTCACCACCTGTAAGAATGGCAATATCCTCGAGCATTGCCTTTCTCCTGTCGCCGAAGCCGGGAGCCTTAACGCCTACACATGTGAATGTGCCACGGAGCTTATTAACGATAAGTGTTGCAAGAGCATCACCTTCGATATCCTCAGCAATGATCACAAGAGACTTTCCGGACTGAGCGATGGGCTCGAGAACAGGAAGGATATCCTGGATATTGGAGATCTTCTTGTCAGTAATGAGAATATAAGGATCAGACAGGACTGCTTCCATCTTATCCATATCGGTTGACATGTAAGGAGAGATGTAACCTCTGTCGAACTGCATACCTTCAACTACTTCGAGCTCGGTATTCATTGACTTGCTCTCTTCAACAGTGATAACACCGTCTGTTGTGACCTTCTCCATAGCTTCTGAAATAAGCTCGCCTACATAGTCGTCACCTGCGGAGATGGCAGCTACTCTTGCAATATCCTTGGATCCGTCAACCTTCTTTGCCTTTGCAAGGATGGAGTCAACAGCTGTGTCAACTGCCATTGAGATACCCTTACGGAGAATGATGGGGTTAGCGCCTGCAGCGACATTCTTCATACCCTCACGGATAATTGCCTGAGCAAGGAGCGTAGCTGTTGTGGTACCGTCACCTGCCACATCGTTTGTCTTGGAAGCAACTTCCTTAACGAGCTGGGCGCCTGCATTCTCGAATCTGTCCTCGAGCTCGATCTCCTTAGCAATAGTTACACCATCATTTGTGATCAGCGGAGCGCCGTACTTCTTATCAAGAACAACGTTCCTGCCCTTAGGGCCAAGTGTTACCTTAACAGTATCTGCAACCTTATTAACGCCTGTCTCCAGAGATTTTCTGGCATCCTCAGCGTACTTAATATCCTTTGCCATTTATAATCACCTCCAAATATTAGTCTTCAACAATAGCAACAATGTCGTCCTGACGAACGATAATATATTCCTCATCCTCGATCTTCACAGTTGTTCCTGCATAATCACGGATGATAACCTTCTGTCCCACTTCCACAAGCATCTTTACTTCATTGCCGTCAACGACTCCGCCAGGTCCGACTGCGATAACCTCTGCATAGGAAGGCTTCTGCTGTGCTCCAGCCGAGAGAATGATACCGCTCTTCGTAGTCTCCTGGGCTTCCATCTTCTTTACAACTACCTTATCGCTTAAAGGTTTAATGGTCATAATACAAAACCTCCAATATAATTGATTTTTCGCATTAGCACTCTAAGGTGCTAAGTGCTAACTTACGGAGATAAGTATAACTCAAAGTCAATAATAGTCAAATTGAATTTGACTTTGACTCAAAATTGCCTAAATTGATGAATCTATGAGTAATTGTCAGCAGCTCTTAGGTGGGCGGTGTGTAACCGGAAGGAGAACCTGTACCACTATCACTTGTTGTTGCGTGATATACTGCATAAGTCTGACCATTGTAGTAGTAAACGCCAATTCCACAAGGTTTTGCGGATTTATTTCTTGCAGTACAACCACCGCAAAGATTAGCTTTATGAGCACTGGAGTTTTTCCAAGTATTGAAGATCGCTGACGCATTACTATTTCCGTCACCCTTATAGCAACATTCATCACCACGACCAACTCCGGCTGCTGAACGATGTGAGAAGTCATTGACTATTTCCTTGCATCTTGTATGAGCATCGTTTCTAAGTGATTCGGACATATAGACAGGTACATAGTATTCTCTCTGGCTTTCAACGGCAGCAGCCTTTCTGAGATTATTTATCAGTTCTATCATGCCGTCCTCAACATCTTTGTTGAATTTGGGTTCCGGCATGGTCTGTATTATCAATCCGTCCGGACCTATTTGCAAGCCATCAACTTCTGTGTCATGAAGCATCATTCCGGTCTCATCGATATAATAATTGCTACCATTATATAAGAGCCATCCTTCAACAGCAGAACCGTCAGATGTAAAGAAATACCATTCACCATCGTACTTCTGCCAGCCCTTCAGCATTGCTCCGCTGCTTCCGAAGAGGTAATATGCACCATCGATCTGATTCAGACCTGTGAGCATAACGCCATTATCATCAAAGTAGTACCAGGTCTTATTTGAACGCCACCATGTACTTGTCTTTGCAGCACCGGAACCGGTCAGGTAATACCACTGATTGTCATATTTCTTCCAACCTGTGGCCATATCACCGCCAGTGTTCAAAATGTATATGGCGGAAACGATTACGATCTTACCGGTCTGCATTATTCCGAATTCATCGAAATAATACCATTTCTTACTGATCTTCTGCCATCCTGTCTTCATTCCACCTGAAGATGCAAAAAAATACCATTCACTATTGATATACTGCCACCCGGTCTTCATAACCCCAATGGAATCCATGTAGTAAACAACTCCATTGATCCTTGCAAAGCCTGTAATATTTTTTCCATCAGAAGTTTTACAGTACCATTTCCCACTGCTCTTTATCCATTTAACACCAGAATAAGAGACAACATTAGCCGGTGCATTATACGTCAATTCAAGCGCGATATCGCAGTCAGACATACCGTTCTGAAGTTCATTAGATATGTATTCATACTCTTCCTGTGTTATCTTTACTGCGCCTTCATAAGATGTCGTCTCAAGCATATCTTCCGAAGGAAAACAAAAAGATGACAGTCCGATGATCAATGAAAGTGCTAAAGCTGCGGTCTTGATCATAGTGTTACCTTCAAGATCAATACGGGAAGTTCTGAGAACCCTGAACAGGCGTCCCCGTCGAATTCATAGCTATATTAGTCTCAATTATCTGATGTCCATATATATCTGTGATCCTGAATGTAAAAGGTCCCTTCCCCATTCCTGAGGGCGCGGTAAAGTAGTTGTACTCCTGCCTTGTGAGGGCAACATACTGACCGGATGAATTAAGGTATTCCAGGGATTTTACAGGGTATCTGTGGTTCCTGACCTGAACCTCGGCCCAGTACTGTGAGCTCGTAGGCTTCCAGACAAAGCTTACGGGATCATTCGTAGGGAGAGGGATTATCTTCCAGGTTATGTTCATCCTGCCTGTTACCAGATTCTCGATCTGCTTAAAACTCTTTCGCGTAAGGTCAATGTCCCCTTTGGCCCCCTCGGGAAGCCTGTCTGTAATGAGAACGTTGATCTTGTCACCATCCTTGTCCGTTATCTCGATGTAAGCACCGGCCAGATTATTCATATAGTCATATGTGTTCATAGCCGCTGTGAAATAAACACTCTCGTAATCATCAAGATTGGCCGCACCGGTGGATGTCCTGTCATAATAGGTACCCTCACCGCGGTGGGTGTTATTGATGGAGTACTCACCGGCATCATAGGCCTGGGTCGCAGCAGAAGGTGTTCCCTCTTCCGGAGGTATGTAACCAGAAGGAAGTCCTGAGCCGCTTTCTCTCCCACTTGTTCCAAATACAGCGTATGTACTACCATTCACATTCCATACACCAATTCCACAGTACATAACAGATACATTTTTCGCTGTAGCACCGCCTCTCATACTAGAATTATGGGAGCTAGAGTTCTTCCAAGCAGCAAATATATTGTTGGCTGCCGCATCAGAGCCCCCCTTGTATATGCATTCGTTGCCAAGACTTATGCCACTTGCAGAAGAATGACTAAAACTACTTACTATTTCCTTTGCTCTTGTACGTGCCTGATTTCTAACAGAAGAACTCATCTGGATAGGAACATAGTATGTTTTCTGGCTATTGACCGCTGCGGTCTTTCTCAGGTTGTTGATGAGTCCGACCAGCTCGTCCTCAACATCTTCCTTGAACTTACCCGTATCAGCAGGCTGAGGTTCAGGAACGATATGACCGTCGCTGTCAAGGATCTTGCCGCCAACCTCAGTATCGTGGAGCATCATGCCCTTTGCATCAAGGAAGTAATCCTGACCGCGGTATACGATCCAGCCTGTATAAGCTGCACCGCTGGATGCCAGATAATACCATTCGCCGTTATACTTCTGCCAGCCTGTGAGCATTGCTCCGCTTCCGTTGAACAGATAGTACTTGCCGCCAATAGATACACTGCCTGTTGCCATTACTCCATCGCTTCCGAAGTAGTACCAGGTACTGCCGCTCTTATACCATGTGCTTGTCTTGGCTGCACCGGATGAATTAAGGTAATACCATTTGTTCTCGTACTGCTTCCAGCCCGTTGCCATGGCACCGCTGCTGTTGAAGATATAGTAAGATCCGCCAATACTCTGAAGCCCTGTGAGCATCTCACCATTGCTGTTGAAGTAGTACCACTTCTTACTGATCTTCTGCCAGCCTGTCTTCATGGCTCCTGAGGATGCGAAGTAATACCATGTGCCGCTGATCTGCTGCCAACCTGTGAGCATAGCTCCGCTGGAATTCATGTAGTAGACTGTGCCGCTGATCCTGGCAAAGCCCTTGATGAGCTTGCCTGCGCTGTCCTTGCAGTACCATTTGCCGCTCTGCTTGAACCAGGTAACACTGGTGTAATTGGATATCGATGCAGCTGCACCATATATAAGGTCAGAAGCTATCTCTTCACATGTCCTGCCGTTCTCGAGTTCGCCTTCTATGTAGGCATATTCTTCAGCACTTATCTCCTCTGCTCCCTCTGGTATCTGCTCCTCATCCGCATAGCAGAGAGAAGAGAATCCCATAACAACAGCAAGAGCCAAAGCTACTATCTTACATCTATGCATGGGAACCTCCACGTTCAGTCATCCTGAAGGCCTTCAGGATTCATCGTCTGCCACTTCCAGCAGGAAGAGCACATATCCTCGATGGTGTACTTTGCCTTGAATCCCAGCTCGCGCTCTGCCTTCTCAGTAGATGCGTAACATACTGCGATGTCACCGGGACGCCTGGGACCAAATACATGTGCGATGGGATGTCCGCATGCCTTCTCGAAAGCAGCAACGGCCTCCTTAACGGATGTTCCTTTGCCGGTACCGAGATTGAACAGGGATACGCCGGGATCGTGGCTCTCAAGATACTGGATAGCCTTAACGTGTCCGTCAGCAAGATCTACTACATGGATATAGTCCCTGAGGCACGTTCCGTCGGGTGTATCGTAATCATCACCGAAGATTGTCAGCTTCTCGAGTGTACCGCCTGCTACCTTGGAGATATACGGGAACAGATTATTGGGAATTCCTCTGGGGTCTTCACCGATAAGACCGCTCTCATGAGCACCCACGGGATTGAAGTATCTCAGAAGACAGATCTTCATATCAGGTTCTGCCTTTGACCAGTCTCTCAAGATCTGTTCGATCATCCACTTTGTCCAGCCGTACGGATTGGTGCAGATCCCGAGAGGGCTTTCCTCAGTAAACGGAACATCCTCGCTCATGCCGTAGACGGTTGCCGACGAACTGAAAACAAGCTCATGCACACCATACTTCTTCATCAGCCTGCATACAGTGATCATGCTGTCGATATTATTGGAATAATAATCAAGCGGTATCTGAACAGATTCACCGACAGCCTTCAGGCCGGCGAAATGAATAACGCTGTCGATCTTATTCTCCTCGAACACCTTGGACAGAGCCTGTTCATCACAGCAATCAACATTGTAGAACTTGAATCTTCTGCCGCAGATCTTCTCAAGTCTGTTCTGAACCTCCATCTTGCTGTTGGCGAGATTATCGGCAATGACAACATCATAGCCGTTCTCGAACAGTGATATAACAGTGTGTGATCCGATATAACCATTACCACCCGTAACTAAAACTGTTGACATAATTAACCTCCACTTGATTTTCAGTTAATTATATCATTTCCTCACAATTACACCAATTGGGGTATTCAGTAAATGTAACGTTAAGATAAAATAATATTACTTTTGACTTATAACAGGAGATCATCATATCATGAGCAAAATGATATATATTGCAGATGATGAGGAGAAGATCCGCAATCTGCTTAAATCATTTCTGGAACGCGAAGGATTCAACGTTATAGCGTTCCCCACAGGGGATGCACTGCTGGAGAGATTTCAGGACACCCCCTGTGATCTTATAATACTTGATGTCATGATGCCCGGCCATGACGGGTTCTTTATTCTCAAAGAGATCAGACGTGAGAGCAACATACCGATCATCATGCTCACCGCCAAGGACAGTGACGCCGATTATATCCAGGGGCTCGACCTCGGAAGTGATGATTATTTTACAAAACCTTTCTCCCCCATCAAACTGGTTACCAAAGTTAAGTCAACACTCAAGAGACATGAAGACCTTATGAATGGTTCTTCCGAGGTTGTCCAGAATGACAATATTCTCGTCTTTGCAGATATAGTTATCAACAAGAAGACAAAAGAGTGTACGATCGATGGCAAGGTGCTTCCCTTAACACCCAACGAGTATGCTCTCCTTACTTATATGATATCCAACAAAGACAGAGCCATACCGAGAGTGGAGCTCCTTGACAAGATCTGGGGTTATTCGACCGAGGTCGAGACCAGAGTAGCTGACGATACCGTAAAGAGACTGCGCAAGAAGATCAAAGACTCTTCAGCTTCAGTTACAACAGTATGGGGTTATGGGTTCAAGCTCGTTGAGAACGATTCCGGTGACCGGGATTCCGATGATCAGGAATAATATATGGCAGGATCCGGGCGAAGCAATGCATCTCATAAACGCAACTTCAAGCTTCCGATAGCTATACATCTTTATACCACATTTATCATCGTTATCCTCCTGATGGCACTTACGATGATGTTCATTACGAGCGGTATTCTCGAGACATTTATCGCGCAGGAATGTAACAAGCGTATAGAAACTGCGAGGATGTCATGTAACAGCCTCGCACAGACTTTCAGCGCATCTGATCTGGATATCAACTCGATCACCGACAGTGATGTCGGCAACTCCCTTCTCAACGCTATAGTATCTTCAGCCGATATCTCCAACGAGGCCAATATCGCACTGATCTACACAAGAGATCCCCAAGGCTCGACATTCAATCTGTTATGGCCGACATCTTCGTACTCGATCGCATCATACAATAACACCAACAGTATTATCGCAAAAATAACGGAACAGAACGGCATTAATGTTTCCTCTGAGACAAAGACGATCAATATCGACGGATCACTCATATACTATAAGATACTCGATATCAAATTCAGTCCCGAAGAAAATGTGTATCAGCACCTGAGCAACTACTACATCGTTCTGTTCGTTAATTCAAGACCTTATTACTCCCTCACAGAATCACTGGTATATGCCCTTATCCAGGTAGTTCTTATCATAACCATTGTCGCTGGGGTCCTGAGCCTGTTCAATTCAGTTCCTCTGTACCTGTCAACAAAACACCTTTCCGAATTCTCAAAGAGGATCGGGCGTGGAGATTACAGACCTATAAATACAGAACGGACAGCCAGCCGTGAGCTTACCGACCTTTCTATTCAGATGAACATCATGGCAAGGAAACTGGAGAAGAACGATCTTGAGCAGAAGACCTTTTTCCAGAACGCATCTCACGAACTGCGCACGCCTCTCATGTCTATTCAGGGTTATGCTGAGGGTATAAAGTACGGGGTTTTCGAGAATGAGGAGAAAGACAAGGCTGTTGACGTCATCATAGACGAGACCGAAAGACTCACGAATATGGTGTCCAACCTCCTCACCATCTCAAAGATGGATATGGCCAAAAGCGGCGATTATACCGTAAAGAAGCAGGTCATCAACTGTGCGGAGCTTGCCGAGAACGCCATTGACAAGGTTCGCGGTCATTTTATCCACGACGACAAAGAACTTGTAAATGATATAACCAAGGAAGACCTGTATATCTATGCCAATGAGTCTGATATATTCAGGATGCTGGAGAACATCTTCTCCAACTGTCTCAGATACTGCGAACATACTGTTAACTTCATATGCCGCAAGGATGAGTCCGGAAGGAACATAGAATTTACGATCTACGATGACGGTCCCGGTATTTCTTCAGACGTTGAAGAGAAACTGTTCGACAGATTTGCCACGGGCACAGCAGGAAAGCACGGTATCGGACTTGCCCTCGCGAAATCGATCGCAGAGGAGCACAAAGGTACGATTAAGGGATTCAACATGAAGAATGACGACGGCACGAATAAAGGCGCCTGCTTTGTCATAATGATTCCTCTCCTTACGAAGAAAGAACAGCTGACCAAGCTGAACAAAGAACGCTGATATGAGAGATCTGTCAGTATCTGTGACCGGATTGGCGAGATATACCTCCAGATCAGGTGACCTGGCAGGTTCGGGATACAATAATGTATCAGGTATCGAAGGAACGAAGCTCCACAAAAAGATATTTTCCGATTTGCGCCATGAGTACGGGGACGATATTGATACTGAGTACACTGTCGAGAACGATTTCGTTGACAGCGACATTACTCTTCATGTACATGGCCGTATGGACTGTCTGTACACTCCATCAAATGATATTCCGCACATCATAGAGATCAAATCATTCAATAATACTAAAGACCGTTATGAGCAGCTGGAACAGAGCTGGCATGTTACGCAGCTTAAACTCTACGGAGCAATGTACATGTTCAGCAATCCGGATGTCTTTGACGTCAAACTGACGCTTCGCTATGTCTCGATAACCACTCTTCAGCCATATGAGAAGACTTTCGGGATGTCCTATGAGGAAGCTACAGTGTTTTTTGATCAGATATGCTTGAAGTATGCCGGATTTGCCAGACAGCTGGCTGACTACAGCGACCTCCTGTTCTCTTCCGCTTCAGGCTTTAAGTTCCCCTATCCCGAGATGCGCAAGGGGCAGGCACTGTTCATGAAGAGCGTACTTATGAGCCTGTCATGCAAAGAAGCTCTTTTTGTTGAGGCACCGACAGGGACAGGCAAGACGATCTCCACGCTGTACCCCGCTGTCAAAGGTCTCCTTAAACATAAGTATTACAAGATCTTCTATCTGACAGCGAAGACCGCTACCAGAGAAGTGGCGCACAAGGCTCTTAACGACATGCGCGATTCCGGTCTCAAGATACGTTCGTGTCTGCTCGAGCCCAAGGAATCCCTGTGTCCTCTGATGATGACATGTGATAAGAAATTCTGTCCGCTGTGCAAGGACTACTATACCAAATTAAATGATGCACTTTCTGAACTGCTGATGATCGATGACATTACATCAAAGGAAGTCCGTGAGATAGCCGACAGGTATGCCATCTGTCCTCACGAGCTCATGCTTGAGGCTATGAACTACTGTACCGTTGTCATCGGAGATTACAATCATGCCTTCTCGCCGCTGGTCACGCTGATTGATGAGGACAACTGTGATACATCAGTTGTATTGGCTGACGAGGCACATAACTTGAATGACAGAGCGCGTGAGATGTACAGTGCCACCCTTCACGAGAATACAGTTGATGACATGCTCCGGCAGTTCTCAGGTAAAAATCAGCATATAGAAGCAAATCTCGCGAAGATCAAGGATTACTTCAGGATCATTGGCCAGTGTATGGCTTCTCAGCAGTCAGCCTTCAAGATACTTGAAGGGGCCGATGAGAATAAAGTTCTCCGAACCACAGATTGGGAGGGAATGCGTCAGGTTCCAAGACAGCTCTACCCTATATTATGGTACACTCTGTCAAAACTGCAGCCGGAACTGGATAATCTTCCCCAGGGTGATCTCCGCGATACAGCCATGACATTCTTCTTCGACACCCGTTTCTTTGTCACATGTCTGGAACAGTATTATGACGATTCATACATCACATGCACAGGGCGGGACGATGAAGGGATCTTCATAAAGCTCAATTGTCTTGACGCGTCTTCAAAGCTGAACAAGATCATTCGTGATCACCTGGGAGTGGTTTTCTTCTCCGCCACGCTGTCACCTTATGAGTATTACCGCAATATACTGGTTGGAGCAGATGCAGACTATACAAGATCTCTTGCACTTCCCTCCCCGTTTCCGCCGGAGAATCTCGACATCATGATCGATTCTTCAATATCAACCGCATATAAGAACAGGCGGCTGACAGCCCCGGATCTCGTTGCAAGGATAAGCGAGGAGCTGACAGACAGAACGGGAAATTACATGGTATTCTTCCCTTCCTTTGAATACATGAACATGATCCTGCCCCTGCTGGAGGAAGAATTTAAGAAATACACTTCTCACGATGGCATTACCCGAAAGATAATATGCCAGACACCACAGATGACCGTACAGGAGAAGGAAGCGTATCTCGGTGCATTTGACAGTGTATCAAGCGGGTTACAGGTCGGATTTGCTGTGCTGGGAGGGCATTTCGGCGAAGGCGTTGATCTTGTGGGCGACCGGCTGTCAGGCATCATATGCGTAGGTGTCGGAATTCCCAAACTGACACCTGAACGCGAGATCCTGTCGTCCTATTATGGAGAACAGTTCGGAGACGGATACGCTTTCGCATACAGATTCCCCGGCTGGGAGAAAGTGCTTCAGGCCGTTGGGAGAGTTATCAGAACAGAAGAAGATACAGGTTTTGCTCTTCTTATTGATGAAAGACTGTCAAAGCCTGAATATACTATGCTATTTCCTGAACATTGGAACATCTGAACAGGTTAAAAATAACCGCCCCATCACTGAGGCGGTCATTGTTATTAAGGATTAGTGCAGACTCCCGACGATGTAAAGTGATAAAGCTTGCCGCTGATAGTCTTATCCGAAGTAACCATTACACCCGAAGAATCAAGATAATACCACTTGCCGCTGCTCTTGACCCACTTATTCGTGTACATAGCTCCGCTTCCGCTGAAATAGTAATACTTTCCGTTTATCAGCTTCCATCCGGTCACCATATTGCCGCCGCTTGCGAAATAATACGTGGTGCCGCCGATAGATCTGAATCCGGTCGTCATCTTCGCCGTGCTTGTGTCGAAGTAATACCACTTCTTGCTTATCTTCTGCCATCCGGTCTTAGCTCCGTTTGATGTGAAGTAATAATAAACCCCGTTAACAAGCTTCCAGCCGGTCATCATCTGACCGCTGTGGTTTACATTATTGAAGAAATACCACTTGCCATCGATCTTATACAGGCCTTCATACATGTGTCCGTCCGACTTATCGAAATAGTACCATTTTTTACTTATCTTGACCCAGCCGACAGCGGAGTTGCCGCCCGAATAGAAGTAATGATACTCTCCGTTGATCATCTTCCAGCCGGCAGTCATCATTGCACCGGTATTGTTGTTAAAAAAGTAAAGCTTACCGCTTATCCACTCAGGTCCATACGTCTTGTTGCCATATGTATCCATGTAGTACCAGTCACTGCCGATCTTCTTCCAGCTGCAGGCACCCTTTACAAGGTTGAAATTTGCAGTCGCTGTACCTGTGTAATTGCCGCAGGCCGTAACAGTGACCAGTGCCTGCCCGACTTTGTTGTTATTGGAATAAATAACTGTATAATCCTTGCCCAATTCCAGCTTATTGCCATCGACCATGACAGTAACAACAGGTTTTACCGGAGAACCCTTATAGACAATATTATTAATCGGGGTAATCTCCATATTTACCGAACGTTTACTGATAGTGAAATTCCTTGTAACGGATCCTGAGTAGTTACCGGTTCCTGATACTGTGACCGTTGCTGTTCCGGCATTACAGTTATCACTGTATGACAACCTGTAATCAGTCTCTGCCGTAAGAACCTTACCGCCATCCGATACAGTAACAGCAGGTGTCTTGGCAGCACCATCATATGTGAACTTCTGGGTTATATTACTAACCGTACAGTCCGTGACAGATCTGCCATGAATGGTAAATGTTGCAGTTACGGGATCTACGCTGCTATATATGCCATTACCGGTAACAAATACAGATGCGGTGCCTGCATTGATGTTGTTAGAATATACAACGTTGTAGTCCACCTCATCAATCACACTGTTATTCTCATTTCTTACTACAACAGCAGGTCTGATCTCTTCGCCGTTATAAGTCTGTTCATCTATCCGGTCTATGCTGAGGGAATGAACGGCCGGCGGTGCTGTCGTCTCGCTTGCAGGTGCAGATGTCTCACCTGCCGGCGCAGATGTCTCACCTGCCGGTGCAGATGTCTCACCTGCAGGTGCAGATGTCTCACCTGCCGGTGCAGATGTCTCGCCTGCAGGTGCTGATGTCTCGCCTGCAGGTGCTGAGGTCTCGCCTGCAGGTGCCGATGTCTCACCTGCCGGTGCTGAAGTCTCGCCTGCGGGTGCCGATGTCTCGCCTGCGGGTGCTGAGGTCTCGCCTGCCGGTGCAGATGTCTCGCCTGCGGGTACTGATGTCTCGCCTGCGGGTGCTGATGTCTCGCCTGCGGGTGCTGATGTCCCGCCTGCGGGAGCAGACGTCTCAGCAGCCGGTGCTGATGTCTCAGCGGCTGACGATGTTGGAGCAGAGGGATCATATATCTCGAAATATTCATACCTGTATCCGGTAAAATTACCCTTGCCCTGAAGAACAAGCTTTGCTGTTCCTATATCTGTATTACTGGAGAAACTTGCAGTGTAATCTGTTCCGGATACCAGTTCCGTACCATTAAACTTGACAGCGAACGGCGGTCTGATCGCATTGCCAGAATAGATCTGATCAGACAGACCCTCTACGGTAATCTCATTATCAGTCAGATCCCTGCGGTTTATGGGGAATGTCACAGTCTTTGAACCGCTGTAGTTACCCTTAAATGTAATCGCTGCAGATCCGTTGCCGGCATCGATGTTGTTCGAGTAAACCACAGAATAGTCAATACCGGGCCTAAGCACAGTATCAGTGTATTTAACAGTTATATCAGGTGTAAGTGCTGATCCTGTATATGTGCACGGATCAACTGTACAGGAAAGATTTGTGTCACCATTAACATTTACCTTGACAACTTCAAGCCGCATATCGCACTTGCAGGTCATGTCTTTATAAGTAACCGTAGCTGTGAGAGTACAGTCACCGGGAGCAATAGCCTGATATTTACTGCCGTCGACTATTTTCGCGACGGATTCATCAGAGGACTCCCAGGACACACTATACTGATCCATCAAAGGATTTCCAAGGAAGAATCCCACCACTTCCTCATATTGATCACCATTGGTATGAGTCCAGGTTACGATGTTCTCCTGCATCGAGCCCTTGGGACCAAAATATGTAATAACGGAAGGGCATTCATTAACAGCACCGCATTTTGCCTGATAGTACTGTCCGTATTCACGTCTTCCCTTCACGAAAGCCATGATCTCCATGAGATTAATATCAAACTCAACCTGAACACTTCCCGTGCTGTTATCTTCACCCGGATCAACACTGTTAGAAGACTTCTTGAATCCGAATTCCTGAACCCAGTAATGTGTCCCGTCAACAATTATATGAGCAATACCGACCGCTTTGTAATTGGCATTCAGCATATTACGGCGGTGACCCTGACCTTCATACTTATAGTCATCTTCTGCAAAATCATTAAGAGCAAGTTCAGGAGTACTCTGGTAGTACACTCCATTCTCATCCTTTCCGGCGCCCATAGAGATATTCTCGCCGGCAGCTGTAACACCATTAGAGGAAACAGCCGTAAGGGAGTCCTGCCCATTGGGCCTTCCGTGCCCAAACATTACGGCTATCTCAGCCGCCCTGATCTTGGCGATCTCTTCAAGTTCATAATCCCACTGCAAGGAGCACAACTGATCCTTGGCGAAAGTCGTCTTGCTGGTGTTGTTCTTATTCCAGTACCAATTGGCACCTGTACGCCAGTCGTTCAGTAAAGGCAGCATCGCGCGTGCCGATGACTGGTCATAGGTGACAGTCAGCTGATATGTACTTGTAGCCGCAGCTGCAGAATTTGCAAACAGCAACAGTACAAGAAAAACAGAGATAAGTGATACAAGTATATGTTTACGATTAGAAGAAACGGTATTCATAACGGACCTCCCATCTTATAAGCACGCATATACTATTATTTTATCATCGGGTAAGTCTGCAAATGTTAATAAATATAAAATTATTGTATACACGTTTAAACGGAGCCCCAGATAATAACCCTCCCAAGGTTATCTCTGGAACAGGTTAACCCGTGACCTGCAAACTCCTCAGGAACCTTGATGTCGTCCTCGCTGCAGCATCCGATCACATAGTTCTCAAAACGGTACCATTCACCCGTCTTGATATATCCGAGATACTCCTCCAGTGTAATGTCATAAGAAGTGATTATCTCTGCGTGGGGATGACCGACATATCTTATATGCCAGGGTTCATAATCAAATCCGGTTATGTCCTTGCGGCCTTGAGGATATCTTATGATAAAGCCGTACTCAGAACAATGTGAATTAACGTACTTGCCGGCTTCGGAATCGATAAAACCCATTCCGGCGTGATACATGACATAACAGTCGATTGCAAGCCCCGTCTGATGCTCTGAGCAGCCGGGCTGTGCAGCTATCTCTTCTCCCTCTTCTTCAAGAACCCTCTCCTGATCCTCATATGACCTGTATGTACTCGATACATACAGCCTGTCATTAAGGTTCTCGCGGATATAATCTGACAGTTCACCGTACGCATCAACAACACGGCTGTTCATAAGCACATCAGTGTCCCTGTAAAAAACTATATCAGAATCATAATCCTGCCCGATCAGATGCTCATTATTGACCAGGATAAGATCGGGCACAAATGTCTCAGGCTCGTATTCTGTCAGTTCTGAATAATCATATTTCTCCAGACTGAATGAACGGGGTATCCTGATGGCGCCTGTCCAGTACAGATAACCGCAGGCTAAGAGAACCAGCACAAAGCCGGCAATAACGCCGGTAATGACCTTGCTCCGCGTGCTCATATCATAAATCTCCCTTTGTAGTCCTTATCGAGCTGATATGATAGGTATTTCAAAGTAAACTCAAAAAGTGAATCAGACAGGCTCTCTGATCCGGTAATGCCATAAAGCTCCTTGATATCGCATGCAGCAATATAATTAAGCGCTTTGACTGCCACTCCGGACAACATCATATACTGTTCTCCGCTGTGCTTCCCGGAATAGATCTCTCCCCCGTTCGCAGACAGACAATACAGATCATTATCTGTTACAGACGAACCTGTATCATTCGTCACAGCATATTCCACTGTAAAGCCCAGGATCGACAGCACTCTCCAGTTGAAAGCAGCTGTAATGAGCTTCCACCGCACAGTATTATTAGCAAGGTGATAATAGGTATAACAGGCAAGTTCATATGCTTCCCTGCTGTTATCACTCTGACCAGACATGTCAACAAGCAGATCAGCAAAATGCGCCCCGCACATAAGAGCATCAAGATCAGAATGGATCTTACTGTTGCTCTCTATGATACTGCCTGACCGCATATACATGAATCCGTGGGACTCGGCGGCAACTATCTCACAAAGCATGTATGGAACGGAAGCGAATGCGTTGTGGCTGCCGATCTTACCCGTTCCTTTTACGCAGATATCGACAAGTCCGTGATCACCTGTAAGGAAACTGATGATCCTGTCCTTGTCCTTGTATTCGCGGCTCTTAAGGATGATTCCCTTATATGTTACGGCTCCGCCTGCCATCAATCCTCATCCTCGGATGTAAAGCCGAACTGCTTGAGGAATATATCATCATTCTTCCAGTCTTCTCTGTATTTGACAAAAAGATCCAGATAACATTTACACCCTGTCATCCTCTCAATATTACGCCGTGCTGCAGTTCCGATCCTCTTGAGCATCTGACCATCCTTGCCGATGATAATACCTTTATGGGATTTACGTTCACATATTATCGATGCCTCGATAACAACCAGTTCACGGTCATACTCATCGGATGAATCATCCTTATAACGGTCCTCAAACTTTGTGATCTCAACTGCAACACCGTGAGGGATCTCCTGATTTGTATAGTGGAGTATCTGTTCCCTGATCATCTCTTTGGCTATCTCGCGCTCTGTCTGATCTGTCATATACCCGGAATCGAACAATCTGGGACCTGAATGCAGATTCTTTTTGATCACTTCAAGCAGCAATTCAATATTATGCCCGGTCTTTGCACTGATTGGAACGATCTCTTCAAACTGAGCCAAAGCGGAATATGCTGCGATGATCGGAAGCCTTGCCTCAGTCTTAATCTCGTCCTCCTTGTTAATGACCAGGATAACTTTCTTTCCCGACTGGGACAGTTTTGCCAGAAGGTCTGATTCAACCTTACCCGGCTTGGGAAATCTGGCATCGACCATAAGGAGTACAAGATCAGCATTCTTTGCGGAATTATAAGACCTCTCCACCATTATTTCAGCCATTTTGGATTTAGGCGAATGAACACCCGGAGTATCAACAAAGATGATCTGGGAATCCTCTGTATTGTAGATGGATCTGATATTTGTTCTTGTGGTCTGGGGCTTGTGTGATACAATTGCAACCTTCATGCCTGACAGGTAGTTGATCAGAGTTGATTTGCCTACATTAGGTCTTCCGAGAAGAGCCACATATCCCACATGCTCACAAGGCGTTCCTGCAGGATACTCAGGAGTGTCAACAGGGGTTTCAGAAGGTTCATCATCAGATGGATCTGTCACCTCAAGACCTATCTTCTTCATAATCAGCGCCTGCTTATCTCTCATCAGACGCTCTTCGGGCGGTGTCATATGATCATATCCGAGAAGATGCAGGAGCGAATGTGCAATAAGGAACAACACCTCGCGTTCAACTGAATGACCATAGAGTTCAGCCTGTTCAATTGCAACATCGTAACAAAGAACGATATCTCCAAGATTAAAGACTCTGTTGCCATCCTTATCCAGTTCGTAATCACAGTTTGCGATGTCAGATCTGAGGCGGCCTTCATGCCATTCGAGCATCGGGAAAGAAAGAACATCAGTTACTTTATCGATCTCCCGCTGTTCTTTATTGATCTCCCTGATCTCATCTTTCGATACAGACATCAGTGTGCAGTATGAATTATCGAGAAGGGGCATAAACGGAGCAGATACTATATCAGTATCAGCAGCTTCCGCAAGCTTCCCGATCAGTTCAGAGAAGCCTTTTAATATTTCAGATTCACTGGTTATTTGTATTAACATTTTCGGGATATTTGATCCTTTCGTGGAATGCGCCGGCATAGAAGTTCTTGAATGACTCGACGATCTTCTCGATATCATCGAAAGAGAGTCCGGAGTCTTTCAGCTGATCCTGGTCTATCTTCATCTTAACAAGCCTTCTGATAAGAGCCTCACAACTGTCAAGGTCAGTCTTGCCGGAAGACCTGACAGCTGCCTCTACCGTATCGGCAAGCATGATGATCGCAGACTCTTTGGATGAAGGAATATGACCCTTGTACCTGAAATTATTCACATCAGGCATATCAAGACCTGATGCCTTGGCTTCTTCGCAGGCTTTGCTGTAGAAATAACCGGGATAAGTGGTTCCGTGATGCTCGTCGATAACCTTTATGATAGGTTCGGGGAGCTTATGCTTGCGGGCGATCTTGATGCCATCCTCAGGATGTGCCGTAATGATCTGTACACTTTCCATGATACTCAGCTCATCGTGAGGATTTATACCGTCATGCTGATTCTCGGTGAAATACTGAGGGTTCTCAAGTTTTCCGATATCGTGAAAATAGCTTGCAACCTTACAGAACATGGCATCTGCGCCGATCGCCTCAGCAGCGGAATCCGCCAGATTAGCAACCATCATGGAATGCTGATATGTACCTGAAGCTTCGATAAACAGACGCTTGAGTATCGGGTGACCAGGCTGAGACAGTTCAATAAGCCTGATGGGCGTAACTCTCTTGGCAAAGAGTTCATATATAGGAAGAAGACCGATCGCTATAACAAGAGATCCGATAGTAGACAGTCCGGTCATCATTGTCGTGTTCACATACTCACTGGAAGAAGCATTACTGAAGAAATCATAAGCAACCGTAGCCGCCAGAGAAGCCAGCGTGGGGAATATTATAACTGCCGCACTGTTGAATGTTCTCTTCTGTCTCCCTGCGATACAGCTGCAGACAAATATCGCCACAAGCTGTACAAACAGAAGCTGAATGTCAAAATTATATATCGGCCACATCAGCATAAAATTGGCAAGCGAGAATATTATCGAAGCTGATATTCCCATATACATGGCACATATAGTCGTGAAGAACAGTTCGATCGCAAGAAGATTCGATATGCTCGACAGATAGATTGAAGCGACTAATGGAACAAAGAACGTGATAACCAATATGTAGAACACGCTCAGATCGATGCTGAAATCAAATTCCTTAACACCGATGTAGAACACCAGAGCAATAAATATAAGCAGCACATAAGTTGCAACTCTTGCAAGAATGAATATATCAAAACCTGACGTATTGATCAGATCAAGATCATACAGAAGCTGATATGTGTGCTCCGTAATAACCTCTCCGGTCCCGACTATCTTTGCACCGCGTTCGATCATGACAGGTTTATCCATGGCTGATCTGTATGCGTTATCCTCAGCATCCTCAGTCGCGTCCTCATCGAAAATGGAGTTTGGTTCGATGATAACTTTGAGGATATTTGACAGAGTATCGGCATAAAGCGAATAAGACGGGTTTGTCTCCTTAAAACCGGTTATCTGATCGACAATGACGGACTCGAGCACATCAGCATTGACGTTATTGAGCATCATGACCTCGGTCATGGAGATCGCCTTGTCTTCGATATATCCGAATGCCGACTTGGTCATTCTGATAAATACCCTGAGATCACCTTCATCAAACTTATGCCCCGTCCTGGATGCAAGGTTTGCGTTAAGTGACTGGATAGCTGATGTCTCGTTAACAAAGACACTGGTATCATCTTCAAAAAGGGAACGAGTCTTGGCAACCGTCTCAAAGAAAGCCGAGACCTTCTTGACATTTGCATTGGATACTTCCTCACTCCTGACGAATATTGCCGCAACCTTGTTCTCGGCTTCCTTAGCCTCATACTCCGTCTGATATACGTCTATGATAGTCCTGGTTGCATATATGTCGCTTTGTGAGACAGAACCCACACTGTAATTATAGTTATCCGGCAGATAACCGTAGAACACAACAAGTATTACAAGGAGCACAACCAGCACCATAACTACGATCTGCTGCATCTTCGTTCCGAAAGAATTAACGTTCATAAAGATCCCCTGTTCTCATAAGCCTCTACGATCCTCTGTACGAGGCTGTTCCTGACGATATCATAATTATGTAATGACACTATCTTTATACCCTCAACACCATCCACGACATCAATTGCATCATGCAGACCGTCCTTAATGCCCCTGGGAAGATCGATCTGGGTAAAATCTCCGCAAACACATGCCTTACAGTTGATGCCAAGCCTTGTCAGGAACATCTTCATCTGTTCAGTTGTGGTATTCTGAGCTTCATCCAGGATTACAAAACAGTCATCCAGATTACGGCCTCTCATAAATGCCAGCGGCGATACCTCGATAAGCCCTTTCTCATAGTAACGGAGGGCAAGTTCCTCACCGAGCATGATATTCAGCGCATCGTAGATCGGTCTCATGTAAGGGTTTACCTTCTCTTCAATATCACCGGGAAGGAAACCGAGCCGTTCACCTGCTTCAAGTGCAGGCCTGGTAAGTATGATCCTTGATACCTCCCTGTTGCGAAAAGCCTTCACAGCCATTGCCACACTGAGGAAAGTCTTGCCGGAACCTGCCGGGCCGCTGCAGATAACTAGGTCATGATGTCTGATCGAATCAAGATATATACGCTGACCGAGCGTCTTCGCCCTTATCTGTCTGCCTGTCGGTGTCGTATAAAAGACCTCTTCCGAAGACCTCATGAATTCTTCTATCTTACCCTGTCCTGCAAGATAGATCATGTAATCGACTGTTCTTCTGTCGATCTGATTGCCGTCAGACAAAAGGTCACTCAAAGATTTCAGTGCATCTGATGCCCTGACAACATTAAGAGCCACATCGCCCTTTACGATGACATCCCTGCCGTCAGTATCACAGGCAACATCAAAGGCTTCAGATATAAGTCTGAAGATATCACCTGTAGCAAGTTCCTTTGCGCTGATGTCGCTAATAATGTTTTCCATCGCTTACATTATCTTATTAAATAAGAAAAAGGTCAATTATCCATGGGTGTAAGCCTGGAAAGCACTTCCCTGTAATATTCGGGAACGTCTGCCTCGTAATAGATATGTTCTCCGGTAATAGGATGATCGAATTCGATGGAGGTGCTGTGAAGAGCCTGTCCTTCAAGACCGAACCTGTTGAGCTTTTTACTGCCGTATACCGGGTCTCCCACGATAGGATGTCCGATATAGTTCATGTGCACTCTTATCTGGTGCGTCCTGCCCGTCTCGAGTTTCAGGAGAAGGTCTGTAGCCTCCGTATATCTGTTAACTACCTCATAATGCGTTACAGCGTATTTACCGTCTCCCTTGACTGTCATCTTACGCCTGTCTCCGGATGCTCTCCCTATCGGAGCGTCAATAGTGCCGCGTTCCGATTTGATCACTCCTGATACAATTGCCCTGTACTTGCGGATAACTTCATGATCTGCGATCATCGAAGCAAGTCTTACGTGTGTCTCATTATCCTTACAGGCAAGCATAAGACCGGATGTATCCTTATCTATCCTGTGTACGATTCCCGGTCTCAGCACACCGTTGATATCTGACAGTTTACCGTCACAATGATCAAGGAGCGCATTGACAAGCGTTCCATCCTTATGCCCTGCACCGGGATGGACTACCATTCCCTGAGGTTTATTGATGATTATCAGATGTTCATCCTCATAGACGATATCCAGCGGGATCGCCTGCGGAACATTATCGCTTGAGACAGGATCGGGAATATCCACGGAGACTTTATCTCCATTCTCCAGCATAGTTCCGGCTTTGGTCACCGTCTTTCCGTTGACAGTTACTTTCGAGTCGCTGATAAGTGTCTTGAAGTAAGATCTGGAATATGTATCATTGTGCGCGGATATTGCCACATCCAGGCGCATAACACCACCATTGTTCGTGAATTCCAGTATCATTTGCCGGCACTGACCTTTCTGCTGAATATCATATTCCAGTACCCGTCAAACTCCTTGCTGAAAACAAGGATAAAAATGATCAGCAGGATCGAACCGACAACGGCAAAACTGTCAGCAACATTGAATATCGGGAAAGTGTAACTACCGAAATCAAATCTGAGGAAATCGACTACGTAATGGAGTCTGAACCTGTCGATAAGATTTCCAAAAGCACCGGCGGTAACTAGAAGCATAGCGATGCTGAATCTTGTATATCCGTTAAGGAATCCCCTTATCATGACATAAAGCGTAAATAGTCCAAACAGCAGAGATATTCCGGACAGGACATAGATTCCCCAAGACTTGTCAGCAAGGAAACTGAATGCACTTCCGGTATTCTGAACATAATGCAGCGAGAAAAAGCCGTCGATCAGCACCTTTTTCTCGTTGAGACTCATATCATTTACGATCAGCAGTTTTGACAGCTGGTCCAGACCGATAAGCACAGCCAGTGCCACGCAGGAAATAATTACCTTTATCTTATTACTCATATTCCGTAAACCTTTTTATTGATGTTATCCTTCCATTGCCGTCCAGGTCAAAAAGAACGCCGTTCATAAACCCGGGGCCGTCAGCAGGCTCGTAACGTCTCGGCATCTTGTACGCCAGCCGCGCAAGTGAGGTCTCGATATCCATACCCAGCACAGAATCCACAGCGCCCGTCATTCCACAGTCTGTAATGTATCCGGTACCATTGGGAAGTATCCTGTCATCAGAAGTCTGAACATGCGTATGCGTCCCGATCACACAGGTGGCCATACCATCGAGAAAATATCCCAAAGCCTGCTTCTCTGATGTCGTCTCCGCATGAAAGTCAACGATAACAGAATCGCAGTGCTCCTTATCTTTCAGAAGTACTGTAAGAGCCTCACTCTTATCGAAAGGCGAGTCACATGATATCCCCACATTGATCTGTCCCATAAGATTAATGATCCCAATCCTGAGACCGCATCTGTCAACGATACAATAATCGCGGCCCGGCCACTCGGACGATACATTGCTCGGCCTGACAACATTATCAAGCGAACTGATCTGCCTGATGAAATCGTAGTTAGAGAAGGCGTGGTTTCCCAGTGTGAATATGTCACAGCCGGCATAGCCAAGCTCAGTTATTATCTTCTCGGAACAGCCGAGACCGTGTGCGGCATTCTCGGCATTACAGATGACCAGATCGATATCAAGAGACTGTCTCATCCCGGGAAGCACATCTCTGACGACACGTCTCCCGCAATTGCCAACTACATCACCGATAAAACAGATCCTCACTGATGACTAACCTCCATAAACTAATGGATTTTACCATATTTCGCTGAATGTTTCCAAAAAGAAAGTCCCCTGCATATGCAAGGGACTTTCTCCTATTGGATCATTTGGTGAATCCCGACTGAACAAAGATATAAAACAAAAACTAAGGTAACATTTGCTTTTTACTTAGCTATTCCGGATGCTCTCGTCTCACGGATGACGTTAACCTTCACCTGACCGGGATATGAGAGTTCTTCTTCGATCTTCTTACATATCCGTCTGGCAAGGATAACCATATCATCATCGGAGACTTTATCAGGTGTGACGATAACACGTATCTCACGGCCTGCCTGAATAGCAAAACTCTTCTCTACACCGTCAAAGCTCGTAGCGATCTCCTCAAGCTTCTCAATACGCTTGATATAAGTCTCAAGGTTCTCTCTTCTTGCTCCGGGGCGCGCCGCAGAGATTGCATCTGCAGCAGCCACAAGTACAGCAACAGCCGTCTTGGGCTCAACATCACCATGATGTGCCTCAATAGCATTAGTTACATCAGGTGACTCGTGGTATTTCCTGGCGATATCTACGCCAAGCTGAACATGAGTTCCCTCCTGTTCAAAATCAACGGCCTTTCCTATATCATGCAGGAGACCTGCTCTCTTAGCCAACTTCACATCAAGTCCAAGTTCGCCTGCCATAAGACCGGCAAGCCAGGAGACTTCGATGGAGTGCTGGAGAACGTTCTGACCATAGCTCGTTCTGAACTTAAGTCTTCCAAGAGTCTTTATAAGTTCAGGGTTCAGGTTCATTACACCTGTATCAAATACGGCTCTCTCGCCTTCCTGCTTCATGATCTGATTAAGTTCTTTCTCAGACTTCTTTACCATCTCTTCGATTCTCGCGGGATGAATCCTTCCATCAACAACGAGCTTCTCAATGGTAAGTCTGGCGATCTCTCTCCTGATAGGGTCAAAGGATGACAGTATAATGGCCTCCGGCGTATCGTCTATGATAAGATCGACGCCGGTAATAGTCTCGATAGCCCTGATGTTACGACCCTCACGGCCGATGATCCTTCCCTTCATCTCATCATTGGGAAGATTAACTACTGAGACTGTCACTTCGGAGACATAATCAGAAGCATAACGCTGAATGGAATTAACGATAATATCCTTCGCTATCCTGTCTGCATCCTGCTTCGTCTTTTCCTCCATTTGCTTAAGCATAGCGGCAAGATCATGACTGTATTCACGCTCGGCAGCTTCCAATACAAGTGCTCTTGCATCGCTGATCGATAATCCGGACACTTTCTCGAGTTCCGACTGCTTGCGGGCCTCAATCTCACGGGCTTTCATCTCAAGCTCGTTGATCTTGATCTGCTTAGCTTCGATCTCCTGCTGCTTCTTCTCTACAGAAGCTTGAATACGTTCAATGTTCTCTTCCTTCTGCTCAAGTCTGTTGCGTTCCTTTGCAATTTCCTGGCGCTTCTCTCTGGCCTCATTCTCTAATTCATAACGGGCCTTCGATATCTCCTCTTTGGCTTGCAAAAGAAGCTCCCTCTTGTTGCTTTCCCCTTCCTTCTGGGCATTTGCAATTATCTTCTCGCTGTCAGCCAGCGACTTCGCAAGATCTTCCTTGAGTTTCTTCTGCTCCGCAGACAGACCCTTCTTATAGTAAGATCTTAAGACCAATACGCATATACCACCAAGGATGAGACCCACAACAAGACCAATGATCATAAATAACCACTTTTCCACGTTGGTACTCACCTCCAATATTAAGTTGTCAAAGTTCAATTCATATTTAAGGCTCTGACAAGCCATTTCTTATAATAAAAATAATTATTAACAATGTCAACACGTACAGAGCACATAAATTTACATTCATTTGACAATTAAGCGGTCTGTATTCAAAATAATCCCATGAAGATCGATTATATTGCAACGGCTGAAGATAACGGTGTAGAGATCCTGAAGATCCTGTACGGAAAGTTCAGGATGAGCCATCAGATGGTTAAGAAACTCAAGTTCCACGGAACCGTCGAACTTAACGGCAGGCACGCGATCGTCAGGGAAACTCTCAAAGAAGGCGATTCTCTTCACCTTGAGTTATTGTCCGGGAACAGTCTGTCACATCCGGACGGGATAACGTTCTACCATGAGGATGAATGGTATGTTGTAGTCAGCAAGCCTTCAGGCATCGTCACCCATCCTACTCACGGTCATCTTGATGATTCTCTTATAACCCGTCTGTCTGATGATACCCTCCATCCCGTAATAAGACTGGACCGTGAGACGAGCGGTCTTATCCTCATAGCGCGCAACGGCTACGCACATAATACACTCTCACTGTATGGAGATCTTCATAAGAAGTATCTGGCAGTCTGCTATGGAAGGTTTGCAGCAGAGAACGGCACTATAGATGAACCGATAGCAAGGCGGCCGGGTTCGGTTATGATAAGAGATGTCTCACCATCAGGCAAACGGTCAGTAACGCATTATAACGTTCTGTTCTATGATGAAGTCAATGATCTCTCACTTGTGGAATTCGTTCTCGAGACCGGAAGATGCCATCAGATAAGGGTCCACTCTACATATACCGGTCATCCACTCGCAGGTGACGGACTATACGGTCCCAACTCCATAGATAACCCTGACAGTTCTTTCGAGGGGTCTGAAGAAACAGACCGGAAGATCGGGAGATGTGCTCTTCATGCTTATTATCTGAGCATGTATGATCCTTTCGCGAAGACAGAAATGGTGTTCAAAGACCCTCTCCCGGAAGATATGAGAAGAGCGTTTTCAGATCCTGAACTGGTCGATGAGATTCTTCGCGAGATTTACTGATTCCTCATCAGTCTTTCCGGACAGCAGCCGTGATACTTCAAGCATCTTTGATCCGTCATCCAGCTTAGTTACATGCGCCGAGGTCATATCCTGCACAAATTCCTTTGTAAGCATAAAATTATTGTCGGCTGCTGCACAGATCTGCGATGTATGGGATACACAAAGAACCTGATGGCTCTTCCCGATCGATCTGAGTTTGTATGCAATCGCCGTCGATGCCTTTCCGGAAACTCCCATATCGATCTCATCAAATATCAAAGATGGAACGTTGTCACAGTTACTCAGGATATTACGTATCGCCAGCATTATCCTGGATGCCTCACCACCGGAAACTATCGTCGAGAGAGGCTTCAGTTCCTGACCCGGATTGGCAGAGAACATAAATCTGATATCATAAGTACCATGTGAGGAGAAATACCTGTCTTTGGGCCTGGGTGTAAACTCAACCTTAAACCTTGCATGAGGCATCTCGAGGTCAGCCAGTTCTTTGCTTATCCCCTGTTCCATTTCCGCTGCCTTTGCGAACAACGCCCCGGACAGTTCCTCTGAAACACTGACGAGTTCCTGCTCGATCTCATGTCTCCTGCGTCTCAGTTCCGCAAGGACCTCCTTATCGTCATCGAAAGAAGAGATCTCCTTTACGGCATCCTCCCTGAATCTCAGAATTTCCTCCACTGAAGACCCGTATTTTGACCTGAGATCATATATCTTGCTGATCCTGCGGTCAACGTCATCCTTAAGCGCAGGGTCAAAATCCAATTCATCAATAAGAGCAGACACATCATCGCCAATCGACTCAAGATCAAGGATAAGTGATGACAGTCTGTCAGCTATGTCACCGATCCTGCCGTCTTCCGCCTTCACTTTATCGAGAAGCGAATGATCGATAGAAAGCAAGGACATCACGCCTCTGGTATCACCGCTGTCATCCAGCGATTCCCGCAGAGATGAGAGCGCCTCCATAATATTTCCGGATACTGCCATCCTGCGCTTCATAGCGGTAAGTTCTTCCTCAATGCCGGGTACAAGCTGAGCCTCATCTATCTCAGCCACGGCAAACTCCAGGTATTCCTTGCGCTGCTTCAGCATCTCAGGAGATTTGGAAAGATTCCTGATCCTGAGTACAATATCCTTATAGTCAGCCAGCAAACTGTCATACCTTGCTTTTATCTCTGCAACAGCGCTCCCGCCAAAGCTGTACAACAGATCTCTGTTCTTATTCTCATCGAAAATGATCTGGGTGTCATTCTGCCCGTGTATATCTATCATGAAAGAAGAAAGCTGTCTCAGGATCGCCAGGACAACTGTCCTGCCATTGATCCTGGCAACGCTTTTGCCATCGGCATTAACCTTGCGGCTGATTATGAGTTTTCCTTCCTCAGGCTCGATATCAGTATCCTTAAGATAAGTAATAAAGGCCGGATCGTGCATATCCGAGATATCAAAAACTGCCTCAACATAAGCATGATCGGAATCGGATCTGATAATATGACGAGATGCCTTGTCACCCATTATAAGACCGAGTGCATCAACAAGAAGGCTCTTGCCTGCACCTGTCTCTCCCGTAATAACATTAAGCCCGGGACCCGGTTCGAAGATAGCATGGGAAATGACTGCAAAATCCCTGATCTCAAGAGATATCAGCATTCAGATGCTCCGATCACAAGATCATTAAGAGTGATCACAAGTGCTTTGGCTTCCTCAATACCGGTTGAAGCGACAAATACCGTATCATCCCCTGCGATAGTTCCAATGACATCATTAAGATGCATGGAATCAAGAGCAGATGCTGCCGCCTGAGCCATTCCGGGGAGAGTCTTTATGACCACGATGTTCATTGCATTTTCGATGGTCCTTACAGAATTGGAGAAAACAGCCAGAAGCCTGCCGGGTGCTGAATCCCCGGTCCTGTCCAGGACTGCGTACTTTGTATTATTGTTAGGTAATGTGACCTTGATGATACCAAGATCTTTGATATCCCTGGAGACAGTTGCCTGCGTGGTCTTGATGCCTGCAGCCTTCACACGTTCAGTCAGCTCCTCCTGTGTGGAGATATCCATGGTGCGGATGAGTTTCAGGATCATTTCCTGTCTGGAATTCTTAGCCGTTTTCATAGAAACTACCCTTCATGATGATCTTGCGCCTGATAACACTGAAGAATCCCTCAGGATTAATGGCGATCGTCTTAAGAGGCTTCTCACAGGAGCTGATTATCACACGGTCGTTATCCTCAAAATCCACAAAATCACGGCCGTCAAGACAGATCAGCGGCGGCGTCTCAAAGGGTTCAACAACGATCTCCACCGTGCTGTCAGGGCTGACAACATAACTGAAGCTGTTAAGTGTATGCGAACAATTCGTGGTGATGATCATATCCCTCATTTCAGGCATCAGGATCGGCCCGCCTGCAGCCAGATTATATGCAGTTGAACCTGTAGCGGTTGAGATGATCAGACCATCGCCGATAAAACGCTCAGCCACCTGACCGTCAACCTTGAGAAGGAGTTTTACCGTATGGAGTTTGGCGCCTCTGCCGATAGAACAGTCATTAAGGCACATATCAGTACCCTTGAGAACACCGTCTTTGCTGTACACCTGTACACAGAGCCTGTTTCTGTTAATTATCCGGTAATCTCCGGAAACTATCTTCTCAACGCATTCGTCAAGTCTGTCCTCATCGATCTGCGCAAGAAAACCGATGCTTCCTTTATTGATCCCTATGAAAGCAGCATCCGAATCACCATATTCAGACACAGTCGCCAGGAAAGTACCATCTCCTCCAACAGATATGATCACATCAGGATCAGCTTTGAGAAGATCCTCATAGACGACCCCGTCAAGAGACGGAAAAACACCGCTGTCTTCAGGTCTGAGGACAGGAACCGCACCATGCTTGAGAACCGCCTGTGCTGTCTTATAAGCACATGCATAACCCTCATCTCTGTTTGTATTTACTTTAAGTCCGATACGCATACAGTTATTAAATCATTTTTCTGCATAAAAATACAGAGAAATTATCCTCCTCAGTCACCGATTATCTTATTGAAAATGCTTTCAGCATCTATTCCTGCTATCTCACGCTGTCTTTTGGGGGAGGCTGCACGTATCATGTCATCCTCAACAGCTATAGGGATAAATCTGTAGCGGCCGGTGATCTTCTCAATCTCAGTCCTGATACTCTCGTACGCACCGCCGGAGACTATTCCTTCCTCACAGATATATACTTTATCTACATTCCCCAGCAGCGCGATAAGCTCCTCTGCGGGAACAGGCCTAATAAGAGACAGGTTGATATGTTTGCCAAAAAGGCCTGATTTGGAAAGCTTGAATACGGCTCTGTCACAATCCTTGCATGTAATACCGACAGAGATCACAGCGAAATCACTTCCCTTATCAGAAACGATATGCGGCAGAAGGCATTCGTTGGGGTCACTGTACAGTGCCGATGTGTATTCTGCCGAGCCCCTGGGATACCTTACGGCACACGGTCCTTCGTGAACATTGATGCAATAATGCATGATATGGCGCAGATCTTCATAATCCCTTGCTGCGAATACCGTCATATTAGGCATGGAGTTCAAGTATGAGATATCTCTTAATCCATTGTGCGTATGACCGTCCTGACCGACAAACCCCGCTCTGTCTATCGCGAAAACAACATGGTTATTCATAAAGCAGCAGTCATGTATCATCTCATCATAGGCTCTTTGCAGGAATGATGAATAGATCGCGACGACAGGCACAAATCCGGAGATCGCCAGGCCTGAAGCCATCGTAACACAGTGTCCTTCTGCAATACCGCAGTCAAAGAATCTCTCAGGAAATCTTCCGGCAAATCCGGAAAGCCCGGTCCCGGCAGCCATTGCCGCACAAACGGCGACCACCTTATCATTCTCTTCAGCCTCATCGATCATAATATTACCGAACGAAGATGTAAACGTAGGAGCATCTGACTTCTGAACACCCTTCTCCAGATCGAAAGGCCCGACGCCATGATAATCAGACGGATTCTTCTCAGCGAATCCATACCCCTTGCCCTTCTTCGTAGCGACATGGATCAGCACCGGAGCTTCGATATCCTTAACGGCATTTAAGGTCTCGATCAGAGCCTCAGTATCGTGTCCGTCCACCGGACCGTAATACACAAGCCCAAGGTCATCAAAGATAGACGGGGTCTTACGGTAAACGATGAACCTGAACCAGTCTTTGATCGCCAGTATAAACTTTATGATCAGATTGCCGAGTCCGGGGATCTTATGAAGGAATGACTCTGTTGATCTCTTGGCTGCAATATAACCGCTGCTTGCCCTTATCTTTCTGAGATGAAGGGACAGACCGCCAACGTTCTTATCAATACTCATCTCATTATCATTAAGGATTATGATCATCGGAGTCTTACTGATACCCGCATCGTTAATACCCTCGAAAGCAAGGCCTCCGGTAAGTGCGCCGTCACCGATCACAGAGATAATATAATCCTTCTCCCCCTTGAGATCCCTTGCTCTTGCCATGCCGAGTGCAGCAGAAACAGATGTGCTGGAATGTCCCGTATCGAAAGCATCATACTGACTCTCCGACACTCTGGGGAATCCGGAAATACCGCCTTCCTGCCTGAGTGTATCAAAATTGTCGAATCTTCCGGTCATCAGTTTATATGAGTATGACTGATGCCCTACATCGAAAACGATCTTGTCATGTTCATAATCAAAAACCGTCAGAAGCGCTATCGTAAGTTCAACAACTCCAAGATTGCTGGCAAGATGACCTCCGTTGGCAGATACGGTCTTAAGTATCTTGTCACGCAGTTCAGAAGCAAGGACCTTACGGTCCTCTGCTGTCATGTTCTTCATATCGAACTGACTTAACCTGCTGCCAAGGAATCTGTAATTCAAATCAGTTGCCCCTATCCTCAAGATATTTCACAAACGCACGGTAATCATCAGTCTTATAGTCTTTCAGCGCAAGACTGTCAAGAACACCGTAAGCTCCGTTTATCTCCTCTTCAAGCTTGCCGGTTGCCTCATCAAATCCCAGAAGAGTAACAAATGTGGACTTATCATCCCTCTCATCCTTACCAACACTCTTACCGAGTTCTTCTGCACTTGATACCACGTCAAGTATGTCGTCCTTGATCTGGAAAGCAAGTCCGAGATGAGAAGCAAATCTTCGGAGAAGCGTCACAGTCTCATCGTTTTCTGCAGATTCAGCCGTAGTCCGGTTGACCAGATAATATGGCGTAATTATTGCCGATTCGATGAGTGCACCGGTCTTCTTGGACTGAAGCTCATACAGTTTCTCAAGGGATATCTTCTTATTCTCGGAATCAAGATCGATACTCTGCCCGCCGATCATACCGCGGTAACCGGTAAGTTCAGAGATCTTATATGATGCATAAGCATATTCAGGATGTTCCATGAGTATGTACAAGAGCCTCTCATTAGCCAGATTGAGAAGAAGATCCCCGGCAAGAGTAGCTATTCCCTCACCAAACTGCTTGTGGCAAGTAGGCATGCCTCTTCTCAGGTCATCATCATCCATACACGGGAGATCGTCATGAATAAGTGACGACGTGTGAATGATCTCAAGTGTCGCTGCATAGTAGAGGACATCATCGAACAGACTGTTGTCAGACCCGGAGATCATGTCATATGTCATAAACATCATCTTTGGTCTTATTCTCTTGCCGCCTGCAAGAAGACTGTACCTGGCAGCTCTTACAGTAATATCGTCTTCCCTGTCCTTAAGTATGCTGTTAAGGTTTTGTTCAATAATCTCAGAGTAATCCATTTATATCACATATCCACAGGCGATGTGGTCCCGTTTGCAGTATTAATGACTTCGATCTGCTGCTTAACTTCATTGAGTTTATCATTGCAGAACTTCACAAGTGATGTCCCGTATTTGTAGTATTCAAGAGATTCATCGAGTGTACATTTGCCTTCACTAAGCTTTTTTACCGTATTATTGAGCTCAGACATTGCCTGTTCGAAAGTCATGTTCTCATCGATCTTTTCCATTAATTGTTCCTCCTGACATCATCTATAGAAGCTGACGCTGATCCGTCTGCAAAAAATATATTTACTTTATCTCCGGGGTTTACTCTGTCTGCTGATTCCACCGGGATACCCTGACTGTCACTGATAAACGAATATCCTCTCTTGAGAACATTCAGCGGGTTAAGTTCTTCAAGCCTTCCGCTGACCGATCTGACAGATGCGGCATCACTGTCCAGAATGATCCTCACAGAAGAATCAAGTCTGTCACTTAAACCATTGACGATCTCCATCTGCTGCATAGCAAAGTAGAGAGGCGTCGCAAGGGCCTTATGGTCCGCATAATTTCTGATCATATGCTCGCGGGAATCAATGATATTTGTCATACCGACATCAAGCGCCATCATTGCGCTGTCAACTGAATCGGAAAGTTCCTTAAGGTTGCCCATACATAGTTCTGCGGCAGCCGTCGGAGTCGGAGCGCGGAGATCGGCAACAGCATCAAGGATCGTATAATCCACTTCATGGCCGATTGCTGAGATAACAGGTGTACTCAGGTCATAAACAGTTCTGGCCATCTCCTCATCATTAAAGCCAAACAGGTCTTCATACGAACCTCCGCCTCTGGCTACAATGATAACATCGCAAAGGTGATTATCTTCAAGATACCTTAATCCCGAGATAACCTCTTCAGCGCATGACGCACCCTGCACAGCAGCGGGATATACCAGTATATGGAAATTGGGATTCCTTCTTCTCAAAGTATCAACAATGTCGTGGATAACAGCTCCCGTCATGGATGTAACCACGCCGATCCTCCTCGGGAGAACAGGAATTTTCTTCTTGTGTTCCTGGAGAAAGAGACCTTCCTTCTGAAGACTCTTATACAGTTCCTGATAACGGGCATAAAGATCACCTGACCCGCTTTTTGACATCGAGGTGATCCTGATCTGGAATCTGCCCTGAGGAACGTACATTCCGGCGCTGCCGCATATCTTTACCTTATCTCCTACGGCAGGCTGAAAATCCACCATATCGAAATATCTCTTGTACATGATACAGGACACTACGGATGTCTCATCCTTTATGTCTATATAGCAATGGCCGCTGTATGCTCTGGTAAATGCCGATATCTCTCCGGTCAGTTCAAAACCAGACAGCCTCTGCTCGTTGCCGAGATAGTCATTAACATAATTATTAAGTGCAGTGACAGATTCAAACTTAAACATGTCCGGTATTACTGATCCTTCTCAAAACTGCTGAGAACACCATTGATATACGAAGACGAATTATCTGTACCGTACTTCTTGGCGAGTCTGACAGCCTCATTAATGGCAACTGAGGTGTGTACACTGTCTACAAACATGATCTCATATACAGCGATCTCGAGAATGATCCTGTCAAGTACAGGAAGTCTGTCGGGAGTCCATTTTTTGAGGTAAGGGGCAAACTTCGAGATCAGCTCATCCTTCTTCTCAATAACGCCCTTGGTGATCAGCTTAAAGTATTCGATATCGCCGTCCACCATCTGTGCGATCTCATCATCAGACCTGAACATAACAAGCTGATCGAGATAATCTGTTTTATTAAAGTAATCCTGATACAAGAACATCAAGGCCGCTTCTCTGGCCTTGATCCTTCCTGAATTCTTCACCTCACTCATCTGAACCTCCCCGGCGGCAGGATCCTGTCAAGGAATTTCTTAAACCTGCTGCTGTCAGAGAACAGGAAAGAACCGACAAAGAAGCCGACCAATGTAAATAGTATTATAAAAAGTGTCCGGAAGAATCCGAAGATACAAAGCAATATAGCTACGACAAAGAACATCGCGGCGAACAGCACGCCTGCCTTTGTATTCTGTAATTTCTCGAAGATCCTGGATAAGAGACGTTCCATTATCTGTTACCTGCGATCATCTGCCTTCAACCTTTGCAACAGCCTCTTCGACTCTTGACACTCTAACAGAGACGTTTTCAACCACTATACCTGTAAAACGCTCGATATCCTTTTTGATCTTCTCCTGAACCTTCGCCATAGATGCAGGGATCTCAACATTTGAATAAAGAACACATGACAAGTCAAGTCTGATAGCACCGTCTTTACCGGGTGATACGTGGCATCTGGCAGATTTGATCCCGACCTGAGCCGATTTGGCGGAATTAAGAGCAATACTCTCAATCGCATCAGATCCGATATCCACACTGCCGATCTCGGTCTTGCGGAGCCTTGTACGGTTAAGTCTTCCGTATGTAATGGTATTTGTAATGACAATGACAGCCGTAATAAGGAAAAGTATCAGCACTGCGGCATATACATACTTACTTACAGGGCCATTGGCGATCGATGACAAAGGAGACAGCAGATCAGAGAAGATACCGTCATCTACGAGCGCATAGAGCAGGATTACCGACAGCAGCGCGATGAAAATAGAATAAATGAATGTCAAGACTCTTATAAATGAATTCATAAAATCACCTGTATCCTATTTAAACTGGAACCATTCGCCTTTGCCCTGATCCTGATCCGGATCCGGACGGGAACCGTCATTCTTCTTAACTGAAGGGGGACTGACATAGAATTCGCTTATGTCATCCTGCTCTCCGGGCTCTGTTCCGGGGTCCCTGTCCTCCTTCTCGTTCACTTCTACGACACCGCAGACATATACATCAACAGCATCTACCTTAAGACCGGTAAAACGTTCGACGTCCTCCTTGATCTTCTCCTGGATATTCCATGCGACCTCAGGAATGATCTTGCCGAACTCAATAACCGGGTACACCGTAACAGATACAGACCCTGAATCATTCTCATCGAAAACGACCCTGACGCCCTTACCTTCGTGGACAACGCCGGCCTTCTCCTTCAATGCCACGGCAAAAGAAGGCACCAATGAATGAACTCCTTCGATCTGCAATGCAGCCTCGGCTGCATACTGGGCCACAAACCCCTGGGTCATCGAGCGATCGCCCTTGATTGACTCCGAACCGGAATTGTTATTCATTGGTGCTCCTTATTTACGCATTATGCGTATAAATCAAGCTCTTTCAAGATACTCGCCGGTTCTTGTATCTACTCTGATGACCTCATCCTGGTTGATGAAGAGAGGAACCTTAACAGTAGCACCGGTCTCAAGTGTTGCATACTTTGTTACATTCGTTGCTGTATCGCCCTTAACACCGGGTTCACACTCAACGATCTTAAGCTCAACAGTAATGGGGAGCTCAACTGAGAAGATCTCACCCTTGTATGAAAGGATCTTGCAGATCATCTCTTCCTTAAGGAACTTGATGCTGTCACCGATCTTGTCACCTGCGATAGGTGTCTGATCATATGTCTCCTGATCCATGAAATAATAGAGTTCGCCATCGCTGTAGAGATACTGCATATCTCTTCTCTCCAGCTGAGCCTGCTCGAACTTCTCGTTAGGGTTGAAAGATCTCTCAACTACGGAACCAGTCTTTACATTCTTATACTTTGTTCTGACAAAAGCTGCACCTTTGCCTGGCTTAACGTGCTGAAACTCAACGACCTGATAAACCTGGCCGTCCATCTCAAAGCACAATCCATTTCTGAAATCGCCTGCGCTTATCATATAATTACTCCTTTATTAAGTATTAACTGATTAATTTTACTTGAAAATGCTTATTCCTGCAAGTACTTCAAAATCTGCCGATGAGTCTCACTATCTTCTCAAAGGGTCTTTTGAGTGCCACATACCATATCTCTTTCCTGTTATACCGTTCGACCATTACCGTATAGCAGCCCGCAAGCCTGCCTGCCATCACATCTGTAAAGATCTGATCACCCACCATGCAGGCTTCGCTGTGTGAAGCCTTCATGAGTTCCAGTGCCCTCATAACGCCGGAAGGATTGGGTTTGTGGGCATATGTAATGCAAGGGATATCAAGCTTTGAAGCTATACCTGATGACCGGCCTGACTTTGCGTTGGACACAAGGCAGAGAGCAAATCCGGCATTGCGGAGATAAGAGACACATTCCCTGCTGTAATCATTCGGCTCTGTCGCATGATCGGGTCCGAGAGTATTATCAAAGTCCAGCAGTATCGTGGTAATCCCTCTGCTCCTTAAGTCCGTCACATCGAGTTGCTTGACCGAATCGATCACAATATCGGGCCTCATACTTCTGAAAATGTTCATAAAACTACCTTTGACATATGCTTTTCTTATTAATCTTAACGAAAATTTTATTATTAAATATATCAAAAGTAAATATCACCTTAATTGTGGTATTATCTATCAGTAATTCATAAAGAGAGGTGTCATTACCATGAAGGTATCCAAATTCGGCGGAACATCACTTGCCAATGCTTTTCAGATCCAGAAGGTCTGCAGCATCGTATTATCTGACCCTGACCGCAAGGTCGTTGTAGTATCAGCCCCCGGCAAAAGGACTAAGGACGACATCAAGGTCACCGACCTTCTTATCGATGTGGCTACGACCAGAATCGCAGGCAATGACTATAAGAAGCCCCTTGAGCTTGTCATAGACAGATTCAGAGAGATCTGCGGTGAGCTTGAGATACCTGACGCCCTTCCCGCCGTCGAGAAAGCCGTAACCGAAGTTGTTGAGGCTGCCATCTACGATAACGTGAGCTATATTGACTCAGTTAAAGCTATGGGTGAAGACTCAAGCGCCAGGATCGTTACTGAATACCTCAACTCAACAGGCCACAAGGCACATTACTGCAATCCCAGAGAATGCGGTCTTTTCCTCGAGCATAACGATATCGGCAAGGCCGTTATTCTCGACGAATCATATGATAATCTCTCTACACTGCGCAAGGACGAAGATACCATATACATCTTCCCCGGATTCTACGGATATACAAAAGCCGGTCAGATAATTACATTCTCCCGTGGCGGTTCAGATATTACCGGCTCCATTCTGGCTGCAGCACTCAGTGCAGAGGTCTATGAGAACTGGACAGATGTTGACAACGTTTATGCCGTTAATCCGAATCTTGTAAACAACCCCTTCCCCATCCGCGAGATTACCTATGACGAGATGAGAGAGCTTGCTTATGCCGGATTTACCGTACTCCATGAAGATGCGCTCTATCCTGCATATGTGAGAGGGATTCCCATCAACATCAAGAATACAAATAATCCTTCCGCCAACGGTACCTGGATCGTTTCAAAAAGAACACATTACGATTCTCTCATTACGGGAATCGCAGGCGAGAAAGGATTCAGTTCAGTCACGATCAGCAAGTATCTTATGAACCAGCAGGTAGGCTTCCTGTGGAATATCATGAGGATCTTTATGGAGGAAGGCGTATCAATCGAGCATATTCCTTCCGGCATCGATACAATATCGGTGGTTGTACGCAAAAAGTATTTCACACCCGAGAAGCAGGAGATCATCTGCAACAGGATCATGAAAGAACTCAATGCTGACAACATCAAGGTGGAAAGAGACCTGGCCATAGTAATGATCGTCGGAGAAGCTATGGCAAATTCAGTCGGCATCATGGCCCGTGCCGCATCTGCACTGAGTAATGCAGGAATCAATCTGAGGATCGTTAACCAGGGCGCATCTGAGATATCAATGATGTTCGGCGTAGCCGAGTCATACTGCTCTTACGCACAGAAAGTGCTGTACAAGGAACTTTTCAGGTATTGATCAGCACTTAGGTAAATACTTTCGAGATATATTGGAACCCCCGAACGGATCGGGGGTTCTTTATGACCGGAGTATTGTCAATTCGTAATTACTCACCCTCCTCAGGCTGCGGCTGCGGCTGAGGCTGAGGTGTGGTCTCAACGGGCTGAGGTGTGGTCTCAACAGGCTGAGGCGTTGTCTCTATAGGCTGAGGCGTTGTCTCCACAGGCTGAGGTGTTGTCTCCACAGGCTTAGGTGTTGTTGCTGCAGTCGTCTGCTTTGTCGTCTGCTGAGTCTGCTGCGTCTGAGGCACCATCTCAGTAGTAGCGATCGTATCTGAAGATGTCACGGACGTATCGGAACTTTCTGTCTCAGATTCGGTCGACAGCGGTGTGGGATCTGTCTCCATTATCGATGATTCTTCACCGAACGTAGGATCTTCAAGTGAGATCTTGTCATTCATGATATATCCGGAAACGTTATCTGATGTTGTAATAAAGCTGAAGCTGCCGCCGGCGGAATTGACGGTCACTGCATCCCCCCTGTTGAGCGAAGCAACAAGACCGCTGTTAATATCCTCAAGCGCGAAGACAGGAGTACCGTCCTCTGTTACGTAATATACGAGATTACTGGCGGTAGTAGTCGTTGTGCTTTCAGAGCCTTTGATCAGGTCGCCGAGATTGAAGATAAGATACATGATACCGAATCCCAGCAGAACGCTGATCATAAAGATCACAATAGGGATAACTATGGCAACGATACGCTTGTTGCGCTCCTTCTTGTCGAAACTCTTATCTTCAGAGAAATCATCGTAATCATCATATTCGTCGTCTTCCTCTTCATCACCGTAAGGCTCAACCTCATTGCGGTTGAAGGGTCTGGTATTGGACACATCGTTACTGTCATATCCGTAATCTTCCCTGGCTGCGGGCTGCTGCCTTCCCTGAGGCTCACCGAATGACACATAATCAGAATCCTTCTGTGCAGCCTTCGGATACGACACAGTTCCGTCCGATGCCAGATGGCTTCCGATAACAGCATCCCCGGGGAGCAGGAATACTGACTCCACCTTCATACATATTGCCGTAAGACCGGACTTGATCCCGTAATTCATAGCAGAGCCCATGAGTTCTCTTGCCTTGCTCTCGGGACCGACAGGTCTGACAAGGATCAGATTGCGCATCTGTGAAGGCATAAGATGGGAAATACCAAGACCCATGATAAAGATCTCATCATTGTCATGAAGCTTGAGCTGAACCTTCTTGAAAGGCACGACAGGACCATCCTGCGGCATCTTACCGAGATACTGTGTAAGATTCATATTGTCCGGGTGGCTCATCTCCTGTTCGGGTGTGATCGAGCCCATCTGAACATATCTGTGCGCTACGGTCTGTTCCTCCGTAAGGACCATAAGCCTATTATCCCTGAAGAGCGTTGCTTTCGTGTTGCCTACATGAATAACCCTGAGAACATCGCCCTCGATGACTATCATGGTCATGGAAGTCTTGAGGGGAATTCCCCATGTGGCTGAGATGTTGCAGACCTTTACATTCAGGACATTGATAACCTGATTGGAGAATGCCTCAAAATCAAGAACCGACGACCTGTAAAGAGCGCTTACCATCTTCTCAAGCTCCCTGTTGAGCTCGATATTGAGCATAGCGGCCTCGTTGTCAGGTCCAATCGTTGAGAATACTGCACAGATCTGGATGGGAGACGTAGATCTTGCAGTCCTCAGGAATTCTCCCGGGAAATCCGCCTTTGTACGTGACAATGTCAGGAAGAAAACATTCTCCTGAGGCTGATTTGCTATAAGGTTAGTCTCACAGATACAAGTTGATACTGTCTTACTCATTTTATGTCCCCCAAATATAGTTATGAAGTTTTGTCTTTGTCTGCTCAAAATCAATGATCATCATCCAGGGATTGCTCTGAACCGTATACATATTATCCTCAGGCACTCTGTACTGAGTAAGATTATCAGCACCCTTTGCACCTGCCATCGCAACCCTTCCGAGATCAACCGGTCTCATGTTGGTCTCGAACATACCTGTAGATTTATCAAGAAGGCTCAACTGCTCGAAATAGCTTAACTTGGATACTTTCTCGATAAGAGCCTGAGCGATCGTACGCTGTCTCGAAGTTCTCACAAAATCCGAATCCAGATATCTGATCCTTGACCATGCTATTGCCTGGGTACCGTTCAGTGTCTGTCTTCCGCTTGACTGGATATTAGGAGATTGTGATCCTGTCCATTTATTCTGATATGCTATAAACTCATTTGCATACTTTACCTCAGCTGAACTGACAGTGATCTCGACACCGCCGCAGAGATCGATGACCTTGGCGGCTGATGTAAAATCAAGCATGACAAATCTCTGTATATCGAGATCAAAAGTTCTGTTGATCGTATTTATCATGAGGCCGACGCCGCCATATGCATACGCTGCGTTAAGTTTATCAAGTTTTTTCTTGGCGGTGTCATCCGTGTCTCCGATATAAACTCCGGTATCTCTCATCAATGACGTGAGCTTAACTGTATTGGCTGACTCATTGATGGAAACCACCATCATTGCATCAGACCTGCACTTATAATCTGACGTTTTCCTGGAATCCACGCCGAATACAAGTATATTCTCAACATCGGGATCCTTACGCTCCACCTCGATGATAGGGTGCTTCGGATTATAGTAGACTCTCGTATGGCCACCGTCTTTCCAGGCGGAATCAACGTCACCGCCCGTGAGGCTGCCTTCTGCCAGTTCAATCGTGGAATAGTCAGCAGAAGATATGATCGGGATGTTAACATATGTCTTTCCGAGTACGAAATAGAAATAAAGGAATACTCCGACCAGAAGTCCGAATATGGCGCAGAATACCCTCAGACCTGTTCCCTTACGTTTTTTTGTTTTATTTTTACTCTTGTTATTAGTCTTACTTTTGCTCATTACATAGTACTCCATTATATAAGCAAAAAGTATTATAAACTACTTTGTGTATAATTCAAAGTTATATGAATTGTGAAGATTAACAAAAAGAGGCTTTCCAGCCTCTTTTTTGTTACTGCCCTGTGCCTGTGCTTGTTGCCGCAGTTTCTTCCTGAATAACGACAGGCGTCGGCAAAGCCTTATCCTGAGGATTTATCTCAAAAGGATCATTCTCAGTGATCTCCTGGATGGAATTAATGCCAAAGACATGGGAGATCTCGCCAAAATCAGCCATAATGAAGATCCTGTCAACAGAAATGAACAGGATAAGGATCAGAATGATCGCCATCAGTCCCCGCCTTATCATGATCAGTCTTCTTTCAGAGACATATCTCGCATCTACGCTTTCCTTGGTTGTATAGCCGACAAGAACATATACCCTGTTTATATCCTTGCGCGGAGGTCTGTTCTTATACTCCTTTATCCTGCGCTGGACATAGTTTCTGATCCTCCATGGAAGGTAGCGGAAAAACCTCACAGTCGCTCTGCCGGAGGACGCCATAAAGCCTCTGAAGCCTGTAATAAAGCCCTTCAGTTTATCAAACAGTATTGAATCTATGTTACTGTCTTCGTATCCCATGCAGATGATTATACCATAACAATACAAATATCTGACTACCCGATACCCTGATCATTACTGTCACTTCCTTCGCCGGAGTTCTCGGCTTCGTTATACTTCCTGAGGAGAAGTGCTATAGATTCACTGTGATATCTGTAGAACGTCGATCTGCTCATATAAAGCGTCTCGCAGACTTTCCTGATGCTCATTCTTCTAAGATACGTGTTGTACATTATCCTTGTGCATACACCTGGAAGATTCATTACATTCACAAGCAATTCACGCGCATTCTTCTGCTTCCTCATCTTCTCATAGTATTCCTTAAGGATCCTTGCTCTATACGCTTTATACCCTTCCACATACTCCTCGAAAACACTGATATGTTCTTTATCACCGGACGAGAAACCGTTAATGTCTGAAGTATGGACAGGTGCGCATTCTGCAGCATACATACGTCTTATAAGGTCCTCCTGTTCATCGGTAGCATCACAGTAGTACATCAGTTCACGCATTGCATCGTTCTGTTCGGGCTTAAGGTCATCCTGAAGCGTCTTAAGTCTGTTCTTAAGTTCATGTTCTGTCATAATAGTCACGGACAATGCGAACAAGTGTTTGACAACACATACAAATAAATATAGAATAGATTAAACAAATAAATGTTCGGAGGTGTTTTATGTCAGGCACAACTTCCAAATCTGCAAAATCCATAGAGAAGGTCTATGATTTCGTTGTCAAATATATTCATGAGAATGCAATGTCACCTTCTGTTCGCGACATCTGTGCAGGTTCAGGCCTCAAGTCAACGTCTTCAGTACATGCCTATCTCAAAAAGCTCGATGAGATGGGAAGGATCGAATACAGACCTGGGCTAAGGCGTGCCATTATTCTTAAGAATCAGGATCAGGACACTGATGAAGACAGAACCGAAGACATTAATACTGATATCATCAAGCTTCCCTGTATCGGTAAGATCACAGCTGGTGTACCGATACTGGCACATGAGACATATTCTGACGACTTCTTCTATATCAACAGATCCATGATCGACGGAGCCCTTAATGAAGATGAAGCTTTTGTCCTCAAGGTCAAAGGTGACTCCATGATTGATGCCGGTATCCTTGACGGAGATTACCTTATCGTACGTAAGCAGAGTTTCTGCGAAGACAGAGATATCATCGCTGCTCTGATAGAAGATGAGGCCACTGTCAAGAGATATGGCAAGCTTAATGGTAAGCCTTATCTGTTCCCTGAGAATGAGGCATATGCTCCGATACCGTTCTTTGGAGAGAATTGCCGCATCCTTGGTAAAGTAGTGGGACTGCACAGATATAAGATATCCTAACCTCCTTTCTGTGCCTCTACTTTAGTCTCCCTGACGGACGGTTTTCAACTGTTTCTGTGTTTCCGGGAAATTCCCGGGAATCTATATCAGATATTGCTCAAGAACCCTTATATTACGGTAGCTTTCGGGAGGGATCATGAGAACTCTCGGGAATCTCCTGAACCATGTCAGTTGCCTTTTTGCATAGTGCCTGGTATTAGTCTTGAGTTCAGTAACTGCCGCATCAAGACTTATCTCATGATCTAGATACGGTTTGATCTCTTTATATCCGATAGCCTGGAATGCCGTTGAGCCGGTACCGCCATAATTGTCATAAAGCCATCTGACCTCATCAACGAGACCTTGTTCTATCATGATATCGACTCTGCTGTTGATCCTGTCGTACAGTTCTGCTCTGTCCCATTCAGGCTGGAACAGAACAAACGGATATACAGGACCGGATCTTACTGAATCATTGTTTTTCGACGTAAAGGTCCTTCCTGTCTTAAGATATACAGAGTAGGCTCTGAGTACCCTTCTTGTATTGTTAGGATGGATCTTCGATGCCGCTTCAGGGTCAACCTCGCACAGTCTCCTGTAGATCGGTTCGATTCCCTCTGCCTCATATTCGGAAGTAAGTTCATTCAGTATCGTGTCATCCTCATCCTCATCACCAAGTTCTAAGCCAAGAACTACAGCGGATATATACAGACCGGTGCCGCCGCATAGAACAGGGAGTTTACCGCGGGACAGTACATCATCTATCGCATGATAGCAGTCTCTCTGGAAATCACTTACAGAATAGCTCCCGTCAGGATCGATAATATCGATCAGATGGTGCCTCACTCTCAACTGTTCTTCATGAGTCGGTTTTGCCGTTCCAATATCGAGACCTCTATAGATCTGCATGGAATCACATGATATGAGCTCCCCGTTGAACTGCTCACACATAGCCATTGCATTGGCACTCTTGCCGCTGGCAGTAGGTCCGACTATCACAGGGATCCGCTTGTAATCCTTCAGGTATGACTCGACGGAGATCATATCAAACTATCCTCTTAAACCTTCTCTCCAGGTCAGTCCTTGAGAACTTAAAGAAAGTCGGACGGCCATGAGCGCAATGGTAGGGATCTTCCAGAACAGACATCTGCTCGATAAGTTCATTAATCTCTTTCAGGGCGAGCACATCACCCGCTTTCACGGCCGCTTTGCATGCGGTTGTCTGTATCAGATGGAACCACACATCACCTTTATCAGGAGTGTCATGTTTCAGATCATTAAGAACCTGCTCGAACATCCTGGCAGGCGGCGTAATACCCTTCATCATCGGAACTGCTCTCAGAACAATCTGACGGTTGTCCATAAGATCGATATCGTAGCCGTTATCTTTGAACATCAGGATATTATCGCTTACAAATGTGTAATCGGAAGAAGACAGTTCTATCATCTGGGGAACGAGCAGGTATTCCATATTGTCCGGATTCACAGGATCTTTGATCTTCCTGTTCATGAATCTCTCATACAGGACTCTCTCATGAGCTGCGTGCTGATCAACAAAAAACACATTGCCGTCTGACTGAAAGATAAGATAAGTTGCAAACAATGTACCGATATAATCTGAATTTAACAGTTCCCTGATATCATCACTCATACCGGAAGGTATCTGCTGTGACTCTTCCATGACCTCCGTCATATGGATCTGCACAGGATCACTCTCAACGTTCTGATCATCAGTAACGTCATCAGATTCAGATGTCTCGCCGGTCATAGAAGAGACATCCGGCCTGTAGGCAGAAAGGAGTTCAAGCAGTTTGTTTGATGACTCTATCGCTTTTGCATCAGCAGCTGCCGGAGATTGAGACGTGCCGGAAGAAGAAAGCTTATGCGACATAGAATTAGTCTCAGGTCTTATAACAGCAGGAGCCGGTCTGTCAAAACCTGCCTGTGCCGATTCATCATCAAAGAGGACAGAACGTATGCCATGATATACAAGTCTGAATATATCTGACTCATTATCAAAACGGACTTCTGCTTTCTGCGGGTGAACATTCACATCCACTGTACCCGGAGGACAGTAGATCATAAGGAAGCATACGGGGAATTTGCCTTTCATTACGGTATTCTTGTACGCCTCATCTATAGCGGCAGTCACCGTCTGATTCTTTATCGGTCTGTCATTGACGAAGATGCACTGCATACCTCTGTTGCCCCTGACGAAAGACGGCTTGCCGACGTAACCGCTGATACGGTATTTCTCATTCTGATAGGAAAGCAGTTTAAGGCTTTCTGCTGTATCCTTGCCATATATGGAATAGATCGTATCAAGCAACTCCCCGTTACCGGGAGTCGAGAGAATAAGCTTACCATCCTTGACAAGCTTTACGGATATGTGAGGGTTGATCATGGCCAGTTTCTCAACAAGCTGGCAGATATACATTCCCTCTGTGGAATCTTTCTTGAGGAATTTGTATCTTGCCGGGATATTCTTAAAAAGACTCCGTACCTCTACCGTTGTTCCGCAGTCACAAGCCCCGTCGCCTATGTAAGTAAGTTTTCCGTCTTCATAAGTAACCCTGGTTCCAACATCAGCACCCGTAAGCTTAGTAACAAGTGTCACATCAGCACATGCAGCGATAGAAGCCAATGCCTCTCCCCTGAATCCCTGTGTTGAGAGGTTGTAGATATCATTGATATCCTTGAGCTTGCTCGTGGCATGGATAAGAAAACACTTCTCAGCATCTTCCCTGTCCATTCCGATACCGTTATCAGACACCCTGATCATACCGATGCCGCCTGATGTGAATTCGATCCTGACAACAGAGGCTCCTGCATCAGCGCTGTTATCAAAAAGCTCTTTAACAACAGAAACAGGTCTCTCGATTACCTCTCCCGCTTTGATCGCATTTGCAGTGATCGGATCTAATACGTTAATCCTTCCCATTATCTTCCTCTTTTGTTATATTTACGAGTTCATACAGGATATTCATTGCTTCCAGCGGCGTAAGTCTGGTAATGTCTATATCTCTCAATGCGCTTCGGAGCTTATCCTCCCTGCGGTAAACGATATTTCCCGGATTGAAGATAGATTCCTGACCCGGCATTGCCTCTCCTGACGGCATAAGAACACCGTCTTCGATCTGGGTACTCCCCTTGACCTTGAAATTACCGATCCTCTCAAGTTCAGATAATATTGCTTTGCTTCTCGTAAGCACATCGCCCGGAACGCCCGCCAGCCGGGCAACCTCTATTCCGTAACTGTCGGATGTTCCTCCTTCCACGATCTTATGAAGGAATATGACACCGTCTTCGTTCTCACTTACGTCAACATGATTGTTGAAAACCCCTCTGGTGATCCTGGCAAGCTGATTCAGCTCATGATAATGAGTAGCAAATATCGTCCTGCTGTACAGCACATTGGGATCAGTAATATATTCTATGACTGCCCAGGCAATGGACAGTCCGTCATAAGTACTGGTACCCCTTCCCACTTCGTCAAGAAGGAGAAGGCTTCTTCTCGTAGCATTGCGGAGGATATAAGATACTTCCCTCATCTCGACCATGAATGTTGACTGGCCCATTGAGATATCATCCGAGGCTCCGATCCTTGTAAAGATGTGATCGACGATGCCTATCCTTGCAGATTTGGCAGGCACGAAAGATCCTATCTGAGCCATCAGGGTTATTATCGCCACCTGTCTCATATATGTGGATTTACCGGCCATATTAGGTCCTGTAAGCACCATCAGGCGCTTATTATCATCCAGAAGAGTATCATTAGAAATGAATCCTGAAGCATCGGTAGTCATTTTCTCGACGACAGGGTGACGTCCGCACGATATCTCGATCGTCTCGGAATTATCGACGGCCGGCCTGACATAGTTCTCTTCGGAAGCAAGCTGGGCCAGCGAGGTAACAACATCGATGAGAGCCACTGCTTTCGCAGTATCAAAGATCCTCTGAGACTTTGCGGCGACCGCCTCTCTTATCTTGTTGAAGAGTTCATATTCCAGAGCAACCCTCTTGGAAGATGCATTGATTATCTTGTCTTCAAGCTCCTTGATCTCCGGAGTGATATAGCGCTCATTATTGGCGAGTGTCTGCTTGCGGATATATTCTTCAGGCACGTTATCGGATTGTGATTTGGGTACCTCTATGTAATATCCAAAGACCTTATTGTAGCTTATCTTAAGCGTCTTTATTCCCGTGCGCTCCTTCTCCCTGTTCTCCATCTGGAGTATGTACTGTCTTCCATTCGTCGCTATCTCATACAGTTCATCACATTCAGAAGAGAACCCTCTTTTGATGATATCGCCATCCTTTATGGTGAGCGGGCAGTCTTCGGATATCGAACTGTCGATCAGATCATGTACATCTTCCAGCGGATCTATAAGAGAATTGATCTGTCTGAACAGACCTTTGCTGAACCCGGATGCACATTGCTTCAGGAAAGGAAGCTTCGCAAGAGAATTCCTGAGCGCTATGAGATCCCTGGCATTACAGCTCCCAAGTGACACCTTGCCTGCCAGACGTTCAATATCGTAAAGACCGGTTAGTGCTTCAATGATCTCCTGCCTGGCCATAAACTTATCGTATGCCTCTTCGACGGCGTCAAGTCTGGAATTGATAAGAGATGTGACTATAAGAGGTTCCTCTATCCATTTACGGAGAAGCCTTCCTCCCATCGCAGTTTTGGTGTGATCCATTACATAGATCAGAGAACCCTTACGCGATTTGGAACGGATGGTCTGCGTAAGTTCGAGATTTACCCTCGTGGAATAATCCAGCTCCATCGTATCCGTTGTCTTGAAGCATTTTATCCTGTTGAGATAGGCAACCTTATTCGTCTTTGTCTCCTCGGCGTAAATGATTATCGCGCCGGAAGCACACTTCAGCATTGAAGGATCATGGAACTTATCGATATCCTCAAGGATGATCTTATGCCCGTCAACGGTGGTTGATGCAAAATCCCTCTCCTGACGGGCAGTAAAAGAAGTCTGGAATCCCTGCTCGATCACCTTATACTCGTTTGTCTCCGCGAAAGCTGGATTATAAAGTATCTCCGACGGTCTGTATTTGCCCATAAGATTCATCAGATGCTCTCCGCCGGCCTCGAAAGTCAGCTGCGTAGCTTCAAAATCTCCTGTTGACACATCAGCAACAGCCACACCGAACTGAGCCCCTACACAATAGATGCTCATCAGATAGTTATTATCCTTCTCGATGTCACCGCCCATGAAATCCGTAGCCGTACCAGGTGTAAGGATATTCACGATACCTCTTTTTACAAGGCCTTTTGCAAGTGCAGGATCCTCAAGCTGCTCACATATGGCAACCTTATTACCTGAAGATACCAGTTTCTGCGCATAAGACTGATATGCATGAAAAGGAACCCCGCACATAGGAGCTCTCATATTATTGCCGCAGTCTCTTCTGGTGAGTGTAAGTTCGAGAAGCCTAGACACGAAGATCGCATCATCAAAGAACATCTCATAGAAGTCACCGAGTCTGTAGAAGATGATCGTATCCGGCAGTGTAAGCTTGAGTTCATAATACTGTCTCATCATAGGAGACAGATCATCAGGATTGATATCAACGAGTTTCAGGAGCGTATTCCCGTTGTATTCAGACATCTGTAAACCTCTCAAACGCACCATCAACGGAATACGGTCTGGCACTGTCTATCCTGACCATTGCAAGCCTTCCCTCAAAATCATCACCGGTGTTCTGTGAGCAGATATCTTCAGGGATGGTAAAATTGACCAGATGGTTAGACATTGTCCTTCCGGTAAATATGCCCGGCTGCTGACGGCTCTGCCCCTCTATAAGGATCTCATATGAATGACCGACTTTGGACTGATTTGATCTGTATGCCAGTCCGTTCTGGATCTCAAGAAGACGGCCGAACCGCTCTGTTACAACATCCTGAGGTATCTGATCCTCATAAGATGCTGCCGGGGTTCCGGGGCGCTTCGAATACTGGAAAGTAAAAGCTGAATCGAACTTCAGATATTCGACAGCTCTTAAGGTGTCCTGAAAATCCTCCTCGGTCTCACCCGGGAATCCGACTATAATATCTGTCGTCAATGATGACTCAGGAACCTGCTCCCTGAAATAATCAGCTATATCATAAAACTCCTTGATCGTATAAGGTCTGTTCATCTTCATGAGCAAGCGGTCAGATCCTGACTGCATAGCCAGATGAAGATGCTTCTCGGCTTTGGGACAGTCGCGCATGATATCGATCACCCGCTTTGACAGGTCCTTGGGATGTGACGACATAAACCTTACCCTGTTCAGGCCTTCAATGCTGCAAGCAGCCTCGAACACATCAGCGAAAGTCTTGCCATCCTCATTCCCTTTGCCGTACGAATTGACATTCTGTCCAAGAAGCATTACTTCCTTTATTCCCATATCAGCGATAGTCCGGAGTTCATCGATTATCGAATCAAACTTCCGGGAACGTTCGCGCCCTCTGGCATAAGGAACTATACAATAAGTACAGAAGTTGTTGCATCCGTACATTATGGGCACAAGAGCCCTGAATCTCCGCTTTCGGTCAATATCATAGAAATCGTCTTCTGCAATATAGTCAACACTTCCGATATTGATGAGCTGCTTGTCCTTGCGGATGGCATCCCTGAGCAGGACCGGGAAGTTATAAAGCTGCTGTGGATCGAAGACAAGATCCACATACGGATATGAACGTCTTATCCTGTCGACATTCTCGGCGACCTTCATCATGCAGCCGCAAATGACTATCATCATATCCCTGTTAGTCTGCTTGGCTGATTTATACGGTCCAAGATTGCCGAACAGTCTGTCTTCGGCATTCTCCCTTACAGAACATGTATTAAGCACCACGACATCGGCCGCCGGTCCATTCTCCGGCTTGGGAACAAGGCCCATAGACAACAGCATTCCGGACAGCTTCTCACTGTCAGCTTCATTGAGCTGGCAGCCATATGTAAGCACCTCGAAAGTAGGCGTGCTTCCCTTCTTCAGAGCAACGGAGCCGTAATACTCCCTGAGTTCTGATATTGCTTCCTGCTGGATCTTCCTGTCATCATCGGTGAGTCTGATTATTGTCATAACGTTAATTATACTAAAATATAAGAAATATTGAATTCTTTTGTTATAATATTAATTCCAAAATATGAACCCGGAGGTTTACCTTGAGCATCTTCAGACCGGAAATCAGGATCAGGCTTGCCGCAGCAGTTATTGCGGTCATTGAGACAGTATGCCTGTTGGGAGCCATTTCAGCAACGCCCGTAATGGCTATCAACGAGGATCTTGACGATCCCAATGACGACATGGTCTCCCAGAATGAACAGAAGTACGACCTCCTTAACGAGAATCATGACGACTGGCCTAAGATATCTGCTTCAGCATACGTTCTGTATGATCTTGACTCCGGCGCGGTTATCCTCGGCAAGGACTATGACGTTCAGCGTGAACCGGCCTCAACGACCAAGGTAATGACTCTGCTGCTGGCTTTGGAGAATCTTGATCTTGACGATGTAGTCACAATATCTCCCGAGATGGCTCTGAGGATCAAAGAGATACCCCCTGATTATGTCAGACTGGGACTTGTTGAAGGCGAACAGATCACTGTAAGAGATCTTGTATATGCGGGAGCCCTTAAATCGGCGAATGATGCCTGCCTTGTTCTTGCAATGCATATGGGAGGAACGGAGGAGCTGTTCTGCGCGATGATGAATGATAAGGCAAAGGATATCGGATGCCTTAATACTCATTTCTCGTCGTCATTCGGATATGCGAATCCGGACAATCTTACTACTGCTTATGACCTGTCTCTGATCCTTGGTGAAGCGGTAAGATCGACAGAGTTTTCCAAGATATCGACCACATATACATATACTGTACCTGCAACTAATAAGTACAGCGATTCAAGACCGCTCAACAATGCCAACAGGTTCATCTCATCCACAGAATTCAGTTACGATTACTATATCGGCGGCAAAACAGGCTTCACTGATTCTGCAGGATACACACTTGTCGGCGCAGCGCGCAAGAATGATCATACGCTTGTAGCCTGTGTGCTTAATGCGGCTGATTCAGGAATACGTTACGTGGATCTCAAGAACATGTTCGAATACGGATTCTCACACTACACTACGGTCGCCATCAGCCCCACGGAATTCGATTCTGCCATTACGCAGACCAATTCCCAGATCAATGATCTGCTCGTAAACACAAAATTATATATAGACAGTCAGCAGTATGCCTGCTCTGATTACCTTACCGTTCCTTCATCCAGGGCATCTTTGGGAAGCACTAATGTAGTGGAACTTTCCAACGTAATGATAGACACGACTCTGTCGGAACAGACGATAAAGGTACCGCTGTGCAAAGTCTATTCTGACGGCAAGAAGTATATTGTGGGCGTCCTCACATTACAGATAAACACAAAATCACCCACGATCGAGATAAATCCCGAGAAAGAGACAGGATATACCAAGATTAAGCCCATACTTATCGCTGTTGCTGTAATATCGCTTCTTATCCTGATATTGGTCATCTCGCTGGTAGCGCTGCGTCACTCCATCCTGAAGAAGAAACGCGATGAGACCAACAGAGCGAGAATGCTCTGATCAGCTCCTGTCACCGTTATCAAGGAATAGCTTTATTACTTCTTCTCTAAGTGAAGGAACTGAACCGACCCTGTAACAGGTGTGATCGATCAGATAAAGATTATCATCTATATGGACATTCAGGATCTTCCCATCAGCAAATATCTGAACCAGGATCGGATCATTCATGCTGACTTCTTCTGTCGGCACACCTGACCCGAGAAGTGCAAACAGATCGGCAATAACACTCATATCCTTAATCGTATATGTTGTACCGAGGTAATCTGCAAGTCTGACTTCTGTGACATCATTAAAGCTATTACCGCCGGCAGAAGGGCCAAGTGCAGCATAGTAGTTATCCGAGGTATAGTTATCTGCACTGTCTTCCTCTGAATATTCGTGTTCCTCGACAGCTGCCACAGTCTCTTCGGAGTCGTTTCCGACCGAGTCAAAATTTTTATTGATACCGCCTGTTACCGCCTCATTGTACTGACCATGAACACTCTGCATCTCAGGCGTCGCGGACTTTGTCTCATTCAGACGTCCTTTGCTCAAAAACACTCCACCGATAGTCACAAGAATGCCGGCAGCTGCAACAATGCCTATAATCGTAGAGATCCTGGCCCTGTTCTGTCTGCTGACAGGACGTATCCCTCCCTTTCCGGGTGAGATCTGCTCTGCCTCTATGTTCTTGAGTATGCGGTCACGCATCTCATCGGAGACCTCGATGTGTCCCATAACATCATGATATTTATTATTCAAAGTCGTAACTCTCCTTAAGAATCTCTTTAAGCTTATCCCTTGCCCTCTTGAGCTGCGACCTTACGGTAGATTCACGTCTTCTTAACACCTGTGCTATCTGGGCTGTAGTAAGATCTTCCTCATAGAAAAGATGTATGACTTCCCTGTAATCCTCAGGCAGTCTCTTGACTGCATCCCAAAGATAAGACAGATCTTCCTTCTTCTCAGCTACCAGTTCTTCATTAAGTTCGTCGGCACGTCTGATGTTATTTGATTTGATCTTGTTTTTTGAGATGTTTGCTGCAACTGTAAACAGCCAGGCCTTCTCATGACGCTCATTCTCAAAAACAGGTGCCGTACGCATGTACTGTATCAGTGTTTCCTGAAGGATGTCTTCCGCATCCTCCATATTGTGCACATAAGTGTAAGCAAATCTCAGTATTCCGTTTCCGTAAGTATCCATAAGTCTTGCAGCTGTCATGGATACATCTTCAGAGATCGCTGTAGTCTTAGCAGATGGCGTATCAGCCATGAACAATATCCTTGCGAACATTGTCTTTATAATGGATATTACCGGATCTGGCCGATACTGTAATGCTATCTCCAACAACTCTCTTTACTGTATCTCCTGTCTGTCAATACTTTACCGAGTTAGCCAGCACAAGAGATGAAATAAAGTCAAATGCAGGTGCTGAACCGGCTTCCTCTCTGAAGAGAACGCAGTAACTTCTCTCTTCATCAGACCACGTAGCCACGTTGACCTTAGTTACATCATTTGATCTGACAGTTACAAAGATACCTGCGGTCTTAACCTGATAGGTCTCTGAATATGTGTTGTAATCTCCGCTGATATCCTCATCTGTCAGCCGTGTCGCCCTGAAAGTAACACGGTCACCATCAATACCCTCTATGGAACCGGCAGGTATATTAACCTCTATCATATCATTGGCAACGGCTCTGTAGATCAGTTCATTACCTTTATATTCATCCGGTATAACAAGTTCTATCCCAGAGAAATCCACAGCTTCATCAAGAGTCAGGAACTCTGACCAGGGATTAGGCATATTAACAAAACCATTCGCTTCCGAAGACACAGCCGTACCTCCCGTTTCTTCGCTAACTTCTGAAGGATCCTGGACGGCATCCCCCGATGACACAGCAGAACTGCTGCAGCCTGCAATTGCAATCATACAGGCAACCGTAAATGCCGTTAATACCATCTTCCGCATATTGACCACCTCCTGTCATGTGTTTCTGACATTAATACAATCCAACATTCAATAATGTTGCACATTGATCCAAAATGTCAGAAATCCCAGGAGTTAAGATATAACTCCTGTTCAGGGGTCAGCACATCAATATCGATCCCCTTTGTCCGAAGCAGAATCTCTGCTACTCTGTTATCTATTACTTCCGGTGTCTGATAAACGTCTATGGCAAGTTCTTTACCATGTGCTGCTATATACCTTGCAGACTGTGCCTGAAGGGCAAAGCTCATATCCATTATCTCAACGGGATGACCGTCGCCGGAAGCAAGGTTTACAAGTCTTCCCTCAGCCAGGATGCAGATAGTCCTGCCGTTCTTGAGCTCATAACCCATTACATTATGGCGGAGCTCCCTCTGAGCGACTGACATTGAAGCAAGTTCTTTAATATTAACCTCACAGTCGAAATGACCGGCATTACAGCAGATAGCACCATCCTTCATCATGTCATAATGGCGTCCTACGATAACGTCCTTACATCCTGTAACAGTAACAAAGACATCACCAAGAGGTGCGGCCTCATCCATCGTCATTACCTGATAACCTTCCATGATAGCTTCACAGGCTTTAACAGGATCGATCTCGGTGACGATAACCTTGGCACCGAGACCTTTTGCTCTCATAGCTACACCTTTGCCGCACATACCAAATCCGGCAACAACAACAGTCTTGCCTGCTACGATAAGATTTGTTGTTGCCATTATAGCTGTCCATACAGACTGGCCCGTACCGAATCTGTTGTCAAAAAGATGCTTGCATCTTGCATCATTTACTGCGATGACGGGATAGCTCAGTTTACCTTCCTTCTTGAGGATCTCAAGGCGTTTTACGCCTGTCGTTGTCTCCTCGCATCCGCCCATCAATCCGGGAACAAGATGCTTCATATCGGAATGCAGGAGCATACAGAAATCTCCGCCGTCATCGATAACAATATCTGGCCCGAAATCAAGAGCCATCTTAAGGTGCTTTATGTACTCTTCCTCATTATCACCATGGACCGTATAAACGTGCATTCCGGATTCGGCAAGAGCAGCAGCAACATCATCCTGTGTAGATAAAGGATTGCATCCGGTGAGTGCCACATCAGCGCCTCCTCTTGCCAGAGCTCTTGCAAGACATGCCGTCTTTGCTTCCACATGCACTGACACCGATATCTTAAGCCCTGCGAAAGGCTGTTCCTCGATCAACTCTGCTTCGATCGCCCTGAGGACCGGCATATTGCGGTATGCCCACTCGATCTTCTCGCGGCCATATGGCGCCAGACTGATATCTTTTACTTCATACTTTGGAACACTCATTTATACAATCCTCCGTCAGTTCAGATACTCTTTACGAATTCCTTTATAAGGGCACAGTTATCAGCTGAAGCCTTACCGGCATTCTCAATAACTTCCTCGCAGGTAAGCTTATTAGGTGAGATACCGGCAGCCAGATTGGAAATACATGATACCGCTGCAACTCTCATACCGCAGTGTGAAGCAACAATTGCCTCCGGAACCGTGCTCATACCGACAGCGCCGGCGCCCATCATCTTAAGTGCCCTTATCTCGGCAGGCGTCTCATATTGCGGACCCTTGCTGTAAGCATAAACACCTGTTCTCACATTGATCCCGAGCCTCAAAGCAGCTCTGTCAAGAATGTCAATGTATTCAGGGTCGTAGACATGAGTCTGATCAGGAAATCTAACACCGAACTCATCAAGATTTGCACCTCTGAGAACGCTTTCGGCAAAGAATGACAGGTGGTCCTTAATGATCATGAGGGATGCCGGCTTCATTCCGTCAAGGATCCCTCCGGCTGCATTGGTAAGAACAAGAGTCTTTACTCCAAGTCTGGCCATAACCCTGACATAGAGAGTAACATCCTTGAGATCATAACCCTCATAATAATGGAATCTTCCTGACATCATGAATACTTTCTTTCCCTCAAGAACACCATATATCAGTCTTCCTTCATGTCCCGGAGCAGTTGATACCGGAAATCCCGGTATATCACCATAAGGAACAGAACTGATGACATCGCACATCGAAGCCAAAGGTGCAAGACCTGACCCCAATACGATACAAACCTCAGGTACAGAGTCTATCTTTGAAAGAATATACTCAGAAGCACTGCTTATCTTGTTGATGTAGTCTTCCATTATCATACTCACGCATTCTTACCGCAGCAGTTCTTATACTTCTTGCCGCTGCCACAGGGGCAGTTATCGTTACGTCCTACAACACCGTCAGCACGCCTTATGGGCTGTGTGGGAGCACTCTGGGCAGCTGCGCCCTCAACCTGCTTGGGCTGCATAGGAGCCTCTTCCCTTCTGACCTCCTTGACATCACTTACGGCAGAACGTGTCTCCACAACTCTCTCAGGCGTCAGATTTGCCCTCATGAGCATCTGAACCGAGTCATTCTGAATTGCTTCGTTCATCTCCTCAAACATCTCTGAGCCTTCGTGCTTATACTCAACAACAGGATCATGCTGACCTACAGATCTCATTCTGATAGCCTGGGAAAGCTGATCCATTGCATCGATATGGTCCATCCACTTTGTATCTACGGTCTGAAGGAGAATTGCTCTTTCCGCAGTGCGGAAGATCTCGGGAGTAGCGTCTTCTTCCTTCCTCACAAGAACATCCTTAGCCTGGGCAACAATTGTATCTACAAGATCATCATAATCTCCGAGTTCCTGTTCTTCATCCTTGATAATATCAATAACGGGAAGATCACCGAACTCTTCTCTGAGCTTGATAGCAAGAGTATATCTCTCAGAAGTTGTAATAACACCGTCAAGCGAGAATGTGCCGACGATCCTGTCAGCAACAGTCTCGATCATCTTCAGGAACACCTCGTGAACATCCTCACCATCAATGATCTGTCTTCTCTGCTTATAAGTGATGGTACGCTGTACATTATTAACGTCATCATACTCAAGGACATTCTTACGTGCTCCGAAATGCATTGCTTCGAGCTTCTTCTGAGCGGAGTCGATCATCTTGCCCAAGGTCTTTACCTGGATCTCATCTACGCCCCAGCTGTCGGCAAGACTCGTGATCCTGTCACCTCCGAATATTCTCAGAAGGTCATCCTCAAGAGACAGGAAGAACTTGGACTTACCGGGGTCTCCCTGACGTCCGGCACGTCCTTTGAGCTGATTATCGATACGGCGGGACTCATGGCGTTCAGTACCGATGATAAAGAGCCCTCCAAGCTGACGCACTTCTTCTGCTTCCGGCTCGATCTCGGCCTTGAACTTGTCCTCAAGTTCCTTGAACTTTGCCCTGAGGTCAAGGATGTGCTGATCATCAGTCTCGTTATGTGCAGTAGAAGCATCTATCTCATCATCCTGATAACCCAGTTTCTTCATCTCCTGCTTAGCCATAAACTCGGCATTACCGCCGAGAAGGATATCCGTACCACGGCCTGCCATGTTCGTAGCTATGGTAACGGCGCCCTTTCGGCCTGCCTGAGCAACGATCTCAGCCTCACGCATATGATTCTTGGCGTTGAGAACATTATGCTTGATACCGAACTTTGTAAATGCTCTGCTCAAAAGCTCCGATTTATCAACGTTAACTGTACCGACAAGTACAGGCTGACCGAGCTCATGAGCTTCCTTTACGGCTTTAAGAACAGCTGTATACTTGAGTTTCTCTGTCTTAAATACGGAATCGACTTCATCGACTCTCTGAACAGGCTTATTAGTAGGGATCTGGATAACATCGAGCTCATAGATCTGTCTGAACTCGGCTTCCTCTGTATAAGCGGTACCTGTCATACCGGAAAGCTTCTGATAGAGCCTAAAGAAGTTCTGGAAAGTGATCGTAGCGAGAGTCCTGTTCTCACTGGCAACCTTAACGCCTTCCTTAGCCTCGATAGCCTGGTGAAGGCCGTCGCTGTAACGTCTGCCGGGCATCAGTCGTCCTGTAAAATCATCAACAATGATGACCTCGCCGTCCTGAACGATATACTTCTGATCCCTCTTGAAGTTACCGTGAGCCTTAAGAGCATTATTGATATAGTGCTGATACTGGAAATTCTCCGGGTCGGACAGATTCTCGATGTTGAAGAATCTCTCTGCTTTGGCAATACCGTTAGCAGTAAGAACAGACGTATTTGCCTTCTCATCAGTTACATAGTCAGCATCGCCGACGATCTCATCCATATCGACCTTATCGTCAGTCTCGGTTACGATAAACTGCTTAAGCGTCCTGACGAATCTGTCGGCATCCTGGTAAAGACTTGATGATTCGGAGCCTCTTCCCGATATGATGAGCGGCGTTCTTGCCTCATCGATAAGGATGCTGTCGACCTCGTCGACGATAGCGAAATAATGGTCTCTCTGAACGATCTGCTCCTTACGGACGACCATGTTGTCCCTCAGGTAATCGAATCCGAACTCGTTATTGGTTCCATATACGATATCGCAGTTATACATGTCCTTACGCTGCTTGCCGGGGATATCGTGAATGATAAGTCCGACAGACATTCCAAGGTACTTATAGACCTTACCCATCCACTCACTGTCACGCTTTGCAAGGTAATCATTTACTGTTACGACATGAACGCCACGTCCCGTAAGGGCGTTGAGATATACAGGCATTGTAGCAACAAGAGTCTTACCTTCACCTGTCTTCATCTCCGCGATCCTGCCCTGATGGAGAACGATACCGCCGATGACCTGCACAGGATAAGGAACCATATCCAGAACTCTTCTTGATGCCTCTCTGACCGTCGCGAAAGCCTCAGGAAGAATATCGTCAAGAGTCTCACCCTCGGCAAGTCTCTTCTTGAAAATGTCAGTTTTGGCACGGAGTTCCTCATCCGGCAGGGATTTGTAGGATTCCTCAAGTGCCAGGACCTTATTAACTATGGGCATGATCCTCTTGATCTCCCTTGAGCTGTGCGTACCGAAAATTGATGATAAAGCCATTAGTTCACCTCATATTGAAATATTTGTTATTCTTGTTCGTTAAGTCTCTTAAGAGCAGTCCTGTAGCCCCCGTTCTCGTTGACATAACAGTTCTTGACACGTGATATGGTCGTTGAACTGACAGTCTTGCCAGCAGGCGGCGCAAGCCGTCTAATTATCTCTTCATAACTCATTCCCTTATCGATCCTCAAGACAATCTGCCACCTGTGGAGCATCGAGTTAAGTTCATTGACTGAACAGAGATCTGTAAAAAAGGCATGCAGTTCCTCCGGATTCTCCATGGTCAAAATAGCTTTATAGAGACTTGTCAGTTCTTCCTGCTCTTCTTTATTGAGACTGTTCCAGAAATCATTCCCGCTCTGCATATCATGTTCCGCCTTGTTCTGCCATCACATCAAAGAGTAGAACCATTCTACCAGAAGATCTACATATCCCAGGTAAAACATAAAGAAGACAGCAGTGACAGCCATCACAGCGATCATGCCGTAAACGCATCTTGTAAAGAACAGATCCTTCTTTGCCTTCCTCAGCGTATCGCCAAGGCTCAGATCTTTTGTCTTGTCTGAACCGGCTCCGGAGCTAAGGAGATTAGGGCTTCTGACATTATTTGTGGATCTCACGCATTCTCCTCCTATTTTACAATCCCTCTAATGATAACCCAACTCTTAAAATATTACAAATATGCTTATTATATAATAAGGAAACCGTCAATCTCCGGTATATCTGTGTGATGTACCATATTCAGTAATATTAAGATCAACACCGTTTATCCTGGCGTATTCCGTAAGCGATGATACAACAGCCCGTGAAGTTTCCGGGGAATTTGACGGGATCACCACATTAAGCCTTCTGGCTCTGATATCCTGTCCGCTCACGACATACCGCTGCCCTGATATCACAACGTCAGCGCCGTCAAACCCGGCCAGATCATCTATCTCTGCCTTGACCGTCTTCATTACCCTCCCGTCGTTACTGTAATATGGTGCGGTCAGATCTATACTCAGGACTGATTCGCACGTGCCCCCGTTATAGGAATCGATTACCGGAAATGTTTTCGGGAGATTGGAAGAAGCATTTTCCCTGAAGAAATCGCCCCTGGTGAAATTATCTTCACTCCAGATATCCTTCTCCGGAGCTTCGGTACTGTCATTAAGATACAGCTCGAAACTCCCGTAAAGCGGTATGGCGGAATATACCTTCCTTCTGATCCTGCCGGCGAGCGTCACTGTATCATAAGTAACATTAACCTCCATCACATGCCTGTCACTCATTATGTTGAGGTCCACATCGATGGAATCGGGCACAAAGAACTCTGATCCGTTATTGCGTTCGATGTAGCCTGATCTTATCCTGTCCGCCATGACATGTGCCATAGTCCCCTCAAGGATTATCTGTTCTATGGTATTTCCCGTGTATGTATTGATCCCGACTACAGCGGATGATACTTTACGGATCACTTCAGAAGCTTTATCACCATCTGCCTTCACATCCGGAAAAGCATTGATCAGCGTACTCAGAGTATCTGACATTATAACGGATGTGGGAGGGATAAGACTCATCTCCTCACAACACTGTTCAACCGAGCGCTGCATGAGGATATTGGATCTGTAGAATACGATCACACTTACTATAGCTGCAATAAAGATCAGTGTAATGCTGAATGATATTGCAGTCTCTATCGTTGCCGAACCTCTCTGTTCACGGCTTTTATTCATACAATGCATATCTTTTTGTAACATCATAATCTGTACCTCTGTAAGTCGTAACAAGTCTGATTCCTGTGTACATCTCCCCATAATCTCTCCTGAGGACCTCGAGTGAACGTGACAGCAGATAAATATCTGCTGTGCAGGCAAGATACAGAAACAGAAAATCCCTGTATCCCAGAAGGATGATATCTGCACCGTTTTCCTCCAGAAGAGCAAACTTACCGCCCTTCATAACATCTTTGTAGTCTTTGACAGATTTCCCGATCGCAACAATCGATACAACGATCAGCTTCATCACCTCTGTCGGGATATCCAGCGTACCTCCGGAAATAACAGCGATAAGGGATGACAGAAGTATCGACAACGCTTCGTATGCCGTCGACTGCGCAGGATCGGAGAATATATCGAGAAAGTGCTTGCAGAACATCAGCTGGAGCATCAGCGATGATACGCTGACAAATCCAAATCTGCCGTCCGCTCCGGTCATTATATATTCTGCATCATAGTAGTTTTTGTCATGAATGCCGGAGAAAGCCGTACCGTTGATCGAACAGTCGTTTTCGTTATCTACAGCACAGTCGAAGTTATACGCTGCATAATGAGCCAGCAGCAGGTGATCAGCCTTTCCTGATATGAACTTGCTCCCCTTGGATGTCAAAGATTCAAGTGTGCTGTACCCTTCAACCAGAAAACGGAGATCATAAAGACTTGCGCCGTCGCCGAATAATGTAACATCATCCTCATTATCGTCGATCAGGGCATAAAGATCACTAAGCTGATCAAGCCCCTGATTCAGAACCGTTCCTTCCAGTTTTTCCTTTACGCTCTCGAGAGCCTCACTGACCTTATCTGAATCGGTCAGCACCTCTTTCAGATACTTGGATGCGCTGCTGTTCGTAAAAGATCTGATCTTGCCCATGACACCCTTATCATCGATGGATGCAAGAAGCCCCGATACCTGTTCCAGCAGCGAACCGACGGCGACAGCACCGCCTCTGTATGAATAATATGATGATATCGCCTGCCTCAACGAATCTGTATCCAGGACTTCAACGCCATCGATCTCGATCGCCTGACCTGTATGAAGACCATTACTCTCCAGCACATTATCGAAGATCCGGTCATCCACATCATCAAGTTCAAAAGCATATATTCCGTAAACACTGAACAGCTGTCTGTTGTATTCGGCAAGTATCGAATCAACCTCGCATTTCAGCGCCCTGGACACCTCCATCCGTCTGTCGAGATCCCACACGAACACCAGGTAAGTGCATTCGATCAGGATCAGCGCCGACAGTATGATCGCCGTGAAAATTGTCGTATTTCCGTATTTATTTCTTTTGCCGGTGATACGCACTTTAATCACCTCCTGTCCCGAAAGCATCGGATACCGCGCTGTAGACGATCCTGTAGCTGTCGGATAAACCGGCAATATACGTATGGAATCTCTCTGCGCTGCAGTCCGAAGTCATAACATTCCCGATCTCCCTGAATCCTGCTACTGATGAATCCTCAGTCATAAACGCTATCTCTTCGATGCCTTCCGAAGCCGATCTGAGAGCATCAACGCAGATGTCTTCAGGCTTCGTGATCATAAACGCTATGACAAGGATCACAAGCGTGCATACAATTGCAGTTTCTAATGATGAACCCATAAAAAATACCCCCTGTATTAAGAATCTTAATTAGGATTCTACAGGGGATATCTGATAAATTAATGACGAAACAATACGAAAATATACGGTTTTGTCGGTTCTCTATCGGAGCTTTGCTCCACATTTCTCCTCGAGCTTCGCAAGCACTCTGTTAATATCTTCGGCAATATCCGAATCTGCCAAAGTCCTGTCGGGGGCTCTGAATGTCAATGAGATAGCAACAGCCTTAACATCGGCTCCGAGCTTGTCATCCTCATAGACATTGAAGAAAACGCAGTCTTCAAGGTACTTTCCGCCCGCTGCCTTGGCAGTCTTTATGATCTTGCTGACACTTACATCCTTGCTGACGACCACAGAAAGATCTCTGGGAATAGCAGGGAATCTGGGAATGCTCTTGTACGTTCTGTCGAGCTTGGAAGCCTTAACAAGAGGCTCAACCTCGATGTCAAAGAGGCATGTCTTGTCAGGAGCATTGAAATTTCCGGCGACATCCGGGTGGATTATTCCAATTATTCCGACGTTTCTTCCATTTACGAGGATCTGAGCTGTGCAGCCGGGGTGAAAAGTCGGATTATCCGTGAGAGGCTCGAATGAGTAAGATCTGATGCCGAGGATCTTAAGGAGTTCCTCAACCGCATCTCTTGTCTCATAGAAGACCTTGCCGTTATCAGCATTCACATATCCGGAATAATTGAATCCGCACAGCATCCTTCTCTCCTCAGGGAGATTGTTGACGTCATCATCGGGAAGATAAACAAAGGCTGACTCAAAGACTTTAGCCTGCTGAACACCACGGTTGTAATTTCGCGATGCTATCCTCATCATGGAAGGGATCATAGACGTTCTCATAACAGAAGTGTCATCTCCAAGAGGATTTCTGATCTTCACCTGTTTCCTGAGGGGAGAATCTTCAGGCAGGAGCATATTGTCAAGTTCCGACGGTGCCTCGAAAGAATATGTGATCGCCTCAAAATACCCGTTCGATACAAGCGTGTTGCATATCTTCTCAACAATATTCTGGGAATAGGTTCTGCCACCCAGAGTTGTCTCTTTGCCTGACAGAAGTGACGGCTCGATATTGTTGTAGCCGTAGAATCTTGCCACCTCCTCGGCTATATCAGCCTCAGCCTCAAGGTCAGGTCTGAACGTGGGCGGTATTATAACCTCTGTTCCATTCTCCGTCGCGAAAGTACACTCAAGCCTGGTGAGAACATCTCTCATGAAGGATTCATCGGCATTTATACCGAGGAATTCGTTGATCTTGGAAGGACGGAACGGAATATGGTTCATAGTTCTGGGTGTAGGATAATTATCCACAACGCCCTTGGATACCTTGCCGCATCCGAGAAGTTCGACAAGTTCACACGCACGGTCAAGTGCTCTCATTGTATTCTCAGGATCGAGATTCTTCTCATATCTTGCAGAAGATTCTGTTCTCAAACCGTTGCTGAGTGCCGTCTTTCTTACGGAAACCGGATTGAACATAGCAGACTCAAAGAGAATGGTCGTCGTCTCGGGAAGGACCTCGGAATTCTCGCCGCCCATTACGCCGGCAATGGCACAGGCCTTCTCCTCATCTGCGATCACGAGATTGGAAGATGTAAGTGTGTGGTCAGTTCCGTCAAGAGTCCTGATAACCTCGCCGTCCTTTGCAGTCCTGACGATAATATGCTTGCCGGAGAGATAATTCAGATCAAAAGCATGCATGGGCTGTCCGAGCTCAAGACAGATGTAATTAGTAATGTCAACGATATTGTTAATGGGACGCATGCCGGCCTGAGTAAGACGTTCAGCCATCCATGCGGGAGAGGGACCGATCTTTACGTCTTCGACAAGCCTGCCGCAGTAACGGTAGCAGAGGTCAGGGGCTTCGATGTCGATCTTTACGACATCTTCAGTCACAAGACTTCCCTCCTGCTTTAACACCGGCTTCACAGGTCTGAACTCCTTGCCCATAGTTATGGCAGCCTCTCTGCCCAAACCTTCGATAGAGAAACAGTCAGGTCTGTTAGGTGTGATCTCAAATTCGATCGTAGAATCACCCAGACCGAGGATCTCCTTGATATCAACGCCAAGCGGCGTATCCTGAGGCATGTTCCAGAGACCATACTCGTCTGCACCGGGATGTCCTTCAGCCGGAACTCCCAGCTCGTCAATTGAACAGCACATACCGTAGCTGTCAACGCCTCTGAGTTTGCCTTTCTTAATGCTTCCGCCCGGGAGCTGCGCGCCGATAACGGCAACAGGACAGATCATGCCTACATACACATTGGGTGCCCCACAGACGATCTGAAGGGCGTGACCAAGGTCATCCCTGCCCATATCAACAGTAACGATATGCAGGTGATCTGAATCAGGATGATCCTTAATGTCTGTTATCTTTCCTGTATAGACATCAGATATGTTATCGCCGGTTGTCTCGATCGTCTCAACCTTGGATCCTGAGATGGTCATCGCATCAGCAAGTGTCTTAACATCAACGTCTATATCTGTGAAATCTTTAAGCCATATCAATGGTGCTTTCATAATTCGGTTACCTCCTCAATCACTTGAACTGCTTCAGGAATCTGACATCGTTCTCATAAAGCAGACGGATATCGTCAATACCGTATCTGCCCATAGCTGTTCTCTCAACGCCGATACCGAAAGCAAATCCGCTGTAAACCTCAGAGTCGATACCACAGTTCTCCAGCACCTCAGGATGTACCATTCCGGCACCCAGAACCTCGATCCAGCCTTCACCCTTACAGACACGGCATCCCTTGCCGCCGCAGGACCAGCAAGTGAGGTCAACCTCGACAGAAGGCTCTGTAAACGGGAAATGATGTGGTCTGAGTCTGATCTTTGTATTCTCACCGAACAGTTTCTTTGCAAAGAGCTGCAGCGATCCGACAAGGTCACCCATCGTAACGCCCTTGTCTACAACAAGTCCTTCGATCTGGTGGAATACAGGAGAATGAGTGCTGTCGAGAGCATCTGACCTGTAAACCTTACCAGGGCATATAACCTTGAGAGGCGGTTTCTGCTTCTCCATTGTCCTTATCTGAAGACCGGAAGTCTGAGTCCTCAGAAGGATATTATCCGTAATGTAGAACGTATCCTGTGTATCTCTTGAAGGATGACCCTCAGGGATCCTTAACAACTCGAAATTATACTTATCGTATTCTACCTCAGGGCCCTCTCCTATACTGTAACCGAGTCCAAGGAAGATGTCGCAGATCTCGTTGATGGCCATATTGAGAGGATGTCTGGCACCTGCGCCTTCATAACTGGAAGGGATCGTAACATCGATTACCTCGCGCTTAAGCTTATGGCTCTTCTCCAGTTCCTTGATCTCGCTGATCCTTGCAGACAGGATCTCTTCCATGTGAGATCTTACTTCATTGGCGACCTTACCTACCAGTGGTCTCTCCTCTGCAGACAACTGTCCCATCCCGCGGAGAACCTGTGTAAGACTGCCTTTCTTGCCAAGGAATGCCACTCTCAGCTGCTCAGCTGCAGCAGAATCAGTAACCTTGGACAGAGCGGCGTCGAACGCTTCCTTCTGTGACAGCAGGGAATCCTTCAAATCACTCATATATCAAACCTCCATAGTTGCATTCACAAATTAGAAGTTTAGCATAAATCAGTTTCAAAAAAAATATATTTAATAAATAAAATAAGGATTGCTGCGCTTCTCAAAACCTATTGTACTGTCAGGGCCATGTCCGGGAAGCACAGGGAGATCATCCGGCAGATCCATTATCCTCTCGAGCGAATCCATCATCTGCTCATAGCTTCCCCCTGGGAAATCAGTCCTTCCAATAGACCCTCTGAACAGGAAATCACCGCTCAGCAGCGCCTTTTCACCGCTATTTCTGTCCCTGACCAGGAAACTTACCGACCCGGGTGTATGACCCGGTGTCTCGATCAGGGATATCGTAAACGACTCCGGCAGCTCCTTCACCTTATCGAAATCAACTGTCCCGATCGAATATATCCTGTCTCCTGAGATAAAAGAAGAACAGTTTGCATCCGGGTCGTTCAGAAACGGCCTGTCCTTACGGGAAAGAAAAACAGGTGCCTCAGGCCAGCGCCTTAACCATTCTTCAACAGCAGCAATATGATCATAATGACAATGGGTAATCAGAATAGCCTTCAGGCATGCATCATCTGCCAGAACGCCTTCCGGTACACGATCAGGTGTAACAGACGGATCAACAATATAAAATCCCCCGCCTTCGCATATGACATACATATTTGAAGCCATAGGACCTCTTGGTATCTTACTGATAATCATGTATTACTGGGACTTCTTCCAGGAGCGGTAATCAAGATCACCGCTGTCGATCGCAAGTATGAGCATCTCCGCAGTAGCGATATTGGTGGAATACGGAATATTATTGATATCACATACATCAAGGAGTTCACTGTTCTTTGTGGTAAAGCCTAATCTTCCGTCTCTAAGATAGATAACAGCGTCTATCTCATCAAATTCAGCTCTGGACGCAAGCTGTTCCGAGCCGCTCTCGTAATCAACAGACAGGCCGGAGATATTGAGATCAACGCTGTCCCTCAAGAGTTTGGCAGTATTATAAGCAGCGATAAGAGTATGTTTATTGAGCAAATGCTTATAAGCAATACAGAAATTAACTAGAAGTTCAGTCTTCCGATTATCTGCCATCAGGACAATCTTCATATAGTCCTCCACAAATTTAGTCATATTACTATTATAACAGTAAAAAATGAAGTGTCTATTTGTACATTCTGCTTAATTATTGTCAATAAAAATGGATTTATAACCAAAAGGGGCTCTTAAAAATGTTTTGCGAATCTCGAACAGGTCCTCCGCGCTTCGCTTGTGCGGAACTTATTCGCAAAACATTTTCACTCGCCTTCCGATGCGGAACTCATACGCAAAGCATATCCGAGGGCTTTCGTGTGCGAGACAATTGTTCTTCCTCGCCTTCGGGACGATTATCCTCCGCGCTTCGCTTGTGCGGAACTTATTCGCAAAACATTTTCACTCGCCTTCCGAGCGAGAATGCATATTTTGCGCCACCAGCTCAAACTCCCGCAAGGGCGAGCGACCCTTGCGAGCGGACTTACCGCAGGAGCGAAGCGACGAGGACTGAAGCGAGCAAGCGGTCGCGAGCCCCCGAGCTCTAGCCTGCGGTCGGAGTAATGGAATCCAACACATCCGTGGTCGTGGGATAGTTCTTCACCGCAGCCGACGAGGTGTCAGGATCCACATTGAAATAAGCCGCCAGCAGTTTCTTGGCGATAACGATAGTGGATGCGCCCCATTCACCTTTCTCGACAACAAGCGCTATGGCAACTTCCGGATTCTCCTTAGGTGCATAACAGATAAACAGACCGTTGGAATACTCTTTACGGATCTCCTCATAACCCGTCTCTGCAGTACCGGTCTTACAGACAACCTCCACCGGGAAATTGTTGAACTGGTTGCGCGCTGTACTCCTCCACTGTGAAGTGCCTGTTACTACGCATCTCATGGCACGCCTTACTGCCTGAATATTCTCATCGGATATACCTATATCTACAGCATCTGCTCCACCCTGATAGAGTATTGACCCATCCGAAGCAACAACACTGTCGATAACATAGGGGGTTACAAGTTTGTTTGTTGCCACTGCAGCAGTGTATCTGCAGAGCTGCAGGATAGTAAAACAGTTATCGAACTGTCCGATCGAAGACTGAGCGGTATTTGCCGGGAACCATGTTCTGTCATATTCGGATTCATGAAGGAGACGTTTTGTCTCACGGCTGGCAACAACGCCTGAGATCTCGCCGGGTATATCTATACCGCTCTTTACTCCAAGCCCGAATTTAAGAGCCATTCTGGAGATATAGTCTATACCCGTCTTAACACCCAGTCTCATGAAGTAGATATTGCACGATGTTGCCATAGCACTGTCCAGATTCAAAGCACCATGACCGGTATACGGGTACTCGAGACACCTGAATATCCAGCCTCCGATGTCGATAGGGCTTTCGCATTTTATCCAGTTGGAATTGGGTGTTATCTCCTTCTGCTCAAGGGCTGCGAGGGCAGTTATGGGTTTAAAGGTAGATCCAGGTGCATACATTGACATAATTGCCCTGTTCCACAACGGGAGATCCTGAGCGGTGACATCCTCGTATTCATCAATACCAAGGTAGTACTTGACCTGCTCTTTCGCCTGAGGGTCATCATAATTTGCCAGAATAAAGTCATTCGGGTCGAAATTCGGATACGAACCCATCGCAAGGACAGCTCCCGTATCCACCTTCATCATAACGAAAGCTCCTGAACTTGCAGTCTTGTAGCCCTTGGGGCGTCTCGCCTCAGCTGCCTGAGCCTCCGCTATGTAGTCCTTCAGGGCAGTGATGCCAACCTCCTGCAGTCTTGAATCGATCGTAAGATTGACAGTAGCTCCGGGAGAGGCAGGAACACCGTATTCAGACGGGAAAAAGGCACCGTCAACGCCATCCGGGGTCCAGATATTATAAGGCGCTGTCCCGCTGTTCCCGTGAAGATACCTCTCCATCTGAGCCTCAACACCCGATTTGCCTACCATATCAGTACTTGTGTACCCGAAATCCTGAAGCTGTGCATATGACTCCTGGGATATCTGACCGACATATCCAAGAACATGGCAGGAATACAGAGCCCAGGGGGAGTATGTCCTTGAATACTCTTTGCCTGTAACGATGCCTGCATAGTGATAATTCTGTTCAGTCACCAGAGAGATAAGCTCCTCCGGGCAGTCAGATGCGATCTCTACGGGAGTACCCTTGAGGAACATCCAGTTATCCTTGAATATCTGATATCTGAGTCTTATTATCCTGTAGGCCTCTTCAACGGAGTATGACGTATCAACCTTGAACAGTCTTCTGAGATACAGGAAGAACACCTCCGGATCGGTCTTTACATATCTGTCGGAATAAGTGACTATGATCCCTTCCTTGAAATCATCAAGATCAAAAAGGTTGGAGTCAGTCTGCCACAGTTTTATATCCTCTTCCTCTTTAAGGAACTCATACTTGGACGGATCACCCGGAGTAACTATCAGGTAATCATCAAGAGACGATACCGTTGTGCAGTTGTATTCTTCAAAAAGGTAACTCAATTCAAGACATTCAGCATTAAGAGTATCATCATCAAGACCGGCATTGGCTATGTAGATCACGTTATAGGAGGTGCTCGATGCAAGCAGAATGCCATTGCGGTCATAGATGTCACCCCTGGGAGCATTAACCGTCATCTGTCTTGATACGCCCTTCGAAGCCTGGGATATTGTGTTCTGATAATCTGAGAACTGCAGTCTGGCCGTCATTATGAGGATAATGACACCGAACAGAGAAAATCCAAGCCCCATAATGAAATAACGGTTTGAAATAACGGACAATAACCCTGAGAGGACTCCCTTGTTGTCCTCTCCCCTTTTTTGCCCTCCATTCCCATCGAAAGCACCGAATCCGCTGTTCTTCAGATTGTCAGCCATTTACCGCTGTCTCCGTAATTAAGTTCTTTATTCCCTTCCTTATTCTTTCTTCTGTAAGGTTCCGGTCCGAGGAATCTGAGGAGAAAGAATGCGGGAATGCAGATAGTCAGGTTCATAAGGACCTGTGGAAGAATACTCATCTTAATTATATACCAGATGCCGGGAGTATCGTTCATTCCTGCCATAAGACTCTCCCAGAGATAGATTATAAGGTGACCCGCAATCTTGTATATCAGGGTAAACGACAGGACCGCCAGCAATCCCAACGGAAAATTCCTGTTCGTACGGCCTTCCATAAATATCGAGCCGAAAACGCCCGCAAGCAGGAGCACTATGATCCCTATTCCAAAAGAAAGTGATAAAGCACCTTCAGGTCCGGGTACTATCGGTGCAGCAAGAAGATCCCGCATCAATCCCATTGCAGCCCCCACTATAAGGCCGTCATAAAACCCGTAAAGGAATCCTGTAAGGACGGCAAACACCAGCATAAGATCAAATGTCTGACCTGCAATCCTGACCAGAGGTGACAGCGTTACCTGCAGCGAAGGGATGATAAGTATGTAGATCACATAAACAATGATCTTACGCCACGGAATATTATTGAGCTTCATTGTCTGCATCCTCCGCACCGGCCTCTGTCACAGGTTCAGCATCTGCTGCCGGCGGAACAAGAATAAACAGGTCATGGATGCTTCCAAGATCGGCATACGGCTTGAGAACTGCAGTGATCTGAAGCGGGTTTGTGCTGTCAACAGAAGTAATGACACCTATCGGTATTCCCTCAGGGAACAAACCGCCCTCCCCGGAAGTTACGATCTCGGAACCGACATCGGGGATATTATTCGGATTTATTCCTGATATCCGGCACAGGCCGTCATTCTTAAGTGCGGTATTTCCTGTAAGCACAAATGTTGAACTGTTGACTTCATTAACCTTACAGCTTACGGCAAAACCCTCATGCAATATGGGAAGTATCGTACTCTCACCTTCAGACACCTCGATCACACGTCCGACAAGGTTCATATGAACATCCACAACGACATAACTCAAACCGTCGACGGGCTGAAGTTCCTGATCAGTACCTACAGATACCCTTACGGAAGAGAACCATTCATCAGCTTCATTCGACAGGATCGATGCGCCGTAGACCTCATAATTGCTGAAAGTATCCTTGATGTGAAAAGCATCTTTGAGTTCTTCGTACCTTATGGCAGCTTCCTCGTTCTGGCGCAGCCTGTACTGAAGATCGGCTATCTCAGCTCTGAGCGCCTCATTCTCGTGTCTTATAGCGATACCGTCAAATATTGCAGAATTATAATCGTCGAAAGAATCATATGCCTTTCTGACAAGATTCTGCACCGGTTTTATCACATTACCAAGGCCTGAAGAGATCTTGCGGAAATTTACAGGACTTCCCGGTAATGCACCTAATAATATGATCGCAGCGATTATTACAACTGCAACCAAAACGATGAACCACCTGGATGTCAGTAACTTACGCACGTCCTAAGACCGCTTGGATCAAACTCTCTTTCCGCAGCAGTTCTTATACTTTTTGCCTGAACCGCAGGGACAGGGATCATTACGTCCTATGTTGTTGGCATGAGCAATATTCGCATCGCGGTACTCGCGTGTGATCTCATTGATCTTCTCTTCGGGAAGAACACTCTTCCATGCAGGAAGCTTGAACAGCCACTGAGCCTTGGCATCCCTCATGTTGTAATAGAGCTTCTCATAGTCAATATCAAGAGTGATCTCTGTATCGTCATCGACAGCCTCAAGATCAAGGTCATCGCCATTCTTTAGGGAGGACTTTATTCCGTCCAGGAATCCAAGGAAAATATCCATCGTATCCTTATCAAAGCCAAGTGCCCTTGCCATATCTGAAGCCTTGCCGCTCAAAAGATCCTGGTTATCGGGATACTGCCCCAGGATAAGCTCATAAGCCTTCTTCTCCATAGCATAATAAGCATTGATATACTGAACATATACCTGCTGGTTTACAGCATTCTCCGATCTGTCCATCCATGTTTTGTAATAACTCATCTTTATTCTTCCTCCAAATATCTGTCTTTGTGCAGATCAGATCCTTGCGGCTACAGCCTTAAGGAACTCTTCTGTTGTTACGATCTTCTTGTTCGGGTGATCGAGCAGACTGTTAAGATCACCGGTAATAATGCCGTCCTCGATTGTATCAAGGGAAGCTTTCTCGAGTTTGCCTGCAAATTCTTCAAGATCAGCAAGTCCGTCGAGCTGCGCCCTCTTGCGGAGCGCGCCTGTCCATGCAAACAGTGTTGCCATCGGATTGGTGGATGTAGCCTCTCCCTTAAGATATCTGTAATAATGCCTGGTTACCGTACCGTGCGCAGCCTCATACTCATACTTTCCGTCGGGAGATACGAGAACTGAAGTCATCATGGCAAGAGATCCGCAGGCAGAAGCCAGCATATCACTCATGACATCACCGTCATAATTCTTAAGGGCCCATACAAAGCCGCCCTCGGAACGCATTACACGTGCTACGGCATCGTCGATCAGAGTATAGAAATACTCGATCCCGGCTGCCTCGAACTTGTCTTTATACTCATTCTCGTATATCTCGCTGAAGATATCCTTGAATCTGTGATCATAAGTCTTGGATATCGTGTCCTTTGTGGCAAACCACAGAGACTGCTTTACATCCAAAGCATAATTAAAGCATGACCTTGCGAAAGCAGAGATCGACTTATCCGTGTTGTAAAGTCCCTCGACGACGCCCCCGCCTGTGAATTCGAAGATCGTGCTCCGCTCTTCCCTGCCGTCCTTGTAAGTAATAACAAGATCGGCTCTCGCGGGTTCCTCAACCCTGTATTCTGTATCACGGTACACATCTCCGTATGCATGTCTGGCAATCGTTATAGGCTTCTTCCAGCATGATACAAAGGGACTGATACCTTTGACCATGATAGGTGCCCTGAACACCGTGCCATCCAGCATCGCTCTGATCGTACCGTTAGGGCTTTTCCACATCTCTTTGAGGTTGTACTCTGTCATTCTCTGGGCATTCGGAGTAATGGTGGCGCACTTGACTGCCACTCCCAGTTCCTTTGTCCTGTTAGCTGAATCGACAGTAACCTGGTCATTTGTCTCATCTCTGTGCTTTAAGCCCAGATCAAAGTATTCTGTCTTGAGATCGACAAAGGGCAGGATGCAGATATCCTTGATCTGTTTCCAGATTATCCTCGTCATCTCATCGCCGTCCATCTCGACGAGCGGTGTAGTCATGCTGATCTTAGACATTTAATATCTCCTTTATATTATTGAACAGATAATTTAACCAAGTAATTTTAATTCACAACGTGATATCAGTCAACGAGATTACGACTTTTGCTTCAGAGACGCCTTGACAATAAGAGCTTCAAGGGAGGTCCTTTCCTCGCCGGTGCCGTGTCTCAGTTCAGATTCCATCTCGATAGCCTTGAAATACAGCTCTGTGAGCTTATCCCCGGGGAATCTGGCAGATTGTTTCGTAAGATTTGAGGCATACTTGGGATTAAATCCCATTTCCGAGGCAAGCCTCCTGTCATCACCGATATCCTTGGCGATTATCAGTCTCTTGAGGTGTGTAAACATTGTTGCCTTGATCCTCTGCAGTGCCTCCTTCCGGGCCAGAAGAGAATCCAGTGTCTTAAGTGCATTGTCTGCTTTGCCGCTTCCGAAACAGTCAGTGATCGTAAAAATGCTGGCATTAAGGTCAGGCGGACAGAGGTCCTCAAGATCATCGAAAGTAACTTCTTTCCTGCCAGTCTCGGCACAGAAAAGCTTAAGTTTCTCAAGTTCGTTGTGAATGAGTCTCAGGCTTGAATCACATCTGTTTATGAGTGACTGGGCAGTATCGGCGGATATCTGTATACCGTATTTACCGAGGCTTGTCGTAATAATACCGGTAAGAGCATCATCTGCAAAATGATCGATCTGCACTGCAATCCCGTTCTTCAGTATATACTTGGTTATCTTGCGCTTTTTATCCGCTTTCGCGATGACAAACATGACTACGCAGGAATCAGGTATGTTCTCAAGGATACGCAGGGCATTCTCGTCGAACTCCTTGTCGTACATATACGTACTCTTCACCACTATAAGTCTCCTGGGATTCATCCAGGGCGGCATCTGGGCATATTCCTCCAATGCCTCGAAGCCAACCTTGGCGTCCTGAGGTATCACGTTGAGATCCATATCCTCTGAACCTGGCGATATAAATGTCTTTTTCGCCATCTTCACACACTGATCGATGTAATAGTCCTCCTCGCCAAAAAGAAGGACTAATCTCATGTCCTGCTGACCGGACTTGAGCATGCTCACGAATTTGTTGCCGTCGATATATTTATCTGCCATTTCCGATTCACGCCCCGGCCTGATATGCTGCCAGTCTGTCAGTATAGAGCACGTTCAGGTCAACATCCCCGTCTATACCCGGTATCCTGCCGATATTATTGACCTGCCAGAGTATATAATCACCTTCATAATTTGTCTGGGATGTATAATGTGCAAGCCATACGGGAATGCCGTCAGTGTTCCACACGGTCTCCAGCTTATTCTTGCTGTTGTAGAGCATTCCGCTGTATCCGTAACTCTCACATACCTCACAGAAAGTATTGAAATAACCGTTCAGATCCTGCAGGTTTATCTTATACTGCTGGAATCTTGACCATGACTCCATATCGTAAGCTATAGGGAAATCCAGCTTAGCACCGTGAAGCGCCTCACAGATGGTGGTTATATTCTCCTTCAGGACCGCTTCAGAAGTCACCGGTGTAAAAAAATACAGTCCAACCTTCAGCCCTGCCGCCTTCGCATTCTGAAGATTCTGCTCAAATTTGGAATCAAAGTTAAATTCGCCCTGATAATATACGCCTGCCCTTATGATCACAAAAGAACAGCCCTGAGCTTTGACCGTTGCATAATCAACGTCTCCCTGCCACTTGGAGACATCTATGCCCAGTTCCCGTCCTGCTCCTCCGTACTCTGAAACAAACTTGTCGAAAGGGATCGTCGAAGGCTGCGGCGGCGGTTTGGGTGTCGGAGTCACATTGGGCGTAGGCGTAGGAGAATTATCAACACCTGCACCCTTGACAGTAATCTTTATCGGATGCCTCAGAACATTTCCCGATCTGTCTGTTATGAGGATAGCAGTCTCATAAACACCGGGTACCGTGGTATCCACGTCCGTCTCCATTGTCATAACAGGGTTCCTGTCATAATCATCGATATAACTTATATAGTTATTGGCATCGAAATACTCGCCGGCATCGATCTTGGCTGAATCTGCGGCAGACAGTATCATTGGAGGAGTAACATCAACGATCCCCGGATACTCTTCCTCCGTCTGTTCCGTAATCTCCGTGGGTTCAGGCGGTATTACCGCAACAGAAGTAGCCTCAACCGAAGGCTGAGCCTGGGGAACCTCTTCTGTTGTCTCAACAGCCCCATTGCTGCATGAACACATTAACAGAGCCATGCAAGTGAATAAAGCTGCAAATCTCTTTCCGTACATAGTAACCTCTCTATCCTTATTCTACCCAAAATCACTCCATGTAACATAGCATACTAATCTTTGTGATTTATTTCAAATATTATTGCCCCCTCCCGGTCAGTCCTTCTGACAGTGATATTTTCTGAATAAAGACGTTCCAGCGTCTCTCTGTGCGGATGTCCGTAACTGTTGTATCTTCCGCATGAGATGATTGCCGTCTCAGGCTCAACCTGTTCCAGAAAACCTGCTGAAGTAGAGTATTTACTGCCATGATGGGCTACTTTGAGTATGTCACAGTCAACCAGGATCCCTGAAGATATCAGGTCGTTTTCTTTCTCTGTGCTTATGTCCCCCGTAAACAGTATCGTAAGATCATCACATTCGAGTGTCATGACCAGTGATTCATCATTATCTCCCAAAATTGCCTCATTTGGAGACAGGATCTCTGCCTTTACGCACTCAGTTATCGTATATCTGTCACCTGCTCCGGTTACCATCACATTATCTGTATCGTGAGTTTCCCCGGTCTGGAAAATGCATTCTGCGGGAGCTTCGATCATACGGATCCGCCCCATATCGTTAAGAGCCATAACGCCGCCGTAATGGTCACTGTCCCAATGCGACACAAAAGCTATATCGATCTTATCGATCCCGTACCAGTCCATCACATCAGATATCACTTTCCCGTTATCTTCTGTACCTCCGTCGATAAGGATGCTTCTTTTGCCCGCCATTACAAGGCAGGAATCCCCCTGTCCGACATCAAGGAATACCACAGTAACGTCAGGACGGAACAGTATAGTCCCGGCGATAATGCCCAGTGACAGCGCACATGCGGCAATCCCAGGCAGGAACAGTATCCTCCGGAGTCTCCCTTTAGGTATTATGAGAACGATCAGCAATATATAGATACCTGTAAAAACGTATTTGCCGTAACGTCCGCAGTTGAAAGACATATAACCCGTCTCAGAAGCTGTTCCTACCATGAAAAGCAGAAGCTTACCGAGCAATTCAAGAGTTGTCATGACAACAGGAAATCCGGCCAGGCTCAGCAGAACAACAGGGATAAAGATCATGCATATAATGCTGACGGTAAACCCTCCTGCAAGCTGACAGAGAAGGTTGGTGACAGACAGTCTTGTGGCTGCAGTGCCAAAAAACGGCATAAGTCCGATATGAGCTCCGGCAGCCGCGGAAAATATGTCTGACAGAGCCGCATTTCTGCAGTGTTTCAGGAGCCATTGCCTGATGACCGGACCAAAAAGGATTATCCCGAGACATGAGGATACACTCATTCCATATCCTGATGACAGACCTGACCACGGATCAGCCATCACCAGGAACACAGAAGCCATACACATGCCCGACAGCTTGTCCCTGGACAGAAGTGCACCGATACTCATGACCATTGCCCTTGTAACAGATTCAGACATGCCGGTAAGCAGGCCAGCCGCCATATAGACGGTGATCATCATTATTCTATATATCTTTCTTCTCCTGTCTCCGGGATCGATGCACGCGAACAAAGAAGCAAACCCGGCAAAATGGGTGCCGGAAACCGCGATCAGATGAGAACAGTTTGTAATGCTGAATCTGTACTTTATGTCGTCAGACAACAGCGAATGGTCACCCAGACATAAGGCAGTGATCAAAGAAGATGTGTCACTGTCCATATTTTCGCTGATGAGGCCGGATATATTCTTCCTGACATCAAAGACAAGACTGTTCAGGTGGCCGCAAACTGAAGGATTATGTGTGATCTCTACGGAATCAGCCCTTAACACGCAGCTGATGCCTTTCTTTCTGAGATACTCACGATAATCAAATTCACCGGGATTACCGGCTTTATCGGGCAAAGAGAGTGTTCCTGCGATAACCAGCGTACTCCCCGGAACAAGCTCCGCTTCTTCATCGCACCTCAGCAGCACAAGAGCCCCCGAACTGATCCGGACGATGTCTTCTGCTCCGCCGTTAAGCTTCCTCCTGACAGACACAACAGTTCCGCGGGTGCTGATCCTCCCTGTGTCTTCCGACGCTTCCAAACTCAATGCCATATGGATGGAAGGGATCATGACAAGGATCAGCGAAGCCAGAACAAACAGGATATATTCCCTTCCGGACTTTGTGAATACTATAGTCAGTATCAAAAGCACAGCAATTACCAGCGCAAACGGTACCGCCGAACCCGTAAAATACGTGATCACAACACCTGTCAGCATCAACCCGGCCACCGGAAGAAGCGGCCTTTCCATGATCTTGTTCCAAACTGTCTCATTCCTTATGCTCATGTTTTGAGGATAACAGGGAAAAATGCAAAATTAGCTCCGAAAAAATACGAAAATCTCCGAAATCTGATACGAAAAACGAATTGGATTTTGCATTTATCTCCTCGAAAATATAAAATCAGACCATGGATATCAACTATCGTAAGACAAGATTCCTCAAAGTAGCAGCCACATTGGCTCAGTGCCCTGATTCCGGCCTGCCCGAGATAGTTCTGTCAGGCAAGTCTAATGTAGGCAAATCTTCCCTTGTGAACGCAATTGCGGACAACAGAAAACTGGCCCGGGTGTCTTCAAACCCCGGCAAAACAAGGGAGGTTATTTACTTCGAGACTGACGGAAAACTCCTTATTGCCGATCTTCCCGGCTATGGCTATGCAAAGGCATCCAAAGAAGTTAAGGAAAAGTTCAGCAAACTTTGTGATGACTACTTCAGGAGCGGCAGGAAGATCAGTCTTGTCCTTCATCTTGTGGATATACGTCATGAGCCGTCCAAGGGGGATGTGGCGATGCTGGAATTCCTCAATGATTCCGGTCTTCCCTACTTTCTTGTATTCACCAAATGCGACAAACTGTCCAAAATGCAGGTAAAAAAGCGGATCGGCGAGATGGCTAAGGTGCTTGATTTTCGCGAGGATGCATACGTATTCGCTGTATCTTCCGAGAAAAAGGACGGGATCGGGGAACTTTGTAATGCGATAACGGAATTCATTTTCTAACCCAAAATTCGACCTGTTGGATGTCTTTCTTTGGTGCAATTTTACATTGAATTACTTCTTAATTAGGTTGATACTAATATTAGTTATATTTGTTGGGGTGTTATATGTCAGGAAACTCTTATAACGGTATAAAACTGGAGCCCATCGGACCGATCGGTATAATCGGTCATACAGCGAATAAGTCATTTGTAGAGAAAGTAAGCCGCACTTTATCCGATAAACGACACAAGAGAGTCGAGAATGACGCCTCTCCCTTCATCAACCGTCCCGGATATCTCAGGTCCGATTACGTCATCGATGCAGATCTTATCAGATTTCAGACCGGAGAAGGCAAATTTGCCATGGGCGAGAGCGTCAGAGGTCATGACGTGTTTATCATTACCGACTGTGTATCACCCAATCTAAGGATAGACCTGATCGACGGCGATCATATCATGTCACCTGACGACCACTACAGGGATCTGCTCAGGATCGTATCGACATGCGTTGGCAAAGCCAGAAGGATCAATGTAATAATGCCCTTCGTTTATGAAGGCCGTACGGAGACGAGACAGAATCTCCGTGCTTCACTCGACTGCTCGGCAATGCTCAGACAGCTTTATGATCTCGGCGTTGCCAATTTTATCTGTTTTGATCCACACGATGAGAGGATCCAGAATTCTGTGCCTCTTATGGGGATCGAGATGCCAAAATCACAGTACAAGCTTACAACCACACTGCTCGGGAATTTCGGTTCGCTTAAGATCGACAAGGATTCCACAATGGTGGTGAGTCCCGATGAGATGGGTGTATCAAGGGCTATTTTCTACTCTTCCGCCCTTTCTCTTCCTCTGGGGATCTTTTACAGGGACAGGGATTATACCGTCAAGGTCAATGGTGAACATCCTATCAAGAGTTACAGATTTCTTGGTGATGATGTCGCAGGTAAGGATATCATACTGATCGATGATATGATCAATTCGGGCAGTACAATGCTCAGAACTGCTACCAAGCTCAATTCCATGGGTGCCAAGGATATCTTCTGTATATCGCCGTTCGGGCTGTTCACGGACGGGCTTGATGCTTTCGATGAGGCTTATGAGAAAGGCATAATCAAAGCAGTTGTGTGCACCAACCTGATCTACAGGAGCGAAGAAGTGCTGAGCCGCGACTGGTACTACGATGCCGACATGGTTCCCTACATTGCCAGGATCATCGACGGACTTAATGTGGATGAATCCGTATATGATCTTATTAATTCAACCACAAGACTGTCTGAATACGTTAAGCAGATCAGGATAGGCGAAGTTTTTGACGAATTTAATGACTGATATAGAATGAAAGGCCAGGTAACTTTATGACAAGTGCAGCTGATGAGAAATCCTATTCACGTTACAACCAGTATGGTGAGAATCCAATGGATCCTGTAGGACCTATAGGTCTTATTGCACTCAAGGGAAGTTCGGAGTTTACGGAGAAAGTCAATTTCTATCTGAACAGAAGGCGTTCAGAATATCAGGAAGAGGAATTCGTATCAAGATATCCCGGGTTTTACAGAGAAGATTACAGGATTGATGTCGAGAACACCAGATTCTCCTCCGGCGAAGGTAAGGCTGTTATCAAGAATACCGTAAGAGGTCACGATCTGTATATCGTAAGCGACGTAATGAACTGCTCCTGCACATACAAGATGTACGGTCAGGAGAACAGGATGAGCCCTGATGACCATTACCAGGATCTGAAGCGCGTAATCCTCGCATGCTCGGGCAAATCAAGAAGGATCAATGTCATAATGCCCTTCCTTTACGAGAGCCGTCAGCACAAGAGGAACTCAAGAGAGTCTCTGGACTGTGCTTTTGCACTGGAAGAGCTCTACAATCTGGGCGTTGCCAATATAATTACTTTCGATGCGCATGACGAGAGAGTAGCCAATGCCATCCCTCTGTCAGGATTCGAGAGCCTTAATCCTACATATCAGATAATCAAGGAGATGTACAAACAGATCCCTGACCTGAGCTTTAAGCACGGCAAGTTCATGGTCGTATCACCTGATGAAGGCGGTATTCCCAGAGCTATGTACTTCGCATCTATACTTGGCGTTCCTCTCGGAACATTCTACAAGAGGAGAGATTATACAACTGTTGTAAACGGACGTAATCCCATAATCGCACATGAGTTCCTTGGAGATTCAGTTGACGGAATGGATATCCTCATTGTTGACGATATGATCTCTTCCGGTGATTCAATGCTCGATATCGCCAGAGAGATGAAGGAACGCGGAGCAAGGAACGTATACTGTGCCGTAACATTCGGACTCTTCACGGAAGGTATCGACAGATTCAATAAAGCATACGAAGAAGGCATCATAAGCAAGGTATTTGCCACCAACCTCATCTACAGAAGGCCTGAACTTCTCACGGCACCCTGGTTTGCCGATGTCAACATGGCTAAGTTCGTTGCTCTTCTTATTGATGCCATCAATCACGACGCTTCACTTTCCAACCTGATCAATCCTACAGAGAAGATCAGGAAGCTCCTCAAGGAGAAGGAGAATATAGACTGATCTATGGCTCAGACCAAAAGAACTGGATCATCAGGCAAACGCACGTCAACCGGCAGGAGCACTTCTTCAGGGAAGCGCTCTTCTTCGTCTTCTTCACGCTCCGGATCATCATCTAAGCCGAAGACTAAGACAACCCAGGCTCCCCGCAAGGAGGAAGTGGAAGTAGGTTTTGGTGATTACTGGCATGCTTTCTCAAAGACTAAGGCCTTTGTCCCTGTAATCTCTGTCCTTGTCACGCTTCTTCTCATAGGTCTTGACCTTCTTATATCCTGGAACGGATACCGCATGTTCTTCCTTCTCGTTGGGATTGAGCTCCTTGCCGCCGCAGTCGGACGTCTCATATACATGATATATACCATGGGCAAGAATAAAGCTGATTCAATGGTATCCGCAGGCGACGATAATGAGGTCCTCTGATTGGCTCTTGACGGCATTACATTGCAGCTTCTGACAACGGAACTTGACAGTTCCCTGTCAGGAACACGTATAGATAAGGTCTTTCAGCCTGACAAGCATACTATAATGCTCCATCTCAGGGGCTATTCCGGGATCAAAAAGCTGCTTATATCCATATTGCCTTCTGATCCTCATATCAATCTTACTGACAATCTGCGCGACAATCCCCAGATGCCTCCCTCGTTCTGTATGCTTCTCCGAAAGTATATCTCAGGCGCCAGGATCCTCTCTGTTACGAATCCCGGATATGAGCGTCTCATCGAATTCTCCCTGTCAAATACTGACGAGCTTCACGATGATAAGAGCTACCGCCTGATTGTCGAGCTTATGGGGAGGTTTGCCAATATAATCCTGGTAAACGGTTCAGGCAAGATCATTGATTCTGCAGTTCATGTTGACTTTCAGATAAGCAGAGTAAGAGAGGTCATGCCTGCCAGAATATATGAATACCCTCAGAGTCAGGATAAGTATACTCCCGAAGAGTGTCTTGATCTTCTTGCAGACGGCAGGATCCCGGTCAAAGACGAGGAGATCTCGCGGCCGCTTTCAAAGGCATTACTGAATTCAATAAAAGGTCTGTCACCCAATCTGGCAAGAGCTATTCTCACAGACGCCAAAATAGATGAACGTTATTCCTTCAGGGACCTGGATGACGGCTCCATCGCCGCTCTGACAGATTCATTACGCACATTTATGGATGGTGTCATAAACAGGACTCTCACCTACTACGTCTGTCTTAACAGTTCAGGGGATATCTGTGATTACTCTCTCATGAAGATCGAGGGATATCCTGTCGTCAAGTCATTCAGCACTGTTTCCGGTATGCTGGAAGAGTACTACAATGTCAAAGAAGCCAATATTAATATTGATGTAAGAAGACACCGGCTCAATCAGATAGTCACTTCTGCGCTCAACAAGATGATGCGCAAGTATGAATATCACATATCCGACTATGAGGAAGCCCGTAATAACGAACGTTATAAGCTTTACGGGGATCTTCTCCTCGGTGCATACTCCAAAGCGGAACACGGGGATTCCATAACATTATCCAATTACTACGATGATCCGCCGACTGATATCACTATACCGCTCGACCCTTCCCTGTCCATTGCTGCAAATGCACAGGAATACTACAGGCAATACCGCAAATGCAAGCGAAGGATGGAGATATCTTCTGAATACATAGCTGAAGACGAATTGTCGATCAGTTATCTCAGGACACTCAAGACACTCATCGCATCAGCCGCTACTCAGGAAGATATAGAAGCTCTCGAAGAAGAGATCAATTCAGAGATCGTCCAGACCAAGGTCAGGACCAAGCAAAAAGCAAATAATACAGGCGATCCAAACCGGATGGTAGGGATTTCCAAGTCCGGAAAGGCCTCGTCAAGGGCATTAAGACAGGCTGCCAAGATGGCAAACGCCCGCCAGAAAGGTCAGTCCAACAGAAACCGCGACAAGCATAAGAGCGAAGAATCTCTTTCTTTCAGAAGGTTCAGGACATCTGACGGATATGAATGCCTGTCCGGGCGTAATAACTTTCAGAACGACAGATTAACCTTCCAGATAGCCGATAAAGATGACTGGTGGTTCCACGTCAAAGGTCTCCCGGGAACGCATGTGATCCTAAAGTCCCGCCCCGGCGAGGAATTCCCTTCCGATACAGCCGTTACAGAGGCCGCGAGTGCTGCCGCATTCTATTCCAGAGCAACCCTTCTTGAAGAACATGCCAACATGATGCGAGTGGAAGTTGATTACTGCAAGGTATCACACATCAAGAAGATCCCCAGGTCCAAACCGGGTATGGTCATATATGACAGTCATTACTCGATAGTCGTTGAGGCAAAGGATCCGGAAGATAAATCTTCTTAACCCTCAAAGCTCTTCAGAATCTTATCTCTGAAATCAGACTCATCAAGGGAGAATATGCATCCACAGTACTTCTGCCGGTACAGGCCGATATCCCTGGCCATATTCTGCCCCTCGCGAAAACCGGGCCTGAAGTCATAATATCTGAATTCAACACCGAACTCGTCAGCCTTCCGTCTGCAGACCTCGCTTATCAGATCATGCTGCTGATAAGGACTGACAAGTAATGTGGTGGTAAAGGAATCATAGCCGTGAGAAGCTGCATATTCAGCAACAAAACCCATCCTGATGTCATAGCACATGGCACATCTTGAACCGAATTCTTCGATGTAAGACTTACTCTTCCAGTAATCTTCCATACAAATGCCTTCTTCTATGAGAACTGTATCAAAATGGATTGCAGCCTTACGCAGATTCTCAAGTCTCCTGTTCCACTCGAATTCCGGATGGATATTGGGGTTATACCAGATCATATCATAACCTGTTCCCTCTTCATGAAGCAGTTTCTGCGGATACATTGAACACGGACCGCAGCACGCATGAAGGAGCATAGTCATGTCAGTCTTCCCCCTTCTTACTGTCAAGATATGAATCGATAGTCATATTCTCATATGCCTGCTTATTCTTTGCCACAAGTTCAGCCGGGACCGGAAGTCCGAGATGCTCATAGGCTCTGGCCGTAAGCATCCTGCCCCTTGGTGTCTTCTGGATAAAACCGTTCTGAAGCAAGAATGGTTCATAAACATCCTCTATGGTAACGGGATCCTCACCTGTCGTGGCAGCCAGTGTCTCGAGTCCGACAGGGCCTCCCTTGAACACATCAGCAATAGTCATAAGGACTCTCTTATCTACCATATCAAGACCAAGTTCATCGATATCAAGAGCCTTGAGTCCAAAATCGGATACCTCCCTGTCTATCGTATCTTTCTTGAGATAGGCGGCATAATCACGCATTCTCTTAAGAAGTCTGATGGCAATTCGGGGCGTACCGCGCGATCTCGATGCGATATTCTCAAGTCCCTCTTCAGTAATCTCGATACCGAGTATACCCGCATCACGTCTGAGGATATCCATAAGATCATGTGTATCATAAAGCTCCAGACGATGTATCATTCCAAATCTGTCACGCATCGGAGCGGATATCATTCCTGCCCTTGTTGTTGCACCTACAAGAGTAAAATGAGGCAGATCCAGCCTTACGGACCTCGCAGAAGGACCTTTTCCTATCATGATATCAAGGGCATAATCCTCCATAGCAGGATACAGGACTTCCTCAACGCTCTTATTGAGCCTGTGTATCTCATCGATGAACAAAACTTCATTCTCATTGAGATTAGTAAGTATCGCGGCAAGATCCCCGGCCTTCTCAATGGAAGGACCCGTAGTTATATGGAGCGCCACGCCCATCTCTGCGGCGATTATTCCGGCAAGTGTTGTCTTGCCCAGTCCGGGAGGACCATAAAGAAGAACATGATCTAATGCCTCACCCCTCGACTTGGCACCCTCGATAAATATCTTAAGGTTCTCTTTGACTTTCTTCTGACCATGATAATCGTCAAAAGATACCGGTCTAAGGCCCTTCTCGTCCCCGTCTGACAGTATTCTTTTACGTTCTAAGACTCTCTCGTCGTCGTCATAACCGTTAAATTCCATATAATCCGCACCTTGATCCGTATCAGCCAAACTTGTTGCCAGTTATCATTTTGAGTGAGCGCTTGATAAGCTCCTGAAGATCCAATCCGTCTTCATAACTGGAAGTTACGGCATTCTCTGCATCCTGCTGCTTATATCCTAACATAACGAGAGCACCAATCGCATCATTAGAGATATCCGACTTGGACGGATCGAATACAACACCGGAACCAGCCGCAGTAATAGAAGCGCCTGATGCCTTCGCCTGTGCCTTGAGTTTGTCCCTGAGTTCGAGTATTATACGCTCTGCGGTCTTCTTGCCCAACCCCTTAACTGAAGAAATCGTTGCAGTATCATTATTGATCACTGCGGATGCAAGCTGTTCGGGGGTCAGGTAACAACAGATATTCTGACCGACTTTAGGTCCAATGCCACTCACCGCAATGAGCATAAGGAACATATCCTTCTCTTCTCTGGAAGCAAAGCCGTATAGAGAGATTCCGTCTTCCTTAACACTCTGATAGACAAAACATGTGATCTCCTCACCGATATTGCCTATCCTTGCCGCCATGAGGAATGGCATCATGATCAGATATCCTATTCCATTGTTCTCAACAACTATATATGTCTCTTCCCTTATAGTAAGGATTCCCTTGATATATGCGTACATCCTGACCTCCTGTTCTGTACGATCATCAGCCCAAAGGCTTTATATTACTGTAACCGTATCTTCCATACTGATACCCGGCCACGGCCTTCCCTGATGCCATTATTCCGGTATTTGCCAGACATATTGCAACTGCCAGTCCGTCAGCCGCATCATCAGGCTTGGGGATCTCCTTAAGACCAAGAAGACGCTGAACCATTGTCTGCACCTGATGTTTATCCGCCTTACCATAACCCGTCACCGCCAGCTTGATCTGTCCGGGCGTAAATTCATAGACAGGAATATTGGATCGAGCCGCCTCTACGATGGCGACTCCCCTGGCCTGAGCCGTGCCGATAGCAGTAGTCGTATTCTTAGACAGAAAAAGCTCCTCCACAGCCATATAATCAGGCTTGTAGATCTCCAGAAGCGACCGCACATTCTCGTTGATCGTAAGGAGCCTGATCTCGAAGTCTGTCTTGGGCTTGGTCTCGATCACACCATAATCAAGAACACGGAGCTTATTGCCGCTCTTCTCAATGATACCGTAACCCGTAATAGCATAACCGGGATCAATGCCAATAATCACGTTCTTAATAATATCAGCCATTATTCTATAGTATGAAGCCTCTCGAAAACATTTGTTCTTATTATACAGAACAGATCATGATTAATCAAGGACTTTGATTATAGGATCCCTCTCCTCAACAGGCGTATCAGAGAATTCATAGCATTCATAGACTTTCTCCATGACATCAAAGAGCAGTTCCTCCGGCACCTCACGTGACACGCCATGGCAAAGCGAACAGAGAACGTCACCACGCTTAACATGGTCACCTACTTTCGCGTAGAAGCATATTCCCGCGCCGTAATCGATGGTGTCTGTCTTTGTGGCTCTTCCTGCTCCGAGAAGAACAGAAAGACTGCCGATGGCATCAGTACGGATCGATTTTACATAACCGTCTGAAGGAGCGGATATCCTGAGAGCCTCATGAGGCAGCTCAACATAAGAAGGACCTGCCATGGTTATCTCACCGCCCTGTGACGAGACAAGCTTTATAAAGCTGGCCAGAGCCTCACCGGAAGTAAGACGCTTTACGCAGTCATCATAGATCTCATTGTCATCCATTCCATTATCCTTGCCGGCAAGTTTGATCAGTTCCCTGGCAATAGTGCATACTACCTTAATGACATCCGGAGCGCCTTTGCCTGTCAGCGTCTCCATAACCTCCTGCATCTCCAGAGTGTTGCCGCATGTCCTGCCGAGAGGCTGATCCATATCAGAGATCACAACAACAGTTTTTATACCGGCCAGTTTGCCAATGCTGATCATAGCCCTGGCAAGCTCTTCCGCCCTGTCAACAGTCTTCATGAAAGCGCCGCTGCCGCAGGTGACATCAAGAACAAGCGCTTTGGCTCCGCCTGCGATCTTCTTGCTCATGATACTTGACGCGATCAGAGGTATCGAATCAACTGTACCTGTAACATCCCTCAGAGAATAAAGAACTTTATCGGCAGGCGCCAGATCAGGAGTCTGTGCAGACAATACCATACCTGTCTCACGGATAAGGCGCGGAAAATCATCAGCAGGAACGGAGGTGTTGAAGCCCTTTATGGACTCGAATTTATCTATCGTGCCTCCGGTGAATCCAAGACCTCTTCCCGAGAGCTTAACGCTTGTAATACCGTATGTGGCCAGAAGCGGAAGCAGTAATGGCGTTACCTTATCACCGACTCCGCCGGTACTGTGCTTATCAACCGGCATATCATCACAGAAAGAGAGATCCTGACGTTCACCGGAATCAGCCATGGCAAGCGTCAGCGTTGTCATCTCCCGGTCATTCATACCGTTAAGCACTATCGCCATCAGGAGCGCTGATATCTGATAATCAGGAATGGATCCGTCCGTAACTCCCTTTACAAAGAATCTGATCTCTTCATCAGTTAACTCACCATTGTAACGTTTCTTCTCGATCATATTCACAAAAGACATCAGGAATCCTCCAATGCAAAGAAATATAAATACATAAAGGTATTATACATTAAATACGGATTTCTTATTTCGCTATTTGTGATAGACTAATTGAAGCATATACAATGGAGGGATATATGAGCGAACCGCTGTCAGTACTCATAATAGGCTGTGGAAGAGTTGCCGTTAAGCATGTCAAAGCGATAAAAGATCTCAAAGGCAAGGTAATCCTCAAAGGACTCTGCGATGCCAGACGGGAGAGTGCAGAGAAACTCCTCCGGGAATCAGGACTCTCCGGGGATATTCAGATATACGAGGATTATAAGGAAGCAATCGATGCCCTTAAACCGGATATAACAGCTGCCACAGTCCCTTCCGGGCTTCACTATGAAGTTGCCAGATATGCCATGGAACACGGTTCAGACCTGCTTCTCGAGAAGCCGATGGCAATGTCCACCGGTGAATCAAGAGATATCTATGATATTGCCCGCAGGAACGGCCGCAAGATCGCTATGGGACACATATACAGATATCTGCCTATCGTCGGTCTTATCCGCGATGATATCTCCACAGGCAAATACGGAAAGGTTACTCATGGCTCCATATATGTCCGCTGGGGTCACGGAGATGATTATTACGACAGTGCGGCATGGCGCGGAACATGGAAATCGGACGGCGGTGCTCTTATGAATCAGACTATCCATGCCATTGACCTGCTTGTGTGGCTCATGGGTTCTGAACCAAGCGAAGCTACGGCGATGATATCAAGAAGGCTGAGACATATTGAGGCCGAGGATCTCGGGATGGCTGTACTCCGTCTCGAGAACGGTGCCCTGGCGCAGATAGAGGGTGCCACATGCACCGATCCTTCCAAACACGTGGCAATGTTCACAGTCTGCCTCGAGAAAGCCACCCTGTCCATGGGGCTTGATTCAGGCAAGCCAAAGCTTGACCTGAGGCTTGCAGGCGGCAAAAAGCTCAATGGTAAATATATAAGAAAACAGCTCAGCAAGTACGGTCTGTCCTTCACCATAAAGTCTGCCCTTAATCCACATCTTGGAATCTATAGAAATCTTGAAGAGTCAATACGATCAGGCAATGACCCCATAGCAGACAGTTATGCAGGCTTCTCATCAGTCGATACTCTTATGGGTATCTACAGATCTGCCAAGGAAGGACGAACCGTAAAACTGCCCCTTACTGAGGATTTTGCTTCCACAGACATGGCAGATTATGAGCTGTAATACACAAAGATATAAAAATAGTGTTGACATGCTTTCCTAAAATGTTATAATTGCTCTTGCTGATTTCATCAGACGCACCATTAGCTCAGATGGTAGAGCAACTGACTCTTAATCAGTGGGCCCCGGGTTCGAGTCCCTGATGGTGCACCAGAAAGTCCCCTGCATATGCGGGGGACTTATTATTTATTGTATTTTACACATCACTTGCGCTTCTGATCACATAAGAGCCGTCACTCGTTCGGGATATCGTAAAAACGCCGCCAGACTGAACGTCTTCCCGGCAGTCTTCATTGACATCTTCTGCAGCCACTTCATCAGGCCCGATCACCTGTACAGGTCTTACCGATTGTTCAGACTCAGTACTTCTGTTACCGCTCTTTCTCATAGAATACACCGCTCAAAGTACAATAGACTTAATAATGATTAGGATACTTCTAGTATAGACTATTGGGTTTTCGAGGGGTGTGACAGTATGTCACTTATTTTTGAGGGAAATGAATAATCTAAAGGAGTTTAGCGGCATCCTCCGGATGCATCGGTCTGCCCCAGATATATCCCTGGATATAATCACAGCCATTCTCCTGAAGGACATCCAGCTGTTCCTGAGTCTCTACGCCTTCGGAGATCACATGCAGATTAAGAATATGGCCGATTGATATGATCATAGCAACATATTGTCTTGAAGAATCATTGGAATTCATATTATCGATGAAAGACTTATCAATCTTAAGAAGATCTGAAGGGAAATTGCTGAGATAGCTCAATGATGAATATCCCGTTCCAAAATCATCAATGGCTACCTTAATTCCCATCGCTTTCAGCTCATCGATACGTTTGAGTGCCTTTTCGGCAGAATCGATCATAACTGATTCGGTTATCTCGATCTCCAGATGCGCGGGATCGATCTGATGATCAGAAATGACTTTCCTGATCTCATCAACAAATGAATTCTTCATCAGATGCCTTACTGATACATTTACACTAAGGATAATACCATCGTTCTTCCTGAGGGCTTCCTGAAGGAAGCCGGCTGCCTTATCGCAGACCCTGAGATCTATCCTGTCGATAAGACCTGTCTTCTCCGCAACAGGGATGAAATCAGCCGGGCTGATGTATGAACCGTCCGGATCCTGCATTCTGGCAAGTGCCTCAAAACCGCGGAGTTTATGATTCATGTCGTACTGGGGCTGAAGATGGAATGATATATCATCCTTCTCAAGGGCAGCACGTATCTTACGCTCGATCTCAAGGGATCTCTCGATATTCATGATCTCAGGAGAATACTTGAGGAGTTCATTTGTCTTGTCTCTGCGCTTGGCTTCATGCAGCGCAGCATCCGCATATACAAACAAAGTATCAATACTGATGCTGTCTGTGGGATACTCTGTATATCCGTAACACGCCGTGAGGTAAAAATCACAATCATCAATGGTAATCTTTTTCTCAAGTTCTGACCTGTATGTGTTTACGGAATTTCTAAGTTCCTCAGTATCCTCATACCCCCGCACGATAAGAAGAAATTCATCTCCGGTCAGGCGGGCAATAAAATCATTTGTTCCGGATGCCCATGAGTCTGCAACTCTCTTCCAGCGTCTGGCCACTTCAAGCAAAACCTTATCACCGGTATCATGTCCCATAGTATCGTTAATGCTCTTGAAATCATTAAGATCGATAGAAACAACAGCAAACTTTGCAGGATGTTTTACCAGCTCCTCCATTACCGCACTGCATGCAAAACGGTTGGGCAGCTTAGTAAGTCTGTCAGTGATTGCCGCATCACGAAATCTCTTCTGGAACTCCTGTATCCTCCTGTTATTGACAAATATGATCACAACCGAGACTATTGTCAGGATATTAGAGAAAAAACCGGGAAGACTGTTAACGTTATGTCTGACAAACACATTGACATACAGCATCGGGAACTGTATAAGAAGCGCTATCAGCGATACCACGAATCCAGGCAGCCTGTAAATGATCACAAGACATATGATACATATATTCGCAAGCGACGAGAAAACTCCGGTGAAAGAAGACTGCGGCAGAGTGCTGCCGAAGAGCGTAATCTCGCCCTGGCTTCTTGATGCCTGAACGACAAAGAAATATGCAACAGCATACAAAACCACGAGTGCAATAAAAGCGCTCTTTGGAGCCTCATTCTTAAGAGACAGGTCTCGCAGTGTTCTGTCTATATTCCGGTTGTTCTTCTTGGTCATAAACAGATTATAACTCAAATATCGGTGGCAGATAACTATTCGGTCATTCAGTCAGCAGCGAATCAACAAATATGTCAGGATCAAAGTCCACAAGGTCGTCAATACCCTCACCTAATCCTGCCAGAACAACAGGCACCTTGCATGTGTATGCAACGGCTATGATAACACCGCCCTTTGCAGAGCCGTCAAGCTTAGTCACACCAAGATAATCAAGATCTACTACTTCCGCAAAGCTCTGTGCCTGAAGCACGCCATTCTGTCCGGTGGTTGCATCGATTATCAGCATGGATCTTACTACGCTGTCAGGTGCCTCCCTGCCAATGATTCTCTTGATCTTTCCAAGCTCCTCCATAAGATTTTTCTTATTATGTAGTCTGCCCGCAGTATCAACAATGAGAATATCCGCCTTTCTTGCAAGCGCCGCATGAACGGAATCGTAAACAACGGCGGCAGGATCAGACCCGTCTGCACCCTGAGCAATAACGGTCGTGCCCGTTCTCTCACCCCAGACCTTGATCTGTTCAACAGCAGCCGCCCTGAACGTATCGGCAGCCGCAATTATAACCTTCTTCCCCTCTGCCTTATAACGTGCAGCGAGTTTTCCCGCGGTAGTAGTCTTGCCGGTACCATTAACGCCAACCAGGAGAAGTATATTAAGCTTTCCGTCCTCAAGTTCATAAGAAGTCTTGGGACCGAGGATCTCTTTCATTCTTGTCCTTACGGAACCGAGAACAGCCTCCTGACTGTTGTCACCCGTCTTTTTTATATCTGACTTGACTCTGTCGATAATATCCAGGGAAGCCTCTACACCGCAGTCAGCCCTGACCATCAGTTCTTCAAGATCATCCAGCTGGTCCTCATCGAAATGCCCGGTAAGCGCGGCGATCTTAGTAAACCCGCCGCCAAAGAACTTACGCGTCTTATCAAGACCTCTCTTAAAAACATCAAATAAACCCATGATCTTCCCCCTTAACTAAATCTCATCGACAGGATCTTGGAAATACCGCGTTCCGCCATAGTGACGCCATACATTCTGTCACAGGCTTCCATCGTTCCTTTACGGTGCGTTACCAGTATAAACTGAGACTTCACACAATATCTTCTTACAAAATCAGTAAACCTCGAAACATTGACATCATCCAGCGCAGCCTCGACCTCATCAAGGATAACGAATGGCGACGGTTTAAGTTCAAGGATCGCAAACAGCAGTGCGATAGCAGTAAGACACCTCTCTCCACCGGACAGAAGCGTAAGACTCTGAAGTCTCTTTCCCGGAGGCTGAGCCTTTATCTCGATATTACATTCAAGCACATCGTCTGAATCAAGAACGATCTCGGCAGTACCGCCTCCGAACAGATCGAAGAATACCCTTTTGAAATTGTTATTGATAATCTCGAACTGGGTAATAAACTGCTGTCTCATCTCATTCAGGAGATCCGAGATAACCTTCTCCAGGTCTTCCTTTGCCTTAGCGATATCATTGCGCTGAGCAGTCATAAACTCAAGTCTCTCCGACAGCTCTCTGAACTCTTCGACCGAATCGGGATTCACAGGTCCTATATTACGTATCTCGGATTTAAGCGAAGATATCTCCTTGGCGAGCGCAGTCACATCCTCAACAGGAAGTGCTTCATCCCTGATATTGTCATAGGTCACTTCGTAATCTTCCCAAAGACGGCTCTTCGCTGCATCTATCTCAGTTATATACTTGTCGTATTTGCTGATGTGAGTATTGAGTTTATTGCGCAGATTATTGATGGAGTCGTTGATCGATGTGAGGTTACTGACAAAACCGCTCATTGAAGAATCGATCTCTGCCTTCTGCCTGGTAAGCTCCTGGATCTCCTTCTCGTATTCACGCTGGCTAACTTCAAGCTTGGCAAGAGTCTCGGTAATACCGTTGATCTCCTTTGTAATCTCTTCGATCTGCTTCTCAGCGTCTGCGATCTGTTCCCTGCGCTCATCGATTTCTCTGTTGATCGCATCTATCTGTTCCTTGATATGATCAGCCAGTTTGATCACACCGTTGCGTTCAGCCAGAAGTCTCTCGGACTTGGAAGTAATATCGGCCATCTCATCCTTAATGCCGTCAAGACGTTCGGAGAATTCCTGAACCTTCTCGTCACCCGACTTACTGTCCTCAGTAAAGCTGAAGAGTTCATTTCCCAGTTCCTGCTCGATCCTTCCGAGTTCCTCCAGGTCATCTTCGAGGCGCAGCTTCTCGGTCGATATCTTCTTCAACAGTTCTTCCGTCTCCCTCTGTCTGTCATCATTCTCTTTGATCTTATCTTCGATATTGCGGTATTCGGATTCAGCCTTAACTCGCTCCATGGAATAATACTTGAGCTGCTCGCCCAGCAGCATTATCTCTTTCTTGAGTGTTCCTGCCACATCATCAAGCTCCTGCCTGTTCTCTTCATTATCAGACAGCTTGGCTTCGAGGTCTTCCGTTTTCTTCGTAAGATCCTCGATCTCACGCGCCCTTCCAAGAATACCTACTCCGGACTTGCGTACTGATCCTCCGGTCAGCGACCCGCCCGGGTTTACAGAATCACCGTCCAATGTGATTATCTTCACCTGATGCCTTACAGATGATGCTATCTTTCTGGCATTATCAAGATTATCAGCAATGATTATCCTTCCGAGAAGATTGGATACTATGTCATTGAGCATAACATCACACTTGATAAGTTCTGAAGCAACATCTATATAACCCTTCTGCCCTGATGCCTTTTTGAGGATGTCAGATGGCATGGGCCGCGCCTCGATATTCTCGATAGGCAGGAATGTAACCCTCCCGAGCCTTTTTGTCTTAAGGACTTCTATAAGATCGGCTGCTTCTGATTCAAGATCGGTTACGACATTATGTATGGCTGACCCGAGTGCTATCTCGATAGCAGTCTCATATTTGCGGTCAACTGATATTAGGTCTCCCAATACACCGACCATCTTGGACTTAAGATTCTTATCGTGCTCCGCTTCATCCATCAGTCTTCTGACTGATTCCTGGTAACCTTCTTTCCTCTTCTCAAGATCCTTCAGGGTACGCAGTCTCGCACAGAGAGACAGGAACTCACTGTTATTCTTCTCGAAAAAGTCATTCAGCTCCTTCATCTTCTCGCTGAGAGCCTTCAGCTTATCATCACGTGTCCTTATATCATCCTGAACTTCGCCTTCGGTCTTGGTCATTTCTTTCCAATGCTTATCAGCCTCTTCAAGAGATGCCTTAAGTTCCTCTCCGCTGGATCTGATATTGTTGAGCTGATCGCTGAGCCTTGTTATCTGTTCACCCAGCGCCTCGATCCTGGCAGCAACTGTCTTTATGTTCTCACGGCTCTCGTTCAGATCTTTCGTCTTGCCTTCGATCCTGGCCCTGATAGCACTTATACTCTTCTCTTCCTTCTCATATTCCTTGAGTATCTCTTCGCGCCTGCGGTTCAGTGCCTCTGATGCCTTTTTGAGTTCATTGCACTCTCCCAGGATCTCCTCGGCATGATCAAGATGTGCCTTGCGTTCACCTTCAAGAACCTTGATCCTGGCTGTTGCCGCATCATTATCGTATGAAGCATCATTGATTTCTTTATTGATGCTGTTCATACGCTCTGCAAGCACTTTCCTGTTGGAATTATTCTCGTGCTGCTCTTCAGTAACATCAGACAGTTCCTGTCTTTTCTCTTCAATGGTATCTTCAAGAGTCTCGGACTTCTCGCTCATCTCACGGTTTTCTTCCCTGAGTGCAACGAACCTGTCTTCCTGTTTCTTTATCTCCCGCTCCAGCTGTTCCCTGATCCCGGCGGAATCTCCCATAGCCTCCTGAGCGGTTGTTATCTTATGTACAAGAAGCGATATATCCTTACTTCTCATGCTCTCATAAACTCTGTGGTAGCGGATCGCCTTCTTGCTCTGTTCCTCAAGAGGACCGAATCTCTCATTAAGTTCAGCAAGAACATCATCGATACGAAGAAGGTTCTGTTCCGTCTGATTGAGCTTGCGTTCAGCCTCATCCTTACGGACCTTATACTTTACGATACCGGCGGCTTCCTCGATAACATAACGCCTGTCCTCGGACTTGGTGGAAAGGATCTCGTCAACACGTCCCTGACCGACGATAGAATATCCGTCCTTACCGATACCTGTATCCAGGAAAAGTCCGACGATATCCTTGAGTCTGCAGTTTACTTTATTGATCTGATACTCGCTCTCGCCTGATCTGTAGAGTCTTCTTGTTATCTGTATCTCAGGGAAATCATAATCAATATACCTGTCTATATTATCAAGCGTAAGGGTAACCTCAGCATAGTTCATGGCTTTACGGGTGGATGTTCCGTTAAAGATAACATCCTCCATCTTACCGCCTCTGAGGGACTTGGCACTCTGCTCGCCCAAAACCCAGCGCACAGCATCGGTAACATTAGATTTACCGCTGCCGTTTGGCCCAACTATAGCCGTCATTCCCGAGTCAAATTCAATGAGTGTGCTCTCCGGAAATGATTTAAAACCCTGAATTTCTATTCTCTTGAGATACATCGGTTAATTATACCACAAAAGTCGAGTTATATACCTCAATTGCCTCTTTGGCACATTTCTGCTCGGCATCCTTCTTGCTGTGACCGGTAGCCCTTGCAAGGAAAGTATCATCCGCATATACCTCACAGTCGAATTCTTTCTGATGAGCAGGACCGCGTTCACCAACGATCCTGAACACGATCTGATGCCTTTTGCCCTTGCTCTGTGATATCTCAAGCAATCTGCTCTTGTAATCCATAAAGATCTCTCCGTTCACAGCTTTGTTAACTGTATCGGTAAGATTTTTATATATTACAGATCTTGCTGCCTCAAAGCCTCCGTCGAAATACACAGCCGCTATTACAGATTCAAAGCAGTCAGCCAGATTAGAGTCCTTATCAGCACCACCGCTTAAGTCCTCTCCCTTGCCCAGCAGCAGATAAGAACCCATATCAAGATCCCTCGCTATCTCCGCGAAAGACCTCTCGCAAACAGCAGCACTTCTCTTCTTAGACAGGAAACCCTCGTCACACTTAGGTCTCAGATTATATATCATCTCTCCGACGATCACATCCAGAACAGCATCTCCAATAAACTCCAGTCTCTGATTGGACTGCCAGTGCTCTCCGCCATTCTCAAACACGTATGTCGTATGGGTAAAAGCCGTCTCCAGAAGGCTCTTGTCCCTGAACGAATATCCGAGTCTGGCCTCAAATTCCGTATAATCGTTTACGCACATATATGCACCTCAAAAAAATAGCTGAATGCACTTGCATTCAGCTATTACAGGGTTATCCCGATATGATCAACCTTCTTCAAGACCCTTGATGTAATCGATTGCATCTCTTACAGTTGTAACCTTCTCAGCTACATCGTCAGGGATCTCTACGTCAAATTCCTGCTCCATAGCCATAACGAGCTCAACCATATCAAGTGAATCAGCGTTGAGATCATCGATGAATGAGGAATCCTCTGTGATCGTGGACTCATCAACACCAAGCTGGTCAACGATAATGGTCTTGATGCTGTCGAATAATTCTTCTCTTGTCATATTAATACCTCCAAGTGTGATTGTGTTTACAATCTACATTACTTTTAATGTAAGTATATAAAAATGTCAATAGTTTTTTTAACAATTGAGAACAAGGTTGTTTTCCCTACTTGGAATTCCTGAACAGATCAAGATTCTTAATAAGATAATCAAGACCTGACACGACTGTGAGTATCACACAAAGATAGAAGAATACATCACCGATGACCGTAACGGTACATACAGGAAGCGGATATGTATGTATCTCGCCTGTAAAGATCCTGAGGAGCAGAGGTTCGAACAGAAGATAGATTATCGCAACCATCTGAACAAAGGTCTTAACCTTACCGATCATCTTGGCCGCCATTACCTCGCCTTTTGCCGCTGCCACGAGCCTGATACCGGATATCATGAAATCCCTGAATACGATCAGCATAACACACCATGCATTGACCCTGCCCAATGCCAGGAAGCCGAGAAGAACGCTGATGACAAGAACCTTATCAGCAAGAGGGTCAAGAAATTTGCCGAGATTCGTAACAAGATTCTGGCGGCGGGCAATCTGTCCGTCAAAGAAATCAGTCAATGAAGCAACGATAAAGATCACCGCAGCAATCGTCATTCCGTAGTTATTTATAAAGCTGTTCCAGCCCTCAGGCTCCCATCCGTATATACTTACAGGAAGCATGAACAGCAGTGTGAACGGGATCAGTATGATCCTCAGCAGGGACAGCTTATTCGGTAAGTTCATATCAAAACTCCAGTCATATCATAATCGGAGCACTCAACGATCTCGACTTCATACCTTCCGCCGATCTTGAGTTCTTCCTTATATTCACTCTCAGGAACAAGAACATAGACTACCGGGTCATCCTCAGGAGCCTCTCCGTAACTTCTTCCTTTGTAAAATATACCATCTTCAGATACAGAATCAATAGTAACCACCACTTTTGTCCCCAAACGGGAAGCCGTGACCTCTCTGGATATCTGCCTCTGCAGTTCATATATCTCCTCATAACGCTTTCTCTTAACGTCCTCAGGAATCTGGTCAGGCATATCAAAAGCCTTCGTTCCTTCTTCCGGCGAGAAAATAAAGCAGCCGAGCCTGTCAAACTTCCACTTCAGAAGATTCTCTTTCAGCCTCGCGAAATCCTCTTCCGTCTCCCCGGGAAACCCAACCATAACAGTGGTTCTTATGATCGCATCCGGTATCTCTGACCTGATCTTATCAAGTCTCTTTGTGATCAGTTCTTCAGTATCAAAGCGGTTCATAGCCTTAAGGATCCTGTCACAGCCATGCTGGATCGGTATGTCAAAATAATGAGCAGCCTTAGGGTTATCCCTGACCTCATTGATAAGCTCATCTGTAAAGCCGTCCATGTAACCGTACATGACTCTTATGAGCTCAATACCGTCGATCTCTGCCAATCTTCTCAAAAGCTCGGAGATCTTCCTCTCCTTATAGAGATCAACACCATAATTGGTTGTGTCCTGTGCAACAAGAATGATCTCCTTATACCCTCTTGATGCAAGGATCTCAGCTTCCTTTAATATGTCCCCGATCGGTCTCGAAGTAAACTTTCCGCGTATAAGCGGGATAGCACAGAATGCACATCTGTGAAGACATCCCTCACCGATCTTTATCCAGGCATATCCGGAAGTGGACACATCCTTATCGGTCATAAGGTGATCCAGGCTGCCGGGTTCTGATACATTCCTCACCTTATTGCCGTTCTCAAAGAGCTTATCTACCGTGTCAACTATGTCTGAGTAATGCGCAGTTCCGAGGACAGCATCAACTTCAGGCATCTCTTGAAGGATGTCGTCAGGATAGCGCTGAGACAGGCATCCAGTAACGATAATAAATCTTAAAGGGGCATCTGATGATTTGATATCAGCACACTCAAGGATGGTATCGATCGCTTCCTTCTTGGCAGATTCGATGAATCCGCAGGTATTTATTACCACGGCGTCAGATTCTTCAACATCGTCTGCAATAATGTATCCGGCGTCCTTAAGAGCTCTGCTCATGCATTCAGCATCGACCAGATTCTTTGAACAGCCAAGGGCAACGATTGAAATCCTCACATTATCACGTTCCATACCAACGGATTATAACACATAGTTATCAAAGCGAACGCAGATATTTCTTACGATCATCAGATATCCTGAAGCTGTCAGATACTTTCCTGATCGTCATCTTATGAACGGTATGATCCAATCTTCTCTGTTCCAGATATGGAACGATATCATTGTACTGCTTGGCAAGAGCAGTGGCAAAATACCAGGCGATCATCATCTGAAGATAGTATTCATCAGTCTTTAAAGAAGCAACAAGCTCGGGATACCTGCTGTCATAGTGATCATCAAGGAAATAGTCCATCAGGACCTTGACAGCAAACCTGACAGTGAAAACATGATCACTTCCGATCCATTCATATACCTTAGGAAGTATTGTCTCATGATTGCGTCCGATAACCTTGGGGATCATCTGGTCACATGTTGCCCAGTTGTCAACAGCAGGAAGAAAAGCATCCAGATAGCAGATGCATCTGTCGATATCCTTCTCACGGGATATAAGGAAAGCATGTAACTGCATCTCCTCAAAGTATTTATGAGAAGAACTGTTAAGGATCTCTCCTGCAAGATCAGATCCATAGATATCCTTGGCTATGGAACGGAGTTCAGGAGTTCTGACACCTATTATCGAATCAGGATCGACCGAAGGGATCGTCCTTATCTGAAGCTCGCGGTAACCCGCATCCTGCAGTTCAAACAGCCTGCTTAACAGTTCTTCATGATTCATAACTCTTCTGACCATCTCCTGTACGCTTCCGATGCTGTCTCATAGGTATAACCGCGCTGTGAAGCGATCCGGATCATCGTCTCCCGGTTCTCATCCGTATCGGAATCAACGCCCAATGATCTGAACAAAGAAAGACATGTGTCTGAATCTGCAGGTAATGAACTGACGATATCCTCGGCAATTCCTTCATCAATACCGGCTGCCAGCAGTCTCTGTCTCATATAGTCCCTGCTCTCCTGCTTCTTGCCGCTTCTGGAGACCAACACCTTCCTGGATGCTTTACGGTCATCAATGTACTGCCTGTCAATAAGCTCGGCAACAACCTGCGACACTATTTCTTCAGGGAAGCCCTTATTCACAAGATATGAACGGATCTTCCCTGAAGAATATGTTGCTATACCGATATGTCTGACCGCAGCCTCAAGAACTTCCCTGTACTGTATGTCCTGACCGTTCATCAGTCTTCATCGATTCCGAGGATATCCTCGTCATCCTCATCAGCATCATCCTCGTCGATATCCGCATCGTCGGGAATTGCTTCGTTGGAAGGCTTATATGAATCCCTGATGAGTTCTTCAATCTCCTTGCAGACATCAGGATGCTGCTCGAGGTAGATCCTAGTATTATCCTTACCCTGTGCGATCTTCTCGCCCTTATACGAGAACCAGGACCCGCTCTTCTCAAGTATGTTGTTGTCAACTGCGAGATCGATGATGCAGCTCTCAGAAGATATTCCCTTGCCGTAGAAGATATCGAACTCAGCCTCCTTGAACGGAGGTGCAACCTTATTCTTTACTATCTTGACTCTCGTATGGTTACCTATAACATCAGTTCCGCTCTTCAAAGCTTCAACTCTTCTGACATCAAGTCTTACAGATGCATAGAACTTAAGTGCACGTCCACCCGGCGTCGTCTCGGGGTTGCCGAACATGACACCGACCTTCTCACGGAGCTGATTGATAAATATACAGATCGTTCCGGACTTGGACACGATACCTGCAAGCTTTCTGAGTGCCTGGCTCATGAGCCTTGCCTGAAGACCGACATGAGAATCACCCATATCACCTTCGATCTCAGCCTTCGGAACCAGAGCCGCAACAGAATCGATTACGATCACATCGATACAGCCTGATCTTACGAGCGTCTCGCATATATCAAGACCCTGCTCACCTGTATCCGGCTGTGACAGTATGAGGTTATCCACATCAACACCTATAGCTGCAGCATATACAGGATCCAGAGCATGCTCCGCATCGATATATGCGCATGATCCACCCTGCTTCTGCGCTTCTGCAACACAGTGAAGAGCAACTGTTGTCTTACCGGAAGATTCCGGTCCGTAGATCTCGATGATCCTTCCTCTCGGAAGTCCGCCGATACCAAGTGCAATGTCAAGTGACAGAGCACCTGTCGGAATGGAATCAACCTCAATATTTGTCTTATCTCCGAGTCTCATGACCGCGCCCTGACCGAACTGCTTCTCGATCTGAGCGAGTGCAGCGTCAAGCGCCTTCTTCCTCTCTGACTGATCTGTAACCGGAGTTACTGAATTCTTACCTGCATTCTTACTCTTAGCCATTATTACTGCCTCCATAAACATTTGTTCTAATTCAATAAGCTTATTGTATTGTTATCTTAACCCAATGTCAACAAATATTTATCGACAAATAATACGAAAACATACGGTTTTGTTATGAAAGTACCATTATTGGTACAACAACGCAGATCATTGTTCAGTTATGAGTATGGCTCTGCAGGGAGCCCCGTCAATACCGGCAAGATTTAACGGCTGGGCACAGAGATAATAAGCACCTTCCGGCACATCTGTCAGTCTTATTCCCTCGAGGAGCACAACTTCGGCTTTGAGAAGAATATAGTGGACTGCTGCAGGTGCATCTTCGGGGCCGACAGTCTGGGACTCATTACCGATCAGCTTCACATTATTACCTGCAAAGACACCGGCAGCACCCTCTGTAACTGTGCATTTACCCTTAAGAAGTATCCTTTCCGCAGATGAACCTGCATTCCTTGCCCTGACAAGTATTCCATCTGCATCAGATGCAGTTACATCACCGTTGTGCTCTGCTACATAGCATGGTCCGACAAACTTATCCAGCGGAACTTCATCGATTGTCTTTCCGTCGTTATAAAAATGGAAAGGACTGTCAACATGGGTACCGTTATGGGCACACATCTCTATAGACGTCAGATTACAGACATCACCATCCGCAATTGACATGATCCTCTTCCCGGCCGGAGATGGATCACCGGGGAAAACGGCACATCCGAATACTTCCTGTGATATATCGATTATCATATCAGTACTTTTTTATGATCTTTACGTCTATTGAGTCATCAACCAGCGAACGGAATACGTCACCTGCATCTTCACTCCCTGTAACTGATCCGTAATGCGTGGGTATCGCTGCTTCGCAGCCTATCTGGTTTACAAGTTCAGCTGCTTCCTTCGCATCCATTGTAAAAGTTCCCCCTACAGGAACGAGAGCAACATCACAGGTCACATTCAGTATATCATCGTTGATATCGGTATCACCGGCAATATAGATCCGCTTACCGTCGATACATACTATGTAGCCAACATAACCGGCACTCTCAGGATGGAACTTCTTGTTAACATTGTAAGAAGGCACCATCTCTATGTCAGCATAATCAAAATTGAATCTCTCACCGGCATCACCGGACAATATCATTACTTTCTTGCCAAGAGCCTTCCTTACCTGTGCTTCGATCGACGAAGGAACAAGAAAGCATGTATCTGACTTGATTACTTTCGCGATGTCATCAGGTGAGAAATGATCATAGTGATCGTGGGTAATGAGGATAATATCGGCATCATGAAGCGCATCCCTTACGTTATACGGATCACAGTATATGATGATATCCCCCTTGATCCTGATTGAGCTGTGTGTCAGCAATTCGATAAAATCGGTGTTCATAATACCCTCCGGTGTAAAAAAATTGTCCGGTGCACAACACACCGGACAACATATCAGCAGAATTAGAATCAGCAGATCTCGTAGATCCAGCCCTCGGGTGCTTCGACAGTACCTTCCTGGATACCTGTGAGAGTTGCACGGAGCTTAGTGAGAACAGGTCCCATCTCCTCCATTCCGCTTGCGAAAGCAAATTCATTGCCATGGTCATTAATGCTTCCGACAGGAGAGATAACAGCTGCTGTACCACACAGCCCGCACTCCTTGAACTTGCCCTCGAAGATCTCGCTAAGCAGGACTTCTCTCTCAGTAACCTTCAGGCCGAGATAGTGCTCGCCTACGTAAACAAGGCTTCTTCTTGTGATAGAGGGCAGGATTGAATCAGACTTCGGAACAACGAGGTTGCCGTCCTGATCAACGAGCAGGATGTTCGCTCCGCCTGTCTCCTCGATCTTAGTTCTTGTAGCGGGATCGAGATAGATGTTCTCGGCAAAGCCCTCATTATGAGCTGTAACGATAGCATGAAGGCTCATGGCATAGTTCAGGCCTGCCTTGATGTTGCCTGTTCCTCTCGGAGCTGCTCTGTCAAAATCGGATATCTTGACTCTGATAGGCTTAACGCCGCCCTTGAAATAAGGACCTACAGGAGTAGCAAATACCCTGTACTGATAATCGTCAGCAGGCTTAACTCCGATAACGGGGTTGATACCGAAAATATAAGGTCTCAGATAAAGAGAAGCACCTGTTCCATAGGGAGGTACCCAGTCAGCATTGGCAGCAACAACCTGCCTGATAGACTCGATAAATCTGTCCTTGGGGAACGGAGGGATCTCAAGTCTCTTTGCAGAATCGATAAGTCTGTCAGCGTTGAGGTCGGGCCTGAAAGTAACGATCCTGCCGTCCTTTGTGGTGTAAGCCTTCAATCCCTCGAAAACAGTCTGTGCATACTGCAGAACGCCTGCATCCTCGCTCATGACGATCATATCATCATCTATAAGTCCGCCCTCGTCCCATGCGCCGTTCGTAAAGTTGGCGACATAACGCTTGTCGGTCTTCTGATAGCTGAATGTCAAACTGGACCAATCAATGTCTTTCTTCATACAAAACACCTTCTTTGCTTAAAAATTACTTGAAATTATATTCTTTTTTACCTGCTTTGTCATTACACACAGCTAAATTTATATCCGCAGGCATGATATCTGACCTCACCCGGTCTGATGACCGGCGACTCAAATTCAGGAATATTTATGCTGTTCGGGTACATCTGTGCCTCAAGACAGATAGCATCATATGGCTTATAAGGAATATCACCCTTCTGGTCGTTTCCTCCAAGGTGATTACCGGCATACAGCTGTATACCCGGCAGGTCTGTGTACACCTCCATCACCCTTCCGCTGTCGGGTTCGGTAAGGCACGCTGCAAAATTATAACTGCCATTATAGCCGTTGATGCAGTAATTCTGGTCGATACCGCGGGACATGACCATCTGCGGCTCATCAGAAGTCGTAAGCTGAGATATAAACGCTCCGCTTCTGAGGTCAAAATCTGTACCCTCCACATCTCTGTACTGCTCGCAGTTGCAGTTAGTCTCGTCCTTGAGAGTAACCCGGTCGCTGTTGACCATGATGATATCAGTCTCAACAGATCCGCTGTTGTGTCCGCCAAGATTAAAATATGCATGATGTGTAGGTGCGAATACAGTAGCTTTGTCTGTCTCAGCCCTGTAGAGGATCAACAGCGTTCCGTCAACGAGCCATGCATATATAACTGTTGTATCTATGTTGCCCGGGAAGCCGCAGTCTCCGTCTCTCGAGACACAATTGAACATGACCGCTTCGCCGTCGGCTTCGGGGATACCTGCGATACCGCTGGCCTCAATATAATTATCAGTCTCATCCTTTGTCAGTATCTCTCCGTTCCAGAAGATATTCTGATAAGCGGGAGATCCCCCGTGAAGATTATTCTCTCCGTCGTTCTTCGTAACGTGGTATTCGATGCCGTCGATCGTAAATGTGGCATTCTTGATCCTGTTGGCAGACCTGCCGACAACAGCACCGTGGTTGCCACCGTCTCTCAGGTATTCATCCAGGCCCTTCATACCCAGCATAACGTCAGCCATATTGCCGTCTCTGTCAGGTACATACAGAGTCTCGATCCTGGCTCCGTACGTAATGAAAGATGCTTTCATCCCGGAAGATGAAGTCATGGTGAATCTGAATGACAGGTCCTCATACCTGGAAGGATCTGACACTGAAGGAAATTTTTCTTTGATAACTGTCATTTATTGCTCCACTCTGTTAATTATTTTCTGAAGGTTCGGCAGGAACGAACGATGTATTGTCCGTTATCTCCCTGAACTTGAGTTCAGCGGCCTCGTCGGCACGGGAGATAAGCTCCTCCTGACTGTCGAGCTTAATCTTACCACGCAGGTCGAGTTTATGGTACGTTCCGTCCGCATCAAGTATATGCGCTCTGACAGTATCGTTCAACTCCACATCGATAACTTCCATTACTCTTGCCCTGCAGTCAGGATCCTCGACCGGGAACATCAGCTCCACACGCCTGTTGAGGTTCCTGGGCATCCAGTCAGCGGATGCCAGATACAGGTCCTCATGTCCCTCGTTATAGAAGTAGAATATCCTCGAATGCTCAAGAAACCTTCCTGTTATGGATCTCACGGTAATATTCTCACTCATGTCGGGGATTCCCGCCCTTAAGCAGCAGATACCCCTGACGATAAGATCGATCTTGACTCCCGCTCTTGACGCGTTATAGAGCTCCTTGATGACCACATCATCCACAAGGGAATTGATCTTGGCAATGATCCTTGCTTCCTTGCCGCTTCTAGCATTCTCAGCCTCACGCCTAATCTTCTTGACGAAATAATCCTTCATCCACAGAGGAGCGGGAATAAGTCGTCTCCAGGTCTGAGGGATCGAATAACCCGACAGCATGTTAAAGAACTCGGAAGCATCCTCACCAAAACTCTCCGAAGCGGTAAACAGACCTATATCCGTGTATATCTTTGCCGTAATATCGTTATAGTTGCCGGTGCCAAGATGCAGATATCTTCTGATGCCGTCCTCTTCCTTGCGGACAACAAGTGTGATCTTACTGTGAGTCTTGAGACCGACAAGACCGTAAATAACGTGGCAGCCGGCTTTCTCAAGCATCCTTGCCCAGTTGATGTTATTCTCTTCATCAAATCTTGCCTTGAGCTCAACGAGTACCATGACCTGCTTGCCGTTCCGCGCTGCTTCAAGAAGAGACGCAATGATCGGAGATCTTGACGACACCCTGTAAAGTGTCTGCTTGATAGCCAATACGTTGGGATCAACAGATGCCTGTCTGACGAACTCCAGCACCGGGTCAAAACTCTCATACGGGTGATGGACGAGCCTGTCTTTCGCTCTGATCTGCGCGAAAATATCATCGAGATCCTCATCGAACATAGCAGGCTTGGAAGGCTCATGGATCCTGTAGCACAGATCCGGGTGCACATCCTCACAGGCTGAATAGACCTTCATAAGGAAAGTCAGGTCTATCGGTCCGCTCACCTCGAAAATATCCTTCTTGGATATCTTAAGTTCCGACGTGATGAAACTCAGTATAGCAGGATCCATATCGTCCTGTATCTCAAGTCTTATGATCTCGCCGAATCTCCTTCTCCTCACCTGTTCCTCGATCTCTTTCAGCAGATCTTCAGCCTCATCTTCATCTATATCAAGGTCAGCATTACGCATGATCCTGTAGCAGCCTGAAGCAATAACCTTCTCTCCAAAGAACAGCGAATCAAGATTGCCCCGGATTATCTGCTCTATCGGTACAAAGACAAGTCCCTTGGATGACTCGATCTTGAGCATTCTCGGAACAACCGTAGGGATCTGAAGGGTAGCAAATACCATCGCATCGGAATCGTCCGGCTTCTCGGAAGCCTTGCTGGCTGCATCAACGATACCATGATCCGCTGACAGTTCCCCGTTATTTTCCAACATAACACAGAGATTCAGCATTCTGTTATAGATAAGCGGGAACGGTCTGGATGCATCAACAGCCATAGGAGTGAGAATTGGATAAAGGACAGTCCTGAAATACTCATCCGCAACGCTCTTCTCCGACACGTCAAGCTCATCGTAGTTAAGCAGGAATATGCTCTCGTTCTTGAGCGAAGGCACGAGTGACCTGCTGTATGTGGAATACAGCTGCGCCATCATCTCACGCGTTCTCTCGTCGATCCTCTTAAGCTGTTCACTGACAGTAAGACCGGCAATATCCTTATCGGCAAAGTTTATGCTCTGCATATCGCGGAGTGATGCGACTCTGACAATATAGAATTCGTCCAGATTGGAACATGTGATAGCAAGGAACTTGATCCTCTCAAGAAGAGGATTCTTGGTATCTCTTGCCTCATGGAGGATCCTGTCGTTAAACTCCAGCCATGACAGTTCACGGTTAAAGAACTTATTGTTGCCGCTGAGAAAAGACTCATACTCAGAACCTATCTTAGGGAGTTTGTTCGTCTTTGTCTTCTTCACTGCCGGTTTCTTGACCTCAGTCTTCTTGACCTCTGTGCTCTTGGTCTCAGCTTTCTTCACTGCAGGCTTCTTGGCAGCAGCCGGCTTTTTGGCAACGGGTTTCTTAGCTTTGGCATCTGTTTTCTTTGCAACAGTTTTCTTAGTCTTTTTGGCAGCCACTTATACTTGTCTCCTTACTCTGAGTCTTGCTTCGATACCCATGACATCTTTAAACAGATCACATCTGTGTTCAAACGCCCATTCCTCGAATGACATATCCTCCCTGGCTTCACAGGAAATATGAAGCCTGTCAGGATGAAGCGTCACGGACATGTTTGCTATCTTCTCTGTGTGAGAAGCATCCAGACTGTCCGCGATCCTCAGGATAGATGTCAGTTTGGATATAGTAACCTTCTTTTTGGGTGGAAGATTACGGTAGTAATAATTGTCATAAGGCGAATCCTGCGGATACAGCCTGACGATATAAGCAATGGTATTAAGCTCATCAGATGTTATACCGATAAGATCCATATACTCGATGAGAGAGAATGCAGCTTCATTGTGTCCTTTTGCCTTGACGAACTTGCCGATCTCGTGGAGGATAGCCGCGAGCTGAAGAAGCAGCCTGTCACGGCCCTCAAGTCCGGCCATCTTCTGACAGCAGTCAAAGATATCGAGTGCCGCTTTCTCAACAAATTCTATATGCTTCTTATCGCATCTGTAACGCTTGGCGATATTCCTCGCTCCGGATACAAGATCCTGGGAAGGATTCATGACCAGTCTTAATCCGAACTTCTCGTGACAATAGCTGAACATTACACCGTCCGACATTGACGCATGAGGCAGATAGATCTGGTCAAGCCCCGTGTACTCGAGCATATCCCTGATGATCATCGCCACAGGAAGAAGGAGCGGTGCAGCGTGCGCAGGAATAGAATTATTGAGTGTCAGATCAGAAGGTCTCGTCTTCAGAAGATAATTGTAGATCTTCATGAATTCATCCTTGCTGAGTGTGCATTCCGAGAAAGGATCAAATCCGCCAAGCATCCTGATGAAGCTCATCCCGCCGGAGAAAGCTATAAGGTGCTTATATGTTATGCCCTTTGGTTCAACGGCATGATAATCGTTGAGGTCCTGTGCGATGAATTCTTCAAGAACATCAGCATAATGAGTCGTGCGGTTCTGAAGTGTTGACAGCATTCCTGATATTCTCAGCGATCCCAGCACCATATTCTGACTGAAGATGAATTCGGACTTGTCATATACTGTAGCCTGCATGGATCCCGAACCGATATCAAGGAGCATCGTTCCCTCCGATATCATCTTGCCAAAGTCAGGATAACTCTCTCTGACCGCAAGATTCTGATAATAGCACTCCATGGAGTTATCAAGTATATCAATCTTGAATCCGGTACGTGCCCTTATCTGTTCCAGCACGACATCACGGTTGCCCGCATCCCTGAACACGCTTGTTGCCACGCAGATAACATTTGTGACTTTATACTCGTCGCACTTTGTCCTGAACATATCAAGACATCTGCACAGCTCATTGACCTGTTCCGCCGGGATAATGCCTTCTACGCTCTTGGCACCGATAGTCGTGAACTTGCGGACAGTCTCAACCGCCTTCGGATATCCCTTTGAATTTATCTCGAAAACCTTAAGCCTCGCCGTGAGTGAACCCACGTCGATGACCGCGATCAATTTCTTAGCCATAGTAACCTCGTTAAGAGTTCTTATGGCATGTATTATATCATATTTATTTTAATAACTCTCTCTTGTCCCTGATGTTGTATCTCATGATCCGCTCATACTTCGGAACTCTGCCGTTGAGATCTTCAATGAGAGCATCCCAGTCAAGATCAAGAGCATCACTCTCAATATAGATATCGCATGTGAGATACTCATTCTGGATATATACTTTTACATGCACGACTTTATCGCTGAGAGACTTTACCCGTTCTGATATCAGCGATGTGGATATATTCTCACCGTTGATAAGAGTTATACGGGTATCTTTCCTGCCTCTCACATAGACATGGTTATTCTCGATCTTTCCTATATCACCCGTCAGGAAATAACCGTCATCAGAGAAAACGGCCTTTGTTGCTTCGTCGTCCTTATAGTAGCCTTTGAAGATATTATCGCCCTTGATCGCAAGTTCACCCCAGCCATCTTCATCAGGATCTTTGACGCAGGCATCAACATCCTCAAACAGAGTCCCTACACTGTCCAGTATCTCATCACCCGGATAGTCTATTGAGAATCCTGATGATGTCTCAGACAGGGCATATGCATTCATAAGATAAAAACCTTCAGCCATATACTGATCCCTGATCTCAGGGGCAAGTCTGGCGCCGCCGCAGAATGTGTATTTCATACGGCCGCCAAGGATCTGCTTCAGACTGATACCCATAGCTCTGGCTCCCTCATAAAACTTCATGTAAACCAGAGGCACAGCGGAGAAAACCGTAGGTCTTATTGTCATTATCTCCTGAGCCATTTTCGAGGTGTCGCGAGCGAGGTATATCTCATATCCGTAAACCAGCGAATATATGAAATTATAGATCGATCCGTATGTGTGATTAAGAGGAAGGAACAGATAGCAAATATCTTCAGGTTCTATCTGAACACGGCGCCCGAGGCTTTTGTATCCTGAGAACACATTGTTGATCGACAGCATTACAGCCTTGGGAAATGACGTTGTTCCGCTTGTGAAGACGATCTTGGCCGGAACATCAGGGTCCTGCGGTTCAAGCGAGAAGAGTTCTTCTGTCAGTTCCTTGCCCCTGGCAATACAGTTATCCCACTCATCTTCAATGCACACAAATTCTGTTCCCGGGAACCTGTCCTTAACGGCATTGACCTTATCCTCAAGCACCTTTCCATAGAACAGGCACACTATATCACACTTGTCTATGGCGTATACAAGATTGTCTGAAGTCCATTCCTTGGACAGTCCGACGCTGATTCCGACATAGTTCATGACCGCGATGTCAAAGATACACCAGGGGATCGAATTCGGGCTGTAAATACCGATACTCTTTCCCTTATATCCCTTGCTCAGAAGATAAGAAGCCAGGTAATTGATATCCTCGATATACCCGCCAAAAGTCTCCGTCTTAAAACCGCCGTCACAGAACTCATGAAGATAGGGTCTGGAACCCCATTTTTTATAGTCATCTACAAGGAAATCATTCAGCTGATTGTTCATTTTCTTTCGCCTTTCTGTAATCTTCTATTGTTATCAGGCTTACAAAGCCTCTTCTTGTCTCATTCATCAATGGTACATCCACAGATTCGGATGTCCACTGGTATATAAAGCCTATCTTCTCCTGAGCTCTCTTTGACTTGATATTACCATCGTAATAGCCGCACCAGATCCTCTTCATGCCAAGATCTTCAAAGCCGTGTCTTACCAACTCTTTACCGGCCTCCGGCATGATGCCCTGACCCCAGAACGGTTTGCCGAGCCAATAGCCCATCTCGCATTCATCATCGCTGAAAGCCATATCAGATCTGCCGTTAAGTTTGAGTTCTATGCAGCCGATCGGATCGTCAGTCTCTCTTAAGCAGATCGCATATGCTTCTTTTCCATTTACTACGTTCGCGATAACATAACGGCTCTCATCAATGTTCTTATGAGGAGGCCATCCTGCGATAGGTCCCACATCGGGATCCTGACAATACTTATACATAGCCTCAGCATCAGACTCACGCCAATGACGAAGATAAAGCCTCTCCGTCACAAGTGCTTCAACAGGTTTGAATTTCTCGAGTCTGTAGAGATGCTCTTCATCTATCTGATCATTGCCATCCTTAAAGTCATAGCCCATCTTTCTGTAAAACGGCAAACCGGTAATTGATGCAGGTATCTCGATTCTCTTTGCCCTCAGAGCATACTCATCATTCTCCAGCGTGTTGATTATAAGTCTTCCAACGCCTTTGCCCTGATATTCAGGCAGAACAAATATGGTAAACAGTGAACTCTCATCCAGCTTACCCCAATAGGGACCGACCGCTCCTGTAGCAATTATAGTGCCGTTGTCTTCAACAACATATGTATGTGTCCACGATGCTCTGCCGGTAACCTTCTCAGGAGTCTCCGTCTTAACAAGTTCCTCCATGAGATCTTCCGGATAATCCTTCGTGTTGGAGATCCTGATAGTTCTTATTATCAGCTCAGACACGATTCCGGCGTCGTCTTCCCTAAACCTTCTGATATTCATACTACCTCACGCTCCAGCAGTACATATTCATATACATCCGTCACTTCATCATGAGCATAGTCCTGGGTAACCTTGCCGTCTCTTGCGAGCGCACCGATGCTTGGAAGTCCGGAAGCCATCAATTCCTTCATGATCGCATAAACGATTGCCTTACCCAGCCCCCTGTGATTCTGGTCAACACCCATATAGAGCATTACATATTTCTTCGGGTGTTTTCTTATACTCAGGATCTTCGCGATATTCACCGGATTCAGGTGATATACGATATTGCCGTAGTCCGGAACGCTCACATAAAAGCCGACAGCCTCGCCGTTGTAGTAAGCGATCTTCGTCATGCTCATATTCATTATTGTTTTATAACTCTTAAAGACCTCCCGGAAATCCTCGATCCTGACATCTTTGAACACCGGAAAATCACTGTAGAGCTCAGTCACCATCCTGTACACGATGTCGATCGTCTTGTCGAAATCTTCTGTCTTCGGGCTCTCTATCGAGTATCCGTGACTTATGAATTCCTCATATCTCTGTTCGAACTTCTCATTGACATACGACTCATCTACAGACCTGAATTCATTGGATATATAGTGTTCTTTGACAATAAAGCCATTGTCCTTAAACTGCTTGAAATAGTAATCCCTGTTATAAGGCTCTCCTGTATATGGCAGAACATCAAACCTGTTTATCTTGAGACGGTATTTGATCCAGAATGAAGCATCGACAGGTCCAAGCATCCTGTCGTAATCACCGTTCTTGACAAACTCATATGCGCTGTCAAAAAGGAACTTTGCATATTCATCATTGTCAAGGCATTCGTAGAATCCGAAGTAAGCTGTCCGGTCGTTCTCATATGTAGTGATGGCAAATCTTCCGACCGGTTTTCCCTCATCATAGACAAGGAACTTATCCAGCCTGAAATACTTGGACAGCGGATGCTCTCCAAGCAAAATCTTCTTCATGGAATCAGGATCTTCCATATTGTCTCTAGATGTGTATATCCTTGCAGGAAGATCACAGAAAGCCTTTATGTACTCTTTCTCATCTGTAAATCTGATCAGTTCCAATTATCTGCTCCTTTGCAAGATCTCTATCTTACCTGTGCTGCCATCCATCCTTATCACATCCCCGGTACTCACTGTATCCAGAAGTCCCGGCACACCTACGACAGATGGCACCTTAAGTTCCCTCGATATTATAGCAGTATGTGACAGAAGTGACCCTTTTTCTGATATGACTCCCGCGGCACGTGCCAGGAGGAATACCCAGCCCGGATCAGTCATCTTTGTAACCAATATCTTTCCATCGATATCTTCGGCATCATTGACATTATTGATAACAACAGCCTCACCCTCTATGACACCGGATGAACAGGGTGTCCCTGCAAGCTCGCAGTCATCCAGAGAACGGCGGTATGAATTGACAGACAGGTGACTCTTATCAAATTCCCTGTCAGAGAAGATCAGCCTGGAGTAAGCCGGCAGCTGCTTATATAGCTCATACTCTTCCTTACGTTCAGCAACGATACCCTTCATGTCAGAAGGAGTATCAGTAAGCCCCCAGATCTCATCTACAGTTAGATAGTAGATATCAGTCTCATCACTTATGATCCCATCCCTGACATAGCTCTTAGCCACTGTATCGAATATCAGTCTCACTATGCCGTAGATCCTGCTCCTGTTGAGCCTTGATATTTCACGGTTGGCGATGCCGAGAGATGCTTTCTTGAGAAAATGGCCGGTAAGACCTCCCGGGCGTTCGCTGTCGCGCGGCTTCATGATACTTTCGCGGGTCTCAGCGAGCCTTACCGGGTCCTTGCGGTAAGATTCGATCATCTTGTCCAGGAGCTCCGGGTTAGTCCTGTATGTCCTGCTCTCGAGCTTCAGTTCCTCAAGGGACCTGTCGCCATACTCCTTGATGTAGAGTTTCCTCATATTGTTATAATGCTCTTCCGTCAGGTTATCCTTTATATATGCCATGGTGACCATCGTCCTGATAGGCATCATGCTGTGAAGGTCAGATATGCCGCTGATCAGGTTGTTGATCTCCTCCTCAGTCCTGCCCTTCTTCTTGAGCCTGGACTTAACAAGTCCCGTGTATATGAAGGTATACATATCGTTGAGCAACGTCACATCCCACACATCGAAAAGCTTGACCTTGATCTCATCGAACAATGCCTTAAGCTCAACAGGCGTCATGTCGTCCCTGAACGTGTCATAGAAGTTTCCGTTGATCACAAGGAACAGGTCATTGAGCTTCTTCATGTTTTTCGGCACGCGAAGGAGCTCATATACAGAATTGAAGTATGTGGCAACGCGTGTGAAGAAAGGGACTTTCACGTCATCCTTATCGTAGTTCTTATTCTTAACGCCCAGCATCTCCTGCCACACAGGTATTATCTTCTTGCTGAATGGCAGGAACTTCAGCACCGTATACCAGTTGCTGATCTTATAGTAGACACGGCCATTGGCGTGGCCAGTCATATTGAGAAAGACATCGGAATGCTTATCGAGCTCCTTATCGTTCTTGAGCACGCGCCTGCAAACGCCCTTGAAGACACCGCTGTACACCAGGTCCACGAAGGACACAGTAAGCGGCAGCGATATCCCCGGATAGCTCTCTACGATATTGCTGTTATCGAGTATCAGCGGATCGTCTGTCTTGAGGGTCGTTATGGGTCTGGCCTGAAGGATGTAGATCTTACCGTCAGCGATAGCAAATTCGATGTCCAGATACTCGCCTAGGAGTTCTTTAATCTGTACTGATGTCGATATCAGGCATTCAACGAGAGAATTGGATAACAGGTCTTCCCTGCCATCGTAGTAATAGATCTTATCCGTGAGATTATAGTAGTAAGATGTCGTGTCAACCTTATCGGACACAACGCCTTCGCCCAGGCCTCTCCCAACGGTGATAACGCTCTCGTTCAGAAGCCCCTGTGGATTAGCTGTAAACATCACGCCGGACAGTTCGGCATCGACCATCTTCTGAACGATGACGTTCATCTTGGCCGCTGAGATATCTATACCCTTCTGTCTTGAATACTCCTCAACTTTCGCGAAAGAACCGCGTATAGCCGCCACCCTGGCAGGAACATCCGGGGCAGCAACGTTCAGGTATGTATCGAACTGTCCTGCAAAGCTGGCATCTACCGCATCTTCAGCAGAACAGCAGCTTCTGACAGCATATCTCCCGTCAGGAATGAGCGATGAGAGATCATGTTCCTCATCATACGGAATAACTATGAATTCGGGAACATTGATCCCGTTATCTCTAAGTCTGATAAGATTGTCTGCCTTGCTGCCGTACATGAGTGTTATATTTTACCGACAAGCAGGAACACCACTATGGTCAGGAGCATTGTCGATTCCTGAAGATATGTATATCTCTCCACCTTATCAACAATAGCAAACTGATTCGGATCCTTCATAAACTGTACGAACTTCCATGTCATCCATGATACAAGGAAGAACAGGACACACACGGAGATCTTATTAAGGTTCCACACAAGGATAAAATTAGTGATGATATCAGCGATTGTCAGGATAAGCACAAACTTTGTGGATGCCTTATAACCGAACAGTTTGGAATATGTGGTGTAATCGTTCTCGTCCTTGGGAGCCTTGATCTTACGTGATACTTCCCATATAAGTGCCGGGAAGTACAGAGTCCACAACGCCATGATATTTGTAAGTGTGACCCATGGCAGGTCATATTTCAACAGCGTAAAGCCGATAATATACAGATTTACGAATGCCTGCACAGGATTATGGGTAATAAGGGCCAATGGCAGTGACGGCTGTATCTTCGCACGCTGGAAGAACCACTTGCTCATCAGATATCCATAGATGTAGAGGATCACAAAGAAAATGATGCTGTCCCACATGAATATAACATTGAGTGCCACGGTTATTGCCTGCACTATGATACATGCTATAACAACATCCTTCTTGAACACGCGCCCGCTTGGCAGCGGTCTGTCCGGGAAGAGCTTCTTATCTGTCTCGAAGTCCTTAAGATCATCAGCAACTCTTAACCACAGAAGGAACGCAAAGACAGTAAAAGCACCGACAAATTCCTGAATGCCAATGTGGAAAGACGTTACACCCTGATTAAGCAGGATTATAAAATGGATCTCCAGGAACACTATTACACCGAGAATAAGTCTCGGTATGATCGGATATCTCTCTTTGAAGTAAATATGAAGTCTCCTGATCATAAAGCGGTCCCTATCTTCTCCCCATACAGCACCTTAGTCTCTATACCAATAGAGCTCTGTTCGATTATATCATCATCGATACTGATGATACCATCTCTGACAAGGATTATAACAGTAGATCCGCCGGGTTCAAAATACCCCTTCTCTTCCCCCTTTGCGAAAGCATCAACCTCACGGTTCACGATCTTCCCCACCAGAAGTGCCCCGACTTCGATCTGTATGATTTCCGAGAAATTATCCGTACTGTAAAGTGTTACGACTCTCGAGTTCTCCTTGTAGATCTTATAGTCCTTAGACAGGGAGCTGACAGTATGCAGTTTGCCCTTTATGGAATAAGATGAGAGAAGCCTCCCTCTGTCAACAAAGCAGTATCTGTGATAGTCATCCATGGAAAGCCTGAAGACAAGCGCCAGTCCGTTGTGATACGAACTTACATCCGTCTTGCCGCCAACCAGTTCATCCACGGAATAATCACGCCCTTTGATATTCATCCTGAGATCATCCGTTATCCTGTACAACAGGACTTTCGAGTCGGCGGGAGAGATAAATGCATTCTTATCAGGATCGACAGGTCTGGCGTCCGGTCTGACCCTGCGTGTAAAGAAATCGGCAAAGGATACATATTCCCTGTCCTCAAAATCGTCCATGTTAATATTATATTCGCTGATAAACGGAGGTATATCCTTTGCTGAGGAACGTCTTCTTTTGAGCCAGCCGTAGAGCCTTGATGTGGCAGGACTTATTACGATCTTGAGAAGTACCCGGCCCATTATATTTCCGTAGAGAAATTCAAGCTTTCCCTGACCGTACTGGGGAACATCAATATAGTCACGGCTGACCCTGTCATAAACCTTCATCAGTCAGAGCACCACAAGATAAAGTATAAGCATACCTATTGCCAGAAGGCCAAAGAATACGTAAGCTATGCCCCTTGGCTTCACGATGCTTATCCTCATGACGCCAAGGACCGCAACAGCAAGGATCGCAATAACATATACGATCCTGTAGATCAGTTCATCAGCAACGAGTCCGATGAGATTGACCACCGGGAATATCAGCGCCGAATACGTGACGGGAAGCCCTGTGTAATACCTGATGGGCTGCTCACTGTCAGCTGTCATTATGTTGAAGTACGCAAGTCTGGCAATACCCGATATTGCAAACAATGCGAATAAAGGCATGAACCATATGCTCTTAAGGCCGGATGCAACGAATATCGTGACAGGAAGTGCGATAAAGCTCATAACATCAACAAGAGAATCAAGCTGGACGCCAAATGCCTTCTCCTCCTCGTCCCGCTTGACCTTACGTGCAACTGCGCCGTCAAAGAGATCACATACCCCTGCTATCATGAGACAGGCATATGCGTAGTTAACCTTATCGGCAACAAGTGCGAGATACATACCGAACACGGCAGACACCATGCCAAGATATGTCAGTATTACCGATCTGTTCCATTTACCGATTATCATCCGTCCAGCCTCACAGTCCCGGAAGTTCCGTCAACAGTTATCTTCTGACCGTCGCGTATCTTAGACATTGCATCCTTGCAGCATACAATGGCAGGGATCCCGTACTCCCTCGACACGATAGCAGCATGACAGAGTATTCCTCCGTACTCGGTTACGATCCCTGACAGGATTGCAAATTTGGGAGTCCAGCCGGTATCAGTAAACCTTGTTACCAGTATATCCCCTTCCTTAAGCCTGTCTATCTGGGAGAAATCCTCGATCACTCTGGCAACTCCGGCAACCGTTCCGTTATTGGCGCCAAGTCCTTTGAGAGTATTCTCATCATCACTTGCAGCTGGAAGCGCCGTGAAGCCGTTTCCGATCTCATTCTCACTTATATAGTTGCGGTAAGCATTGTAGTATTGCTTATTACGGTTAATAAGGCCGGCCAGATCGTCAGCATTCTTCGTGCCGTCAATATAATCCCACAGGTCTCCGACCTTAAGGAACCATACATCCTCGCCCTTCTCGAGAACCCCATCCAGCTCCAGTTTCTTAGCATATTCGATAGTATACATCCTGAGCATGTAATAGAATCTGGTTGAGACATCCCTGAATTCTTCACGCCACCAGAGCATCTGACGCATGTTAGTTACTTTCGAGAGGATCTTATTATACTTGCCTGCGGATACCTTGCTCTTTATCTTATCGAGAATATCCTGATACATTGCAGTACCTTTGTCCTTATCCTCAACAGGCGAGAAAGAATCCTCGAGCAGAGCCATGTCCTTTACCATCTGGATTACAACATGAGGCTCCTCATAATAACAGGGATATGTGATATCCAGTTCCTTATCTGAATGGTAGCCGTACTTATCTATCAAAGACCTGACTTCCGGAATAAAATACTCCTTTCTGTCAAGCCCGCGTGCAATTGTGAGAGCATCTGTCTCCTTCCAGTATCTTATTGCTTCGGCGTCGCTCCTGATATGACGCGTTATATCCCACATATCATAGAATGGCAGAAGATGCGAGATATTATCGATGCTTCCGAGAAGCGACAGATATTCACTCTCAGACACATATTTCAAAAGGCTGTCCTTATACAGTGACTGATGAATCGTATTAAGGAAGATCTGCCAGAAATAAGTAGTCTCGGATCTGAGATATGTCTCCTTCGTGATGCGGACAAATTCTTTTGTTATGTCTTCGATAGTGCCTTCATCGAGGTTCTTCTTGTATCCGTAATAAAGGTCCAGCAACTCGTTCTTATAACGCTCGTTATTCTCAGTACGGTCCTTAAGTATCTTCGACTGTTCAAGTGCTATGACTGCCATCTTGGCGAGTACAGCAGGCGTATTCTTCGTAACATAACCATCGCCTTCGTAATCGCCTATTATGCCGTACTCATTATCGAATTCCCGTTCCCTGTAGCCTATAATCTGGCTCATTGTCTTTTTGACAGCAGACAGATTCCAGTACGGACGTCCATAATACATCTGACCGAGTTTAGCCGGGAGCTCGTCGTCCCTTAGTATCTTTGAATCGACTATAAACTTGCGGAGTGAGTATTCCCATATATACTCGTAAAGGCTCCACATATAAGGTGTACAGACCGTTGCGGATACACCTCCGTCTTTAAAATCAGCGGTGGTCCAGAGATCCTTGATCTCAGAATACTTTATCTTCGTTATCCGCCTGCACTGAAGGATAAAGAGCTCATCATTCTTAACAGCAAACTCGATGTCACAGGGATATCCGTAGTGCTTCATTATGCTGAAGAACACCTGTGCATATTCTTCCAGACAGGAATCAGTAAAGATCCTGTTCTTGGGATCCTTTCTGACCATTGTTCCCTTGTACCAGTCGTAGAAATACTGCTCCGGAGCAGTCTTTCCGGATACTATATTCTCACCCAGTCCTTCAGAGACTTCGATCAGCTCCTCAGTGTCAACACCGGTAGCAGGATTGAGCGTGAAGCAGATACCGCTGTAGTCAGAATCTACCATTTCCTGCACGACAACAGACATCTTAAGATCACCGGCATCTATAGCCCGGTCAACGAGATAGCTCAGTATCACTTCACTGAACATAGACTTATAGCAGCCTATGACCTTCTGGGCTACATCATTGCCTCCAATATTAAGGAAAGTCTGATACTGCCCGGCGAAAGAATACTTATCAAGATCTTCCTTAGACCCCGAGCTTCTGACAGCATACAGCTTGAGATCTCTGGTTCTGTCTTTGATCTCTTTGACAGTGTTCTCAGGAAGTCTGGAGTTGTCCATCGCCGTATGAACCTTATGCGAGATCTCGCCGATATTATCTTTATTGAGTGAGGAAATCGCATCATCAATGATCTTTTGAAGTCCGTTCAGTTCAATAAATGCATCATATTCATCAGTATCCAGAACAAAACCGTCAGGCACATTATACCCATTGTTCTTCATCTCCCGGAGAGAAGCACCCTTGTTGCCAAGTTTTACGTTTTCTGTCTTACTGTTAAGTTCAACGATCATTTTATCTCCTGCCTGGACTCATGAAATACTCAGAACATATTCTTCCTGAGGTGTGCGAAGTAAAGCAGCATGTTAAGTATAAGATGAGTTGCCGCGCCGACGAACACAAAGCCCAGATACAATAATATACCAATATCGTGAAATATCCACACAACAAGAGCAACTCCGAATATAGAATCGGCCTGGTCCAGAAAGATGAAGAATACTTTCCAAAATCCCTTTACGGTCTTGCCGGGGGTAATATCAAGTCTCCTCTTAAGAAAACTGTTGGGAAGCTCAAACAAAGAATAACCCAGACCAAGAAGAACACCAATAATAAGATTGTATGGTACTGTATTATCGTGTTCCAGGTAGAAAAAGTCCAGAGCTGCCATCGTCTCACTCCTGCAGACAAAACCCCACAGGACAGCAAAAACAGTATTAAAGATCACATACCCGATAACACCTTTCCAGGTCTTGTTGTCACCAAAGATCCTGTGACCGTCTTTGAGAGTCTTTCCGCAGTCAATGGGTTTCTTTGCAAAGCCCATGACCGGAAGTTTGATCCACAGCATATTTACGATGCCGGCAAATATAGTAGGAGCCAGCGTGACATACATCATGAGGATCGTTCTGAACATATTACTCTACTATCTTCTCCAGGAATACATAAGTAAGAACTTCATCCTGGGGTTCCTTCTTGAAGATACGGTATCCCAGAGTCTCTGTAAGAGCGAGATTGGATACACTCTTGTTGCTGGTGAATATCACATAACGTTTTGTATCGAATTCCTTCTCCATTGCATAAAGGAGCTTGGTTCCTATACCATGGCATCTCCTGTCGGGACGGACAAAGAGTTTACGGATAACTACATAGTCTTCTTCATAGTATCCTCTGATCGATCCGACGAGCGTACCATCGTTATCAACAGCCTTGAGAAAGATCCCCTTGTCAAACTCTTCCCGGATACTGTCCATAGTCTGAACCATAGGCGGTATCTTATAATTATTCAGGATCTTTGCCTCGCTCTCGAAAGCCACATACTGAAGCTCCAGTATCTCCTTAAGATCATCAGCCGTAGCTCTCTGTATCACCATCTGCAGACACCTCTTTTATAATATTAATTTATTTTAACAAATATGGTCTTCATTCTCAACTTCAAGTTGAAGTCGCGGTCAAATGTGATAATATATATTTGATTTTTGGCACGGAAGCTTAGCTCAGCGGGAGAGCACTCCCTTCACAGGGGAGGGGCCGTGGGTTCGAACCCCACAGTTTCCACCAGATTATGAATTCCCCCTTGTTCTTGGCGTCGAACAGGTCCTCGGGGCTTTGCCCCTGCGGAACTAGCAGAACAAGGGGGAATTCATAATTGCGGGAGTTGTTTAACTGCGCGTGGGGGCATCTTCATTCTCTTTGCGATAAGATATCGGCTTGTTGCTTCCATATATATTGATGCGAGGATGCATGATTTCTGAACACTTTTGAGCGGAGCGACGTGTGAAGAAATCCATGTATCCGAGCACTTGCAGAACAAGGGGGAATTCATAATTGCGGGAGTTGTTTAACTGCGCGTGGGGGCATCTTCATTCTCTTTGCGATAAGATATCGGCTTGTTGCTTCCATATATATTGATGCGAGGATGCATGATTTCTGAACACTTTTGAGCGGAGCGACGTGTGAAGAAATCCATGTATCCGAGCACTTGCAGAACAAGGGGGAATTCATAATTGCGGGAGTTGTTTAACTGCGCGTGGGGGCATCTTCATTCTCTTTGCGATAAGATATCGGCTTGTTGCTTCCATATATATTGATGCGAGGATACATGATTTCTGAACACTTTTGAGCGGAGCGACGTGTGAAGAAATCCATGCATTCGAGCATTCAGATATCGGTGAGATTCAGTTTCTTTACTCTTCTCAAGGCTATGATATTCACAATGACCGCGAACAGTATCGTGATAATTGCCGCTATAAGCCATGAAGTCAATGAGACATTACGGTCGAACTGACCATAAGTATTCTCTACCGCACGAACGATCCTGTAAGCCATAACTGATCCGACAGCAATTCCAAGTATGATCCCGATCAGTGTAGTAGCAATTGATTCACGAGCCGCATAACTGATAACCTGCTTGGTAGTAAATCCGTTGATACGCATTACAGTCATCTCCCGTGTTTTCTGGATGACGTAGATCATTGTGAGATTAAGAAGAACAACACCCGCCATTATTGCCGCCATGACAATAAACAGTACTACAACAGAATTTATAACCTCTGTGGACTTATCGAAGATCGACCTGTCAGCATCAGCGGCTGACCAGGACTTAACCTCCCATGTGTCGGCAAATCTGGCAAAGAGTTCATTCTCGTCTGTTCCATTGAGGCTGACGAAATAAGTGTCAGGTTCGGCTTTCGCTCCAAAGAGAGATTGATAATATGTATCACTCATAGCAACAGCCGATCCTATATAATTCTCAAAAACACCTGCAACACGCACCTTTCTGACCTCTGTGACGTTTACGGTTATCAACATCTCGGAGCCAATATCAAGTTCATATACTTCAGCCATTCTGCGCGGAATAAGAATACCGTCATCCGCACCGGTAAGCGGTTCACCGGTTTTCCAGTCGTTGAGGTGGAAGAACCTGTTGATCTCAGACAGATTACCGCACATTAATTCAGCAATATCTGTACGTCCCGCATTGATGATTATGTTATTGTCGTAAAGAGCCGTATAAGATGTTCCGGCTTCATCAAAGATAGGATCAAGTATATCCTCGTTGCCGGTAAATACTTTCGCTTTGAGATCATAATCAACTATCTCACCGTATTGATGGGCCGGACTTGATTCAACAGCATTCTTCAATGTGATACCGGTAACGATGAGAGCACAGCATCCTCCTACACTCACGACTGTAACGAGCACCCGCTTCCAGTCAGTACGGATATTACGCCATATAAGCCGGGTATAAAGAGGAAGATTGCTTCTTTGACTTTTACTCTTCTTCTTGGTGCCTTTGGGAACAGGCGGCGCCATAAGAACAGTGGCAGGTTCCCTGATAAGACGGTAGCAGGCAATTATTACAGCCCCGACAGACAGCAGAATACCTGCAGCCAGAACTGCTAATGTTGACGGCACATCAAGGATAGGCTTATTGAAATCAACAATAAAATAATCGTTATACCCCTTGATCGCGATCGTCTCCATTGCGAATCTGGCTATCAGAATACCTGCGATCAATCCTATCATCGTCGATGTTACTCCGAAGATCAGATACTTTGCCAGGATCTCGCGGTTATAGAGTCCCATTGCTTTCGAAGTGCCGACAAGATACCTCTGCTCATCTATTATCTTGCTGACAGTGGCATAGATAACAAGTGCGCTGATGACTATAAACATAGCAGCAAAAGTGGACTCCAGCTTACTGAGATTATTTGCACCTATGGCTAGCTGAACGAAGCTGGGGCTTCCGTATTCATCGAGGACGATCCAGCTGTCAGGCTCCATCTCATCAAGCGAACTGCGCTGTTCCTCCAGATAATCCAACATATTTTGGATTGTCTTGATCTTCTCGTCGTTATCTGTCTCTTCTTCCTCAAGGGCAGTAAGCTTCTCGTTGTAGGAGGCACGCGAGGAATCCAGTTCCCGCTTGGCGGCAAGGTATTCCTCAGAACCCGGTGTGAGGACGGCCAGCCTTTCCTCGGCAAACTTTATAGATTCAGCTTCTTTATCCAGATCAGCACGCCTTGATTCCAGATCATGCTTTATGATCATCTGTTTATCCAGATCAGTATTATATGCGGCTTTATACTCATCTATCTGCTCATTGGCGATCTCGATCACCTGCTGATCACGCAATGGAGTCCTGATCTCTGCAAGATTCTCGATCTCGTGAACGATATCATTCGTGAGTTCCTTATGTGCTTCACTGAACCTGTCCGTCACATTTCCCGTATCCAGAAGGATATCAGCCCTTACACAGCAGTTCCTCAAAGCCTCCATATCGAAAGACTCTTTATTTACCATCACGTAATAACCTTCATCAAGATTAAGACTGAGATGATCAGGATGTATTACAATGCCGGTAACCTTGAGTTCCTCGGGCTGCTCATAATATTCTCCCATGGCATCTTCCATACTCATACCCGAGAGCACATCACCGACCTTTATGTCATACTTATCGGCAAGTCTTGATTCTATGACGCATTCCCCGATACCCGAAGGCATGCATCCTTCAAGCAGGATTGGAGTATTTATCCGTTCACACAGGGTAATTATAGTTACACTGTAAGATTCTTCGCTATCATTTACAGTTGCACTTGCGGTTACCTGCCAGACAGGTTCAATGTCCACAAATCCATCAAGCTGTTTGAGAGCATCAAGATCGTCCTCGTTGAGAAGCTTTGTTGCAATTACTTCGATCGTACGGTAATTCATATCGTCATAGACTGAATTACAGTATTTGCTCATCGCCAGGGATGCAAAATGAACACTCATGAAGGAAGCCGCACCAATAAGAGCAATAACAAGTATCGATAGATAGGATACTATCTGCTTCAGGATGTTGCGGTATGCATCCTTAAACTGTGTCTTTTTCATTGTTTACCAGACAAGTTCTGTTGCGCGGGCAGGATAAAGATTCCGTTTGATACTTGCAACTTTTCCGCTGCGGAGTTTGACTACACGGTTTGCCATCTTTGCTATCTCGGCATTGTGAGTAACCATCAATACCGTGGTTCCGTAGTTCTTTACGATGTCTTCAATCACTGACAGGACTTCAATACTGGTAGCATAATCCAAGGCAGCGGTCGGCTCATCCGCAAGAATAAGCTTCGGACGCTTGACAATAGCTCTTGCGATGGATACTCTCTGCTGCTGTCCTCCTGACATCTGTCCGGGATAATTGTCGGCCCTGTCCTTAAGTCCCACCTTCTCTATGGCTTCCTCGGAAGACATGGGATTGCTGACAAGTTCAGCAATGAATTCCACGTTTTCCAAGGCGGTAAGATTGGGCATGAGATTATATGACTGAAAGATGTAGCCTATATAATCTCGTCTGTAAGCTGTAAGCGTTGCATCATCAGGATGGGAGAAATCCTTACCCTCGATCTTGAGGGATCCCATAGTGAGAAAATCCATTCCTCCCACAATATTCATGAGTGTTGACTTACCGCATCCGGATTCGCCCAATATCACGACAAACTCATTCTTATAAATGTCCAGGTTAATGCCTTTGAGGACCTGCACAACACCATCACCTGACTGAAAATCCTTTGTTACATTACGCAGTTCTGCAAGGACCTCCTTGTCTTCACCAAGATCGATCGATAATCCCTTCTCTTCAATGGTGATTGCTGCAAGAGCCGCCATATGCTCACAAAGTGTGAGTTCCTCGTCATCATATTTGGTCCCGTCTTTTTTGTTTACGATCTGAACACAACCGATAACATTATGAAGATTGTTGAGGGGAACGCAGAGCATAGACTTTGCAATTATACCCGCTTCTTCGAATACAGAACCTTCATACCTTGAATCTGAGGCAGGATCATTGAGCACTATTGACTCTCCGCTCTTGGTAACGAGGCCTTCTATGCCGCTGCCATTATCAACCGTGATATTGGCAATATCGCCTGCACCAATATTGAACATTGGTGTCAATTTGTCGGTAGCTGGATCCAGAAGCCATATAGCACCGGCTTCACTGTTCAGCGTCTTTACGATGATCTCCAGACTTCCAGACAGAGCGTCTTCAAGGTTGTCCACATCAAGGAGGGCTTCCATGATCATCCATGTAGCTTTGGTAAAACGTTTCTCTTCAGCCATTTTTAGTTCGATCCTATTTATATAATCTGAAATTACCTGTATGAGCCGTTTTTGGCTTTCTTAGCCATCTTCTCAACATACAGTTTCTCGTCTGCCTGATCGATCATCTTGTAGATATCGATATCTTCAGAGCAGATAAACTCGAACACGCCGGTACTCATTTCGATAGGATAAGGCTTGCCGGCCGCCTCATTATGACTCTTGGTGATCAGCTCGATCCTCTCCTTGATGATCTTCTCATAATTCTCAACGCCTACCACGGCAAAGACTACAAACTCATCACCGCCAAGCCTGCCGATGATATCGGTGTTGCGGAAAGCATCCTTCAGTATCTCAGCAATGGTCCTCAGCGCGAAATCGCCGTCGTCGTGACCGAATTTATCGTTAACCATCTTGAGATTATCCATATCTGCGAAACATACAAGCGCACGCTTACCTTTATTGACAGGATCCGTGATCGCCTTCTGTGAGTATTCCAGAAAACCTCTTCTGTTATAGAGACCTGTAAGTTCATCCGACATCGCTTCTTTGGTAAGCAGGCTGTTGTCACGCATGAACTTCTCAAGAGAACTCTGAAGTTCCTTCTTGACCTTGTTCTGTTCTTCGATCATGAGAAGCGACTTGATCGACACGGACAGCTGATAACCAACGACAGGTATATTATTCAGATCCGTTATATCAAGCTCGTTTACGATAAGGCCATAGATATCTTCACCGACAAACAGAGGGAAAACAACCATTGTAAGTCTGCGGTCCATATTTACAAATTCATTGGTAAAGATAAGTTCAGTTCTGACGAGTTTGAGCTCCTCTGATGGTACACTGACTCCCTCGCCGTCTGAATAAGCCTGAAGGAGAATGGACTTGGGCATCTTCCAGTCATCATCGGCAAGGTGCTTCTGATTGCCCTGGAACATATAGAGGAATGATTTCCTGAATCCTACAGAATCAAGACCGTCCAGCAGCAGATTGTAAGGTATCTCATTATCGTGAGACATGATAAATATGTTGCCTGTCTGTCTGTTAACAAGTCTGGACACACGATCGCGCTTGCTGAGATTGCTGCTGATGATATTCAGTCCCTTCAAAGAAAGGATCCTGTAATACTCAGAGATCATATCATCGAGGGCGACTGTTCTCAGAGATTCCTTCATAATGTTCACGCCTTCACTCTGAAGAGTCTGAAGCACATTGAACAGTCTCTCGGTATTAACATACAAAAGCACATCGGCATTGACCATATCCCTGAATGCCCTGTCAACCCTGTCACGGTGCTCGCCTGTCTTCAGGAACTCAACATATCTCTTACAGAACAGCTCGAGCGCAACCTTGATCATAGTCGTATTCTCGTCATCATCGAAAACCCCGAACAGGTATTTCTCAAGCGAAGTGACAAAAGTTGCATCATCCTTGAGTATACCTCTGATGTGAAGCCTCTCCTTCATATCCTCTATATCAAGGCCCTTACATCCGCATGAGCTTCTCTGAACGAGATATGTATCGACCTCCACATTACCCATGCTCCTTCTGCTGATGAAGTCGTTTGCTCCCAGAATTGCCTTATATGTAAGATCTGCAGAACTTGCCTCAATGGTTGTGAGCGGAGGTGTCATGGATGCTGCAAAGATATCATCATCGAACCCGACTACAAGAATGTCCTTACCGGGAGTCATTCCTCTTTCCTCGATGACATGATATCCACCGAGCGCCATGCTGTCATTAGCGAACATAATGGCGTCAGGCTTGTTGTATTTGTCGAGAAGGTCTCTTACCACATCTTCACTCGACTCTGTAAAATCGCCATAAACTATCTGATCATCAGAGACCTCAAGTCCGTTCTCAGTCATTATCTCTCTGAATGCATTTAGACGTTCGATAGCATCTTTATTGGTGGCCGGACCGCTTACATAGCCGATCCTCCTTGCTCCGTGCCTATCAATGAGATGCTTCAGGGCACGTTCCAGGCCGGATTTGTTATCAAATGTAACTGAAGGATAACCCTCGATATCAGCGAAAAGCGTAACGATCGGGACTCTCGGCAGACCGTCAACAAAAGCCTTCTGAACGTCATGCTCCGCTCTGGAACCGATAGTTCCCATGAGCACATACAGGATATCTACGTTATTCTCATTGGGCAGATCGAAGATAAAATTATACTGGTACTCATACTCGGTGCTCTCAAATCTTCCGTCCGGCTTTCCGATATAATGACCCGGGAATATGAAAAGATTTGCATCCAAAGCCTTAGCAGCAAGTTCGGCGCCTTTGCACGCCTGGCTTGTAAAGTAATTGTTGGGATCGTCAATGAGAAACCCGATATTCAGCCGTCTGCCCATAATATCCTCCGCAATGATTACGTATATCTGTTATATTAACACAAAAACATCCCAGGTTAATGCGACTATTATATTATTTAAAACTTGTTTACCGCTGTGTCACTATTGACCGCCTGCTCAGCTGACTGCCCTGAAAGTCAGTTCCAGCTTGGATTCACCTCTATAAGTGATGGTGAGTTCATTGCCTGTAACACGGGCAACCAAAGCAGCCTTGGCATCATCGAAAGAGATAACATAGCCTCCGTCGGGCTGGACACTTAGCTTACCGGCTCTGTCCGCGTTATTGTAATTCAGCACGCAGGATTCGCCGTCAGCTGAGCTGAAAGTAGGCACAGGAACAGCATTCGCCGGATCTGACTCATTGACCTCGATCCAGTCAGCCTTGGTAACAAGATCGTCATTGAGCTTCATACTGACAAAATCCCAGGATGAAGTAATCGGTGCATCGGGAACCTTCTCTGTCGGTTCAGAATTGCCGCATGCAGCAAAGCTCATGATCATTGAAAAGATGATAACTACGGCAAAAGCGCTCTTGAATCTTTCTCTCATAATAATTCTCCTTGGTTATAGCAAATAGAATGCAAACTCCATATCAGGACAGGATCTCAACTACCTCTCCAATATACATATCATGCGGATAGTCACCGTCATAGAAATTCTCAGCGATCCTTACAGGAACTTTGGTCGGATCGATCTGCTGTCTGAACAGACGCCTGCACACCAGAGTGAGCTCTGCCTCCTCATACCCTACTGTCTCACCGACAGCCTTGGGCGTTAGTCCTTCCATATGCATCTTATCGATATCCCTTCCGGACTTCGATCCAAGCATTGCAAGCGTCTTCCTGTACTGTGCCGGGAAAAAGCTGAGTGTAAAATACTCATTACTGTCCAGATACTTATGAGTATGTCTGACTGTCCTGATGTATATGGTCGCCACCGGTTTGCTCCACAATGTACCCAGGCCGCCCCATGATATCGTCATATTATTGAAGTCTTCTGCCGTACCTGCAGTAAGCAGCGCCCACCTGCTGTCAAACAGATCGAAAATATCGGTCTTCAGTTCCATATCTTTATCCTCCCCAAACAGAACCTATAAAGATACTTTAACACTCATGACCGATATTTTCAAAAACGGTGAATTTGGGACGGTTCCTTTTTCACCAAAATGGTGAAAAAGGAACCGTCCCAAATGTCACATTCGAAGCGAGAACGCGTGTTTTGCGCCACAAGTTCCGCAACCGGCGAAGCCGGTGAGGACCTGTTCGAAGTGCCGCAAAACACGCGTTCGAGCCTCACAAAATCAGCTTCCGGTAAAATCGTACTTTCTCACACCCAGCATCCAGAACTTGTAGCTGAGCCAGAAGAATATGAGGCCAAGCAATGGCGACAGCCATGACAACAAGGGAACGTTGTCGGGCTGGAGTATCACAAGGCTCGGATAGTAAGCGACAAAAGCGATCGGTATTATAAACGTGAATATAACCTTGAACACACCGCTGAAGATGCTGGAAGGATACTTGGCGAAGTCCTTGAACCTGAACATTATTACCATGACATAACCTGAACCCTTGATCCAGAAACACGTCGCGGCAGCGATATTCATAATGGCGATCATGAACAGCGAGGCTGTAAACAGGAACACCACAAGTTTAAGTATTACCAGCGGCGTCACCGGGATCCCTATGTGTATCCATGCATATACGATCGTTCCTATGCCGAATGCCAGCTGACCGAGACCTTTAACGTCAAAGACTTCCGACATGAAGTAGAAGAACACGTTTACAGGTCTGAAACAGTATTTGATAAAGTCTCCGCTCTGGACCATGAACCTCAGGTTCCAGTTGTTATCGAAGAAGCACTGAACCGGCGTGAGAGCCACCAGCGAGAAGCCGTACAGGAACAGCATGTGATAGTAGTCCCATCCGTTGATCGTCGGGAAATTGTGGAACAGGATCATGAACGTCACAAAACCGGACAGATTCGTCATTATCATACCGAATGTCGATATCACGAAATCGGCTCTGTAACTCATCTTGCTCTTCAGATCCTGGATAAGGATCTTTCTGTATATATCGGCGTAGAAGCCTAATCCTCTTTTCTTGCTCATGACCTCAGCCTCCATTCACGGTGATCTTCTTCACCGCATGATTCCAGAACAGATTGCCCGCAACAGTAAGTATCAGTATCCATGCAAGCTGCAATCCGAACATCTTGAGAAGTCCTTCAGGAGTATCAGATCCGTTCTTCCCGAGAAGCATCGTAAGCGGGATATCATATACGGCACGGAACGGCAGATAATCCACGATCATCCTGACTTTCTCCGGGAAGAATGCCAGCGGTATCGATGCACCTGACAGCAGGAGAACAATAGTCTCCTTTACTATATTTATGCCCCATGTTGACTCGGTATAGAGGCATATCGGAGCGACCATCATCTCTATGCTGTAGTTTATGATCAGCGCAAAAACCGTCGCGATAACAAACCAGAGCAGGTTGATCCCCATCTTGATAGCACCGCCCGTAACTATCATAACGACGATGAATGTCGGAATGAATGTCAGGACGAACTGGACAACATGGCTTCCCGAATAGCTCCAGAAGGTATAGATCCTGAACCTCATCGGCTTCAGAAGATCAAGTACGATCTTGCCCGACTGGATGGATCTGCTCATGTCCCAGACCACGAACATCTCGAGAAAGTTGAACAGCGCCGTGGCAAGGATGAGATATATCATCGTATCCGTGAAGGTCATACCGTTGACGACATCAGTGCCGGATGAATCATAGATTGCTTTCCACAGGTAGTAAACGAGAACCAGATATATCAGGTTCGCGAAGAGCGTGACGAATATGCCCAGTCTGAAATGAAGGGACTCCATTATGCCCGCTCTCGTCAATGCAATAAGTCTTCTGGGATTCATACGCTGCCTCCCTCATAGATCTTCTTGATGACATCCTCCGTCGAGATCTCCAGGATCTTGATATCGGTGATCTTCGTCTCCTTCTGTCTGGCCATGATCACGTCCATCACATCTGTTGTCTTTTCATCGATAAGTGTCTCTTCCCAGGTGCCGTCTGCGAGACAGAGCTTCAGCGTTCTGTACGACCCGAAATAGTTCTTCAGATGCTCTATATCATTGTCATATATCTTCTGACCGTGATCGATGATAACGATCCTCTTGCAGAGAGCATCAACGTCGCCCATATCGTGTGTAGTAAGGATTACTGTGGTATTCTTCTCCTTATTGAGACCAAGTATGAGCGACCTGATCTTGGACTTCATTGACACATCAAGACCGATGGTAGGCTCATCGAGGAATACGATCGCGGGGTTGTGAAGGAATGCCGCAAGGATGTCGCTTAATGTCCTCTGTCCGAGTGACATCTGTCTTACCGGCTTATGCAGGATCGGTTCGATATCGACCAGCGACCTGTAGAGCTCTATCATCTCGTCATACTCCTTCTGGGGCACCATATACAGGTCTCTCAGGAGCTTAAATGACTCTATGAGAGGCAGTGACCACCACAGCTGACTTCTCTGCCCGAAAACAACTCCTATGTTCTCGCAGTTCTCTGTCCTGTTCTTATAAGGAACCTTGCCGTTTACGAGTATCTCACCGCTGGAAGGCTCAAGGACACCGGTCATCATCTTGATCGTTGTTGACTTTCCGGCACCGTTAGGGCCGAGATATCCGATGATCTCTCCCCTGTTAACAGTCAAAGAGACATCCTTTACAGCAGATACTGTCTTGTAATCATGCGAGAAAAGATCCTTAATGCTTCCCGCCAGGCCCTCATGGCGGTTGAGCACCTTGAAGTCCTTACATACGTTCTTCATTACTACGGCTTCGTTTTCCATTGCAAAAACCTCTTTTCTTTTTGTTCAATTGCAAGTATATTATATACATCAGGCAAATCAAACCGCATTATTAGCATAATTTTATAACAATCTTCCACAGCTGTAGAATATTGTTATACTTTTCAACTCAATAGAGGTATTTTGTTATGAACAGAGATGTCATGGGTCTGATCGTCAAGCGTGACGACGGTTCAGAGATAGTTAATTATGATGATCCTACTTTCCCTTCTTATATATATGACGGATGGATCGCACCCAAGGTAACATGGGAGCGTGTTCCCCATTATCACGAGGATATTGAGATAATGACGATCAAGGAAGGCCGTCTGGCTTATTATGTGAACGGCAAGATGATAATGCTCAATGCAGGAGACACGATCGTTGTCAATTCCAATCAGATCCATTACAACGCAACCGTCGACGGAGAGATCGCCAAATATGTGGTATTTGTTGCCCACCCTGCTATCCTGTCGGCGTCTGTTACTGTTGAGATGCAGGCAATACGTCCGATAATCGAGAACAATGAGATACCTTATCTGAGATTTCGCAATATTAATGAGTACACTGAAGAGATCAGGGATCTTATGCTGGAATTGCCCGAGATAAGGCACGACCCCTTTGCCATCACCAAACAGTTCTATCAGATCTGGGACATTATCCGCAAACAGGCCGCTTCAATCGGCGCCAACACCGAAGAGCAAGTATCGGATCCCAGGATGCAGTCCTTCAAAGCAATGATGCATTTTATCTCCACGTCATATCAGGATCAGATAACACTGGGGGATATTGCAGCCAAAGGCAACATCAGCAAATCCTTATGCAATACTCTGTTCCATCAGTATGTTGGAGATTCCCCGATAAACTATCTCATGCAGCTGCGCTGCCGTAAGGTTGCAGAGCTTCTCCGTTCGAGCACCATGTCAATGAGCGAGATCGCAGCCCAGACAGGATTCGGCGGAGTGAGTTATATGTCCGAGACTTTCAAGAAATTCTTCGGGACTTCGCCTAGGGATTACAGGAAACAGTGGGCATTTAAGTATTAGTATACAATCATTTTTCATTCAATAGCAGGAACAAATACGATATTAGGGTTCGCTTCAGAAGCCTTATCTACAACCTGCTGATCATGTACGATGATTTTCTTAAGATAAGGCATTTTTTTTGCCACTTCTATAATTTGAACAAATGAATTATCTGTCATGGCAGCAATTTCGATATCAGTTTGTCCATACATATATGGCCAATACTCATCCGCTAGAGACACACCTGTCAATTGATCATTCTTATTATACCATGACTCGAAATCATAACTGGTCAAGTAACCACACATATGCAAAGGTGGGTTGTCACCATTTCTCTCAGCAGGAACATCAAAAATAATATACACATTATAGCAACTAAGATAATAATCCGGATGATTATCCATAAAAGAATTATACATATTTCGAAAGCAAGCTATAACTTCGCCTGGAGAAAAAACAGATGTCTTCTCCTTGCTGAAATAGTATTCACGCAAGAATACAACATGCCAAACAATCTCATCTTCAACTGTTCGTCCCTCTCTAACACTATATGCAGATCCTATGCTTGGTGAATAAAATTCTATATAGTCGCCTAGTTCTGACAGAATAAATCGTTCAAGCTCTTCTACATTTTCATGGTAATCAAGAGATCCGATATTTCCAAAAGAGAAGCACCCACACGTGGTGGTCAAAAGAAATAGGATAATAAACGATAGGTTTATAACTCTCTTCAACACAATTCACCTCTGGACGTTTACGAATACTAAATAACCATCGCACGGTAAAGTTATATCATTAAATCTACAAAAATCATTGAAATCTACATAATATTCCTCTCCCCAGCTTTGTACACGAAGGAAATACTTATCTTCATTGTGTCTTATACATAAGCCTGTTATAGTGACATAATGATGAAGCAATGGCATATGTGTATCTAAAAACTGTTCAGTACTTATATCATAATTTAACAAATGAGTATATTATCCTCCATGTTAGCATCGCGTTCAGCAATTAACATACTTGATCAAACATCATCATTCTACAGACTGAAATTCATGATTTAAATAATGTATTATCTTTAACTGGACACAAAAAACACTGAACGATGATAATTCACATTACATATATCTTCTCAAACTTCCTCTCACCTACATCAATTCCGATGCTGCTGAGCAATGTTATTCCCGTATCGAAGACCATCCTGCAGGCTTCTTTCTTGCCTATCCTGTAATTGTCAAACATCATGAGGACAGCAAGGCCATGTGTGTAAATGACTATATCCCGTACAACCCTGCCCAGGATCTCCCTGTCAATATCATAAGCTGATGCCAGCAATTCCACAGCACCTGCGTCAAACTGGTTAGTAAATATACTTGCTCCGCCTGTCATATCTTCACCGATAGTCAGCATGGGATCATCAACATTGACGAATCTGAACACGTTAGGATGATCGCATGCATTGGAAATGTACAGGATTCCCGTAACAAAGAATCCCTCGACCGCATCTCTTCCGGACATAGCCTCATAAAACCTGTCATAAAGCCTGTGTGAAGCATAAACGTAGAGTTCTTTCTTGAGCTCCGTCATACTGCCGAAATGCCATGACACAGGCTGCGTAGAACAGCCCAATCTGGCTGCGATCGTCTTGATGGCAACTGCCCCAATACCCGATTCATCAAGAAGCTCATATGCAGCTTCAAGTATCATCTCTCTTGTTATCTTAGTTTTCCTGCCCATATGGTCTGTAATCCAGAGGCTTGTCACAGCCCCACGCCTGTGATGCTTTGGTGAAGTTCTTCTTAGCAAGCGTCCTGAACACGAATCCGATAAGAAGTCTTACCATAAGAGGAAACTCCTCAGGGCCAGTAAACTTCCTGCACTCTTCATCATCAAAACTGCCTTTGCCGGCAAAGACAACACCCATCTGCCTGTACGGCACCGTCTGTCTGTCCTGATCCTCACTTTCTGTTAATCTTATACTAAAATTGTCTCCCTTTACAAGCGTACCGCCGTACTCACAGCCCAGATATCCCGCCAGTTTCTCGAGATAAGCCTCACCGCATCTGAGCTGTGCTCCCTCGGCAAAACCGCTCTGAAGGATAAAAGACAGCTTCGTACCATCATTCTTGGGGTCCACCGTCTCCAGGAATTCCAGCAGCAATCCCGGAATACACTCCACATACAGAGGCAATGCGATGATTATGTCTTTATTCACCGCGAAAGCGGCTCTTATATCATCCCACTGCTTTCTGTCAGATACTTCAAACACATCAACTGTATTTCCGTTCTCACAGAATCCCTCAGCGAACCTGGCTATAATCTTATCGGTATTACTGAATTTCTTTACTCTCGGACTTCCGTTAATTATCAGTACATGCATGATACCGCCTCCTTTATCTCAGAAACAGGAAACACTCCAAGCGAATTGCTGTCGAAGTTCAGAGCAGCCCTGCTGTTCCATCTCTCCAGATATTCCCTGTCTGCATCTCCTGTGTAGATGATCCCCACATCTGTTCTCTTATCGTATCTCATGATGTGTCTCATCTGCTTACCCTTGAACTTCAGGTTCATGGTGACGACCGGCATGATCCTGTCGAAGATATTCTTTCCCTTGTGATCGATGAAGCCTAAAGCCGTATCAGAGATTACCCAGAGCTGGTCGGCAACGATTATCTTCTTCAGTATCTGTTCGTAATCATCATGTATAGAGCAGACTCCGGGAGTCTTGAGCCAGCAGTAGTTGCAGCCTATGCAGTTGCTGATCTTCATGGCACCGGCTTCGATGATCTCCACGTCTTTATTGAGTTCTCTGATCTCAGCGGTTATTGATGTGTCTGTCGTTGTGTTGACTATAAGTATCATTTTCGCGATGTCTCCTCAAATAATATAAACGCATTTATGTAAACGCGTTTATATTATTCCATTTTTTCCGGTATGTCAACAATGTTTGTTCAGAAATATATGACATAAAAATGCCCCGCTGCGATCCGTCATATGACTGACGGCGCAGACCGGGACATTATCAGTTTGCTCTTGATCAAAAATCAGATCTGTTATTCCTTCACAACAAAAGTAACGGAATTCTCTTCGTTGATCGTTATTGTCAGTGAGTTTCCGGTAATCTTGGCTGATATCGTTTTATCCTCATTGTTGGGATTGATGAGCGTATATGTTCCGTCACCGTTATCTTCGATCCTGCCGGTATATGTTTTATCAGGAACTATATTGAACGTAAATGTCTCTCCATCCGTAGAGAAATGAGGCAGGTCCTTATCACTGGTATTACTGTAACGGGGAACATCCTCACCACCGCTTACAGCATGATCGAAGGTCCACTCCGCCGTGATATCCGCCGTATCTGCACTCTCATCAACCTTGCTTTCTTCAGCACAGCCAGCAAAAGCAACAAGTGCAAACAGGCATACGGTAACTACTGCAAATTTCTTGATTGTCTTGATCATTATCATACCCTCCATGTTCATTGTTCTTGTGCACAAAAGTCAAGATATCATAAATGATAAAGAAAATCCATATATTAAAAAGATCCCCTGCGGATGATACCGCAGGGGACCGGAACTAACCTTTTGCAATATGCTCAGATCTTGTCCCAGTTCTTATTGATCCATGTCTCTACTTCCTTCAAAGTAGTATTGGGGAACTGACTGTGAAGCATATTATAATATTCAGGCAGGAGCTCCAGAACCTTCTTCTTGGAAACACCTGTAACCTTTGCAAGCTTCAGTCCGTCTCTGAGCATCTTCTCACCCTTCTGAGTGATAACGCCACCGGAAACATCGTCAAGCTGATCAAGATCGAGCTCAGCCTCAGCTGCACCAAACATAGCCTTAAATATCTCGTCCATGTTCTGATTTTCCATAGTAAAATCTCCTTTCATAATCACATATCAGTAAGTATACTGTCTGCACTTTTTTGCGATTCTTTTCTGAATCATTTTATGTTAACACAACCCGATTATATAATCATGAACTAAGTATTAACAATAAATGAATATCATTTATCATCAAAGTCCCAGAATCCGGTACCGGTCTCAGGATCATACTTCTTTCCGATGACACCGCCTGTGACAGGTCTCAGTTCTATCTCGCCTGTGTAGAGAACAGTTGCTGACTTGATATGTCCTCCTGCAACTTTATGCTCACCATTCTCTTTATACGCAAATACCGCATGAGTGTGGTGAAGCAACTCTCTGTTTTCTCCACAGACAATACTGCCGTTCATCGACACCAGCTCAAGCATACCGTGTATCTCTTCCGTCTCAAACTCTCCCCTGTCAGGTATAAAAGTCTGTATCTCCGCGCTGCCGCATCCGCCGATACCGCTGAATATTGCGGACACGATATTTTCGCGGCGGCATACATCAAGAATGGTGCTGATGATCTCCTCACCCCTGTCTATCCTTATGTAATACGTGCTTCCAAACTGTCTGTAATCCATGAAGTCCTCCTTATTTGATCCTGAATGTCTTAGGTGCGAACTTATACACGAGCAAGCACGCGGTCACTATGTATATTATTGTAAATGCTGCCGCTGCCGGCGCGAAAATGATCGCGGACACATTATTATTGAACAGCATCCAGCAAACGAAATATACAACAAACGATACGATCTGATACCCCTTGGATTTGATCTTGAACTCACTGGTATATGGCTGCAGCAGATAGTACACAGCCAGATGATGGACCGAGAAGAACATCATCAGCAGTATAATAGACAGGAATGTAAACAGATACTGGAATCTGTACTCTTCACCGCCCGTCACAGCAATGACCACAACACTGTAAACCGCGATCATGAATGCCGGCAGGAAGTTCAGCTTGATCATTGACCTTATCCTCAGTCTGAACATTGTAAGGATCGACTTAGGAGTCTTATAGAATCCGAACATAAGAAGCGAGGAATCGCAGTTAGCAAACATCGTCTGTGATATCTGTGCCCCTCTGTTGATAAAATACAGAACAAAAGGGAATCCGCTCAGATGCGCGGTAAAAACACTCCTGATCAGAGAATCGAATGGATCTTCATCAAATCTCTTCAGCTCAACATATAGGAATATAGACATGACCGCTATTACAGCGGCAATGCCGATAACTATCTTTATGAGAGAACCCCAGAGAAGCTTTCTGTGTCTCATTACAAACAACTCGTTTAAGTACCTGAAACCGCTGGCATTTGAGCTGACACCTGCTGTGTCCGTAATCTGTGCAGAGGAGGTCTTTTTGATGCTCTGTCTGGCCTCTTTCTTCACGACCTCCCTCTTGGAGCGTTCTGCAAACAGTGCCGACCTGTACATGCCATACGGGAAACGCCTGATCAGAATATACGCCGGGAAAACGATCACTGACAACAATACTGTAAGAAGCGCAGGAACAACAAACAGGTTATCAAGCACTACCATCGGGCCGGCGATAAATCCAACCGCGGGAATGGCAATTACCGCAAGTACGCTGAGAGTCGGGTTGCCTATGATGGATACAGGCTTTCCTTTACGGGTATACTTGCCTCCGGATGAGACTCTCGCTGAATAAATGGTCATCTGAAGTCCCAGAGTAATAGCTTTTGCACCGACCCCGGCAAAAGGTATCAGCGATGCACAATACCAGGGAACGCCTGATATGAGCGCAGCCGGTATTCCAAGTATGGCATAACCCAGAAACGTTGAAGCAGAATCAAAGAGGAACAATGCCTTAACGTATTTCTTCGCATCCATACCAAGAAGGAAAACACCGTATTCTGTCTCAGTCGTGGTATGGAAAAGATTGTACAGGAACATCGCCACTATTGAAGCAAGAACGAATCCGTACATGAAGATCGTACTCTGTGAATAACCGTTGAGAGAACTCAAGGCGCCTGATGCCAGGAACAGAAAACCGAACAGCATGACTTTCCCGAATGAGGCCTTTATGATCTCGGTATTAACCGATACTATCATTGCCAGGATCTTGAGCACTCTGATGCCATAGATCCTGTCACTTATGTATTTGCCGATTATCGGTATATGTCTGATACCATACAATATGCCATTGACATTGATCGTATTACGAAGACTGAGGATGATCTTAAGTGTTTTAAGCGTCTGTCGCATCTCTCAAAGCCTCGATTATCTTTATCTTAAAGTCATCATCGTCAAGGTTGGCCTTATCAACCGGCTCCAGACGGCCATGATTCAACAGTACGATCTCATCACACAGATCCAATGCGATATCAAGAAGATGGGTGGAGAAGATCAGCACGCGTCCCTCCTTCTGAGTCCTCAGTATATCCTTCATCTCCTCTGCGACGACAACGTCCAGCGATGTCAGTGGTTCATCGAGAAGCATAAGGCGCGGACTGGCTATTATATTGATAAGCATCTGCATCTTATTCTTAGTGCCGTGTGAATAGTCCTTCATCAGGCGGTCTCTTGTATCCTTCGGGATCATCATATAATCAAGGTACTCATCAAGAGTTTTAGGGTCCTTGATAACATCAGAATGGATGTCGATAAAGAACTTCAGGAATTCCCGCCCGGTCATAAAGTCAGGCACAGTAGGTGTTGACAAAACATAACCGATATCGTCAGCCTCGACGGGCTCATTCTTACCGTTTTTTCTGAAGAAAAAACTGCCGGCATTAACATCCGTATCACTGTTGAGACAGTTGAACAAAGTAGTCTTACCTGAACCGTTACGCCCGAGCAGACCATATATCTTGCCCTCCTCGAAAGCATAATCCACATCTGTCAGCACCTGGTGTTTTCCGTAGCTCTTGGCCAGGTGAGAGATAACAAATTCCATCTTGTCTTCCAAAATATCTTTACCCCCTGAACATCATCCTGTATATCATCCCGTAAATCCGGACTGGCTGTCTCCTCTGAAATCGCCCCTTGTACCGACCGAGATAATGTACGTCTCATTCTCCTGGAAATTGAATACATCTGTGGTATCGTAATCACCGTCAGGGCCGAATGCCTCTTCGTCAGATATCCATGTATCACCCGAAGCGATCTTGAGAATATATCTGCCGCACGGGAACGATTTACTGACGGAGTCACCGGGTTCCAGAAGGATCTGGAATTCAACAGTACCGTCCATTCTTACCAGCTTATAGCATGAAGAATGATTGTCTGCCCTGAGACGGAGAGTACTCTCACCCGGACCATATGTCTCATTGCGCAGTGCTTCTTCTTCGCGTTCCCTGCGTGCTGCTTCGCGTTCTTCTTCTGTCATCTGAATATAGATATCATCAGCCTTGACACCTTCGGAATCAGGCGCAGCCCCGGCAAGTGAATTCAGATCTATTGCAGGACTGTTATCAGTAAGCTTTATACATTTACATACTACAGGCTTCTCAGGCACCTCATCAGCCGCCTCACCCATCGGGTAGCAATCATAGAACATATATCCTGATGCAATATCCTTTACGAAGACACTGTATCCGTCAAAGTCACTTCTTACAATAGAATACTCTTTACCTGAATCTATATCGAAGCAATAGGGTCTTGCATAAAGGTCAGATCCCTCTCCTTCATATTTCGAATAGAAAAGATAATGATCAGCTTTTACAATGCCCTGGCAGAATCTGCCTGTTACGCCTGTACCGTTTACCTTATTGCTGTCATCGATAACATAGACCAGTTCATATTCGTATTGCCTGATATCCTCCTGATCAGGCTGACCTTCAGTCTGCTGACAGAAATATGTTCTGTCCTCAAAGAGACAGGGATTGTAGCCTATCTCTCCCAGATATCTCGGATCACGTGTCGCGGGATTGTAGTCGTAAAGTTCGTAAACTTTCTCATTCAAGTTGAACACTACCATTTTTATGGCCGTTCCAAATCTCTCCGCACTGATTATATTGCCTGTCTCAGGCTTAAAGACTTCAGGATCAGCTGTATCATCCAAAGTATTGAACTGTAAGAGATAACCGTTATTTATGCAGTAAATGATCTCATTAGACGTTATCGGACATGCTGCGCCCTGTGCATCCTTAACGAGTCTTTTTATCTCATTCCCGCCCAGATCGATACCTGCGATCGAATAATCACCGGTTGCATCTTTGAAGCACATATCTATACAGGTATTCTCTTTTGAATACCACAGGAAACTGCAGTTACCTCTGGCTATCCTGACAGGATTGCCCAGATTCCTGTCAGTCATATACAATCCGTCAACGGCAGGATCTGAAATGTACTGATCATCATAAGACCTGACGGCAAAATAAATATAATCGCCGAGAGCGATTGCCTGATATCCATATGCACTGTCTTCTGTGCTGATATCTTCCAGAGTCCCGATCGACTGTGGGCCTTGCTCACCATGATCTTCGCTGCCTTCAGATGAGGTGGTCTCTGTCTGACCGGGCTGATCCTCACCCTCCCCCTTGCTGTTGCCGGAGCATCCCGTTAAAGAAACACCGGATACTATCATTGCGGCAACCATAAAAGTAGTTATTAATCTCTGTCTTAACATGATAACAGCCTCCATTTCAGGGTTCCTTCTCCCATATCCAATCGATTATTCCGCCAAATTCAAGCACATTGGTATATCCAAGCGCAACAAGCTTCTCGGCCGCCAGTTTACTCCTTCGCCCGCTTCTGCAATACACCAGTATCATCTGATCTTTATCCGGTAATTCCGGAATCTCATCTGTTCCTATCTCTTCGTTGGGAATACATATGGCACCTGGTATATGCACTTCATCGAACTCCGACTGAGTGCGCACATCAAGGATTATGTAATCCTCATCTGACTGCATAATCTCATGTGCCTCTGTCTGCATGATCTGCCTGTATCCCACCGGCGGTCCTGCAGTCTCAACAGCAGATGTCTCCGGTGTCTGTTCAACAACAGTCACTTCTGTCTCTCCACATCCGGGCACACAGATAGCGAACAACAAAACAAAGATAGCTATACATGCAAAGTAACGTCTCATTTCTTTGAGGCCTTAAGACGTCCTAACACCAGTCTCGCGACAGGCATCAGCACGGTATATCCGATCGTAATAAGGAATACATCTCCTGAATTCAGCGGTGTGAAATCCGGAAGATCATACCATAGACCAAGGATTATCAGGAAGATTATCATATAAGCAAACATAGTTGCCAGGGAAATGCCTGACATCCATACATACCAGCCCGGACCCGCTTTATTCGATCTGAGGTCTGCCCAGTCTTTAGACAGAAACAGTTCCCATATAACATAGTATGCTCCTGCAAACAGAGCAAGTCCGATCAGCATGGCAAACATATTCACACGGACATCAGAATAGTATCGCGCCTCTCCGGCCGGCCTCGCGAAAGCAAATTCCACAAATGTACAACAGATACACACAGCCTGTACCAGCAGAAGATGCAGATGATAGAACCCTATTATTGCAATGTTAGAACGTGTCTTCATACTACCCCTCACTTCCGACGTATTCTATTGTCAGTATAACATACAGGTGACTATTCTTCGAGTTCTTCACCCAAAGCCCAGAATTCGTCGTAATACTCCTTGAGTTTTGCGGCATTGTCTCCATATTCTTTATACTCATCCTCGCCGGCACCCGCTGTAAAGCTCTTTTCCAATTCGCTTTGTCTGTCCTCGAGTTCTCCTATAAGTTTCTCAAGAAGTCTCAGCCGTTCCCTTTTACGGGCCATTTCCTTACGGAGCTGAGCCGGGTTACCACTGTTCTGTTTTGCATCCCTGGAATTCTTTGGATTCGCAGGCTCCGTCACTTCCTCATCTGCGGTTCTGTAGTCACGGAGATAGTATTCGTATTTGTCATATATTTTCGCGCGGCCTTTCTTAAAGCCAAGAATCCTGTCCGCACATTTATCGATAAAAAATCTGTCATGGCTTACACAGACAATAGCACCATCATAAAAGCTCAGCGCATCCTCAAGGATCTCCCTTGAACTGATATCAAGATGGTTTGTAGGTTCGTCAAGAACGAGCAGTTCAGGATTCTCATTAAGCAGTTTACACAGATACAGCCTTGACCGCTCCCCGCCCGACAGCATATCTATACGCTTGAATACCGCCTCTCCCCTGAATCCGAACCTTGCCAGAAGGCTCCTGGCATCAGTCACGCTTATATCAGAGTCAGCAATCAGTTCTTCGTATAATGTTCTCGTCTCATCTTCAAAAGGCACGAACTGACCCATGACGCCGCACTTAAGACCAGAAGACAGAAGGATCGTTCCCGATGTTCCCACATCGTCACCGGTAAGCATATGAAGAAGCGTCGTCTTGCCGCACCCGTTGGGACCGCAAAAGAATATTTTCTGATCGGCTTTAAGCTCGAAAGATACATCTTCAAACAAAGGGCAGTCGCAGTCATCGAACTGCTTACTCACTTTGTCGCATTGCAGTATAAGGCGGTCCGCCTTTCCTGTCCTGTCGGCAGGAACTGCCTTGAAGTTCATTTTGGCAAACTCGGCAGGACGCAGTGCACGTTTTGATTCGAGTATATCTTCCAGCTTGGAAACCATCTTCTCCCGCTGATGATATCCCGATATATTGCGGTGAGACAGCATAGTCTGCTTCACATCAAGCTGGTGTGACAATTCTGCCTCAAGATTGGTGATCTCAGCTTCAAGGGTCTTCATCCGTTCAGCCTTCTGTTCCCTGTAGGATGTGTAATTACCCTTGTACTGCGTAATACGCCCGCCATCAAGTTCGATAACGCGTGTTGCAACGGCATCTATAAAATGACGGTCATGCGTAATGACAAATACCGCACCGCCATAAGATCTCAGGAACTGTTCAAGCCACTCGACCGCCTCGAAATCAAGATGGTTCGTAGGCTCATCGAGAAGAATGACGTCAGGATGTTCAACAATAAGCCTTGCGAGACAGACTCTCATTTTCTCGCCGCCGGACAAAGTCATAAGATCAGTTCTTGAATTAACACCGGTAATACCAAGTCCGCCAAGAGCATCGTTGAGACGGTGTTCATAATCGTAACCTCCCATAGCTTCATATTCTGCAATAAGGTCTGCATAGGAAGCCATAAGCTCGTGCCGTTCCGGATCATCTGCCTTGGCAATATCCGATTCCATCAGTGCGATATCTGCCTCAAGTTCCTGCATCTTGCGGGGCTTGAGCGATGATGAAGACAGATCCTGTTCATCCATATTCTGAGACAGAAATCCCGCGATAGTATTGCCGTGCATGATTATCTGACCGCCTGTCGGTTCATACCTGCCGCTTATTATCTTAAAGAGCGTCGATTTGCCTGTCCCGTTGTCACCGACAAATGCTATCCTGTCCCCTTCCTCAACGCGGAAAGACACACCGTCAAGTATCTGACGGTCACCAAAGCTCATGGAAATGTTATCAACAGTTATTAGTGGCATTATTCAACCAACGTCCCGGTGAACACAACGTTTGAGATCAGTTCATCGATCTTTGTGATCTTTACGGTTACCTCATCTCCGTCCCTGATATCCTGTGCGCCATCACCCTCAACATTGATATGGAGCATCCACTGTACATCAGGAGTTACAGATGAGAATATATCACCCATGAAATAATCTCTGTTTGCAATGACATTAACTGTCTTTCCGGTAACATCTTCCCCCTCTTTCCATGCGCTGTACATCTCCAGAGGCGCACCATAATCCGCCTTGCTTCCGCAGCCTGTACCGGTTAATGCCATGGAAAATATAACCGTAATTATCAGAATTACTGATATTATCTTTCTCATTTCCAATAATCCTCAATTCTTCTCGGCAATGACTTCTATCTCAACAAGAGCGCCCTTGGGAAGAGCCTTAACAGCCACACAGGATCTTGCAGGTTTGTTCGTAAAATACTCGCTGTATATGGCATTGAAAGAATTAAAGTCTTCCATATCGGCAAGATAACATGTAGTCTTTACGACCTTTGTCATATCAGACCCTGCAGCCTGAAGGATCACCTGAATGTTCTTACAAACCTGTCTCGTCTGTTCGATTATAGTCTCTGCAAGGATCGTTCCCGTAGACGGATCTATCGGTATCTGACCTGATACAAAAATAAAACCGAGTGCCATCTGTGCCTGTGCATATGGGCCGATCGCCTCAGGTGCCGCATTTGTCGCTATAGTATACATGTTGTCCCTCCGTGTTTATCTGAATACAAACTCACAACATTTTAACATAATGTACAGTTGATTACATTGTTATCTGATATCTCTCGGGAGTCCGTCTCTCTTAGTCTTCTTCCACAGGAGCACGTCCATAAGCGTAAGCAACAGTCCCCCGGATGCCGTTATTATCAGTGATCCTGTGCTGAATTCCCCGAGACTGATGAGCATGATCACAAAATAGGCTGCATTAAGCACGGTAAAGAATACCATTCCGATCCTGACAAAATTCTGCGGTTCTTCAACAACGAACCCGCCATCGGAAATGCTTACAACACCGGGACACAAAAGCCTGTCCAGAAATCTTGACATACAATACGACAGCAATGCTCCAAAGAAACTGCCAAAGGCAAAACACATACCGAGAGGTATATCAAAGAATGCCTGACCGGCAATAGACAGCGGCGTAAGAAAGAAGCTGATACCGGCAGCTATTCCCCACAACTGTTTGAGATTCCTGTTGCGCTGTTCATATTCATACTGCTTTGCATGGACCCCGTTGAGTCTGTCCGTATGCCTGTTATACACTTCAAGATGATCTTCAATGGCCGCACGATGCTTGCTGTCAAATTCAAACCTCTCCGTAATGCGGACCTTATATGCTCTGTTATCCATCATGATGTTTACTGCCGGTTCACTGAAGAACGCATCCCACACAGCGGTATCATCAGTAAACTCAGCCAGTCCGGCATACAATTCGAAGAGTTCATTTGCCAGTCTTGCCAGAACGATATCTTTTTGCCTGGATACATCTGAAGCGGAATTCAGTCTGTTGATCTCTTTGAATTCTACGATCTCATCCATCATCTCACTTGCGCTGTGAGAGAACTCTTTATCTGTCTTCACTGATGAGAAATCATAATCCGGATCATCGCCTGAATTCCCCGGATCCTCAATGGATTCCTCAAGATCATCTGACGGTGAATCGATCATGTCACGGCCAGCATAGAAAAGTGCCTCTTTGTAGGCATCATGGATCCTCATGTAGCCGTCAGGATCTTCCTCCGGAGATACTGTATGAGCAAGCTTCGCGAAAGCGCTCTTGATCTCCTTCTTATCTGTCGTCGGACTTATACCGAGAATATCCCAGAAGCTTTCCTGTCTCAAATTAATCTATCCACCATTCAGGCGTAAGTTCACCCAACTTCATTACCCGGTCAGCCTTATAATCGATCATTATCTCGATATCCTTATACAGCCCCGGCATAAGCTGTGTCATCAGTTCCCTGCAAGCCCCGCATGGAGCGCCTTTACCCTCATTGGGAGGAATACAGAGAACTCTCTTAATCTCATACTCCCCGTTCGTTATCATACTGAATATAGCGTTCCTCTCTGCGCAGATACCCAACGTTGAGCATGTATCGATACATACTCCAGTATATATCTTTCCAGAGCCTGACAGAACTGCAGCAGAAACACCGCCTGCAGTAACATATTCAGAGATAACCTTCTCGCCTAATACAGCCTTGGCCGCTTCATACATATCGATCCATATCTTATCCATATCAAAACCTCACAAATAGTGATATACGATAGGATTATACAACATGTTGGATCGAATAGTCACACGCGCCTGACGCGAGAAATCCCCTTGTTCTGCAAGGGCTCGAATGCACGGATTCTTCACACGTTGCTTCGCTCAAAAGGATTCAGAATTTATGATCTATACCGCTTTGCTTCATTATCGCATTCGCTGTAAAGCGAGATTTGATCTTACCATCTACAGTAAAATACCTGTCATTTATTGGGCTATACCATATATCATGATCTCCCTTGCCATGACGGACAAAGGTACAACCATTCTCCTTCAGCACTTTCCGAACAAGCTTTTCAAATTCAGCCATTTGATACCAAACAATGTCTCTCAGCCATAAAAGTTAAATCAATGACATCAGCCTTACTATTATTAAGCTGCAGCAACTCGGGAACAGCAACTCTAACCTTCTCAATAAGCGCATCAAAAGAACCGGATTCAAGAACCAAACCCGGAATGCTCTCACTTGTTGCAATATATACTGCAGCTTCAGGATCCCAAATAACATTAACGACGCACTTCATGGAAACCTCCCGATTATAGTTGTTTTAAACATTATAACTCAAATTTAGGCAAAAAGCTCTGGAAGTGAATAGTGTTCAGAAATCATGCATTCTCGCTTCAGAGAACAACTATAAGGAAGGAGAATTGTATTGCCCCCACGCGCAGTTAAGTCCGCAGAAATGAGAACTCCCCCTTGTTCTGCTAGTTCCGCAGGCACCTCGTGCCGAGGACCTGTTCGACGCCAAGAACAAGGGGGAGTTCGAATCTGGTGGGGCTGGTGGGACTTGAACCCACACGATTTATGGTCGGCAGATTTTGAGTCTGCTGCGTCTGCCATTCCGCCACAACCCCGTAGCACAGAAATTATATGTAAATTGCATTGTTTTGTCAAATAATCCGGTCACTCACTTAGGTCTCACCGAGCCCAACATAACCGCATCCTTCTATCATCTGCTGACCTTCATCTGACAAAAGCCAATCCACTACACGTTCCACGTTGGGATTATCATTATCAGCCCTGTAAACTACGTAAAAATTCGTGGTAATAGGATATGTCCCGTTACGGATATTCTCTGCACTCGGGTAAACTCCATTCACAGACAGCATTTTAACATTGTCGTTCGCTACGAGTCCTGACAGATAGTATCTGAAAGAATAACCGATCGCACCGCCGAATATCGACAACGGGAGACGTGCTTCGAACATATTATCCTGCATAAACTTGTCCATCATCATCTGGCTTCCGGAGTTCTTGATGCGCGTGAGCGGGTTGATCATGCGTTCGGGACCGCCGACTTCACTCCAGTCTGTTATCTCGTTACGGTAAATGGCACGTATCTGATCTACGGTCAGTCCATCAACAGGATTGTCTTTATTTACGAAGAAAACAAATGATTCCAGACCGATCGGAACGATCTTCAGCTCAACGCCCTTCTCCTCTGCCGAAGCCATCTGATCAGGCGACGGATGTGCAGTAAAGAACAGATCGACAGAACCATCTACAACAGCATCAAATCCGCGGATCGTATTCTGATACTTCATTGCACTGTCTGATGCAAAGTTCTCCCCATAGTAATTATCATCGGAGAACACACCGCCTTCATAAGTGACACATCCTTCGGGATAACAATTCTCGATAACAGAAGCATATACGGGAACCAGAGCAGCAGCGCCGTCAAGGACTGGAAGATCATCTGATTTCGCGAGATGGAAAGAAGAACCTGTCCTGGCAAGATCCGATTCCGGCTCGAACGGAAGATATCTTGCCACATCAACCATCTTGAGCTGGTCTGCGCCGCTGAAGTTATTTCTCAGTCTTCTGGTAATAGTCATATACAATCCGAGATTCAAGGCTGCAAACATCACAACGATGAGGACCAATGCTGCAACTCTCTTCATGGCCAGATCTCCTGTGATACGAAATAGATTATAGACGAATTCTGATATGCGTATCCTATGTACGCCAGATGAGCCAGGGTCAGCAGCAGACAGATTGCCAGCACGATTATCGTAGATATGATAAAAGCCTTATCACTCATAACCGATCCTTACATCGACCTCATTATCATGTATCCCAGCCACCATACAAAGAGCACGACGGCGGCTACAGCGACCAGGATGAATATGGCAACGATAAGCATAACGATGTAGACTGCTTTCCTCTTGCGTCCTTCTTTTTTGGCTTTGATACCATCAATAATGAACAGCACGATCGAAGTCAGGATGTAAGCTGCGATCACAACACATACCATGATCCCGAACAGCTCGTCGATACGTATCCCGGAACGCCTTAACGCGACCTCATTGATCAAATATACTGCATTCAATACTTTGTCCATCATATCAACCCTCCCATATATTCTCTGACCTCATCAAGATCAAACGAAGACATAAGTCTCGCATCCGTTGCATCAAGCAGACGGTAATGACCGGATATGACATTCTGCTGTATCCGGTATCGTCCCTTCCTGTCAATATCACGCCACCATACGCGTCCGCCCATTGTCGGGGGATACTTTACATCAACATTCTCGAAAGCGATCGCCATGGCTATCTCGTCTGCAGCGCCTCCGAATGAATCCTTCAAAACCATGCTGTCAGCAAAAAGGACAGTTACAGCAAGAGCCTCAGGCCACCCCGGAAGTCTCTTGCCCTTCTCGTAGTCAGCCAGTGTCTTACGGGATATTCCAAGTATTGCAGACATAGTCTCCTGAGTCAGTCCGTACTCAGTTCTCACCAGCTTTATAAGCTCTCCGACTTTCGTAACAAATTCTTCTCTATTCATAAGATCATTATTGCACACCATGTGTAATTGTGCAACATTTTGTGTAATATTACACAATCACATATTCATCACATATCTTTCAATGAAATCAACCCTGTCGAAGATCCGCGGCTTGAACGTTCCAGTTACGCCAACCGCAACCCTCTCATCTCTGTTAACATAGATTACATTACCTCCGTCACCTATCGCGGCATATACCTCTCTGTCCTCATAGGGCTTGTACCAGAGATACCCGTATTCCATATTTCCGAACATCTTTCCAAGCTTAATATGCGGTGTGATCATATCGTTAATATATGACTCTGAGATAACAGTCCTATCTCCGCACCTGCCCCCGTTCAGCACCATCTCACCTAATCTGGCAAGATCACGTGCAGACAGGCAAAGTCCCCATCCGGCTGTAACTGCACCCGAAGGATCCGAATACCACTCATTTATGTGTGGTCTCTTTGACATCAGATACTCAAACTGATCCTCCTTTGAACTGTCACCATGAAGAACGTGTTCAGGGATCCCAAGCGGTGCGAACAGATCTCTGTTTGCAATATCTATCACACTCTCCCCTGTCGCGTTCGCGATTATTCCTGCAAGTATCTGAATACCGAGGGTGGCGTATTTGAATTCACCCGTAATGCCTGCTCTTCCTCCAAGAAGATCAAGTGCTGCAATTGTCCAGTCTTCTGATGTGCACACCTTTGTCCACGGTTCCGAACGGTATTTGTAAGGAGCCGTCATAGTGAGGAGATGTCGTACCGTGACATCGTATATCGTCTTCTCACCGCGTTTCACCTGATAACCGGGAAAGAAATCCAGCACTTTCCGGTCAATGCTTTCGATACGTCCCTTATCAATTGCGATCCCCGTGAGCAGAGACATAACCCCCTTTGTCACCGACATAACATTAACCGCGTCCGTAGGCTTGAAGCCTCGCCAGCAGTCCTCATACACTATACCGCCGTCACGCATGACACATATCTGGCAGATATTGCTCTCATTTCCCGTGTTGTTCTCAACAAATGCGTGTAATTCTTCTCTGTTCATAAATATAGCCTCCAATGATGAAGGCTATCTTGATTTAAAATTATTTGCAAGAACTATTTTAAGTAAGCATTCAGGCACATTTACTTCTGGATCAGGATCATCGACTCCCATTTATGTTGACAATCAGCGCACCTGAAAGTCACTTTATTAAATGCTCCTACCCGCTGCGATAAGACAGGCACAAAATTGAAGGACTTGCATGCAGGGCATTTCATGCCGGCATCCATGTCTACTACTATGGGATCACCTGCACCTGCAACGTTTGTCAGTTCTTCATTATTCAGATCTTTGTTATCCATGATCAGTACCTCCCGGCATATTCCTGAAGTTATATCTGTATTTTAACATAATCATCAGTCCGTTATCAAAGCTCAGTCCAGTTGTCCTATTGTATATGCAAGCGAGAACAGCACCGGACCTGCAACCGACAGGATCAGTTCAACTGCAGACAGTATCATATATGTAAACGTCTGGGCTTTCTTCCACATACGCGCGATGATCGAGAATACAAAAGCAAGGACAGAAAGGATAAAGGCAACAGCAAACCCGATATAGAACACGATCTCAAAAATGTGTTCGTCTGTTTTAAGCAACGGCAGAACTGTTATAACAAAAACAAAGAATGAGATCTGCCATACGATGGATACTATCGCAGTAACAGCTAACGTCTTAGCAGTTTTTTCCATAACTCTTACCCGTTCTCCGGCTTAGGCCTGAATTCAATGATATTCTCAACAGAACGTTTCTCATCTGTGCAGAGCCAGGCATCGATTATCCTGTCATCTGACGATGTTGAGATATTGATATACCTGGATCCCGTCATGTCGGGAGTAATCTCGTAATAGTAGTCTATTCCTGTTGAGTTAGATATGTGATATTCAATGTTCGGCTGCCCGATCCTTCCTGTATTAATCGCATCCTGAAGATAGAAACTGTCCTCCAGCAACGCCTTCATATCTTCAAGTGACAGGGGCTCCACATCTGACTCACGCCATCTCCAGGCATGGCCGCCCACTCTCCTGGCGCTGACCTCATCCGGTGTTCTTATACAACAAACAAGATAATCGTCATCACCATGGTAATTCTCATAGCCATTCTCATCATAATGATACTCTGCATAGCCGCCGAGGTTCATCACCTGAAACCCGGTAACACCGATCTCCTCAGGATGATCATCATTCTTATACACAAAGGAAAGCCTTATGTAGTATGACTCGCCCCAGAAAGCTGTATCATAGTTCGTGGTGGCATGACGTTCGGTATGACCGCGGTTGGATGCGCCTCCACCCGCCATTCCGTCATTCTTAAACTTCAGATCAGCCAATCCTCCGGGATACTCCCTGAAGAATTCATCGACCATCCCGTCAAACTCCGGATCTTCCCGGAGTGTATCCGCAAAATTCTTCGCGAAAGCCTCTTTATCTCCCTCATCTGCTGATTGCAGAAGAGCATCAAGAGCCTGATCTGCGGCCTTCTCATCAGTAACGCTGACATGCTTCCAGAGCTCGGCTACAGAATCCGCCTCCTGCTCCCAGTATCTCCGTTCACGTTCACTTCCGATTATCCCGATTGCCAGCAGGATAACGCAAAGAAGAGAAGGCACCATCATAATGGCGCCGGTCACGATCATGACAACAGGTGACTTTTTCCCTTTGTTGCGCTCACGGGACTTGTGGACTATCCCGGCGATAAGCAGAACAAGACCGATCAGGAATACTATTCCCATGATCGCCGCGATAATCAACATAATAAGCACAAGAACGGTTGCTAAAGCCATCTTCTATCCTCTGGACGCATTCAGATAAATCACTTCAAATGTTATTATACTATACAAAGTGACAAATCAAATTCGGATAGAACGCCGATAGAATCTGAAAAGTAACACGTCCCCTTTTCAGATTTTACAATTCATTCACCATAAGCACGAATTTTCCTGTTAGAATAATAAAATACAAAAGTGATCTGCGAGGTAACCCGTTCAATGAGCAGTTCAGATAACGGAAGATCCATTACTTTCGGCGAGATAGCATTGGCTCTCGCCAACGACTACGACAGTATTTTCATAATTGACTCCGAGGATGACAGTTATGTTGAGTATCTGGCTGCAGGCGATGACAAGGAACTCGTAAAGAGAGCCTCGGGCAATAACTTCTATGAGGACGTTATCCGCGATGCCCGTGAACAGGTCTACCCTGACGATCAGGATCATTTCATTGCTTCATTCAAGAAAGAAAATGTTACCGAGATTCTCAAGACAGGCAGGTCTTTCTCGCTCAATTACAGACTGATGGTCGACGGAAAACCGCTCTACTACTCTCTCAAGACAATCAGAGGATCCGGGCAGAAAGTCATAATCGGTGTGCAGAACGTTGATGAGCAGAGGCGCCGGGAACTTGCATCAGACGCCGAGAGGATAACTTATCAGCATATCGCAGGGGCTCTGGCCGGAAGATACGAAGCTATCTACTACATAAACATTGCAAGCAACAACTATACGATCTACAGTTCCAGTGCCGACTATGCGAAGCTGGGAACTACTATTCAGGGAGAGGATTTCTTTGCTGACTGCATACCTGACATAAAGAAATTCATCCATAAAGAAGACGTTGAATATGTACTGTCAGAACTTAACAAGGACACGCTTCTTCAACATCTGGATGAGGCAGGATCTGTCTCGATCACCTACCGCCAGCAGTTAGGCGGAGATACTGCATATGTAACTCTATACGCTGTCAGACCTGAAAACGACACGGAACATATAGTTATGGGCGTTCTTAATATCGATGCCCAGATAAAGCGCGAACAGCATATGCTCGAACAGAGTGATATGTTCAATGAAGTTGCAATGGCTCTCGCCTCGAGGTATGAAGCAATCTACCGTGTAAACATCGAGACTGATGAATACTATGAGTACAGCTCAAGCAACAAGTACACAAAACTGGAAGTAGGCAATCACGGGCAGGATTTCTTCGGTGACACACAGCGCAATATGAAGCGTGACATCTACGAGGAAGACTATCCCATGATGGCCAGGGAGATGGACAAGGATCATCTTCTCCGTAAACTTGAGGGTGTCGGAAAAGTATTTCTCAACTACAGACTGATGCTGGATGGACGCCCGCAGTATATGACGCTTGTCATTATGCGTGCCGTGGAGGATTCAAAGCACATCATCGTAGCACTTGAGAATATCGACGAAGCAAAGCGCAAGGAGATGGAATTCGAGGCTGCGATCGGAACAGCTATCGATATGGCCAACAGGGATTCACTTACCGGGGTCAAGAACAAGCATGCATATGTAAACGCAGAATCCCAGCTCGACAATCAGATAGCTGATGATGACCCGCTGGAATTTGCCATCGCTGTATGTGACATCAATGGTCTTAAACAGGTCAACGACGAACAGGGTCATATTGCAGGAGATGTTTTCATAAAGGATGCATGTGCGATTATCTGTGAGATTTTTGACCATAGTCCTGTATTCCGTATAGGCGGGGACGAATTCGTTGTAATACTTCGTGGAAGTGATTACATCAACAGGCACGACCTGATAAAACAGTTTGCCGCAAGGATGTTCGAGAATAAGAGGAACAGCCTTGTTACACTGGCTTACGGACTTGCGGAGTACGTACAGCAGAAAGATAACAGGGTTCAGGATGTTTTCGAACGGGCTGACAATCTTATGTACGAGAATAAGGAGATGTTCAAGAATCTTCCGGCTGACCTTGACAACTCCCCTTCCGTTGAGAGCTATTCATTTGTCAGGTTCTATGAACTCTACGAGCAGCTTCTGACTGCAATGGTAACTTTTGACACCCCTGATGTACCTCTGATAGAAGAACTGCTCATCAAAATCTCCACCATGTTCAGACTGAGCAAGGGAGTTACCCGTGTGTATAAGAATCCCCAAGAGGAACGCGAAGGCAAAGGAGAGACGCTCTCCTGCTTTGACTCAGGAAAAGAAGGCAACGAGATTCTCTCGCTGAGAGTCGTTACCAGCGTAATGTCCAGTGCAACAATAACAGTCTACATGGCACCGGATGAGGAGCCCCTGAGTGCCGAGGAATTTGCCAAGGTCGAGCTTGTAATGAGAACAATTCTCAGCTTTGTCAGCCGTAACCGTCTCAGGGATATTGTCTATGAGCTGGCATACTATGACGAGATGGGTTATCCGAACCTCCGTATGTGGAATGAATCAATGTTCAAATCCCTGCATTCCCCGGATTACAGTAATCTGTCCTATTTCAGATATAATCTGAGACACTTCTCGCTAGTAAACCTGGAGTATGGCAGATCCACCGGAGACAGTATCATGAGAAGCCACTTTAATAACCTTAAGGAGATGATCGGTGAAGACGGATGTCTCACAAGACTTGGAGGGGACAACTTCATCGGGTTCTGCCGCAAGGATATTACCGGCGACATCGCACAGTATCTCAAAGAGACCTCTGTCAGGATAAACGATACAAACAGCGTGAAGATCTCAGCCAGCACCGGCATCTTCATGGTTCCTTCAGGCAGTTCTCCTCAGGCTCCCGGTGAGCTGATGGCCAGGATCACGAATGCCTTCTTTGTTGCCCAGAGCGGAAAACGCGGCAGCACAGTGTATTTTGACGATTCCCTCCTCAAGCGCAAAGAGAAGATCATGCGGATACAGCAGCTTTTCCCTGACGCTCTGCGCAAAGGGGAATTCCGGCCCTTCTATCAGCCTAAGGTCAACATAAATACCGGCGAGCTCTATGGCGCTGAAGCTCTGTGCAGATGGTTCCGCGACGGAGAGATGATATCCCCGGCCGAATTCATTCCTATCCTGGAACAGACCAGCGATATCTGTAAGCTGGATATCTATATGCTTGAAGCTGTTTGCAGGGATATAAGGCGATGGATGGATGAGGGACGTGATCTTATACGTATATCAGTCAACTTCTCCCGCAAGAACACGATGAACATGGATCTTCCCGGTACGATCTCAGAAATTGCTGACAGATACAGAATACCACATGAGTTTATCGAGATAGAACTGACAGAGACAATGAACGACGTTGATTTCAGCAATCTTAAGCGGACAGCATCAGTTTTGCATGATATGGGGTTCCATATGTCGATCGATGATTTTGGTGTAGGTTATTCTTCCCTTAACATGATACGTGACATACCATGGAATACAATAAAGATCGACAGAAGCTATCTGCCCGTTGACAATAACACTGATAACAGCACCCGAGGCATCCTGTTCCATCACGTTGTATCGATTGCAAAACAGCTGGGTCTTGAGTGTATTACCGAGGGAGTTGAGACAGAGGAGCAGATTAGGATCCTACGTGACAACGACTGTTCTCTGGCGCAGGGTTTCTATTATGACAGGCCTCTCCCCGTCGAAGATTTCGAGAAGAGACTGGACAACAGGAGATACTGATCCTACTTACTTTCCACCAAGATATAATAACGGCCGCACCAATTTTGATGCGGCCGTATATGAATGCTTATGTCTATGATGATATCAGAGTGTCGGTGTCTCGTTATACTGAGTCCTCTCGCTCTTATTAACATGGATAAACATGTTGTGAAGCAGGTTAACGCTTGTCAGGATAACTTCGCCCTGATTAAGCTTTCTGACATGCTTGATCGAGTAATCATCAAGGTGGCTGGCGACGGCAGCGATCTCATCGTTCAGCATGAGCCTGTGGATCAGGATAGTACCGACCTGACCGAAAAGGATCGAAGACACGTCCTTGGGGTTCTGTGTTGTCAGATACAGGAAAATACCCTTCTTACGTCCCTCACGGGCCAGAAGAGTCAGTCCGCCGTGGAATTCCTTATCAGAGTATCTGGACTTAGCATATCTGTGAACCTCGTCAATAAAGAAGACGAATGGCTGGATATCACTTCTGGACATCAGATAGTTGCTTACAAGGTCGATGACCATACCACCGATACCCTCGGAAGCACCGAGAGATGAAGTATCGATATAGAGGCTTTCCTCAGGCAGATGAACAAATTCATCGATAACATCGAGGAGATTGTACATATTGGGATCATTCGAGAAGAACTTGAGGAACCTTGTATTCGTCATCTGATACTGGATCTTCTGGATAAGTGATGCGTTCGCATTTGCCTTGAGGGCATCGTAACGGAATCTGAAGTTGTAGTTGTCATCTCTGTCAGGCTCGCAGACAGCCTCAGCCTGTATCTGCTCAGGAAGCAGGTCGATATTGAAATCCACATCGTCCTTGCATACTGATGCCAGATTCTCCTGAACCTTATCGATATCCTCACCTATCTTGGTATAGAAGTCACTGCTTCCGATCTTCTTCATGTAGCGGAGCGACATGATAGCCTCTGACAGAACTGCACCCTGTCCTGAGTTCTCGGTCTCGAACAGTTTCTCCCACTGTTCCATTGTGATCTTACCGGGGGAGATCGTCGTATCCACGCCAAGCGTCAGCTTTGTGATCTCCTCGCCGGAGAAAGCATTCTTGTACTCGCCTGTAGGATCGATGATCAAAGCCTTGCGTCTTGACGATACTACCTTGTCAAGGATAGCAAGTGCAGTAGTTGACTTACCGCTGTTGGTAGCACCTATACACATAAGGTGACGGTTGAACAGAGTGCTGGGCTTGAGCGTAACATCAGCATGAGCCCTGTTGATATATGTCGCGAAAGCAGGCAGCGGTTCCTCATTCTCCCCTGTAAACTCGAGGGACTGCAGGAACAGCTGATAGACTTTATCGGTGGCGAGATAGACCTTGTCGGTAATGCCGAGCGTATTGAAGCCGGCAAGCTCAAACTTATTGGACTGGGGTGTCATGAGTGCGATCGTATCGATGCTTATCTCATGGTAATCATTCGTACTCCAGGATTCGGATGTCACATCAAGGATACTCTTACGGGAAGCCTTATTCTCAAACAACTCTCCCAGGAAAACTCCAACGGTGGAATCCACTACAACAAAGCAGTTGATCGTATTGGGAAGGAAAGAACTGCTGAACTTGCTCCTGTCATTCATGACAGCCATGTTATCGATCTGAGCGATGCTGCAGCTCCTGTAAACCTGAGTGACTTTACCCAGATAATAGTCCTGAATATTGAGTCCTTCATAAAGTGATTCAAGTGTCATTTAAGCGCCTCCGAGAGTTTTATATGTGATCGGTTTTCTGACGAACCATCATATATTATAAATGACACGGACACGAAAATGGGAACTTTTTATAAAAAAGTTTTGCAGGCTGATCAAAAAGCATCTGCCCGGAGACAGATGCCTGATTAATGCCTGTAAAGCGGCCATACCGGATCAGAGCATCAGATTCGCCGTTTCCGTTACGTAATCCCTGCCGCCGATCCTGACGATGCATAGCTCCCTGCCATCAATGATATATCGGAAGTCCGGGTTCACCTGCACATTCTGTCCGATTACCAGCTGACCGGTAACCTTGAGCATATTTCCTGTGTCGTACAGATCCCCTGCCTTCTGCACCTGTGCCGGCTTGTACGTGACACTGCTGTCATACTCGCCGCCAACGACCTTGCTGAGTTCATCAATATTCATCTCGTTCATCTTGACCTCCCTTAAACTGATCATTCCTGTTTTGCCAGTATTTTATTATACGATATGATCGGAATAATGTGTTATAGATCTGTTAACCGTTTGCAAAGTATTGATTAAATAACAGCCTCGATCTCAGACACGACATTCCCGTTCACATGCGCCTCATCATACGGAATGAGCTCTGTCCCGTCATCGCTCAGGGACATATCGATATAATACTCGGACAGCACGATAGATCTGAACAGCGTATATCTTGCCTTCATCGTATAGTGGGGCGGATAACAATGGCACGAGTGATCATATGTCAGACTGTATTGCCAGAAGAGAGCCTCACTGCTGCTTACCTGCCTGTCTCTGTCAAAGAGCGCAGTCATATCATTCTCTTTTCTGCTGTAAGGAATACATCCTGCAACCGCGAAAACAACAACCATCGTTACAACAATGATCTTTGCCAGTACTGACGTCTTCATAGCTCACCTCACAAATCTGCCGGATAACAGCGTTCTATACTATTAATACAATCCATCCGTTCAGATTGTTGCATCCAGTCTTATGTCTCGTCAGGATACTGCCAGAATCCGCCTTTATGGAAATTCTCATTGCCAAGCGGAGTCGCAGTAAGCTTGAATATTACGCACCCGTCAGGACAGACGACAGTCTTCTCGTATCTGCCGTCACCGCCCAGATTAGCAAGGTCTCCGCCGCTCCTGACAGCTTCCATCAAAGGATAGAGCATCATCATCGTCTTGGAACAGATGCCGTATCCGTCCTTATTGACAGGGCATCCGTACGTGCAGGTATATCTGTCACCTATCTCCTCGCCATTGCGGCAATAATGCTCAGTGTGATCCCCGTGAAGGAACCCTGTCACCTCTATTGAGAACTCATATTCCTCGTCATACCACTTATGCATATCTCGTACACCTCATTCTTCCGAACCCTGCACCTAAACGACAGTCAGCACAAAGGTCCTGCTCACTCCATTCTTGAGTGTTCCGGTAATCGTGACCTCTCCCAGGCCATTATATGAGATCAGACCATCCTCATCCACAGTCGCATAGCTTTCATCGGAAGATGTCCACTCAACATATTTATCAATAGCGTCCTCTGGAACAACTGTATAATCGATCTGATAACGTCTGATGTTGGGGTTGTAGTAAACGGTTACATGATCGCGTTCCAAAATGATATCCTCACCATGTGTAACCTCACTGTCAGGCAGGTACACCGCCGTAAATGTCATGTCTTTGGTGACATAAACAAGATCTGTAAGGATCTTGCCGTCTTCATCCTGCCATCCTACAAACGTAAGACCTTCTTTCTGGGGATGTGATATATCTTCGGGACTGATGCGGTCCTGTCTTGTATAGTAATCTGCTGTGTACAACTGACCGTCAACAATGAATTCGACACGGTGGATATAGTCTCCAAGGTCACCGATGTTATCGTTTATCCAGCCGATCCTGTTTCTGATCCATTGCTTAAGGTCATTTACCTCCTTGAGGAAATCAAAATCCTCATCCGATTTCTTATACAGTTCATGATCAGCTTCTGCCGATGCTCTTGTCTCCTCGTAGTACTGGTCGATTATTCCGCCGTCAGCTATCAGTTCATTAAGAAGAGGCTTCAGCATAGTCCATTGCTTCTGAACCTCGGGAATAAAACCGCCCTCACTTCTGTCACATATCAGAGGCTTTACCCAAATATAACCAACAGGGAATCCTGTATATATGGTGTTATGCGTCCATGCATAATCAAAATCCCACAAAGGTCCCCAATAAAGCTTACCTACTGTATCTCCGACATCACGATGTTTATAGATATAAGTGCTTCCCGTACTGTATGCATCGTCATTAAGCGATGCAGCGTTGATGATCCAGTACTTGGCGGCAGACTCAACATCCATAAGCTCTCTGTAAGCTGTCCCGCCCTGATACATTACGTCTTCAACATACTGTATATGGTTCTGTATGTACTGCTGCTGGACGGGATTTACATATCCGTCGCCCAGTTCGGGATCTCCGTAAGTATCGTCATAGACATAACCGGCCCCCAGAGCATCCTTATTCTCCGCGAAATTCCCGCTATCTGAAGTGTCAAATGACGGCGTATGTGTTGCCCAGTCGGCTCCCCTGCTGGTAAAGAACCTGTCCGGAGAACTTGCGCTTACCTGAACCCCGTTCTGGACAAGATACCCGCCGGTAATGATCCCGGGATCAGTATCATCCTCATTGAGTTCCTCTATATCGAGGCGGTTGCTGTCAACACGAACATTCTCACTCAGATAGTAGCTTCCAAGGTACTTTGTACCATACTCTTCACCTGATATTACAACATCGACCGGAACACCCATAGGTGTAAATACAAAGCCCATCCGGTCACCCAGCCATGCAGTTATCCTGTCCTTCATCAGAGTGGAGTCCAGCGCGTTTGCAACGAGCACCCAATGCTTGTTGCTTCCCAGACCGAACAGGTCCGCCTTCTTATCAAGCTTGATCTTAAACGGTTTTTTATTAGACTTCATCCAGGTGGAATTGCCCCTTCCCCTGATGCTCATGCTGAGACCGGACACACTCTCGCAAATGTTATCCGGGAAATCCACATAGTGAAAACCTTCAGGAACATCTATATCGAGCTTGCCGTAGCAATAAGCGCTGTGATCCGCGCTTCTGATCATGTCCTCTATCGTGCCTTCTGACTCGTCTATGTTGAGATAGACAACCGGGATCCCGTTATCGGGTATCTGATCCTCACGGTTATTCCGATACAGATCGGCAAAAAGGCCATAAGCATACATCTTACATGTCAGGTCTGAGAGCTCATTATCATCTGCCACACACTGCGCCAGATAATCAAGAGGCATATATTTGTATGTCTTATCGTTCATCTTGACCGACATCACCTGACTGGCAAACAGGTCAGGATACAGCCCGGGGACTTCAAGGATCATGGCATTATCCTGTGACCTCACCGGAAACTGCTGTCCGTTGATATATGCAACAGGAGAGCCGGATCGCGAGCTGTCTGTAACATCAAAATACAGTCTCAGCGTAGTAATCCCCTTGAAAAGAATAGAAGTGCCCCGATACTTAAGACCCGAATCATCATCTTCTATATCCTTGATCGAAGAACCCCTGAGTTCATACGCAATGTCATACAGTATACCCTCTGCATCATCCCTGAAGGCACTGAGAACATCCTTCATCTTCTGATTCCCGGAGTCAGTCATGACATTCTTCATGTAGCTGTCTTTATCAGCCGGATCATCAGTTCTGTACTTGTAATACTGCTGGGCACTGCTTCCGTAGATCAGAATGGCTTCAAGAAGTCTCTGCAGATACTTGTCATGGTTCTTGACTATATCCCTGTAATTCAAAGCCAGGGAATCGATATAATCCACTGCCCTGTAGTTCTCGGTAAGAATGGTCTTGCCGCTGTTGTCCAGTAAAGACATCTTGACAGTATCTGTCAGACACACTGACGGAAGGCTGCATGTGGCAACATAATTCGAATCATTGCGGTTGACACCCTTAATGCTTACTTCTGAGGAGTAGTCTCCCCAGCTGAACTTTACTCTCGTCTTCTTATCGCTGTACTGTGACGGAATATCAAGATAGTAATTGAGATCAAAGGTCCCGTTCAATGAGAGCGAATGGCCCTTAACCACCGGAGCACTGACTGTTACAGCAGCACTGGATGACAACGGGACAGAGCATGCCATGATGATCACGCTCAGGACAACTGCAATAACACTCTTAACTCTCATACAGACCTCCGAAAGGCACTAATACACGATTATCACTTATTAATCCAACTTATTTTATTATAATCAGTGATCGTCAATATATAAAGACCCGTCAGATCATCCCCGTTTGATATCCCACTCCCCGTCAATCCCAAGGAAGTCACGTGCCAGTTCTCTGGCAAGATCCAGCCCGCTGTCGCTGTTGGTCAGTACAACAATATATCTGTTTTGATCAGGACACAGCACATAAAGGCTCTGGAACCCGGGGTTGATGCCGGAATGCCAGTACATTGTCCCCTGTCCGTCACTTTCTTCTATTGCAACGCCAAGTCCCCAGGCGTTCTTGTCATCTATCTTAACAGCAGGCAGGAACATCTGATCCTGCCCATCCGGATCATTTGCCTTATCCATAAGGGCTTCACAGAAGACAGCCATGTCCTCACAGGTTGATCTGAAAGTATATGCACAATTGGGTGCTTTATCGATCAGATCATTGGTGACGGGAATACTTACAGGTATCACAAAAGCAAGGACGAACAATGCGGCGGTCAGCACAGGAACTGAGGCATAGAACAGCTTTGAATGCTTTCCTGCAACGGCAAGCACTGTTCCCATCAGCGCATAGATGATCAGGAACAGGATAAACACTTTCGAGACGAAGAAAAAGAGAAGGAATACTGTATTGATTATCCCCGCTGCGGCAAAGCTGACAACAAACGCCGTTTTGAATGTGTAATACTTAAACTTGCTGATCTTTCCCACCACACCGGAGACAAGGAGCAAAACATAAAATGACAGGACAAACATGAGCATTGCATAGAGAACCGCGTTGCTGAGGGCCATATAAGGGGTTATGGTCTTTACACCCGCGAAAGTACTGTTATTCATGCCCAGCGGTTCAAACACATAATGAGATGCAGCCTGATCAAGCGTCATTCCGCTTGCGTTCTCGATAACGCTCTGAAGATATATGTAGCCGACACCCGAGTAACAGAATTCGGTACCGGGATCGGTATGTATCTTCTTATCCACACCGAGTTCATAGCTGGGAGAGAAACCCGCAGTATGACAGAGCAGCTGTCTGATCGTTATATCATTCATCCTCTGATCACCTGTTACCAGATCGTTGCCGAGATATTGAATAATATTGTCATCAAGAGAGAATACGCCTTCATCAGCCATAGCCAGAGCAGTATATGCAGCCACGGTCTTTCCGTTGGACGCCAATTCAAACACGGTATGTTCATCCGTACCGTCACCTTTGTTCGTATATTCTACTGAGCCATTGTCATAATAAGCAACTGAGTAATCGCTTATATCGTTCCTCCCGCATGCGGTGAACATAACCGCAGCAGCTATCACCGATAAAACGACCAGCGTAATCCGTCCATTCCTCATGTCTGCCCTCCTATCCCCGGCTGATATTACCTGCCCAGAAGTGTTAATGTACTCAAATACAGACATCTGATCATTTTCTTCTCATCGAAAACACTCACATCCTCAGATGTCTGTTCATAGCATTTATTCAGGGTTACATCCCTGATGATCCCGTCGAAAGATGAGATAATGAACGAGAGTATATCCTCTACCGGCACGACAGGCTTAAAGTAACCTGTGCCTGCCTCTGTTACTATCAGTTCTGACACGCTGTGAGCGAGATACGGGAAAACAGGTGTTGCTTTAGTCTGCCCGTTCACGATTGTCCCTGTCTCCGGATTCTGGATGAAGTAAGTACCCAGTTCAAAAAGGATCTTGTTATAGCTGATCAGCATATCCGTGAAGAACTGTTCCGCCACCTTGAACAGTTCAAGAAGTTTTGTCTCGGGAGCATCTGAAGAAGCCATTATCCCGTTGATCCTCTTTATCTGATCTCCTTTAAGATTTGCTCTGTCTATCAGAGCAGCATATACGGAACAGATGTTATTGTAGTACTTATATACGCCGCCCTGACTCATGCCGGTTTCCGCCACTATATCAGACATTGTCACATCATATGCAGGTTTGCGCCTGCACACTTCAAAAGCAGCGTTTATTATCTCATCTCTCTTACCCTGCAGATAATCGTCATTGACCTTTGGCAACGTTAACACCTTCTTCCAGAATAAAAACGACAGTGTTGTCGTTTTTATGATTATATCACATATGCAACCGAAGTAAACCCTCATGTAAAGTGCCGCCCCGCACAGCGGGACAGCACTTTAAAGACATCATCTGTATTGTCTGATATCAGTCCTTGATATGCTCAGATATGGTAACGGCAAATCCTGATGGCGAGAACAGCATTGTTGCTCTGGAGGATGGTGTATCAGTCACTTTATCACCACGCGGATTGACAAAACCATGAGCAATAAAGAAATCATATGCTTCCTGGAAATTATCCACATTAATAGTGATCGCTGTAAGATCCTGAGGAACATTATTCGAACTTGCAATATTAATGCGGTTTCCGTTGGAATCCTTCATGTTGTAATTGGTATTCTGACCGCCCTCGATGCCTGTCTTGGTATGACGTTTCTCAAAACCAAGGTCTTCGAACACCTTCACAACTGCCTCTGCATCCTTCGTAACAATCAAAGGGGAAAATCCTGTGATCTTCATAGTTCGGTTCTCCAATCTGTTATATTATGACCATATCATGTCAAATTTGATTATAACAAAATCGGCATATACAGGTGTTATGAAAGTGTGAACCGTCTGCAAATTCTCATCACAGTTCATCAAGCCCGTAAATATATCTGAATGACAAAAGAGACGATGAATCCTTCTCCTGACCTTCCAGTTCTTCCTTAAGAGAATTATCTTTATCGATAATGAAATATATGATCCTGCAGCCGTATTCACGCGCCGAAGGCATAAAGTACTCCGCTACCCACTTTGTATCAAGCGGGTTGTCTTCAAAGCCGTCCCTTGTGTCAGCAACATAGTTGCACCCTTCATGCTCTTTGATCACGCGAAGTGCATATTCAAGAGGCGTTCTGTATTCTTCAAGTTCACAGTAATGCTTCCAGTGAACCAGCACTGCATTCCTGTCAGCGAGATAGTACACATCACACGCGTCTGACAGATAGACAGTCTCACCGGGATCAGATTCATACATTATTTCTTCTCCTCCCTGCTTCCGGCGCCTTCAAGGTCTGTCACATCAGCATCGGGCACAACAGTCACCTCATAATCCGGATACAATTCCTTTACCTCACCGCATATGGTGCTGACTGCTTCTTTACGGTCAACATCAAAGGAGACCACGACATCGAACCTGATGGTCTTCAACACAGCATCAACGTAGAATCCGTGCATCTGTAAAGCCCATTCATGAGCCATTACCTTCTTCTGCACGTTGTCCCTCATCACAGATGCCTCATCATTCGAAGTATTATGTGAATAAACACTTATACCTGTCAGCATGATACCTGTCTCTGCGAGAACATTTTGCTGAACATGCCTCGTGATCCTGTCTACCTCTGAGACACTAAGATTATCAGGAAGCTCAATATGAACAGATCCGTAATTCCTGTCGGGACCGTAATTAAAAAGCACAACATCATAAGCTCCAAGAACCTCTTCAGTCCCGCATATGATCCTCTTAAGTTCTCTGACAGTATCAGGATCCTCCCTCTTGCCGATAAGGTCATTCAGTGTCTCCATCATCATCTCAAAACCTGCTTTGATGATAAAACCTGATATCACAACGCCAACATAAGCCTCAAGCGAGATACCCCAGACAAGATAGATAACCGCTGAAGCAAGTACTGATGCCGACAGAACCGCATCGAACAGAGCATCAGATCCGGAAGCGACAAGCGCACCGGAATTCACCTTCCTGCCCTGACGTTTTACATACATTCCGAGGACGAGTTTTACAGCAATAGCGACGGATATTATCACAATAGATACAGCGCTGTAATCAGCTGTCTCCGGTTCGATTATCTTTTTGACCGATTCAACAAGCGATGTAATACCCGCATAGAGCACCAGTGCAGCCACTGTCATTGAACTGAGGTATTCTATTCTGCCATAACCCAGCGGATGCTTCCTGTCCGGCTGTCTGGCTCCAAGCTTGGCTCCTATGATCGTCACAACAGATGAGAGCGCATCCGACAGATTATTGACAGCATCCAGAATGACAGCTATCGAATTAGACACCAGACCAACAAACATCTTAAATGCCACGAGCAACAGATTGGTAACGATACCTATTGTGCTGGTTCTAACAATTACGTGTTCTCTTTGCCTGTCCATATTCACCTCAAATATCATCCCCACAAAGCCGTGAGCATCGGAATAATCTGTTTTTTACGGCTCATTACACCCGGAAGGAACAGTTCATTATCATGAGCTTCAGCAGAGAAAGCATTCTGGATAACATCGTCACTTCCGATATATAGCAGTACCGTTCCCTCGAGAAGAACGTCGGTAAGCATAAGGATTACCATATCGTATCCATTCTTTTTCTTGAGCATTTCCATCGTCTCAAGGAATTCATCTTTGCGGCCCGTCATCGACTTCGAATCGACGCAGATGATCTGACTTACACCGAGGGTCTGTCCCGCAATGTGGAATTCCTTAAAGTCTGTCCTGATAAGGCGTTCTGCGCTGAGATTATTAACGCCTGAAGCATCGTAGAGCTCAGCTCCTATCTCTTCTATGGTAATTCCGGCGATCCTTGCAAGGCGGTTGGCAAGCACCTTATCCCTTTCCGTACATGTCGGGGATTTGAACATGACAGTATCCGACAATATAGCCGATACCATGAGACCGGCCATAGCAGGAGAAGGTGCAATTCCGCATTCCTGATACATCTCGGCGATTATAGTCGTTGTGCTGCCAACAGTCTCATTACGCACATTGATCGGCTGTGACGTCTGTATATCTGCAAGCCTGTGGTGATCGATTATCTCAAGGATCTCTGCCTGTTCAAGTCCGGGAACAGACTGAGCCGACTCGTTGTGATCGACCAGAACGATGTTCTTTCTCCTCGGACGCAGGAGATGGAATCTGGACAGTGTTCCTACAACTTTATCCTCCTCATCAAGAACCGGGTAGCTTCTGTAGCGGCTCTTGAGGATCGTATCGCGCACATCATCTATATAGTCTGTCAGATGAAAACATACAAGGTCTTCCCTGGCACATACACGCTCGATCGGCATTGACTGTGAGATCAGTTTAGATGTGCGGAGAACGTCAAAAGGCGTATAGATCACACAGGTATCACTGTCCTTATACTGACTGATAAGTTCCTTATCGAGTGTTACTCCGCAGAGGATCAGCGCGTTCACATTACTCTCGAGAGCATTTCTGATCATATCGGGCTGATCACCGCAGAGCACTATCCTGTCGCTGCCTGTAAAAGAGATTGCTCCGCCATTGGACGGGATAGCAATAACTATATCTCCGGAGATCATGTCAACACATTTTCCATCCTTCGCGATCTGCCCTTCGAGCACTCCCAGCAGATTGAAGAGAGGCAGTTCCGTCACGTGGGGATCATCGATCGTATTCAGCGTATAGGATGCTATATCGCCTGCAGAAAGCGTACCGAACAGCGTTCCGTCAGGATTCACCACAGGTATAGATGTCGTCCCATTATCGTTCATCGTTTTCCACGCATAATCCAGCGTAGCAGACGGTTCAAGAACAGGCGGCCTGTCAAAATCGATATCACTTACCTGTGTTCTCACATCCTTGATCCTGACAGGTGATGAGAATCCGAACTTAGCAAGCATTCTCTTTGTCTCATCGCTCAGGTGGTCAAGCCTTCCGGCCACATAGTTTCTGTCTCCGGAGGCATTCCTTAAAGCGGCATAAGCCATGGCAGACACAACTGAATCTGTGTCCGGATTCCTGTGACCGACAACATATACCGTACTCATACTATTCTTCTCCCCCATTATTGCGGATACCGGCAACAACGCCTGTTACCTGATTATACTACACTCCAAAGCTCCGGTGTTCATTATGAAACATAAGCCATCAGATCATCTTCTGTTCCGTTAAATACATTCATGTCAATATACCTCTCGGAGCCGTCATAGCCTTGCAGCCTGTGTCTGTTCGAATACTGCCAGAAAGTCCACTCAACATCTGCCGGTATACCGGAATAAACGCTCCTGTACCACAGGTCACAATCACTGAAGTCATCCTGTATTATGACAGCGTATGAATCACCGGTAACATACAGTACCGGCTGCATCCCGTAATAATCAGAGTAATTGCTCTGAAGTCAATATACCGGACACTTTCCGTCAGGATCAGCAGACATACAGGAAGGCAGATAATGTAAATGCTTTTCGCGCAAGATACACAATCCCGCAAAATTGTGTATGTTTTACGGAGGATCGCCATGTTGACCGCGGAATGACCGACCCTCTCTCAGATATCGAACAGACTATCGGGCAGTACCTGAAGAGGTTCTGATTCAAGTCAGACCTTCAATTATCATTTATGCGTGCTTATGACTGAATAACTCTATGTTCAACGATAGGATTATCATAATCACCGGAAGTCTCCGTATATTCATAAGCTGCCTGCACAGCGCCGTAATCGCCTGATGTGCGTATGAAAGCATATCGGGGTTCTCCGTTAACAGGCTGAAGCTCATAATAATACTCATGGAGGTTAACTCCGTTATAGAGAGGATTACAGTTCGGATGACCTATGGCACCTGCATCTATCGCATCCTGCAGTGTATCATAGCCAGCAAGCACTTCGCGCATCTCATCCGCAGTCAGAACAGGACCGTCAGATTCCTCCCACAGTTTAGGATAGTTATTTATCATCCTGGCGTTAACCTCATCTGATCCGGGCATATAAGCATACAGGTAAAGGGTATCATTATTCTTGTTGTATTCCGTATCACCGAACTGATAGTTTGCCTCTCCTGACAGATTCATCATAGACAGGTAAAACACACCGATCTCATCATCAGAATCGCCGTTATAACAGTATTTGATCCGGATAAAATACCACTCGCCGTTAAATTTGCCACGGTAAGTTGCATCGGCAGATCTTGTCCCGTAACCTTCCGATGTTCCGAGAGATCTTCCGGTCGAACGCTTAAACCCCTCGTAAGAAAGACCTTCAGGGAACTCCTCCATAAAAGCATCGATAAGCTCGTCAAAATCTTCCCGTTCCTGTGTTACTTCAGAGAAATTCTCGACAAATTCATCCCGGTCCCCACTGCTTGCTGCAGCGATAAGAGCATTAAGTGCCTGACCTGCAGCCTGCTGCTCAGTTATAAAAGATTCGTTCATCCAGGCTTCGGGTACAGAATCATACTTCTCGAGCATATGCTCCTTGTTGTATTGCGACCAGTTATAAAAATATACTGTGCCGACAATAGCGGCGATCAGCGGCACCATATTCACTACACCAAGGATATCGAGAAGGACCGGCCAGACCTTCTTGGCACGCTTACTGTTAACAAGCCCGATTATGAGCATAATAAGACCGACCAGAAACTGGATTCCCAGAACGATAAGGATCAATACTATAAATACGATGAACATTGAGGCAAAAGCCATATCACATCTCCTTTTGCGATACTATTATACCATTGTTGAACAACAGTTCAGTTCAGGAATCACCGGTCAGATGAACAATTACAGGTTCATGCCCTGTCGCAGGCAGGAATCTGTCAATTATATCAGAGGTTCTTATCTTCAGACTGGATGTATTGACACATGGGTGACATCCAAGATACTCATCCTTCAGAACATCTTCATCTATCAGCAGCTGTACCTGTTCATCATGATCATTCATGAGTCCCATTATGCTGACAGAGCCGGGTTCCAATCCGAGATGTTTGTACATATTCTCCGGGGAAGCAAAAGACAGTCTCGAGGAACCGATCTGATGTGATAATTCCTTTGTCTTGAAAGCTTTGTTCCCCGGCATCATCAGAAGGTAGAATCTGGTCTGTTGTTTATTACAGAGAAAGAGATTCTTACAGATCACGACTCCGAGAATAGCATCAATCGCATTGCATTCCTCCATCGTATCTGTGGCTTCATGGTCAGTCCGCTGATAAGAAATACCAAGGTTATCCAGAAGATCATAAGTTCTGATCTCTCTTTCAAGTCTCCCGCAGCAGTTCTCCGGCCGGCCGTCCATCAGTTCCATAAATCACCTGCCAACAATTAATTCCGGTTCACGGCATTCCTTATGCTTGCCCAGTCACAGCATCTCGTATAGTTCGAATTCGGGAAAACGCATTCCCTGTTCCAGGGTCTGTCAAATACCAGAACTTTCAGTTCCGGGAGATGTTCAAAGAATCTGAACGCCTTAGGCGAATCTTCCACCGCAATATCAAAATCCATCTTATAGTAGTCCTCAAGCTCAAGACTGAAATCGCTGTTTCTGATAAAACTGTCCCTGCCGTATTTGTTGAGACAATACAACTTGGCCTTCTGAAGTCCGTGGTCATCGAGCCATTGGCGTGACGGTTCATATGAACTGTACGGGCGCCCGGTTATTACCGATATATCATGCCCGCGTGAGATCCACCCGTTAATGACATCTGACGCTCCCGGGGTCTCTTCATATGAGAGGAGAATCTCAGGTTCGTGCCCTCTCATCATAAAGCGTTCATACTGTTCCTCGTCCAGGTCGAACGATCTGTCAAGTTCAAAATACTTAATGTCCTCATAAGGGACATTCTTCCCGAACATTTCCACAGCAATTCTGGAGAAAGATCTTGCTGTCTCACACAGACAATCATCATAATCTACATAGATCTTCATAGTGTTTCCAATACATCAAACCTGTCCGGTGCTTCTTCTGTCCATTATCTTTACGATTCTCGAGACGTTAATCATCAGCTGTTCACGAGTCACCGCTCCGTTCTTCAGAGCATTAAGAAGATTATCATAATCGTGCTTACTGCCGGGCATAAATAGATCACCGCCTGCTTTAGCGACTTTATAAGATTCCGGAGCAGGATAGATCGAAGTCTTATCCATAGTTCCGCCGCTGAAGACCCAGTCCGTCATTACAACGCCGTCGAAGCCAAATTCTTTCCGGAGGATACTCTTTATGAGTGCCCTGTTCTCAGACGTATGCGTACCATTAAGCAGATTATATGAGGTCATCACTGTTCTGGGTTGTGAGCCTCGAACACAAATCTCAAATCCGCGCAGGTAGATCTCCCTCATCGCTCTCTCAGAGACACGGCTGTTCGAATTATAACGGTTTGTCTCCTGATTATTGGCTGCGAAATGCTTAATGGTTACTCCTCTTCCCTTATGAGACTGCACGCCGCGTGTCATATGCATAGCCATGACCCCGCTTATAAGAGGATCCTCAGAATAATACTCAAAGTTGCGTCCGCATCTGATATCCCTGTGAATATTAAGTGCAGGTGCAAGCCACAGATCGACATTATACAACTCCATCTCGGATCCGATAACATCACCGCACACATAAGCAAAATCTGTGTTCCAGCTCTGCGCTACAGCGGTACCTACCGGAATGGCCGTGCAATACTGGTGGCGGATCTCCTCACCTTTACGTGGTTTGACACCGGAGAGTTTAAGTATCATGAAAGCTATTTTGGGGATATAGTCCTGCATCGAATCGGGAATACCCATATCAAGTGACAGAACTTTACCGTCACGAACAACGTAATTTCTTGATATTCTTACACCTGCAGGGCCATCAGCCATACACAGACTCCCGATGCCTTTATTCTCCAGCATTTGCGCAGTCTGACCGGCAGCACCGGCTACGCTCTTTCCTGAGTTGCCTACAGCACTTGTAAGTCCGCCGCGTGCCTCGAAAGCGCCTATCGAGAGATAACACAGTTCTTCATCTGTAAGTCCTTCCACCCTTGACACATCAAAACTGACGTCATCATAAGAGACAGATGTACACGGGATACAACCGGGATCAATGCATATCACTTTACCTGCTTGTTCTGATGTTGACACGCTCTCGGGAACGTAATCCCTGAATCCAGGCTCACCCAGCAGATTATCCACCTTCTTAACGGTAACTGACTCCTCCAGCCTTACCGCACCGATCACACCGGTGTCGCGGCTGCTGGTTCCAAGCCTCAGAATATAGTCTCCACTCTCAAGAACATAAGAAGAGCTCTTCTCATCATAGGAAGCAATCTCACTCATATCGAAAAAGAGTTCAACTTCACAATCCTCTCCGGGCTTCAGCTCACCTGTTTTCGCGAAAGCCGCCAATGTCTGGTAAGGCTGGTCGAGTCTGCCTGAAGGAATGCTGACATAAAGCTGCAGCGTCTCCTTGCCCGGAAAACCTCCTGTATTGCTGACCTTTGCCATGACACGGACAGTCTGTCCTTCCACGGTAAAATCTGCGTTCTGTAAGGAAAACGAAGTGAACCCGAGGCCATATCCAAAAGGAAATACCGGTTCTTTCCCGGCAGAATCAAAATACCTGTAACCTACATATATTCCTTCATTGTAGTACGTATCATCACGGTCACCGAAGGTGCCTTCTTTGCAATAGTCTTCCTCTACACTCCACGTAGTTGCAAGTTTCCCTGACGGATAGCTTTTGCCCAGAAGTATATCTGCAAGCACATATCCAGTCTCGACACCAAGCTGTGACAGGAGAAGTATGTTCTTCACTTCCATTACCGGGGTAAGATCAACAGGACCGCCTGTATTAAGCACCAGCATAAACCTGTTGAAAACCCTGTTAAGCTCCAGTATATCTCTCACCTCAGAGTCAGTCAGAAGGATATCTCCCTTCCTGTACTCACGGTCGGCACCCTCTCCAGATATTCTTGACAGAACATAGACTGCGATATCACCCGTTGCACTAAGAGGGATATCATATTCCGGCTCGGGCATGATAGCACCCATACCTTCAATCGCGGGCAAGACCTTTTTCCTGCGTGCCCGGGCTTTGACTTCCTTAACAAACTGCTTATGCGCTTTTTGTCTTATCTGATCAAACGGATCGATCCAGTCTGATGTGGTAACTGTAAACCCTCTGTCCTTAAGTCCCTGCTCGACGGTAATAAAGAACCGCGAATTGACCTCGCCGGAGCCCGTTCCGCCTTTGACCGTATTGCGGGCTCCCGCACCATATAACGCCACCTTGCAAGGGGCATCAACAGGGAACTGTCCGCCGTACTTAAGCAATACCGTACATTCAGGCAGATAAGGGCGGAGCCTCTCCAGATGGTCTCTCTCATATTCATTTATGCTGTTGTAATCGATTAGATCTGACATGCATTCATTCTAACATACAGATTGCATCAACAGACAGACTGAAATTCTCGATGTGCTTTTTGCGTCAGGGAGAGTTTTTCCCGGGAAGGGTTCAGGCAAAGGAGAATAAAAGCCAGACCGGCAGCCAGAACAATTGTGGTTATAATACTTGCCTCTATACCATATTCGCCACCGTTCAAAACACCGGTTCCAATGGACCGCATATCAAACACAGCAGCTACGGACCCGTCATTGCCGCTCAGATTGAGCCCGAGAATGCTGTTTAGAATATAATTCCAGACAGTATGAAGCCCGCAGGCTGCCCAGATGCTCCTGAAACGGATCGTAAGAAGAGAAAAGATCACTGATATAAGGATAAGATTTACTATCCCTGCTGCAACAGTTAACGGGGAACCTTCCGGCATACTCGAGAGATGAGGGATCGTAAACAAAGCAGCACTCACACCGATAGTAACCGGAACCGGCATTTTGTTAACAAGGAGCTGATGAACAACACCTCTGCAAAGGATCTCTTCCATCGAGCTCTGCAGCACGAAACAGACAAACATGACCGCAACCATCTTGACGTCTATATTTGCAAATACGCCATTGTACTTAATCGCGCCCGTAAGCATGACGGCAACTGTGGAGATCACTACCAGAACCGCTCCGAACGCTCCGCCGGCAAGATAAGTAACAGGATTGCCCGTGAACCCGAGTTCCTTGACCTTCCTCTTCTGGAACAGTTTCCAGAAAAGGAATATCACTCCGATAATGACTGAATAACCCAAATATGTGATCAGCGTAATAGTCTGAGCGTCGAACATCTCACCCTGCAGAGGATTCATTCCGCAGGCGAAATGAATTGCTATCACAAGGACTTCTCCAACAACTTCCGACCCGAACTTGCATACCCAGAAGAACAGTATGACCTTGATCACATACAGGATCTTCGGCATCTCGGTACGGTTGTTAAAAGGACTGACGTTCCTTATAAAGTTTATTATCTTACCCATAGTTTTTCTCCTTTTTGAGCGCGTTAACACAGAGATCCGGCTCTGCGGATCATTTATAAGTTCATGTTCGTTGAGATCAGTTTAGACGGGGAATCCGTTAACCAGGAAATAGATCAGCATCGAGATAAGGTCTGCGGCGAGCAGAACTCCGAATCCTATAAGGAACCATTTAACGGCTGTTTTTGCCCGTTTGCTGTTCTTCTCCGTAAGTACCTTCTGGTCGATCAAATCAGCCATGGTCTTATGGTCGTCTGTCTTGACCGGCTCAATTCCCTTAAGAAGATAGTCAGTAGTTACTTCAAATATATCACTCATGATCACGACCTTGTCGAGATCGGGGGTAGCCTGTTCGCTCTCCCATTTCGAGACGGCCTGTCGGGATACTCCCACCCTGTCCGCCAGTTCTTCCTGGGACATGCCCTTGGCCTTTCTAAGGCTCTGTATTCTGTCAGCAATCGTCATTCGATTCACCTCCCGGATTTGATACCCCGAGGATAGCAATTTCTGCCTTTACAAATCTACCAACTGTACCTTGAACTTTGTCAACTGGCGGTTGCAACCCTTTATTTATGGGCATTTCCAGGTTCTCCTTCATATTATTTTCAGTTCAGCCAGCACCCAGTCATCGGTGATCAGCTCGTACTCTTTTCCGCAGTTTTGGCAGAATTTATTCTTCACCGGATTGAAGCTCGCGCCACACGCAGGGCACTGAACCCTCGTCATCGAGAAAGACATATTAACGGGTATATCTGTCCTTCTCCGGAAGGTCGCACTGATAACAGGATGCGTATAACTGACTTTGTCGTCCCTGATTGAAAGCACATCGAAATATGATCTGGTCTCAACCGCGACCATCCCTTCTTCCTCGCTGAATCCCTTCAGTCCGAAGGTACCTGCATAGTTAATATCAATAATATCCTTGAACTCCGCGGGAAGCGGTCCGCCGCTGTAGCAGAGAAGCTCAGTCTCGTCTTTGGAATAAACAGCCGTCTTTATCAGCGAGATCGCCTTGTTCTTAAAATACTCATAAGAGAACTCGGGCGTTATCTTCTTCATCCTGAACTCGAAACGTTCTCTGGAAGCCGCAGTGCCCATCCTGTCAAGGTCGATGACCGCCTGGACGATCTTAAGGAGCAGATGGGCAAACAGGAACAAAAAGAATCCGTATCCAAGAACCGCTACGATGCCGTAGATTATGGCCGTTCCCATATCGTCCATGATAAATCTGTTGATCATCTCGGAGAGCCTGGGAACTTCTTTAAGAAAAGGTATTATCAGAAGTCCTATAAGCGCACAAATGAGCGAGCAAACGGGCCATCCTATCAGCAGTTGTCTCTTTGTTATGCGCAGCTGATCAAAGAAGTAGAAACTCGTGATCTTAGGGAAAAGATCGTCCATCTTATACTGTGTTCCGCAGTAAGGACATCCGTTCTGAAGCGCTTCTATCGTGCTGTCGGCACCGCAGTTCGGGCAGATGTGGATCTCATTGTCCGGATGCTCACCCGAGATGTCCGTAACTATCCCGTAAAAGACGTGCCTCAGAGTGTCTCTGTAGAGCACACTGCCGTTCTTCCTGACCTGCCTTCTTACGCCAAGCGAAGCAAAGCCCACGGTGCTGGTATAATGCTCATCTGCCCAATCCTCGACATCGTAGAATGTATTCCCTAAGCGCGAATCCTGAGTTCTCTTATATACCTGGTAATCGAACTCAATATTCTTTTCCTTTATACGTTCATGCTGCAGATCAAGTGTATATGTAAGGTCATTATCGGCAAACGGGATCGTCTCACCCTTGCCTATCGCCGCTCCCAGTGAGGACGTAAAGCTGATGAGTTTTTTATCGTATGATTCTTTTATCGGAATCGCCTGAAAGTAATTCTTACCCATTATTTTCCCCGTTGTACAATCATCTTAATAATCATTATATCATTGCCATCTCATTTGATTACAGCTGACATTTTGAAGTACAATATGAATATCTTTGAGGAATGGGGATAATCTTATGAACAACAGCGATGTAAAGCTCCGCTCTGTCCTGTGCCCTACCTGCGGTGGTGCATTAGAGTTTCCTGTCGGCCGGAACAGAGCCACCTGCACTTTCTGCGGCAACGAGGTCGTAGTGGACGAAGCCGGATGGCTTGGCAAGCTGGATGATTTCGAGATGAAGATGAAGAACGCAGAGTGCGCACTGGAGAACAAGGAGTGGGAACATGCCCGAAGCCTTTTTGAGGCATGCCTCGCGATCAACGAGACTGACCCCAGATGTTACCGGGGCGTCATAGAATCCAGGACCAGAGGTCTCACTGCAGGTTTCTTCGAGAAAACGGAATCACTGTACTGTTGCTATACAAACAGGATCGGCGCAGGTGCCGACCCTTCATTTGTTGAGAGATATATTGAATTTCTCCGCAGAGTCGCGGACAACGACACTTCAAAGGCTGAAGTTCTGCGAGCTTGAGCGCAGCACGAAGCAGCTGGCGGGTTATAAGCCGCTGACGAAGGTAAAGATTTAAGAACAGCATTTACAGTGCAGACTCAATAAGTGCAGTTATTCTGCTGTTTTCATCCGTATTCTGTCTGGAAAGCAGCCAGTATATGTCCTGATGGAAATTCGTAACGGCCTTGGGATCGGCACCTTCTTCCATCAGCATGGCAGCAATCTCAAGCCCGTCATTATCGTCTGAACGCATATCTGCACACATCAGGATCGGAGTAAATCCGCATGCATTTGACTGATTTACATCGGCTCCGTTATCGATCAGGAATTCGACCAGTTCAGCGCTCCGGTCTCTCACAGCATAGATAAGCGGAGTATTTCCGCAGTAATGGTCAGAATTAGCATATATATCGTGCCATCCGCCCTCTTCATACACATGATTGTTCTCATCCCCGCATCCGGTTACACCTGCATTGATATCAGCTCCGTATTTCAGAAGGAGTTCCATCATTTTTATGTCTTCTTCATCATTCCAGTAATTACTGGTTCTGCAGTCATATCTCATGTCGTCATCAACGGATACAAAACTGTCATGATTGGTCATACATATAAGAAGCGTCTTGCCGTATTTATCCCTGACATCCGGATCAGCTCCATTCTGCAATATACTTTCAGCCTGTTCATAGTCATAACTCATCACAGCTCTGGGAAGATTGGTTCTCTTATCGACAGCACTTGCTATAAGTACGTAGATAACAACACCGAATGCAGCAATCAGCGGCAAAGCAGCAATGCATCCGATGACCCTAAGTGTTATTACATACCATGGTGTCTTAATGTTTCCGCTGTCTTTGTTTTTCTTCCGGATGCCGAGCATGATCAATCCTGAAGAAAGAAAACAGATCAGCACTATTAATGCAGATATCCCGAGGACAACTATGACAACCGCCATAAATGCCAAAAACATACCCATAAATGCCATACATTATTACTCCCTTATTCCATTGAGCATCTTATTGTGTGAAACGCATCATATTCCGGTTGTATCCGGTAGTCACAAGATAAGCCTTTTCCTGATGAGCCTCCATAAGTCCGCCAAGTACAAAGCCGCTCAAACCTTCAATATGTGCATCCGGATCAGTAAGATCGAATAATTCACCGGAATCACGTTCTATGATAAGAACCGAATCCTCCTCAAAGAACAGCGAGAATTCGATCAATACGGGTTTTCTGGTCTTTTTGTTCCTGTCCAGAACAGTCAATCCTATCTCCTCTGCAAACAAAGAAGCATGCATAGCTTCACGTTCAGGGTAATTATGTGACATCAGACTTTCGCGGATACGCTCAGAAATATCAGATGCTGTTTTTTCCGTGAGTGCATCGTCCAAGACTATTATATCGGATTCTATATGCTTTAGCAGGAACGGGAAGTTATCTTTACCAAACCTGAGATAAACGAACATCATTGCAATTGCAAGCGTAACAGCGGGTGCAATAACAAAGCCTGCCCACATGCCGTTTATACCAAACATTGTTGAACCTAAGACCGGAAGGAGAATGTACAATAATCCGTTCTGAAGACATGAGAAGCATACCGACATACCGATACGGTCGATCAGCATATAGTAGGAAGTCGTTAACGAGACAGCGCTGACGAATACAAAACCCAGAGAAACGATCCTTATAGCATACATAGACGGCTCAAGTGCCGCTCCTTCAGCTATGCCAAACAGTCCGCAGAACTGTCTTGCGAATATCCATATCAGTATCGTTGCGATAACACCCTCGGTCAGAGCCGCATTCAAGGCAGCTTTCATGACTCTCTTAATGAGTTTGTGATTCTTTTCACCGTAATATGTTCCGATCAAAGGCTGCATAGCCATTCCGACTCCATCAAGAACAACGCCGAACTCTATGAGGCTAACAACAACGGCAAGCGTTATAAGACCCGGATCGCCGTATTTTCTGGAGACAAATCCTATCATCACATAATCCATCAGTGCCCAGCAAAGATATACAGATGAGTCAACAATGCTGTATCGGGATGTCAACAGAAAGTCTCTGATGGAGAAATGCCATGTGAAGTGAAGCGTATTACATTTGCGAAAGTAGTGCCAGCAGCATGTGAGGATTCCCAGACCGTTTCCAATAACAGATCCGAGTATGATTCCCGTCATCCCCATGTATTTGGTCAGCACGATCGAGCATACGATATTTCCTCCGATCTGGAACACATAGCAGATATTGTTGCAGAGCTCATCACCATCGCTGTAGACCATCTGTTCAAGATAGAATATAAGTATCGTAAGGAATGCATTTACCGGTGTCAGGCGGTAATACTGAAGCGCATTGTCAAGGATATCCCCTTTGATATCGTTGATCGAGAAATAAGCATCACGTATGAAGAAGATCGTCAGAGCAGAGATCAGACCGATGGAAATGCTTATGATAAGCCCCTGTCCGTATATCTCATCGGCTCTCTTCTTCTTCATCGCACCGATAGCTCTTGTAAAAACTATACCTACCCCTGTTGAGACCAGATCACCAAAGAAGGTTACGATACCTGTGACAGGAGTTATTGCATTTATCGCTGCAACTCCGGATTCACCAATAAAATAGCCTGCGATAATGCTGTCGCAAAGGAGCATGATGTACATTACGGCCTTTGTAAAAGTACCGGACAAAAACATCGAACTGAATTTCTTCTCACAAAAACCGCTCTTCATATGTAAGCTTCCCGTTGCGTTCCATTAACCACCTAGTTACAGAATGCACTATAGTCAAATGTACCGCTGATCTCTCTGCCATCGTCATCAGATTCAGTATATTTCAGCGTTTTGGTCTCAGGATCAAATGAGGTTACATGACATTCCCACATGGAACTGAAGGAGTCATCTGTCGCAGAGTAATCAGGCATTTCCTCCGGAGAATAATCGCCGACATATTTGAAATCCTTCCTGTTATATCCGCCCTGATCATGGCGCTGATCGTCAGTCATCAGAAAGTATCTAAGACTATACCAGTCTTCCAGCACCCAGGTCGGATCGACATGGTAATAATTGCCGCCCAGCTTTATCAGAGACCATTCATGTTTACCCTCAGTAACTGTAGTTGCATCCATTCCAAGCTGCATGAGCAGATAGGAATACGCCTTGGCGATCTCGCAGCAGATCCCGGTCTTCTGCGTCAGGAGGCGGTAAGATGATGTGTAATTTGCCTGGGAAGGATTGCTGTCTACAAGTCGTGCCGTATCGTAATCATAAACATATGTGACAGTAAAATAGTTATATAGTGCTAATGCCTTCTCGAAATCATTGTACTCAGGCTTTATATTCCCGTTAATTATATCCTCAACAAGAGTCGTGAACTTTTCTATCATCCGTGCAGCCTCGTCCTTAGACACTTTATACTCGATGGGTGCCGTACCGTTGACCTCGATATCAAGATAGTTATCGGGCGTCTTGATTATGTCATTGAGAACAGGAAAGTATCTGTCAGGGAAATCAGCCATCATCCATAGATATGTATGTTTATCGACGCAGGAGAAGGTATCCCTGCCCTCCATGACTGCATCCACAAGGCTGGACCATGCATCGCACTTGGCCTGGCCATATACATCGAGCATGAATGATGAAGATACCTTAGGATTGAAGGTAAACCATCTGACCGTTTCTTCGCTCTCCTCAGACTCACTTGTCTCCGCTGAGGTATCCTCCGTTACAGCCGGGGTTATTTCTGTTGACACAGCAGTCTCTGAAGCAGTTGTATCAGAAGGCTCTTTACTGCTGCATGAAGTAACGGTCAAACCGATAATCACAAAACATAACAGGCACGACAGTATCTTTTTCAAAACAATGATCTCCTTATTCCCATCAGCATAATCTCTATCCCGAATCAATACGATTATATCATTTTATGTGATATCTTATTATTAAAATGATTCAAGGAGGTATGAGTATGATGAGATGGGCATTGGATATGCTGTATCTGATCCAACAGGTGCGCGAAGCACTGGGTGATGGCGGGATCTTTGTTGCCAATCTCATTTCAGAGTGGGGCCTCATCTATGCAATAGCACTGCCGATGCTTGTTTACTGGTGTTTTGACAAGCGGGCCGGATATGAGATCATGATGGTCATAACCGGAGGCAACACCATGAATCATCTGGTCAAGCTCACCACATGCATAGAGAGGCCATGGCTGATCGACAGCAGGATCACACCTCCCGAGGTCGCTCTTAAGAATCAGGGCGGCTACTCTTTTCCAAGCGGACATACCCAGCTTGGAACGGCTTATCTCGGTGGAACTGCCCACTGGCTCAGAAAGAATCATAGAGTAATCTCTGTTCTTCTCTGGACAGTTGCATGTATTATCGGATTAACAAGGTTATACCTTGGAGTTCATACGGTCTTCGATATTGCTGCCGGCATTCTTGAGACAGTTATAATGATCTTCGTCGCGTCCAGAGTATTTGACTACGCCTGGAAATCTGAGAAGAATCTTAATATAACCGTACTGACCGGATTGATCATCTCAATGCTGGCCGTCCTGTACATAATGTACAAGCCATACCCTGTTCATTATTTCCCGGACGGAACCTTGATGACGGATCCGCATGACATGATCATCTATACTTCGATGGGAGGCTTCGCAGGTTTTCTCACCGGAATGTGGATCGAACAGAAGTTTATACGGTTCAGGACAGATATCACCGTCAGGCAAAAGGTATTCAGATTTATTATCGGCGGTGCGCTTTACGCCCTGGCAAATGCGTTTGTTCCTAATCTATGCACCCGGTATATGGGCATATGGCCCGGATCATTTACCGGCAACTTCATACTGATGCTCTTTCCGACTGCCATCTATCCGTTCATATTCCATAAGATCGGTTTTCTCGGCGGAGGGAAGGAACCTCCAAGACGCCAGACCGATTAAACTATCGTTCTTTTGTCAAAACCATACATTCTGTTGAATCAGTAAAGCCCAAGTTCTCATAGAGCGGTCTGCCCGATGATGTTGCATCAAGACTGATCTCTGTCGCACCTCTTTTCCAGGTTTCCTTTATCAGCAGATCAACCATTTCGCGGGCTATGCCCTGACGCCGGTATTCTTTTCTTGTATAGACATTCATTAGATGAGCACGTTTTCCTGTAGTATGACCAAATGTCGGCATTATCCGGATAAAACTCATGGATGCACATCCAACGACCATGCCGCCGTCAAAAGCCAGAACCGTTATATGATCTCCATTCAAAAAGTAATCCCGGCTTTCATTTATCATTTCATCAGAAAACTCATAGTCTTCCGGCAGACCGTTCACGACTTTAAGCATTTCGACCCGGCTGCTCATAAGATCTTCGATATCGTCTTTTGCTGCAATTCTGATACTGATCAATTTACTTCCCCCAATCAATTATCTTCAGGTCACAATGCATCCCTGGGACAATTCTTCTTGCATTCCATGCAAAGGATACACTCCGTTCCGTTCTCACGCTTACGGGAATTATCAGTCACATCAACATCCATAGGACATACCCGCTTACACTTGCCGCAGGAGATACATTTCTCCTTATCACATTCTATCCTGAACAACGCAAAGTAACTCATCGGCTTTAGGAATACCGTAATGGGACAGATATACTTGCAGAATGCCCTGTTATCTTTGAAAGCAAATGCCAATATGATCCCGACAGCATAATACAAAACATTTCCTATGATGAATGCCCAGAACATGATCCGCTCAATATTACCAACCTTTGCCAGGAACAGCGCCGCAACAAATATCAGCGACACCGCGAAAGTGATATACCGGATCCACCCGATCCTCTTACGTGGCTGTTCAGGCACCTTATACGGCAGAAAATCCAATACCATCGCTGTCCAGCATGCATATCCGCACCATCCCCGTCCAAATATCAGAGGGCCGAAGACCTTTGCAACAGCATAGTGTATGGTCGCTGCCTCAAATACTCCCGTGAAAAGGTAATACCAGAAGCCCTCGATCTGCATATTTTCCTGGCAGATAAGGCCAAGATATACCAGCATATACAGTCCCACAAGCAACTGAACCACCCGGCGGGCATACTTGTATTTTCTGATAAACAAAAACAATCCAATCGATATAGAAATACCTATATAGCTGAAATTGATCAAATAAAACAGATTATCCTTTGTAAGCCAAAGAGTAACCGCTATTGCTTCAAAAACAGCAAGCATTATTACCGGACTTAAATACTTTCTCATTTTTACCAACCCATATAATAACTCAGTTATCCTGAAGTCTCGCTCCAGTAAACAGACCGCTCAGTGCATAGTATGCTCCGCCTGCACCGGACATGTAATCGGTGGAAGTACCGACAAGAGCGTTGCCGTCCCAGTAACTTACGGACTGGCTTCCACCCATAACGCCGCTCAGAGTCTTGTATTCTTCCCACTTGTCGATCTTATACTCTTTGATTATATCGTAAGCGGGCTCAAGAACACTTGCCGGAATAAAGCGTCTGAATTCACCGTCCTCAAGTATGAGTTTGGTGTCATCGAATCTATAGACTCTGATCGCTCTGCTTCTCGGAGGATTGCACGATACATATTCAGACAAAGCGAAAAGCACAAAGTGTTCGATGTCGGCACCGCATCGCGAACACTTGCTGTCAGTCTCGAACCGGGATCCGCACTTTGGACACGTCCATCCGCAGAAAGGCTCGGGATCCGGGATAACAATGCTGTCGTCGATCTCAAGATCTACCGTTGATTCGCTTCTGTCCTCCGACATCAACAGATCCGCATGAAGAGTGCCGGAACCATACCAGATCTTCATAATCGAACAATATGTTATCCCGTCCTTATCCGGGATCATTGCTCTGTCAGCATATACTCGGAACTCTTCGTCCGGATGCGGCTTGTTATAAACAGCAGTATAACGCAGGTCGTTTGACGGCAAATAAGTTGTCTTGATACGCAGGTCCACATTACCGGAAGATGAAAGAATGCGCGCTGAAAGCTCCGTTCCCTTGATCGCAAGCTGGAAATCTCCTTCGCGGCTCCTCCATCCGTGCTGCAGAAGAGCAGCCTTCTCTTCTTCCGTCCTTGCAATATTAGAGGCATTGCTCTTTATACCCAGATACATTAATCCGCAGTTCGGGCAGAAATTGCTGACCGAACCGGTATATCCGCAGCTGCATGTGAAGTTGCTGCTTTCTTCACGTTTCCTTCCGCAGTTCGGGCAGAACTTGCCGGAAAAGTGCATTCCGCATTCGCACTGGATCTCGCTGTCATTTATGCCGCTCATATCATTCTGCACCTCCATGTTATCTCGCAATGTCTATTATACGCGAATAATATTTACCTGATAAGTTTGAACAAAAGAACCGTTACAGCACCGTCAACCTCTTCACCGACAATCTCGAAGCCAAAACGCCCGGTATAAAACCTTATATTGCGTTCATTATCTCGCGGCGTTACCAACGTGAGTTCATTCCAATCCGGATGCTCACTCATAAAATGATCCATCAATAAAGTCCCTATTCCCCTGCCCTGTTCTTCCTTTATTACTGCCAGGCAGCCGATGTAGTACTTTCCCTGCCCTTCAGCTTTATAAGAGATGACTCCGACAGCCTTTCCCTCCTCATAAGCAATGATCTTCGGATAATCTCGTACTGATTGTTCCATATCCAAGCGGGATCTGCCATACGCCGGGCATTGTCCGTAACGTATGAAATCATCATAAAATGCGGAGTTATATATCTTTATCAATATATCTGCATCACTTATGTCTGCGAGCTTATAGTCCGGCATGTTAAATCCTTTCGATCTGTTAGCAAGTCACCTGGTATGGATTCCTTCAATGGTATAGCGGCCGTCGTATATGCTCATACCGAATATGAATACCTGAATTCCCTTTGTTGTCTTTCCATTGGAAGTATTAGCATCAGGTCCGTCCGGATCATGTTGAGCAATCTCGATCTTATTCCAATCCACGACCTTATATATAGGAAGAACCGGTGAATACATTCTTGTTCCTCCATCTGCTGCTTTCGCAGCGTTTAACGGACTCGGAATGAGGCAAAGGACTGCCAGAACTACAACAACCAGCAATCCGATCAAGTATCTTCTTCGCATGATCATCTCCTGTTTACTATTTCAATCAGAGGTATTATTCCGGTCTCAGATTTCCGCACATACTGCAATAATCGCCGGTGTTCCTGCTCTTGCAGATCCCGCAGGTCCATGAACCGTCCGGATTAATGACTGATATCTTGGCAGCCTTCTCCACCTCTTTCTGATATTTTGAAATCTCAATCACAATTGGAAGGCCTGCTGACATAGACACCCGGATCGGAATCGGAACCGGTCCCACTTCATCATAAATGAGCTTTATTATGGCTCTCTTCTTATCCTCATCATCTCCGGCTTCAATCAAGTCGTCTTTGTACTTTGCTTCAAGCTCCAAGGCTTTTTCTCTCCACTCCATTGCCAGTCTCGTCTCTTCGACTGTGTACAGAGCAGGTCCACTCATAGGAATACCATTATCGTTCATAGCAGAATCCTTTCCTTTATCATTTCCGTTGTAATTTTCCGTTCTATTCTTTCTCTTCCCGCCACTTTTTGCTTTGATCTTTCTGCATATTTCAGCGCCCTCTATCTCCCAGGCTTCCTGATGAGGTTCCAGAACGACTGTATCTTTCTTTAATCCTATAGACATTCTTTTATTTCAGCCAAGTCCATTAAGAGCTGTTCTGCATTTCTCAACAATGCTGATCATTTCTTTATCGTGCCATATATTAGATCCGCTTTTCTGTTCTACTCTTGCTTCAGCGGTCAGAAGGATATCCTTAAGAGCATTTCTTCTTTCTTGTTCATCACTTATCATCACGGCTGCCTCATACCGTTCTTTAAGCCTGATCCGGGTATTATTTGCGATATCACGAAATGCAGACTGTCTTTTGGTTTCTTCCGAGATACGGTCTGCAGCTTTCAGAGACACTTCACCATCGTCTTCTCTGTTGATTATATCAATCAAATAAGCATCATCGCGGATATGTTCAAGAGCTTGCATCTTCTCAGAAGTATACTTGCTCTCCAGGACAACACGTCTGAATGCTGCCTGCGCAACGTCTTTATCATCAATGAGTTCTGCCGAACGAAGAATCTCTTTTGTGTCCGCACGTGCAATTATCGATCTCAAGTGTTCCTGTGCTTGAGGATATTCATTTATTATTGCTTTTATCGCATCGACACGGTAATAGTCAGACACTTTTACATCTTCTATTATTGATACGGCAATTTCCAGTCTGGCATCCTTGCTGACAATTCTGTTCAAAGCACATATTCTAACTGCTGTTTCAGCATCAGTCATGGCTATCTTTATCAGGACACGCTGATCTTCTATTTTTCTGACTGCAATCATTTGAAGTTCGTATGATTCAGCTTCTTTTGCAATCCTTTGAAGGTGACGCTGATTAGTCAGTCGTTCTATTTCAGCTTTTACTCCGGGAAAATCCGGACCATACTTTGCTGTCAGCCATTTCTTATTAAAAAGCATAACACCCTCCCCTGTATATGTATCAGCTGAAACAAAAACATTATACCATATGCAACATATTCGCGTTGTCGATTGTACTATCAGTATAGATGCAGTTTTGGGGGTATTGATCATGATCAAAAAGACATTAATGGTACTTATGGCATGCACTTTGATGGCAGGAGCGCTGATAACGGGATGTGACCGGCAGTCAACGGAAAGTCAGCCTGTTGTTAAGGGCGAACAGAATGGTGTGCTCAATCACGGGCATTCGATCACTGAGACTTCAGATGAGCGTCCGTATGAGATCAGAAGATCCGGTGATGTGATCATGGACCAGTTTGAAGCACAAGAGTATCTGGAAGACACTGTAACCCTTCCGGATAAAGATATGAGATTTATGCTGGACGAGACATCGAACGATGATCCGGGCGCATATTTATGGTACAGATTCCATATATATAAGAATGATATCTGCATTATTACGGAAGATTTTAATGTTATTGCTTTCACAGACGGTACGATCTGTGAGGGCAGAACTGATGTATTAACCTGCAATAACTTTGCAGATCCAGATAATATGATCGGTCCGGATGCCGCGCTGGAGATCTATAAACAGAAATCAGGCGATGACAGAGCCTTTGCTTATTGTTTCAATCACAATTATCACTATCAGGTAAAGAACAATGAATGTATCCTGACCTACATGTACCGTTACGATGCCGGGCATGTAGAAGAAAACTACACGCTGCTGCTTGATGCGATAACCGGCGAACGTGTGGGAGGCTGGCCCGACGCGATCAGTTGACGCCGGCAATTAACTGCATGATCCCCGACAGGATTGCAGACAATAACGGATATCCGATACAGGTGCCAACCCATTTTACGATTTTTGTTTTTGCCGGAATATAAGGCATCAGATCCTCTGTGCCGGGAATGATCCATGCTTTGGTATGTCCTACCCACCACTCATCAATAAATAGCCTGTCAAACAGATTCGCGATCATGTATATTCCCAAGAGCTGTAAAAATCCGTTCCAAAAACCGTCAACACCGTTAAAGAAATACACCACTGCCGGAACAACTGTCAATTGAGGAATGAATAATGCAAGACTTGATATAACTGATGTTCTCCTGATCCTGTCAGGTGTAGTCATTCCCAGTTCAACAACTCTGTCCTTGACATTCTGCTCATAGAACACGATCAGCCCCACGGGTCCGTTTGCAGTACCTGCCACACATATCATCAGCAGCCAAAAACACAAAACCAGTCCTTCTATTAATACAAGCATACTCTCTCCTGTCCCTTCATAATATTTGTCTCACAGCAATTATACCAAGCGGCAAATACATAAACATAAGATTAAGCCGCTGCCACAGCCCTTCGTTTGCAATCATCGTATGCGAGAATTCCTCTTTATCCGACATTACGAAAAGAACAAAGAACGCCAGAGCAACCACAAAACACGCTATGCTGATCCCTCCAACATAACCTTCTTTGTTCTTAAAAGACAGAACTGCGATTAGCAAAGGTACAAAAAGGAAAAGCATAAACCCAATAACCGATCCTGCCCCGTGTATCCTGGAAGACAGTGTTACAACTTCCTTTGATTCGTTTACGCTGAAAAAACATGTAAAGATACACGCTCCAACCGCAAAAGCTGCTGTAAATATGATCAGCAATACTGTAAGTCCCTTGGAAACCATGATATAACGTTCATACACTGCAGGTATTGCGGTCAGAAACAGAATTCCTTCTGTCAGCATCCAGATATTAAAAGGAATCCTTACCGGGCTTTGAGGATTACCCAGAGCGCTGATCGACGTTTTGGAAATACTGTAGCCTTTGTAAAACACGGGAAGCAACAGCGAGATAATAATATCTCCCGCCATCGCAATAAGCAAAGCATACCACCCCAGTGTAACCAGGTTATCCATTTCAGTTGTTATCAAGCACAGCAGATTATTTCGCATCATATTCCGATCGTCCGGTGACCACTTTCGCGTGTCAGGAGGCTGACAGCCTGTTCAAAAGTGATCACTTGTGCGTACCGTGTTCCCCACATGAACTCATTGTAATACCTGTAGGCTGTTTCCTTGTCGAAATAGGGATTATCATAGGTTGAGTTTGTGTAAGCAGGAACTATTATGTTGAACCCTTTCTCAAAACCGCTTTTGACCGTTGCATCCATACAATAATCTGTAGATACGCCGACCGTCATGATATCTTTCTCGCCCTTCAATCTGAGGTATTCTGTTAATCCAGTCATTGGATGAAACGCACTGTTTACGTTCTTCTCGAACCTCTTCTCGCCTTCCATCGGAGCAAATTCATCGTATATCTTGTAGTTGTCTGAAGACTTATCAAGATCGGTTCCCGGGCCGTCATCATGCTGGACATATACGACCTCGATATTATTCTCCCGTGCAAGAGTTATCAGCCGTTTTATATTATCCCTTACCTTCTCAAACGCATAAAGATCCTCATTAAAGCAGCCTTTCTGCGTATCTACGACCAGCAGTATCATTCATTATCTCCTTAACACAACTCAACAAACTCATCCATATTACTCAGCATAGCAGGATGTCCACCGTGTTCAAAGATATGAGCCGTCGCCAATGAGGTCTTCGCACATATCTCATCGAAAAGAACCTTGCAATGCCTCTTGGGAAACATATCATCCTCAAGGCTTCCCATAAGAGGCGATCCCTCACCCGTTTCTTCATAATAAATCTGCTTGCTGATATATGAAAAGTAACTCATATTATAATACATCACTGTTCTCATAAGGATAACTGCAGAGCACGCTGTCAAGGTATTTTACCCCGCAAAAATACTTGCAGATAGAAGTATCCTTTACCGCACATTTATGCTCCCTGGTATTCTCTGCAGCATTCCATGGGCAAGCGCTTTGATCCCATCCGACGTTATCGCTAACCAGATCAATATCCATATTAGCGCCTTTAAGCTCATTTACACGTTTATCTTCCATTTGTTTCCTCCGTCATCAGTCCTTGCGCAATCTTATAATACAGAGAATCAGCAGACCGAATCCGTAGCCCATCGGAGCCAAATACCAAATGTTTTCATTGATAAACAACGCCCCTATAAAACCGATCAGGCAAAGAATGCCATTAATCAGTGAAATCACCTTCAAGCCACGCATAGTTTTATCAGTTGATGTAAGAGGAAGGCCCAAACAAATAAACGCCAATCCCATAAAAAAGCCCCATGCAAGATAATCTACAGCCATTTCCACCGATGGCCATTGTCCAATCTGAAAGTATAGCGGAACCTCCACACCATCACTTATAAGCCTTCTGGTAACTGTAATGTTTACAATATGAGCAACCCCTGTTAATGCGCATGTACATGCCATAAATACTGCCATTGCATTGCGATACAGGTCTGGGGATGAAAGTCTGTGGCTTAACTCAAGCAGCACTAAAAGCACGATAGGGCCGCTTATAACAGTCATCAACTCCCAAATTGTTAAAGCTATTTCGGTTTGGCTGATCAGAAAAGACCCAACTGACAGAAAGTATAGTATTATGGCGATTATGCCGACTAAATGTATCCTTTTGCCCATCCCATCATGCTCCATAAAACTGTAATTTGCTTATCTAAGGATCTCTCCCGGATAAGCTGATTATAGCATAAGCAACCTGATTGATTCGTTAAGGATTTGGCACACTATTATCGAGAAGAAATGAATCAATTTCTTCAGCTATCCGTTCGGGCTCGAAATGGAAAATATAGTGACCGCAGTCAAGCTCTACAAATGATACAGAACTAAGACCTTCCGCATAACCAAATGCAATTTGTTTCCATAGCTCATTACTGCCGTCCAGTTTCTTCTCGGACAAAAACAGAAGCATCGGAATATCCGGCTTATCACCGGAAGCAACAAGTTCTGCGCTTGTTTTCGCTTCAGATGCTTCATTAGCTTAATATGCCTTAGATCAAAGATTACATTTCGTGACTGCTCAATGAGAGTCAATTTCATTTTGTCACTTTGAAAGCAAAAACAAAATACCGCCCGACCCTGTCAGATCAAGCGGTATATGTTCGAATCTGTGTCAGCACGCCGATTTTGCAGCTGCTATAGCAACTGCGGATTTTTCTCGAACCCCTCAACTTCTCATCTTACATTGCAATATGACAATTGCTAAGAAAGCATCTAACGTACTTGTGTACTGTCAACTTCATTCAAACAGTGCTGTTTTCAGGAATAGTCATTTATATAGAATTGCTTAGAATCACGTCTTTTTTGAATAATGTGATCCGTAGAACGATTAATTTGGGATTTTATGTTCCAACGTTCATGCCGACAAACTCGAATTTGTTAGTCTGCTGTATCTGCCATAATTACGATATACCTGTTCATTCGCCTGCCAAATTCTTTCAAGACTTCCCTCGAAATATCTTTTTGTACAGGAAACGACTCAGCATCCCGATCACCACATTGACACAATTAACAGAATGATAAGGAGCGCGATATCATTATCGATCTGGACAGTTGCATCAACACTTCTGATTACAAACCTTGATGTGATCAGCATTATAAAACAGTCGTGATAATAAATATAGCCTTTTTCATTTGCGGTATTCTTCATAGCACCATCTTGCAATGTTGGCAATAAGGTCTTTAGGAAGAGGTGAAATATACGGAATCCGTATAGTACCTTTACTCACGTCATACCCTGCAAGTTGATCAGCAAAGACAACAGGGGCTTCATCGCCGGGATAGAGTCCGATATGTTTTTTTGATGCGGCAAAATGTATAATGTTCGCGCCCTTCCAGTATGTTGGCATACTCCACGATATCTTTTCCTGTGCTTCAGGAATAGCACTGCGAAGTATTTGCCGAATTTCATTCAAATAAGGCTTTACACTTTCATCCTGCGCATCAATATACTCATCTATCGTTTCGACTTTTCCACAATAGTGCCCCTGGCCTGTCCTGCTAAAACTACGGCCGCACTTTGGACACTTCCACTTATTATCTTTCATAATCGGATAACCCTCCCATAAATCCCGATTTGTCTATATAACTGCTTATTTTATATACCAAGGATGTAAAACCCATTATACTGCTTTGCTTCTTCAAGCCATTTGTTAAGAACATCATAGCCTTCAGGCTTTGCACTTAATAATCTTCCGATGATAGGTTCGATCTTATCCGGCGCATAATATGTAACACCGTAATAGTCGAAATAACCTTCCGTCATATTGGGATGAATACCTGTTCCCAAAATCTCTTTGTATGTAGAAAATAAAGGTGAATCTCCATGCACATAAAGTGAATCATCCCGCCAGTGATCAATAGAATGAAATATTCGATTCTGCTGAGTTCCTTCCGGCATCATGCAAAACTGGAATTCAACAAAGCACGAGCCTCCATATTCTCTTCTTTCGTCTTGCGACTCGAATTTCAGAAACATATAGTGTCCTTTCCTGCTAATTTTTCTTTACCAAAGATTCTCCTACAGCAATAATTATACCATGGCACGATGAACCTCTAATCAAGCTCTATAGTCTGCGTCACAAAAACAATTTGTTGCATGATCATGCATAACCATATATACAGTTATCCGTGTTTTATGCCGTGTGCTTCGAATTATCGTTGAACTTATCACGAAAGATCTTACTGACACAATTATGAGGACCTGTTACTGTCATCGCCACATATTTAAATTCGTTCCGTCATGCTTTTTCATGAAACAGCGTATAGTTCAAGATTACCTATGGTGTATTCATTTACAAGCTCATAGGTACTGATATCATCCGGATCGTTTCTATTTATTTCTAAGACTTTTAAGCATTCCAATCCTATTCTATCCTTGTGCTTATCATCTGTAATCATATATCCAAAAGTAATTATATATTCTCGTCCACTTGCATCAGTAATATGCTCATAACGATACCCGAAACTGTGTTTCAAAATCAGACCATCATCATATGAAGTACCACCACCATCAGAGTGTTTTACCATCCGATCTGTATTAAACTCTTCAGTAGGAACATTATCAAACAACAGCGATATTTGTTTTCTAATATCACAATTATCCTTGTTAACTTTAGAAAACATATTGTATAAGCCTTCTTCATCCTCCCTAATTATACAGTCTAATACGAGGTCAACAATTTGTGCTTGTTCGTTTTTTATTTGCCGATTGTATTCATACTTTTTATAATATGAACATCCTCCAAAACATAAGCAAAATACAATTGTTACTGTGTATACAAGCAGTTTTTTTATCATAAGTCGCCCCATGTTAAGTAAACACTCTTCCCCCTTAATCAGTATACCAAAATATGATGATTTAGGGTCGCTGAATCTCTCCGCCTTCAAAAATCCTTGAAATGCAGTCTTAAAATCGCAACCTCATTTTCAGGCAAACAAAAACCAGACGCTTGCAAATTAAAAACTTATGAATGAGAACTCCCCCTTGTTCTGCTAGTTCCGCAGGTGCCCCGCACCGAGGACCTGTTCGACGCCAAGAACAAGTGGGGAGTTCGAATCTGGTGGAGACGAGGGGAATTGAACCCCTGTCCGGAACAGAATCCTCCGGGACATCTCCGGGTGCAGTCAGTGTTTGAAGTATTCCCCTTTGCATTGACCCCACTGACAGGAGATGCATCCGGTAGCTTCATAAGTACAACAGCACAGCAAAGCTTATGCGCTGAGGTTGTCCCGTTTATCCTCTAACAGGTAAGGTCTGCAGATCGCGTCTATAACCGTTACGCAGATATAACAGTCAGACGGTAGCTATATCAAGCAGCTACGAGCTGTGTGTCGTTTGCAATTACTTGCGTTCCCGTTTTTTAAGGAGGCACAACGAGAATCCTCCACCCGCTTTCCCGGTCTCAGCTACCCCGTCGAGACCAGTACGTCCCCAAATTGCACACCGGAATGCAGCTCCTCATCCCGATATGTAATACTATATTATAGTGCCTTTATTCGTCTTCGTCAAATCCTAAATCCTTTGTGACATCATACGGCTCGAAAGTCATGGGAAGTTCCTCGACGTTCTCAGCTTCCGCAGGTGCTTCTTCAGCCGGAACAGGTGCTTCCTGCTCTGATACCGTCCCCGATACTATCGGATCCTTGACATCACCGTCGTTATACGGATAGAGCAGATACATGGTCCCGCAATAATAGCACCTGCCTGTCAGAGGAGTCTTCTTCACTTCCTGAATGTTGTTGCCGCATCGCGCGCATTTCAGCACATTCTTCTGATATACAACGCCCTTGCGATCTTCGATGATCGAAGATATCGCCGTCATAAGTTCATCATCTGTGGCACCCTTCTCCTTCATGATCGTCCACATTGCTGCCATGAGGATATCGAGTCTCCCGACTGAATACTCCAGCTCATCAACAGAAGCCATGCCAAACACATTGGGTGTGTTGTCCATGCCAAGTTCTTTCTTTCCGGAAGAGCTGCCATCACCATTCTCGCCATCCAGATATGCCTGAGCCTGCTTCACCAAATCTTCCACTTTCATGTCTCTGCCTCCTATCTCTTATACTCCTTACAAAACTGTGCGAAAGCGACAACCATATTATACTGCATCTCCTCATTGGTAATAACAGCCTCATCATCGCTGTTGCTAAGATATCCGAGGCTTACCTGAAGAGCATGGACCGTAGTTGCATAGTTAAGTCCGGTATACACTTCCGTTGACAGAACACCGTTGAAAGCAAGACCGGTTATCTCACTCAGGCTGTTACCCAAGGCTTCTCCCCTGCTCTTATCAGTCTTGAAGTTATTGCCTCTGGACGGAACATACATCTGTATTCCCGATGTTGCAGCGTCGTTAGCACTGTCTGCGTGTATCCTGATAAACAGATCACAACCGGAAGCCGTAGCAATCTGTGCCCTCTCCTGATTGGACAGATCGATATCGTTAACCTCACGTGTCATTACAACCGTTGCACCGCATCCTTCCAGATAAGCTCTGAGCATAACACAGAATCTGAGCGTCAGATCATATTCTCTGATACCGGTCGAGATTCCCTCACCGCCTGTGGTGCATCTTGATTTCTCCGCTGACAGCCAGGATGCTACGCGTTCCACTTCTTCGCTAGTAGTCTGCTGGTGACCGGGATCCAGAACGATCTTAAGACCGGTAAGATCAGGAGCATCATCAGCAAGAGGAACAGGCGTCGGCGTAGGTGTTGATGTAGGCATAGGTGTAGGTGTGGATGTCGGAGCTGCAGTCGTATCTTCAGTAGGTTCTGACGTCTCCTGTGTAGCTTCCGTCGTACCCGTCACCGTGTGCCAGAGTTCAATTATGCTCTCTCTCTTATTATATGCAGTGAATCCTAGGACTCCCAATGCCATAAGAATTATTATTATCAGCACAGCCTTACGGACTTTGCCTGAATTATCCTTCTTCTCCGGCTTTTTCCCCTCAGGCTGCTTCTTTACGTTCTGCCTTTGAGGCTGATCAGGCGCCTGCTTGGCAGGCTGTGCCTTTTTATTCTCCTGAGGGCGCTGTCTGTTCTGTGCACCACCCTGTTTCTGCGGCTGTTTCTGCGGCTGTTTCCCGGGTTGCTGTTTGGATTGGTGCTTTTGCTGCTGTTTTGGTTGTTGTTTCTGCTGCTGTTTCTTGGGTTGCTGCTTCTGCTGCCCGTTGGCAGGATTCTGTTTCTTTGGCGGCTGCTTTTTATCGTCAGCAGAAGGCTGCGACTCAACTGACGGCTTCTTGCCCTCAATTTCAGATTCCTTCTCCACGATCGCCGTGATCATCTCGTTGCGCTCTTCGGCACTCATGCTCTTGAGGCGCTCATATAAAGCCTTTTTCTTCTCTTCAGGAAGTCCGGCTACTATTTCCTTAAAAATCTTTTGTATATCTGCAGAATTGTTTTCCATTTTAACCTCCGCAATGATTTTACCATTCTTTATTAAAATCGCGCAAAAAAACATCGGCTCCGACGGAACCGATGCTGGTGTGGATCAGTGATCTTGAGATTTTACTCCTCGTCAGCGTCCTTCTTCTTCTTTCCGAATCCGAACAGACCCTTACCTTCTGAGGAATCCTCAGACTTGGAATCAGAAGACGACTTGGATGAGCTCTCGCGCTTCTCAACAGTCTGGATGGAAGCCTTTGTAAATGTCACGAGAGTATTTGCAACTGATGTGGAGATGGTAACATCATCGTCCTTAATCTGCGCAACGTAGCCTACAAGGCCGCCGATAGTCGTTACCTTATCGCCAACGGAAAGAGTGTTCATCATCTCGCGCTGTTCCTTATCGCGCTTGCGCTGAGGGCGCAGGATAAGGAAATAGAACACAGCGAGCATAACCACGACCATAACGATCGGGTAAACTGAGCTGAGCCACTGGGGTGTTGTTCCCATTTCTCCCGTAGTTGCACCGCTATTAAGAATACCTATCATCAAATCTGTCATCTGATAACCTCCGAGTTATTATTTGAATGCCTCAGCCACTATATCCTGCATGGAATAGTAGCCGGGAGCCTTACCTACAAGGAAAGCTGCAGCCGTCAGAGCGCCTTTGCCAAAGACATCCCTCGTCTGGGCACTGTGTGATATTTTAACAATTTCTTCGTCAGAAATAAACATGACTTCGTGTTCGCCGACGATATTGCCACCCCTGATCGAAGATATTCCCAGTTCCTTCTTGTCCCTGGCATGGTTGGCTGTATGTCTGTCATAAACATACTCAAGCTCATTGTTGGTCTCTTCTGAGATAACATCAGCGATCATGAGAGCTGTTCCTGAAGGTGCATCGACCTTTCTGCTGTGATGTGCTTCAACGATCTCAATATCACATTCAGGGTACAGAGCCTTCGTGGCCTGCCTTACCAGCTCGAACATGACATTCATGCCGTAGCTCATATTGGCTGACTTGAAAACAGGGATCTTCTTTGAAGCATCGAAGATCGATTCAACAGTCTCATCAGACAGAGCTGTAGTACAGCAAACAAGCGGCTTGCCGACGGAGATGGCATATTCGACGATCATGGGAACTGCTTTCGCGTTGGAGAAATCGATAATTACATCAAAATCCACGTCACAGTCCGTAGGATTCGTGAACACCGGGAAAGACAGATCGTTAGTTGTAATAACGTCGCAGCCGGCAACGATCTTATAATCTTCGTTCGTCTTGCACAGAGCCGCTATCGCCTTGCCCATTCTGCCGCAGCAGCCGTTGAGAAAAACCTTGACCATATTTGCTGTATCCTTTCGCGCTGAAGTATTATCCGAAGAACTCGGTGATCGCAGACAGATCGTACTTCTTGAGCACTTCTGCTACATAATCGTGATTCTTTGCACTCATCTCGCACAGAGGGAGACGGCAGGGTCCGACATTCATGCCCACTATGTTCAGAGCTTCCTTGACAGGGATCGGATTAACCTCACAGAACATTGCCTTGACCATGGGGTTTACATCGATCTGCATCTTCTTTGCCTTCTCGGTATCTCCGTTCAGGTAAGAATGAACCATCGTGCTCGTGTATTCAGGCATGAGGTTTGCAACAACGGAAATCACACCATAAGCACCGAGAGACAGCATAGGAACAACCAGTCCGTCCTCACCTGAATAGAGAGCATATCTGTCACCGCAGAGGCTCAGGATATCAGGTACCTGTCCGAAATTACACTCCTTGACACCTACGATATTCTCAACATCAGCCAGCCTCAAAAGCAGTTCAGGCGAGATGTTAACGTTAGTCCTTGAAGGCACGTTGTAAAGAACACAGGGAATGTCAACACTCTCTGCTGTTGCCTTGTAGTGCCTGTAGAGACCTTCCTGTGTGCACTTGTTATAGTAAGGAGTAACAAGAAGAACTGCATCTGCGCCTGCCTTCTGTGCTTCCTGGGAAAGTTCGATGCCATATGCCGTATCGTTGGATCCAGTACCTGCAATGACGGGGACACGGCCTGCAACAGTATCCACTGCACACTTAATAGCCTCAACATGCTCCTTGTGGTTCATCGTGGCAGCTTCGCCGGTGGATCCGCAGATAATGATACAGTCGATCTTATTCTTTATCTGGAATTCAATAAGTTCTTCAAGCTTTTTGGTGTCTACACCATTATCGTTGAACGGTGTGACGATCGCGACTCCAGCACCTGTAAATATAGGTCTAGCCATAGTTTTTTACCTCCAGATAATAAAATACCCGCTAATTGTATCACCTGAGGGCGTATTATTCAAATAATAATATATTAGTGCAGGCACACTCTGTCCTGAGAGTTCCTATATGCAGTCATTATCGAACGACAGCGGATACTCCCTGTAATCAAAGTCCTCCATGATCTGTCTGAACACAGAATTGATCGCAGATATGTTCCTTGCCTTGATCGTTATACTGTACCTGAACTTCTCCCTGAGTTCGAAGATAACGTCAGGAATCGGTCCGAAGCACTCGAACTCATATGACGGATCCTGTATTGCCAGGAAATCACTGATATACTTCATCAGCGCGGAGGCTTTCTGATAAGCTTCATTAGCATCAGGCAGTGCCAGTATTATCTCACCCATCGCTTTGAACGGAGGCAGCTTCAGGTTCTCTCTGAATGCGATCTCATTCCGGTAGAACGCCTCGTAATCCTGACTTGCAGCATTAATGAACAGCGGATCTTCCGGATTCTGCGTCTGTATATACACCTCGCCGGGAACATCTCCCCTTCCCGCGCGGCCTGAAGCCTGCGTTATCAGAGCAAACGCTCTCTCCGAACCCCGGACATTGGAGGAATTGATCATAAGATCGGCTGAAAGGATCCCCACTACCGTACAGTTCGGGAAATCATGACCCTTTGCTATCATTTGTGTCCCGATAAGGATCGATGCCTCCCCTGCCGCGAAAGCACTTACTATGTCGGACACAGCGCCTCTTCTCTGTGTAGTGTCCTGATCCATCCTGAGAACCTTCCTGTCAGGATACAGCTTATTAAGGGCTTCTTCCAGCTGCTGCGTGCCATAACCCGCTCTTGTAAACTTATGCCCGCCGCACGTATCACAAACAGCTTCGCTCACAGGCACCGTATAGCCGCAGTAATGACATATCAGCAGTCTGTCACCGGATCTCGGATTATTGTGAAGCGTCATTCCGACAGAACAATGGATGCATTTGGCAGTCTCCCCGCATTCATTACATACCAGTGTCCTCGAGTATCCCCTCCTGTTGAGGAAAAGGATCACCTGTTTATCCTGAGCAAAAGCTCGTGCCATGGCACTTCTTAACGGTATGGATATCAGATCTCCACCGCCGAGTTTTATCTGCTCTCTCATGTCTATCGGATAGACCTTGGGCAGAACTGCACCTGCTTTGGCTCTTGACGGCAGCCTCAACAGGGTATAATACCCCTGCTCCGCCGCATAGAAAGACTCAACTGCCGGGGTTGCAGATCCCATAACGACACGCGCATCGTGGTAACGCGCTCTCATCATTGCAATCGTCTTCGCATTGTATCTGGGATGTGACTCTGCTTTATACGACGGGTCATGTTCTTCATCTATAATCACGAGCTTCAGATTCCTGAGCGGAGCGAAAACAGCGCTTCTCGGGCCAACGACAACGTTAGCCTTACCCGATCTTATCTTATCCCATTGCTCATAGCGCTGATTATCAGTAAGTTTGCTGTGAAGCACAGCACAGCCGTCACCGAGACGTCCCTTGATCCACATCTCTGTCTGCGGTGTAAGTGCAATCTCAGGAACAAGATACAACACCTGTCCTCCCCGGCTCAGCACGCTGGAAGCACAGTTGAGGAACACCTCGGTCTTCCCGCTTCCTGTCACTCCATATAACAGAAAGACCTTGAACCGGTCACCGTCCTGAGGAATCTCCGTAACCGCTCTTACCGCAGCTCTCTGGCTGTCGTTAAGATCGTATTCGCTTGTGTATTTGGAATCCTCAGGCACCACAGTATCCTCATAAGAACTCTCATCGGGAGCCTTATCTGTGGTGACACATATTACACCTCTGTCAACGAGAGCTTTGATGCACGCGGGCGGTGCTCCGGTATCTGAACACACGGTCTTCTTATCGGTCCTGCCGTATTCTAGAAGGTATTCCAGCACTTTGATATGGTTGATCGACCTGAGTTTATTGGTCACCAGAAGATCTATTGCCTTCTCCCGGTCAGCGATATCGAGATAGGCACATGTCCTTGCCTTATGACCTTCTACAAATGCAGGCACAAACAGTTCGAGAACATCGCTCCGGGTGCAGTTATACCTTCTGGCTAACGGTTCTATGAGTTTCATCTGTTCTTCTGTAAGAGCCGGACCTTCATCAACAACGGAATCGATCCTCTTGATCCTGGACATATTCACGCCTGACAGCGTCGTATCGTCACAGATCTCCATGATGACTCCTGCCATGCGCTTATTGGAGTTGCCGAAAGGCACCCTGACAAGGTATCCCTCAGACACCGCAGGTTCCATCTCAGGCGGTATAAGATATGAATAGTAGTTATCCGTCTGCCTGACAGCACCTCTCAAAAGGATCTTCGCGATCTTCATAGTTACTCCCCGCCGTAAGAGTCAAAAAGGGAGAACATATCAACCTGTGCGCTCTCCGGCAGTCCGTCGAGAATCCCTCCATATTCGGCGAGCTTATCAACTGTTGAATTGCCGAGTCCCGTTCTGCGGGCGAATTCCTCACGGTTCTTGAACGGACCATCGACTCTTGCAGTCTCTATCGCCTCGCCCATGGAACTTGATATATCACGTATAGAGTTGAACGGCGGTATTATGACACCCTTCTTCTTGATCGAGAATCTGGAACCAAGTGATTCCTCCAGTGTGATCGGCGCGAAAGTAATGCCGCGGGCGTACATCTCTTCTACGCTCTCGCATAGGAGTATCTCTGACTTAACCTTAGGATTGTCACGGTCTTCAGCATTAGTCCTGCGTCTCTCCTCGATGGCATGACGGTGTTCGATAACACGTTCAATTCCGTTACACATGGTATATGCATCAAACTCATCGCCTCGTATGGAGAAATAAGCACAGTAGTATGCCTCCGGATAATATACCTTATACCAGGCAACACGGAGCGACGATATGGAATATGCCGCAGCATGAGCCTTAGGGAACATGTATTTTATCTTTTTGCATGATCCGATATACCAGTCAGGCACATTATTGTCTCGCATTAGCTGTTCATGCTCGGGAGTAAGTCCCTTTCCTTTACGGACTTTCTCCATGATATCGAAGGAGTCCTTATTGGGAAGTCCCCAGTAGATAAGCGTCGTCATGATAGAGTCACGGCATCCGATAACAGAGTTCAGATCACATGTTCCGCTCCTGATGAGATCCTGCGCGTTGCCTGTCCATACGTCGGTACCATGGGAAAGACCCATGAGCTGTACAAGGTCATAGAATCTGGCCGGTTTTGTCTCGGCGATCATGCCCCTCGCCATCGGAGTGCCGAGCTCTGACAGTCCGAGTGTACCTGCACCTGCTTCAGTTGCCTCAGGCGGAAATCCGAGAGCATCTGTAGTTGACAGAAGGCTCATTACCTTCTCGTCCGGGATCGGTATTGTGGTAACACCATTCTCGGCTATATCCCTGAGCTTATCCATAATATCTGGAGACTTGTCCCCCAGTATGTCGTCACGGTCCAATGTCGCCTTTGTTATATCATGGAGCATCCTCAATACAGTAGGATCGGCATGACCGAGGATATCGAGCTTCAGAATGGTATCGTGCATGGCACGGAAGTCGAAGTGTGTAGTTACGATATCGTCATTGATCTTATTCGCAGGACACTGTATAGGCGTGAATTCATATACATCCATCTCCTTGGGAACAACGACCATGCCACCCGGGTGCTGTGATGTGGTCCTCTTAACACCGATAATGCCTCTGGACATATAATCCAGCTTGGCTCTGGTGGCAGATATCCCAAGCTTCTCGCATGCGGACTTGGCAACACCATAAGCGTTCTTGTCCTTATATGCAGAGATCGTACCTGCCTTGAACGTATGTGTCGTTCCGAAGAGGAATTCAACATACTTGTGGGCATTGGGCTGATACTCGCCTGAGAAGTTAAGATCGATATCAGGCTGCTTGTCTCCAAAGAAGCCGAGGAACGTCTCGAATGGAATGTCCTGGCCATCCTTGCCCATGACCGTTCCGCATTCCGGACACGCTTTAACAGGCATATCAAATCCTGAACCGAATACACCTGTGTTATCGAACTCCACGTAATTACAGTTCGGACATCTGTAGTGCGGCGGCAGAGGATTGACTTCAGAGATTCCGCTCATTGTAGCCACAAAAGAAGATCCGACAGATCCTCTCGAACCGACGATATATCCATCGTTATTGGACTTCTTAACGAGCCTGTAAGCAATATAGTACATGATGGCGAAGCCGTGCTCGAATATAGAGGACAGCTCCTTCTCGATCCTTGCAGCTACGGTCTCGTTCAGAACTCCGTTATGACGGTAAAGAGTATTTGCCCTCGTATAGACTATATCCCTGATGTCAGCAGCAGCTCTGGCGATGATCGGAGGATACGTTCCGTCCGGGAAAGGCTTAAGTCCGAATTCTATCCTGTCGGCTATCATGTTCGTATTTGTAACGACAACTTCGTAAGCCTTATCCTCACCGAGATAACTGAATTCCTGAAGCATCTCATCAGTTGTCCTGAAATACAGATCAGACTGCATCTCAGCATCCTCAAAGCCCATATTCATAAGCATATACTTACGGTACATACCATCTTCTTTCTCGAGGAAATGCGAGTCTGTTGTGGCACAGCACGGCATACCGTAGATATCGGCAAGCTCCACAAGCATCTCGTTAATGATCCTGATGTCATCTCCGTTGAGGGGCACAAAGCCAACATCCTCAGGCTTGGGCTTGATCCTGGTCATGAACATGTTATTGCAGAGAGGCTGAACCTCGATGTAATCGTAAAGGTCCAGTATATCCCGCATCCTTTCTGATGACCTGAGTATCTCGATACACTTATCGTGATCCTTGCCGCACTCCTTGTAAACATCTACAACATATCTGTAGATCTCACCGCGCTCACAGGCTCCTCCGATTATAAGTCCGCTCGAATAATACTTGAGCCTGCTCTTGGGAGTCCTGGGTCTCACCGAGAAGAAATCGATATTGGATTCGGATACGATCCTGTAGAGATCGTAAAGACCTGTATAGTTACGTGTCAGGAATATGATGTGATACAACGGTGCCTTCTTATCCCTTGAATTCGCCTTGACATCCTCATCCGACATATGACCTATCAGCTTGTTCAACAATACCGGATCGATAGAATTCTGATTCTCAAGATAGCTTATTACGGCTTCCGCATCAGCCCTGCACTGATCCTCAAGTGCGTCACTGTCACAGGAAACATCATATTCAGATCCACCGTATCTGATGATGTCTTCCACGCTGATTGCAGGCATGAGGAATTTGTTCCTGTAGTACACATGTTCCTCGATATTGATGCCGAAGCCTGCCCTTCTGAGGAATCCGAGCTTGCGGAAGATGTCTCTTCCGGCAATATAAGACTGATCCATGAATTCGAGAAGTTCTCCCATGAGGAAGTATGATTCGCATGGCTCTCCTTTACCGGAATAGATAACATCCTCGAAGCAGGCATGGAAGTCAGCCACATGTTCGAATTCAATATTCGCGGGAACAGTCTCTTCATCCTCACATTCAGTAAACACAACTGCGTCCTCATTGATGATCTCAGCGATCTTAGCATGCGGTTCAACCGGAGGGATGCTTATGTGCTCGTCCCTCAGCTGTTCAGGTATCTCTTCCGGCTGCCACAGCGATGTATCGATATCCTTCCTGGAGAATTCCATGGCATCCTCATCTGTCTCCCCCTCGAAAGGTATCTTCTTCCCGATGTACCCCTTCGCCCTGTACTTGGATGCCCAGATCTCAGTCATGACATCCTCGTTGGGATCATCACCTGTGGTCCTTATAGACAATGTCACAAATGAACCGATGTGCCTGAAATCATCCTTGGGCAAAGGAAGACCGTAAACAATAGTAGGACCGTCATCCGCCAGATATCCTTCACATCCGAGGATAGTCTTGAACTTGGGTTCACCTTCACTGCGCTTCTTGTTGATATCCTTCATGGTATTGTAAACATGAGGGAACGCCTGAACCACGCCGTGATCAGTTACCGCACATGCGCTGTGACCGAACCTGGCCGCCAGTTTTATAAGATCAGCAGGTTCTGTAACAGCATCGTTATCACTCATCTTCGTGTGACAGTGAAGCTCTACTCTCTTCACCGGAGCATTATCCTCACGGCCCTTCGGCGGCTCAGCTTCAAATCCGCCGGAGACCTTTATTCCGATCTCTCCATCGATGATATCAACTGTGCCCTGAATGCCCATATACTTATTCTTCTGAAGGAAAGCTTCGAATCCGTCTGCTTCTTCAGGCTTGATAAAGGCAAGGCAGGATATCTCGCCAGTCTTATCGAGGACATTGAATTTGGACATAACCGAATTCCCGTTCTTGACCAGTCTGAACTTGTCCTTCTCAGGCAGTATCAGAAGGCCTGCAATATTGACAGTGCCGGCACCCATCTCGATCTGGTCGATATCCCTCATAGGGACATTCGCGGTAACACGTCCGAAAACCTTGCCTTCGGTGATATTGCGCTTAAAACTCTTCTGCTCGTGTTTGATTTCTTTCTGGATGGATTTTGCCTTCTCTGCCCATGTATCTCCGGTAGGTACCGGCTTCTTTGTCTTATCCTTCCCTGTCTCCTTATCCCTGCTGTCCGCTTTCTCATTGGTCTGCTGAGCCTGACGCTCAAGTATATCCATTGCCTCTTCGTAGTAATCACGTTCTTCTGGAAGATCTTCATCACCGCTTTCTTCAACGATGAACATATGCTCAAGATCCCTGATGTTAAGTATCTCACTCCATACACCTGCGGCGGTCCTTGAGAATACCTCCCTTGATCGCTCATCTGCGAACATGATCTTCAATGTGTTCGGACAAAGTATGAACAGGATCCCGTTCTCCATCTTATAGTCCATGGCATCAGCGAACCCTGATTCAGAACAGCCGGAACCCTCGATCCTCGAGACAACATAATCTCTGACCTTACGCTTGATCTCATCAAAATATGAGTACTCACGGTCAAAATCAGTAAACTTGATCATAACTCCCGTATCAAGACGTTCCCTGAGATAGGCATAGAACCTTCGGAGGGAATTGTCATCATCCATATCGGGATATCCGCTGACAGACAGAACTATCCTGTCATCATAGAAATCAAGACGGTCTACTATAAGATCCCCGATACCATTCAGCGTATCATCGGGGTAGTTAGCAAACAGATCAACAAGTCTTACCTGCTTCTTCTCCAACTTTGATTACCTCATTTACAAATTCCTCGACAGCCGAGTCAATGTCCCTGGCAATGATATTGCCGCAGGGTTTACCCTTCTTGAACATTAGGAATGTATCCTTGCCGCCCGCAAGACCAATATCGGCTTCTCGCGCTTCTCCGGGGCCGTTTACGGGACATCCCATAACAGCTACCTTAAGGTTGTACGGCAGGGATCTGATCCTGTCTTCCACCTTGGATGCGAGTTCTATAAGAGGAACCTGTGTCCTGCCGCATGTCGGACAGGATACAAAATCGATACCGCCTGTCTTAAGTCCCAGGGCCTTCAGAATGGCAATGGCAGCATATACCTCTTCCGTGGGATCATCAGTCAGAGATACCCTTATGGTATCGCCTATTCCCTCGGCCAGCAGAGCGCCGATGCCAACAGCTGACTTTATGACACCCTCCCTCAGAGTACCTGCCTCTGTAACGCCGACATGAAGCGGATAATCACATTCTGATGCCAGAGTCCTGTAAGTCTCAATGGTGAGTCTTGGGCTTGATGACTTGATACTTATGACAATATCATTAAAGTCCCTGTCTTCGAGGAGTTTTACTGCACCTCTTGCACTCTCGCACAAAGCCTGTGCACACACACCGCCGTACTTGTCAACAAGTTCTCTCTCGCAGGAACCGGAATTGACCCCTACCCTGATGGGAATTCCCCTCTCCTTGCAGGCAGCCACGACCTTGGCAACATTCTCTGCGCCTCCGATATTGCCCGGATTGATCCTAATCTTGGCTGCACCGTTCTTAACTGCTTCTATGGCAAGCCTGTAATCAAAATGAATGTCGGCAACAACCGGCAATGGTGAAGATGCAGTTATCTCCTTAAGCGCCGCTGCTGCCTCCATATCAGGTATGGCAACTCTGGTTATATCACATCCGGCATCCCTGAGCCTGCTTATCTGATCAAGCGTGGCTTTTACGTCTGCCGTCTTGGTATTATTCATCGACTGGATCCTCACGGGAGCACCGCCGCCGATCGTTACGCCGCCAACATTAACCTGTCTTGTCATACAAAACCTCCATTGCACAAATATTATCAGAAGTCATGTCCGCATTAACGGACATGTTCCATATTTACCGCTTTACCGTTCAATGATTATCCTTATGATATCCGAAGCCAGGGCAAAGATCACAAGGCACATAAGCATTACAAATCCCACAACATTAAGAACATTCTCGGCTCGCTTGGATAATGGCCTGCCCATCACCATCTCAACGATTATGAGAAGTATCTGAATGCCGTCGAGTCCCGGTATGGGAAGAAGGTTCGTAAAAGCCAGCCCAATAGATATTACTGCAAGCAGAAGAAATACGTAATACACCTTATCTCCTACTGGATCGTCCACATCGTCAACAACATCCGACACGATCGTCGTAACGCCAACAGGACCGGAAACCATGTTGTACACTTTCTCGCGGCCCCGGAATACCTCTCCTATCGCTTTAACAGACATCGTAGCTACAGTAACCGGCATCTTGACAGCATAAGAGAATGCCATAAAGAATCCCTTCACGGAATCAACCTTGTACGAATAACAGCGGATACCCCTGTCATTTGTATACTGCATTGTTGTGTATGTGATGTCATCCTCACGTATCTCTCCGTTGCGGACATATGTAAGATGGAGCGTATCACCGTCACCCAGTGTATCAAGGTAACTGTAGAAATCCTCATCGAGGACGCTCTTTCCGTTAACATGTGTCAGGTAGTCACCAACCTTCAGGACAGGATTGCCCCCGTTCTGGTTCTCATCAACGTCGGCGATCTCCCAGCCGTTGTATTTGTACGTGATACCCTCTCCCTGGTATGTCACGATACCGATCATAGGACGCTTGCCTATAACAGGAGTCAGTGTGAGTTCATAGGTGTCCCCTGACTGCTTTGATCTGAGCTTTACAGTCATAGGTTCAAGGGGATCTGCCAGCGTATCCATCTCATAGTAAAAATCAAGATATGTAAAAACCCTGTGGCCGTTGATCTCCAGTATGGTATCGCCAAGACCGTACTGCTGCTCCGCCATCTGGGAGCCTTCAAACGGGGGCGCCACATCAAGTGAATTGAATGGCGATACGGTGTACATCACTGTAAGCACGATTATCGCCAGTATTATGTTCATGACGGGGCCTGCAAGCGCAACTATCAGTCTCTTCCAGCGCTTCTGGTTGACAAGGAGATCCGGGTCATCGCTTTCGACGGGATTGCCGTTATCGTCAATCTCGGTAAATCTTACATACGCCCCGAAAGGAATGCATCTTATGGAGAATTCACAGTCTTTATGAGTCCAGCTGAACAGCTTCGGTCCCACAAAGATCGATACTTCATAGGCCTTGATCCCAAGGAGGCTTGCCACCCAGTAATGACCGAGTTCATGGATCGTTACGAGCACGCCAAGAAGCAGGATTACGACAAGAATGCTCCACACGCTCAACGACATATCACAAACCCCTTATGAATCCTTCTGCAATCTGTCTCGCCTCTCTGTCACAGGCAAGAATGCTGTCAATGCTCATCCCATCGGAGATGCCGCTCATCTTGTCACAGACGCCCTTAACAACCCGCTCGATATCAAGGAAACCGATCTCGTCCTTGAGGAACCTGCCTACAGCCACTTCGTTGGCCGCGTTCATCACCGTTGGAAGGAGACCTCCTGCTGTACCGACCTCATAAGCCAGTTTAAGGAGTCCGAACACATCGGTATCACACCTCTCGAAAGTAAGGTTGTTAATGCCGGCAGCAAACGGGTCAAAATCCTCAATAAGCTCCGGTCCCCTGTCCGGATAGTACAGAGCGACCATTATCGGCAGGATCATCGAGGGCTTTCCCATCTGCGCCAGAACAGATCCGTCCCTCATTCTGATCATGGAATGGATAACGCTCTGCGGATGCACTACTACATCGATCCTGTCGGGAGTCACCGAGAACAGGTGTCTTGCCTCAATGACTTCGAGGCCCTTATTCATCATCGTGGCTGAATCTATCGTTATCTTGCCGCCCATCTTCCAGGTCGGATGATTCAGAGCCTGACTGAGGGTAACACCCTCAAGTTCCTGCCTGGATCTGCCCCTGAACGGACCGCCCGAAGCAGTAATGAGTATCCTGTCAAGATTCTCACGTCTCTCACCCCACAGACACTGCCATATAGCGCAGTGTTCTGAATCAACAGGAAGAAGATGGACCCCTTCCCTGTCAGGAGGCGCTACGAGAGGCATTATCACTTCGCCACCCGTTACCAGAGTCTCCTTATTGGCAAGAGCAATATCCTTACCCTTCAGGATGGCGCGGTATGTGGGCTCAAGACCTGCGATGCCCACCATGGCACCGACTACCGTGTCACACTCGTCCATCGTGGCAACGGTAATGTTACAGCCGCTGCCGGTTATTACCTCAGTAGTGATATCCTTGTGTTCTTCCTTGAGTATCCTTCTGAGTTCTTCAGCCTTAACCTCATCAGACACTGCCGCCAGAACCGGTCTGAACTCCAGGATCTGATCAAGCAACAGACCGGTATTCGAGCCGCAGGACAAGCCCACGACCTTGAAATCACCGGGATTATTACGGCAGACTTCCAAAGTCTGCGTACCTATAGAACCTGTACAACCTAAGATAGATAAATAGCGCATAGAACAATTATATATTAATTAAAGAAAAGTTGAGCAAAAATCGCGATCATCATTCCAAGAGGGAGCGTGAAGAACGCACTGTCAAACCTGTCAAGCATTCCGCCGTGCCCCGGAAAGATATTGCCATAGTCCTTGATGCCTACCCGTCTCTTTATGAGAGATGCAAGCCAGTCGCCGATCTGTGACATTGCGGATATCGCGAATCCAAGCACAAAAGTGATAACCGAGAACAGGATAATGTTGACATTGAGATTATCCAGCTTATAGACCACCAGATCAAAATACAGCATAACTACAACCGCACAGCCAACAGCTCCGCCGATACAGCCTTCCCACGTCTTCTTGGGAGAGATGTGAGGAACGATCTTGTGCTTTCCGATCGTAACACCTACAAAATAAGCAAACGTGTCGGATATCCAGGATGCACACAGCCCGCACACCATGTAATACCAGCCGTTGGGGACAAGAAGCATGCCCGTCATAAGACAGTAAAGCGGGAAAGTACAATAGAAGATAACCGCTGCGGTTATGACGCCGTCTTTCAGAAGACCGTCACCCTCAGTATGTATGATCGAAGGGATCACACACGACGCCAGACATACCGTACCGGTTATGAGCAGATACATCGACAGGGCCTCCATTATGCTCCACTTGCAGAAATACGATGTAACCGCAAGCAAAGGGGAGATCAGGCCACCGATTATCATAAGAGGCAGGTTAGGTCTCATGCCGCCTGTCCTGAAGGCCTTATTCAGCTCATAAATGGAGACACCGCCAACAAGGCACGCGAAGATCACCGTGATCAGAGGCCACCATAATGACGGAAGTATAAATGCTACTATTCCGACAGTAAAGAGAATGCCGGTAATGACTCTCTGCTTCATTTACTGTCCTCCGGAGAGTCAGAGTCAACTTTACTGAGTCCTCCGAACCTTCTGTCTCTCTTCGTATAGTCCTCGAAAGCCCTTGTAAGCTCATCGAATCCGAAATCAGGCCACAATACATCAGATACCCACAGCTCGGAATATGCGCACTCCCACAAAAGGAAGTTGGAGATCCTCATCTCTCCGCTGGGTCTGATTATCAGATCCGGATCAGGGACATCGGGGAGATACATATTGGAAGACATCATCTCTTCTGTAATGTCTTCCGGCTTTATATCGCCTTTTACGCAGCTCTCCGCAAGTTTCCTGGCTGCTGTGGCGATCTCACGTCTTCCCCCGTAATTCAATGCGATTATAAGCTGCAGATTTGTCCTTCCTGCGGATCTTTCCTCTGCCCTTCTGCATACTTTCTGAATATTCTCCGGCATTGCACTGATATCACCGGAAAAGCGCAGCCTGATGCCATATTTCTCAAGCTCGGGATCATACTTATCGAAAGATTCCACAAAGAGCTTCATCAGAGCACTTATCTCGGCTTCCGGTCTCGACCAATTCTCAGTTGAGAAAGCATAAACTGTCAGATACTTTACACCGTAGTAACCGCAGTTTTTGCAAAGTTCATATAAACTGTCTCCACCCGCCTTATGTCCTGCTGATCTAGGAAGATGTCTCTTCTTGGCCCACCTTCCGTTGCCGTCCATAATGACACCGAGAGACACCGGAATCTTAAGATCCGGTCTGTTGAATCTGTCTTCTTTATTGCCCATCAGATCTCCATCAGTTCAGCATTCTTCTTGTCACAGACGTTATCGACTTCCTTGGTGAACTTATCTGTGATCTTCTGAACCTTCTCCTCATATTCCTTGAGCAGGTCATCAGTGAGCTCCTTCTTCTTGTTGGCAGCTCTCATCTTATCAATGAATTCACGGCGGTTATTCCTTATAACGACTTTCGTCTCCTCGCCGTAAACCTTAACCTGCTTCGTAAGTTCCTTACGTCTTTCCTCTGTGAGGATCGGGAATACCAGTCTTATGATCTTACCGTCGTTTGTAGGCGTGATACCAAGATCGGAAGCCTGGATCGCTCTCTCTATCTCTCTGAGCATTGAAGGATCCCAGGGTGCCAGAGTGATCATTCTTGCCTCAGGAACCTGAATGTTCGCCACGGCATTGAGAGGTGACGGAGCACCATAGTAATCAACTGTGATCCTGTCGAGAACGTGCGGATTGGCACGGCCCGCCCTGATAGCATTGAGATTCTCATGAAGGTTATCGATAGCCTTCTGCATCTTTGCTTCAACCTGGTCATAATCCTTTGATGTAATCTCGATCATGGTAATATCTCCTTTTATTTATTAATCAGTGTCATTCGACAAGAGTTCCCAGCTTCTCTCCCCTGGCGATCCTTACGATGTTCTCGGGATCCTCCATGGAGAAAACAAGTATCTTGGTGTTATTGTCACGGCAAAGAGCCGCTGCCGTCGCGTCCATAACCTTAAGGTTGAGCCTCAGGACCTCATCATGCGATACCTTCTCGTACCTTACGGCATCAGGATAGACCTTGGGATCCTTGTCATATACTCCGTCAACCATAGTGGCCTTGAGGAAAACGTCTGCACCGATCTCGGTAGCTCTCAGGGCAGCACCCGTATCTGTTGAGAAATAAGGATTACCCGTTCCACAGGCAAAGATAACGATCCTTCCCTTCTCCAGGTGTCTCACCGCTCTCTTCCTGATATACATCTCGCACATCTGTCTTACTTCAATAGCTGACAGGACTCTTGTTACCGCACCCTGCTGCTCGAGGGCATCAGACAGTGCCAGAGCGTTCATCAATGTCGCGAGCATTCCCATATGGTCAGCAACGACTCTGTCCATCTGTTCAGAAGACCTGCCTCTCCAGAAGTTGCCGCCTCCGACAACGATTCCGACTTCAACACCGAGATCACTCATCTTCTTGATGTTGGAGGATATCTCCTTAAGCACTGTATCATTGATACCGAACTTCTTCTCGCCGGCAAGCGCCTCGCCGGAGATCTTCAGCAGAACTCTCTTATACTTAACACCTTCGCTCATATGTTATTACCTCCGAATCGCATAAGATTATTGTAACGAAAGTTTGTAAATAATAAAAGGGTGAAATAGGGACGGTTCCTTTTTCACCTTTTCTTGCAATCTCCCGCCGAATGACACCCTGAACAGCCGGTGCAGCCCCCTGTACCGCAGGAACAACCGCCATTTCTGTGATCACGGATAATAACGATGATGGCAATTATAACTGCCACCACTATTATCGAGACCACAAGGATGGTTCCCCAATTCGCGCTAATCCATTCGATCATGCATTCATTATACACCAGCTCATAGGCCTTAACCCTGCATAAGCATTATCAGCAAAAGGCCAAAAGTGTTATTAAGAATGTGTACAGCGGTGGAAACAGTGATATTGCGTGTTGATATAAGGGCCGTTCCGAACAGCAGACCAGTTGTCAGCTTATCGAGATTCATGACAAATTCCTGAACTGTAAACGCATGAATGTGGATAACCATGAACAGCAAAGATGACAGGATTACCGAGATTACTGCCGGAACACGGGATGACAGTTTGCCGATTGCAGCAAGCCGGAACACAGTTTCCTCAACAATGGGTCCCAGGATGCCCATTGACAGTATTATCAGCACCGGATCAAGAACTTCAATGGCCCCGGTGATGAAAGTATCATTGATCGTCTCAGCCTCCGGATACATGAGAGCTCCAGGAATGCTGGCAATTGTTGCCAGTACAGGTTTGGCGATAATAAGACCTGCGGTAAAAAGGACATTCTTCACGGGATGTTCCTTCCACAGGACAAGACCTTTCTTATAGTCCTCTCTGAACAGGATAAGCGCCAGGATCCCGAGAACTATGTAAGGTGGAAGCTTGATATATCCTCTGATAAGCGAATCAGGCGGAAGCCGGTCAAGAAAGATCTTGCAGGCTGCCATAAAAAAGGCATACAAAGACACAAACAAAATACATTTTGCTTTATCAGACATATTATAAACCCCGCGAAAATCTCAGATATCCAGATTTATCTCTGTCACATGGCTTCCCGAAGATATCTTAAGTACGATATTGCCCGGATGATACTCGCTGTCCGGAATCTCTGCCATCATGCAGATATCGGGGTCGGCATGCGCTACCGGATAACTGCGCGCTGCGCGCGTCCCGCCGAATTCCGTGTTATACCCGCATTCTATCTCATTCATGCCGGCGGAATCACACGCATAGTGCGCTATGATCAGATATCTGATGCTGCCGTCTGCAGATATGCTTTTATACAGATCAAAATCAACACCCTGATCCTGACCTTCCTGAACAAGCTCATATTCCCCGCCGTCAGGAACATAGTTCACTGAATCGCTGACTTCTATGACGATGCCTTCCTGCTGCTCTGAATACTCAGTGGTTCTCGAATCTCTGACAAAGACCAGTGCCCCGAATGCAGCGGTCACAAAGATCAGACCTATCATCATAATTGCCAGAACGCCGATGAACACAACCCCCGGGGCCAGCCATTTACGTCCGGTTGCCTTACCCTGTTCCAGTGCTTTATTCATGTGTCTGTCATAGATGATCTTGTAAACAATAAACACTGGCACAGCAAACATGAGTACACTTATAAAACCCATTATCACAATGATCGCAAACATAATATTATCCTCCCTCAGATTCCTAATCTGTCCCTAAAGATGTAGTAGTAGCTCCTGGTGACATCGACCTTGGCGCCGGATGTCATGTGGAGGATGAATTTCTGCATGATTGATGATTCAATGCGCTTTATCTTCTTCAGATTGACGATGGAGGAATTGCTCACCCTGAGGAACCTGTCCGCCGGCAGGACCTGTTCCAGCGCCTTGAGCCTGTCACCTGAGTTGTACGTACCGTCTGCCGTATGGATCAGGATGTCGTGGCCCATGCTTTCGATGAATATGATCTCCTTTACATCGATGAAAAACTGCTGATCCTCGCGGCGTACGGGAATATAGTTCACGCCGCTGCCCTGGAGGCTGATCACGTATCGGGAGTCAGGATCGTCCCTTATTCCCAGTTCTTCCAGACTCTTTCTCATCGGATCTTCAGGATCAAGCATCATTTTTACATTCATCTTGTCATGCTCCTTTCATCTGATGAGATACTACATTATTGCACAAAAAAAATCCTGAAATCGGAATACATTGCAGGATCCGGCGCACAACTTGCAAATATCAGGTATTATTTGAGATATCTTTTTATCTGGATCCTGTTGTCATCGAGGAATCCTACGATCTCATTCCTGCTCTTCTTATGCGCGAAAACCATTATCTTATCCTCCATGGTCTTCGGGAAGAAGCAGATACATTCGTCAAACTCCCTCACGAAAGCCACCTGCTCCCACTTGAGACTTCCGGCGAAACCCGTATTCTCCGCAGCAACACCGTTCTCATCCATTATCAGGGCGGTCTTATCAATGCTCATAAGCTTTTTGAGGGTACGGAACATGATAGAGATCAGCATGAGTCCGACTGCAACATCCAAAGCACCCACAACGATTCCGATAATGATCAGGACATCAAAACCTCTGAAGATCCCCAGCAGAAAGAGTGCCGCCATAACGACTGCGCCTGCAGCAGTAAGGGCAATGTACTGAGGGAAGCACTTTGGCACCTTGTACTCAGGGTTCTTAAAGAGCTTCTTGGAGCTCATTGCAACGCTTATTATCTCTTTGTAGTAAGACTTTGGTTCCTGTACGTTGTATTCGATCCTCATCAGTTTTATTCCTCCATATCTTTAAAAATGTTAAACGGGTATTTGTCCGGCAAAGGTGCCGTGAAGCTCATCCTGTCACCCTTTACGGGATGATCGATGGTCATCTTATTACAGAACAGCGCCAGATCGCCCTCAGAGCGGCCTGAGCCGTATTTGACATCGCCATACAGCGGATGTCCGATGTGGGCAAACTGCGCCCGTATCTGGTGGCTTCTGCCCGTCTTAAGGGATACATCCACAAGGGACATATCATCCTCTTCTCCCAGAACACTGTAATCGAGCTCGGCATACTTCGCACCTGCTGTCTCGCTGTCGTATACAGTCACCTTATTTGTCTGCCCGTCCTTTGCTATGTATGATACAAGCTTCCCTCCGCTGTTTCCAAAATGTCCTCTGATAACTGCAACGTAATTCTTCTCAACCTTGTGAGTCCTTATCTGCTCCGACAGCCTCGCAGCCGCCTTGGATGTTCTGGCGAACACCATAACACCCGATACAGGACGGTCAAGCCTGTGAACGAGCCCGAGATAGACATTGCCGGGTTTACTGTATTTTACCTTTATGTATTCCTTCAGGAGAGTGAGCATATCCGGATCGCCGGTTGAATCCCCCTGTGACAGAACGCCGGAGGGCTTTACGGCTGCGATGATGTGATTATCTTCATACAGGATATCCATCAGAAGGGACTCCATCTGGTAACATATCCGCAGGGCAGGCAGATATCGTGGCGGATTACGGGAAGTCCGAGCTCACCACACTCAACATTGCCGGAAGGAAGTGCCAGCTTTGCCACCTGGGCCACAGCCTCACCCGTGATCTCGGTTGCATAACAGCTGATCAGGAAAAACAGCGGATCATCAGACAGGAGAAGACCTGCACGCGATACAAACTCAAATATAGAGTCTTCCAGTTTCCACAGTTCACCTGACGGTCCTCTGCCGTATGCAGGCGGATCCATGATGATGCCGTCATATCTGCGCCCCCGTCTTATCTCGCGCTCCACGAACTTCTGACAGTCCTCGGCAATAAATCTGATATAGTTATCCGAAAGCCCTGAAGCAGCAACGTTCTCTTTCGCCCGGGCAATCATGCCTTTCGATGCGTCAACGTGAACGACCTCTGCAGCACCATGTGCGGAAGCTGCAACAGTAGCACCACCGGTATATGCGAACAGATTGAGGATCCTGATATCCTTACGTCCCGCCCGCACAGCCTGATCGATCAGCCTTCCGCAGTAATCCCAGTTGGCAGCCTGCTCGGGGAAAAGCCCCGTATGCTTAAATGATGTAGGTTCGATAATAAAGGTCAGTTCCCTGCCCAGGGAGTTATAGCCGATCTTCCATGTGGAGGGCATTGACTTGAGCTTTGTCCAGGAACCGCCTCCGCTTGATGACCTGCTGTAGACCGCATGAGGCTTACATATCTTCTCAAAATCATCTATAGGCCAGATGGCCTGCGGATCCGGTCTTCTGAGGTATATATCGCCCCACCGTTCGTATTTCTCACCACGGGAGCAGCTTATAACTTCAAAATCCTTCCACTTATCAGCAACGAACATCTTATCTCACCACAATATCAGGAGACTCTGTAAGAAGCCTGTCATCCATATAGAACTTTATCCGGTATGACCCGGGACCGAACAGTTTACTGCCCATATCCATTTCGGAATAAAAACTGAATGACGCGAAATTCCTGTCCGCAAGTTCAACCGTTTTCTCACAGAGCTGATCGTTGTCCTTATAAAGCTTTGCCGTAAGAGGCATATTCATACACTCGTTAAAATATACGACGTTAGTAAGCGTATCCGGAGCCACCCGCACGTTATCCTTAAGAGGATTCGACATCATCGGGTCGTACCAGACACTCTCCACAAGAAAGGATTCCACATAGCGTGAAGTGATGTTGACAGGCTTTCCGTCATCATCAAGGATACATCTGTCGGCAAATGGTGCCAGGAACAGATCAAAGAACGGCGTCAGATCCTGAAACACCCAGTCACCGTTGTCGTTCAAGGTTACTTTCAGCGTAACTGTATATGACTTTGTCTTGCACCCGCTGATGGCTTCCTCATAATCACCGGCTGTGGCTATCCACAGATCAAGGGAATCATAATCCGGAACCTTGCTGAACTTTATCTTGCACTTGCCTGACTCCCTGTTCTGCTTGACGGTTGTCTCCAGCAGTTTAAACTTCGCCTTGCTGAGACCATATCTGTACAGATCCATCTGTTCCTGGATATATTCCGAGACATCATACGGATCTGCAGCTGAGGAATTAAGGTCAGCCTTGCATCCCCCGTCGAAAAACTCACTGAACGTGTCATTTACCATCGACTCGATCTTATTTACCGCCATGCTCTCGAGAATAGAGTCGCAGCCCGCCGCACTGACCGCCATAACAGCAGTCAGCAATATCGCACTTATTCTAGTTATCAGATTTCCTAACCTATTTACCATAGAAAGTGATTATAACCCAAACATCCGTAATAATAAAGAACTCCTCCCCGAAGGAAGGAGCCCTCTTGCTGTTTTATTCCGTCTCCGTCATCAGTTGATGAACTCGGAAGAAGGTGAAGAGATTACTGAACATACAGCTGTTACGTAAGGATTGCTGACACTGCCTGCATCCTTAGCGATAACGAGCACGTAAGTACCTACTTCCATCTTGTCGGGCTCATAGTCGATGTTATAGTAGATCGTACCGTTGCCGTAAGATGTTGCAGAAATAGTATCTGCGAATGTAGGATTGGAGTAGTCAATGTTGGAAGCATCGACATCCTCACCCGGCAGGAAGTAGTAAGCGTAATAGATATCATCTGCTTCCTTATTCAGCTCGATGGAGAATGCGATGATCTCTGTATCGATGCAGTAAACACCATCCTGTGCCATAGAACCGTGATCGTTCTCACCGTCACCGTCATCATCGACACCGTAATCCCACCAGCCGATCTCCTTGATGTCAGCGAAAGAGCCGTCATGGATCGTGTAGAACTCTGTTGAAGTGTCGCTGCCGGATGTGGTCGTTGTAGGAGTAGTAGCATCAACTGTTACTGTAGTGCTGCCATCTGCGATCTGTGTTCCGTCTGCTGTAAATACAACGATCTTGTATGTGCCTGCAGCAATATAGCCATTATTCATCTGGGCATTCTGTTCATCGGAATACTTAGCCTCGAAATAAGATCCGCTGAATGTCTGAACGTCGCTCTGATATACCTGGGAACCGTCCTTATCTACTGTATAGTAAACGCTGACGTTCGGGTTATCCGTGAACCATACGTCAAACTCGATATATGTAGCGTTTGTGTAGTTATCGTCAACACCGCTCATCCACCAGCTTGTGTGGTCGATCATATCGATAACGTTGCCGCTTGCACCGCCGATGCTCAGCTCATAATCAAGGAAATCGTAGAGGGAACCGAGTTCTCCCAGTGTATCCTCAGCAATAAGCCAGTCTCCGTCGTCAGCTACGAGTTCGAAAGTAACCTCATACTCCTTTGTCTTCTTGCTGTCCTTGATAGCATCGATCATATCGTCCTTTGTGGTAATGTCATCCGTAAGGACCTTTGCATAATCAACCATCGTAAAAACAACATCTACGGTAGCTTCGTCATTGCTCTTGCCGGCCTGCACAGAGTCCTCATCCACCTCATAAGTAATGGTGTCTGCTATAGCCTTCTTAACCGCAGCCTCATCGGGATCAAGATCAGACATGCTGAGCTTGTTCTTGATCTGGTCAGCCTTGGAATCCTTGATGTCGTCGATCTGCTTCAGCATCTTCTTGCCATCAAGCGCTGCAACTGCCTTAGCGAACGATTCAGCTGCATCGATGACGTCTTCTTTATTGATCGAAGTACATGCTGCACAGGACAGAGCGAGTGTACCTGCAAGTACAACGGCCAAGATCTTTTTGCTGTTGATCATTCAACCCACCTCCATATTGTGTGAATCACTTTTGTTATAAGTAACTAGTATATTTTAATTCATTTGCGGAAAATTACAACAGTAGCAAAAAATACAACATTTAGAGTATTGAGAAAGTTTTTATATGCAATTGTGTCGCGAAATAAGTTATAATGATTAAAATGCGTTTTTCGAGGGGGAATTGAGAATGTCTTCACCGCATATTCTTATATGTGACGATGATCCGGTCGTTCACGAGTCACTGGCTCTGTATTTTGACAACGAGAATTTTACTCATTCAGACGCTTACGATGGAGCTGAGGCCCTTAACCTCATTCTTACGACAAATCCGGATCTTATCCTGCTCGATATCATGATGCCTGAGATGAGCGGCATCGATGTATGTAAGGAAGCACGCAAGACCATTACTACGCCCATTATCTTCCTGTCTGCCAAGGGTGACGAGATCGACAGGATCCTGGGTCTGGAGCTTGGAGCTGACGATTATATCGTTAAGCCATTCTCTCCCCGTGAAGTAATCGCCAGGATTAAGGTGGTCCTGAGAAGGATCGGCGATTCAGGCGACAATTCGTCGATACTTAAGTTCTACGATCTGGAGATCAATGTCAGCAATTACGTTGTAAAGATCAAGGACGACATCATCCCCTTTACACCCAAGGAGGTCGAGATACTGCACTTCCTTGCTTCCCATCCCGGACAGGTCTATAACCGCGAGCAGATAATCACTGCCATCTGGGGAGAGAGCTATCAGGGCGATGCAAGGACTGTCGATACTCATATCAAGAGGATCCGTCAGAAAGTAAATGTTGACGGAGCAAGGTGGAATATTCAGACTGTTTACGGTGTCGGATACAAGTTTGAGGTTCTGTAATGTTTCAAAGCACGCTTCTGAGAAGAACCATGACGCTGGTGATCGGTGCACTGGTGGCATCAACCTTTCTCACACTGGTTGCATTCCTTCTCGCAGGCCGTAACGTTACCATTAATAACGAGGTTCAGAGGACTGTCGAACAGACGGAAGGAATTTACGAGGCGATCCATACCACGCCGTCGATAATCACGGATGAACAGTTCAGAAGAATGATCTTCGACTCTTCATTCATGACGAACAAAGACGTGTTCCTGCTTGACAAGGATGCAAATGTTGTAGATATGACCTCCAGCAAGAGAATGGTCCTGAGCAGAGAACAGGTGGATCTGGCACTTGACTATATCAAAGGTTCTCCTCTCAGCGATCAGAATTCCCGTGAAGTCTATTATGTACTGATAAATTCAACTCAAAGCGGAGAGAAGATACTCATCACGCGCTGTATGCTCGATATTGACAGTGAGCCCCTGTACATCTGTACTATATCCACCGTAAAGGACTTTGACGAGGTAATCACAGCATTCATCAACATCCTCGCCCTGTCCACTCTTCTTGCCGCTATGGCGATGCTCATTCCCTCGTATATCATGGTAAACCAGATCATCCTCCCTATCCAGAACATCAATGAGGTTGCAAAGCAGTTCGGTCAGGGCAACCTGTCGATCCGTGCTGACGAGACACACAAAGGCGAGATCGGAGAGCTTGGCGCTTCGTTCAACATACTTGCCGACAGGCTCTCGGAATCCATCAACGAGCTTACGATCGAGCGTAACAGACTCGAGGATATCTTTAATGTCATATCTGAGGGAATCGTTGTTGTTGACCAGCGTGCAGTCCCAATCGTTGTCAACAACGAGGCCAGGACAATATTCTCCAACGCGCACATAAGCAATCTGTTTACCGAGAGACTCCAGCTGATACCTTTCGATGAGATATGGAATGACTTTGACGAGTGTATCGCTGACGGTCAGAACAAGCAGCGCACAGTGGAAGGTCCCGAATATGCGTATCTGTCCAACATCGTTCCGAAGCTGGATCAGGACGGCAAGTGCGTTGGTGCCATCGGATTCTTCCGTGATATCTACGACGAGCAGAAGCTTGAGAGAACGAGACGTGATTATGTATCCAACATCTCACACGAGCTCCGCACTCCCCTTCAGACTCTGCGAGGTCTGATCGAGCCTCTTGCTGACGGAATGGTCAAGAAGGAGGAAGACAAGCTTCGTTACTACAACATCATACTCAACGAGACAATGCGTCTGTCCAGACTGATCGATGACATGCTGGAACTTTCCAAGCTGCAGTCCAGAGCAGTTGCTTTCAAGAGTTTCCCTTTCGATATCAACACGTTGCTGGAGGACCTGGAGACCAAGTTCCGTCCTATCATGAAGGAGTCCGGCATCAACTTCAAAGTCAAGTTCAATTCCGGCAGGCTCCCTACCGTTATGGGCAACCCGGACCGTGTTGAACAGGTACTGATAATCCTTCTGGACAATGCCAAGAAATACACCCCCGAAGGAGGTTCGGTCACTATCTATTCCGACTTCATCGAGAGTTCCAACAAGGTCAATATCTCAGTCGCTGATACAGGTCAGGGCATACACGAATACGATATCAATCATATCTTCGACCGTTTCTTCAAGGCTGACCGTGCACGCGGCAAGAAGGGATCGGGCCTCGGACTCTCCATCGCGAAAGAGCTTCTGAACTATATGGGCGAGGACATCACGGTTGACAGCACCTACGGTGAAGGAACCACATTCAGGTTTACCCTGACAAAGGCGGAATCCTACGATGCCTGGAAATAACAGCGATCGTGGATCGTCAGAAGGCATCAGGATAAATAAATATCTGAGCGGGTCGGGGTCCTGTTCCAGACGCGGCGCCGATAAACTGATATCTGAAGGGCGTGTCGTTATCAACGGTACCGTGGCAGAGCTTGGTTCTGTTGTTTTCCCCGGAGATGTGGTCGAACTTGACGGTAAGAAGGTCCTTCCCCATTCCGATGATATCTATCTGGCATTTTACAAGCCTCTCGGTGTTACGTGTACGACTGATACCAGAGACCCCTCCAACATCATCGACTACATCGGATACCCTGAACGCATCTTCCCTGTCGGCCGTCTCGATAAGAATTCATCAGGACTGATACTGCTGACAAATAACGGTGATATCGTTAACACCCTCCTTCGTGCCGAGAATAATCACGAGAAAGAGTATATCGTATCTGTTGATAAGCCTTTAGCTGCTGATTTTGCGGAACGGATGTCGTCAGGCCTCCCCATACTTGGTCAGACAACACTGCCATGTGAAGTAGAGATCCTGGGGTCACGCCGGTTCAGGATAGTGCTCCATCAGGGGCTCAACCGGCAGATCAGAAGGATGTGTGAGTATCTTGGTTACCGCGTTGTCAAGCTTCGCAGGGTACGGTTTATGAATATCGTTCTGGGTTCGATGAAGGTCGGCGAAGTTAGACGCCTGACTTCCGAGGAAGTACGCGGGCTGACCGGAAATAAATGAAAAGACCACACCTTCTTCCGGTGCAGTCTCTCATATCAACTAACTTTAACCAGCAAACCGGTTAGAATGCCGGATTCGCATCAGCCTCCAGGAACGCCTCATAATCGTCGATGTCACCGCCGATTATCGGATGTGAATTCTCGCGCATATCTATAAGAGCTTCACTAAGCAACTCCAGGAATTCGTCAACTTCCGCCTCAGTATTATAGATACCGAAGCTGACACGGATCATGCCGGGAGTCTTGGAGCTTACGCATCCCTCGTAGGTCTTGGCATCCTCATCAGAGATTCCCATCAGTCTCCACACGTACGGATGTGCGCAGAAAGCACCACGGCGTGTTGCGAGACCAAGATCAGTAAGTTTTGTCGCAAGTATCGCAGAGTTCGCATCAGTGAAATTGAACGTAACAACTCCAACCCTGTCACTTATATTCTCTGTATCACCGTAAACAATAACATTATCAAGCTTCAGAAGACCATCGATCATCCTGCGGATAAGAACCTGCTCATGATCCTGGATAGAATCAAATCCAACTTCCTTAAGAACATCGATAGCAGCACCGAGACCTACTACACCGGGGTAGTTGGGTGAACCTGCCTCGTAGAGCGCAGGTGCGGGCTTATAGGATACATCGTAGTCAGAAACGATATCAACGATACCGCCGCCGTAAAACTCAGGCATATGTTCATTAAGAACGTCTGTGAGACCGACGATAGCACCGCCGCCATAGGGCGAATACATCTTGTGTGCAGAGAATACAAGAAAATCGATATTCTCTTCAGGGGTATCGCCCTTCATAGAGAAAGCTCTGTGTGCTACGATCTGAGCTCCGTCAACAACGATCTTGGCACCATGTTCGTGAGCCATCTTGGCAACACGGTGAACATCTGTTACATAACCTGTTACATTAGATGCAGCTGTTACCGTAACATATTTTACCTGGGGATTCTCATTGAGAAGACGCTCAATATCATCATACTTCACACGGCCCTGATCATCGACCTCGGCATAGATGACCTTGCAGCGCTCACGCCAGGACAGATCGTTGGCATGGTGCTCGATACGGGTAGCAAGAACAAGATCATCGGGGCTCTCGACAAGTGCGGAAGCAAGCTTGTTAAGTCCGTCAGTGGTGTTGTTAACGAATACACAGGTGTACTCCATATCATCTGCATTAACAAAGTCGAGCACCTTGTATCTGGTATCCTCATATATCTCGGTAGAGATGTTTGATTTTATGGAATAGCCGCGTCCGATCGATCCATATGTCTCAAGCTTGGCATCAACTTCGTCCATAACGGGACGGAATGCCGGCGTTGTAGCTGCATTATCAAAGTTTATAAGCGGTCTCTGTGTTCCATCCTCCAGTGTAACGGGCTCGTCAACACCTACAACGTACTGTCGGATATTGTCGATCGTATACTTCACGTCACCGGAAGGCTGTGTCTCCTGTGACTGCTCAGTCTGCTGCGTCTGCTCAGACTGGGATGTCTCAGACTGCTGAGTCTCCCCTGTCTGTGTACAAGCCGTCATACATGATACTGTCATGCCGACGATCAAAGCTGATGAAACTGTTTTTCTGATAAACTTATTCATATTACTCCTCATCCGTCTTTTCTTCAGTATCTGATTCTGCTTCTGTATCTGCCTCGGGGGCCTCATCAGGAGTCTCCGCCTCTTCTTCAGGCTCTTCGATGATGTCATTGCATCCGCCGCCTGTAGCAGCCTTGGCCTCCTCAACGATGGAAGCAATGTCGTCGTCATCGATATCAGTATCCTTCTCAGACTCGTTCCAGAAACGGACCTTATTCTCGCTGTTGCGTGCACCATATGCCTCTGCGATCGCGAAAGTCTCTTCACGAAGTTTCATGAAGTCCTCCTTGGATGCCAGATCTCTTGTGGAAGTCTGGAAACATGCATCCTCAAATACGTTGTCGAGAACGAGATACATTGCTTTCTCGGCACTCATGTTCTTGTCGATAAGCTGCTCGGCCTTATCGGGCTCGCCATCCCTTGCGTCAAAGCTCTCGAAAGGAATCTTGATCGTACTGTATCTGAACCTGAGAACAACATTCTTCTCGTTATAGTCGACTGCGACTCTGAATTTCGCGATGAGGAATGTCTGAATGAATACCAGGAGCACGACGACTGCACCGATCGCACCGATTATCGCGGCGGGCAGGAGCGAACCCATCTTGGCAAATCCGTAGATTGCGATGCAGGCAAACACTACGAACAGTATCGCAGTGATCACCCTTCTGCCGTTGATCTGCTTGGCGCTTGCAGGAAAGCAGTGAACGCCTTCCTGTGGCAGCTTGTTGATCTTCTCATTGTCTTCAAAACCAGATGCCATTATTTACATCCTCCTTATATCACTCATATCGCCAGTTTATTATTTACCGGACAGGACTTTGATCCTCTCTTCGACGCCTGCGTACATCTCATTGTACTTGGCAAGCTTCTCGCGCTCGGCATTAACGACCTTCTCGGGAGCATTATTGACGAACTGTTCGTTGCCAAGTTTTGCTTCACAGCGCTTGATCTCACCCGCAAGTCTGTCTTTCTCGCCGGCAAGACGTTCGAGTTCCTTCTCGATGTCGATGAGTTCCTCAAGAGGGATATACGCTTCACCACCATCAAAGATAGCAGCGACAGCCGTCTCAGGTATGCCTGTCTTGTCTGTTGTTGTCTCAAGACTGCTCACCGAAGCAAGCCTCTCGAGGAAAGCCTTTCCGTCCTCGAACATCTTAAGGACTCTCTCATCCTTGGACACAACAATGATATGTGCCTTATGTGACGGCGGCACATTCATCTCCGTCCTTATATTACGTATAGAACGGACAGCACCCATCAGAGTCTCCATCATGTCTGCCTCAGCTTCATATACGGGAATATCTGAAGCGGAAGGCCATGACGATATCATGATCGACTCACTCTTGCCGTCAAGAACAAGGTTGGAATAGACCTCCTCAGTAAGGAAGGGCATGAACGGATGCAGGAGCTTCACGGCAGTTCCGAGAACATAGTTCAGAAGATACTGTGCCTCAAGTCTGGTCTCACACTCCTTGTCGAACAGCCTGCTCTTGGCGATCTCGATATACCAGTCACAGAAGATGTCCCAGATGAAATCAACAATCTTAGCGAGGGCAACACCGAAATCATAATTGTCGATGTTGACAGTTGCCTCATCAACGAGGTTGTGGAGCTTGGTAAGTATCCACTTGTCCTCGATGGTGTACCTGGAGGGATCAACACTACTGAAATCAACATCGTCCTCCATATTCATGATAACGAATCTCATGGCGTTCCAGATCTTGTTGGAGAGATTTCTTCCCATGAGGATCTTGTCTTCCTGGAATCTCTGGTCATTACCCGGCGCATTTCCAGTGCAAAGAGCAAACCTCAGCGAATCGGCACCATACTTTGAGATTATCTCCAGCGGATCGATACCATTGCCAAGTGATTTACTCATCTTTCTGCCCTGGGAGTCTCTGACAAGACCGTGGATGAGAACGTCACGGAACGGTACATCATCCATATGTGCCATACCGGCAACCATCATTCTGGATACCCAGAAAGTGATGATATCGTAACCCGTTACGAGAGTATCCGTAGGATAGTAACGTGCCAGATCAGAAGTCTTCTCAGGCCAGCCCATTGTGGAGAAAGGCCACAGAGCAGATGAGAACCATGTATCGAGAGTATCAGGATCCTGACGCATGGACTTGCCGCACTTAGGGCAGACTGCTGTCTCGTCCTTTGTTACAACGATCTCGCCGCAGTCATCGCAGTAGAATGCGGGGATCCTGTGACCCCACCAGAGCTGACGTGAGATACACCAGTCTCTGATGTCGTTCATCCAGTTAAAGTAATTCTTATCAAATCTCTCGGGAACAAATCTTGTCCGTCCGTCCTTTACAGCTTCGATAGCGGGCTTTGCCAGCTCCTCCATCTTAACGAACCACTGGAGTGATACCCTCGGCTCGATAGTGGTTCCGCAGCGGTAACATGTACCGACGTTGTGGTTATAGTCCTCGACCTTGATCAGGTATCCGCCTGCCTCGAGATCCTCAACGATCATCTTGCGGGCCTCATAACGGTCCATACCTGCATACTTAGGATAATCCTCGGTGATCTTCGCATCAGGTGTGAGGACGTTGATAACATCAAGGTTATGTCTGAGACCTACCTCAAAGTCGTTCGGATCATGCGCAGGAGTGATCTTAACGACACCCGTACCGAACTCGATATCAACGTAATCATCTGCAATAACGGGAATGCGGCGTCCCACGAGAGGCAGGATCAGCATCTTGCCGACCATATCCTTATAGCGGTCATCCTTGGGATTAACAGCAACAGCCGTATCTCCGAGGAGTGTCTCAGGTCTCGTCGTAGCAAGTTCAACATAGCCTGTTCCATCCTCAAGAGGATATCTCAGGTGCCAGAAATGACCTGCCTGGTCCTCATATTCAACCTCAGCATTTGAGATAGAAGTAAGGCAATGAGGACACCAGTTGATTATTCTCTCTCCCCTGTAGATCAGTCCCTGATTGTAGTACTTAACAAAAACTTCCTTAACGGCTTCAGAGCAACCCTCATCCATCGTAAAGCGCTCTCTTGACCAGTCACAGGAAGAACCCAGTTTCTTCAGCTGTTCAACGATCCTTCCGCCGTACTGCTTCTTCCACTCCCACGCCCTTACGAGGAAAGCCTCTCTGCCGATATCTTCCTTGAAGATACCTTCCTTGCGCATAGCCTCAACTATCTTCGCTTCGGTAGCGATAGATGCGTGGTCCGTGCCGGGCAGCCACAGTGTGCTGAAGCCCTGCATTCTCTTATATCTCGTCAGGATGTCCTGCAGAGTATTATCGAGCGCATGACCCATATGAAGCTGTCCCGTAATATTCGGGGGCGGCATGACAATGGAGAACGGTTTCTTCGTCTCATCACTGTCGGGCTTGAAATATCCCTTATTCATCCAGCCTTCATAAAGCCTGGGTTCCGCCTCGTTGGGGTCAAAAACCTTATTAATGCTGTCGATTCTTGCCATATTAATAAAAGCCTTCCTTAAAAGATACATATAAACAATATATTATTGCTCAAAAATGGCTAAAATGCAATAAAGAGGTATAGTTTGAGTGGTGTTGCTAAGGCTTGTATTTTCAGATTCAGTGTGGTTGTATCTTGTGGGAAAACATCGCTTTGCACATAATACCATCAACCTGATTTTTCCGGTCTATCGATGATTGTTGTTTAGCACTGAATCCCGGAGAACCGTAAACAAAAAGGGACTGACACCCCATAAGAATATCAGTCCCTATCAATCTTCACTTCACCGCTATATCAATGGAGCCAACCCCATGCCTTGCACTGAGGGCATCTTGTCTTTACGGAATACTTAGACTCACCCGGTTTCTTCTCCAAACCCCACTCGCAGACTATGGCGCCACAATTCCAACAGCGCTTTGATCTTGCAGGTCCATGATCGTAATGATGATAGATGACCGCACAGTTATCACTTGAATATGCACACCAGCTGTTAGGTTCAACAGTAGAATAGCATCCTTCTTCAAACCAGTCTCTCCAGCCGCCCGCTATAGCATCAAGTTCTTCGGGTGACAATTCCTCTTTATCTTTGAGACCGGAGATTTCCTTGATTATCTGCTCTATTTCCTCTTCACTGGCCTCAATTCCGTTATCGGCAATGACCGCCCTGATCTCTTCTTCATTCTTAGCACTGAGGAGCTTGCCTCTTACTTCGTCCGTGATCTTAAACATAAGGATATCCTCCCGTACCATCTGGATATACATTCAGTATAACATTTGTTCAGTGTACCTGTAAACAAGCCAGTAAGCTGTCCCGTCTGTCTCTCCAGCCACCCTTGAAGTATTCGCACAAAACAGGATCAGGAGCCAGATAATCGTCTGGATACTTCTGCAGCGCAATAGCCCTGCATCCACCGCAGCACATATTCTTATACTCACAAACGGAACACTCAGGGTTGTGTTCCATAAAATCACTGACTTTCAAATTGACAATGTCCATATAAAGCGAGGAATTGCCAAGTATATCCTCGAGCGGTACAGTCAGCATATTCGGGAATTTGTCCTCTATAGGGGTCCCCACCATCGACATGCAGGGCAAAACACTTCCCAGAGGACTGACATATATGTCACGTCTCACGTGACCGCACATAAGTACCCTTCCAAATTCCTCTTCGGGAGCCCACTTATCACTGAAAGTAAAGATCCTGTCTTTGCTCTTGTCATAGTTAAAGAATCCTTCCAGGTTGAGAGTCATAGGCTTGCCGTCTTCGATAAAATGCGGGATATACTCAAGAAATGTCTCATAAACCTCGGCATGCGTAAGATAATGATCTTTGTAATTAAGCCATTCGCCCTGAGGATAAGCATTACATATCTTAAGCGATTCCACCCCCATACTTGACAGGGTAAGAACCGTATCTCTGATGGAATCCCTGTTATCTTTGAATAAAGTCATCGCAGCGAAAACCCTATGGTCCCGCTCCCTGCACCCTTTCCAGGCCTCATATACCCTGTCTTCAGCACCGGGTATACCTCTTAGCCAATCATGGTATCCGACACCATCGAAACTGAACTGCATCGAAGGATTGATCTCCCTCTTGTCCAATTCTTCAAAAAAAATGTCATTAACAAGGTGACCATTAGTAAATATCATGCCGATTACCATTTTACGGTCTAAGATCGCATCAACGAGTTGCCAGAAATCTTTGCGGATCAAAGGTTCGCCGCCGGTCAGAGTGACTTCCTTTATCCCGCAGCGCTCAAAGGCATCGAGCATCGTCATAAGTTGGTCCCACGAAGGCTCTCCCTGAACACCCTGAGGAGCTGACATGAAGCAGTGCTTGCATCTGTAATTGCATTTTCCTGTTATTGACCAGTGAACGTTTTGCTTGAATCTTGAATGATAGAACCGGTATTCCTGTTCAGGGTAGAGCTCTGTACCCTTGTCGCATTCGATTATCAGTCCGCCTCTGCTCCACAAAAGATATCTGTTGTAATCTTCAGAAGACAACTTATCAGTATCTACCTGGGTATTGCCATCACATTTGGATATAAGTTCCCAAACGTGCTTATCAAAAAATTCTGTTTGAGCGGAATACAGGTTCTGAACAGCATAAGGAAGCAGCTTCCAGCCGCGGAATCCATACTCGGGAGACAACACAAAATACTTGATGCTCATGCAAGTATTATATCACAGGATCCTAAGACCTTTTCTGAAGCCCGCAAACAAGCAACGCCCTGCAGAATGTGAGTATTGGAGCCTCTTACTTATCCAGAATCATCGACAGCGCGCCATACAAGATCGGGTCATCTCCCAAAGCTGCATTCTTGAACTCAACTGTCTCACGGATGGAAGGCATACAGTAACGGTCAACTTCCCTCAGGATCTTGGGGAGGAATATATCGCCGCACGCCTCAATGACACCACCGCCGTAGATAACTACTTCCGGGCTGAATGTGTTGACAAGGTTACCTGTAGCGATGGACAGATAATGGCACGCACGGTCAACTGCCTCTGTTGCCACTTCGTCACCTGCTGCGAGAGCCCTCTTAAGAGCCTTACTCCTGAATGTACCGCCTGTAAGAGCATCTGTCATCAGTGTCTGACGGCCTCTTGCGATCTGTTCGTTGATATAGGCAGTCATTCCCTTCTTACTGGAAAAGGCTTCAAGACAGCCTCTCTGTCCGCAGCCGCACAGAGGTCCCTCAGGATCAAGGATCATGTGGCCGTATTCTGCGCCCTTGAACTGGTGACCGGTATAAAGCTTGCCATCAAGGATGAGACCACCGCCCATGCCGGTACCGACAAAAAGACCTACAACATTCTTATATCCCCTGGCAGCACCGTATTTGTACTCGCCGAGGACACCGACATTTACGTCGTTGCCGATATAGAACTTTGTATCGAACTTTTTCTCGATGGGTTTGCGGATATCGTAATTGCGCCACGGGAGATTGGGCGAGAACAGCACGATTCCCTTGGCCTGGTCGATAACGCCGGGTGCGCCTGCCGCGATCGCATTGATCTGGCTGGTCTTGATGCCGGACTTGTCGATCATCTCCTCAACTACACTGATTATGACTTCTTCGACATTCTGGGAGGATTCGCCTGCTGCCTTAGTCTTCTTCTTGAGACGGTAGATTATCTCCTTTTTGTTGTTGAAGATAACGCCAAGTATCTTGGTCCCGCCAATATCAAGACAAATGTTATACGACTCTGCCATAGGTATTCACCTCCTGTATGTAGTTCCCGTCAACCCGCTGTCTGGCCTGCGCTGACAATCGCGGAGTTGCTTTCGTGATGGTTCTGCTGCTTTTTCTTATAGATGACGGTGGGCTGCTTGCCGTGCTTGATGCAGTTCTCGTCAATGATGCACTTGGATACATCCTTCTCCGAAGGAATATCGAACATGATAGCGCGCATCGTGTCCTCGATGATGGCACGAAGACCTCTTGCACCCGTATTCTGCTCGATGGCCTTGTCAGCAATAGCCCTGATGGCCTCTTCGGTAAACTCGAGCTCCACGCCGTCCATCCGCATCATCTTCTGATACTGCTTGACAATAGCATTACGGGGCTTTGTCATTACATTGATGAGAGCCTCACTGTCAAGCTTGTCCAGAGCTACAGTGACAGGCACACGGCCGATGAACTCAGGGATAAGACCGAATTTCATCAGATCCTCAGGCGATACTTCATGGAAATATGCGCCGCTGTGCTTATCCTTCTTGGACTGAACATCTGCACCGAATCCAAACTGTTTGGTCGCTACTCTTGTCGCGATTATCTCGTCAAGCCCGTCGAAAGCGCCGCCGCAGATAAACAGAATGTTCGTCGTGTCGATCGTAATGCATTCCTCATTCGGATGCTTTCTTCCGCCCTTCGGAGGAACATTCGCCACGGTGCTCTCCAGGATCTTCAGGAGTGCCTGCTGTACGCCCTCACCGCTGACATCACGCGTGATGGACACATTCTCGCCCTTCTTCGTGATCTTGTCGATCTCGTCGATATAGATGATTCCGTTCTGGGCTCTCTCCACATCGTAGTCAGCTGCGATTATCAGCTTCAGCAGGATATTCTCAACGTCCTCGCCGACATATCCGGCCTGAGTAAGGCTCGTTGCATCTGCCACTGCGAAAGGCACGTCCAAAACCCTAGCCAGTGTCTGCGCCAGCAGTGTCTTACCGGAACCGGTAGGTCCCAGAAGGAGAATGTTGCTCTTTGACAGCTCGACGTCATCATCAGGCATATCGGCGAAAACTCGCTTATAGTGGTTATACACAGCAACGGACAGGGCAACCTTGGCCTCATCCTGCCCAACAACATACTGATCGAGCTTGTCCTTGATCTCGTGGGGTGTAATGACCGTACTGGGACGGGTCTTGCGCATCTTGCGCTTTTTGTTTACACGCTCTTCCTCATTAACTATCCCATAAGCTGTCTTGATGCAGTCAATGCAGATATAGCAATTAACACCCGAGAACAGCCTCGGCACCTCATACTCCGACTTTCCGCAGAAGGAACAGCAGAGTATATCGTCACTGCCGTCAACGTATTTTCCCATAAAGAAATCTCCGTCTCTTTTTAATTACAAATTATATTGTACCATTTATTTGAAGATAAAGATGTCAGTGTTGTAACATTTTATGTGCGGAAGTCCAAATAAAAACCTGAAAAGGTACACGTCCCCTTTTCAGGTTCTGGTGGAGCATACGGGGCTCGAACCCGTGACCTCTACGCTGCCAGCGTAGCGCTCTCCCAGCTGAGCTAATGCCCCATGTGCCGTATATTATATACGGCTTACTTATTCAGTGCAATGTCTTTGATCATATCGACGCATCTGTCGATACCGAGGAATCCGGTATTGAGGCAGAGGTCATAATTCTGGGCTCTTCCCCACTCACGATCAGTATAATGCCTATAATTGGCCGCTCTTTTCTTGTCTTTGTCCGTGATCCTCTTGATCGGCTTTACATCAGTATCACCATAGACTTCAACGATTCGCTTCGCGCGCCATTCGACGTCAGCATAGATGAACACATTGAACACACCGTCAAATTCCTTGAGGATATAGTCAGCACAGCGTCCTACGATCACACAGGGTTTTCCGGATTCCGCTGCCTCAATGATCTTGCGTCGTTGTACAGAATACAGATAATCTGCCGTAGTCATGCCGTTCATGACACCGGGAGTTCCCGCAGCCTCAAAGCTGTAGGAGAAGATTGATTTGCCGGGAGCATACTCACTGTTCGCTGCAACATAATCGCGGGAGAATCCTGTCTCGCCTGCGACATGGTCGATGATCTCACGGTCGTAATAATCAAAGCCGAGTTCCTCGGCGACACGCTTACCGATGGTCCTTCCGCCGCTGCCGAACTGTCTGCTGACTGTAATTATCTTAACCGCCATAGTGATCAACCTCCTGTTCTGCTTTTCTTAACGCTGTCGATGGTGTTATGGAGTGCCGTCTCGAAGGCACCGTTGTCATTATCGAACATATATGCATACTGCAGTTTGCGGATAGCGGAGAGCGTTTCCTCATCGGAAGGATCCTCTACCTTATCTATGTACAGGAACTTATCGAGTGCATTGGAATAGTATCCTGTCGCATTGATGCAGGGCACCTCTCCCCTTGTGCTGTCAACCATCTGATAGTATGCGGGATAATCGATGTGTGCCGCCTTGAGAACATCGAGAGCGATGTAGTTCAGAGACGTGTAGCCAATGCCTTCAGCCTGGCTGTCGATGAAATCCTGATCCATCTCGTAGTTTGTCCAGATGATGTAAGGGACACACCAGCTCGTTCCCTTGCCTGGAGCCATGTTGTTCGTGAATCCGTTGATCGGGGGCTGATGGTCACCGAAGATAAGGACACAGTATTTCTCGTCTTTCTTGCTGAGAGTATCGATAAGCCACTCGAGAGCTGCATCAGACTTGTGGGCAAGGTTGATATAGTTATTCACCTGGAAAGTATCGCCGGTGAATGACTTGCGGACATATTCCTTGATCGGGAAATTATCGTAGGCATCCTGATATCCGCCATGGTTCTGCATGGTGATCAGGAATGTAAATGTGTGCTTGTCTTTCTTGGAATCCAGGTAATTAACAAGATTCTCATAAGCGCACTGGTCAGATACATATTCCCTGACGAGATCATCGTCAGTGTACTGGAAATCGTCAATGAACATCATATTATCGAAGCCCAGCAGAGGATACACCTTTGTACGCTGCCAGCCGGATGCAAGATAGCAGTGCATTGCGGTAGATTCATACCCCAGATTGTCAAGAGCCCAGGCAAGAGAATAAGTATCCTTGTCGATAAACATCGTGTAAGGGATAGATCCCGTGGGGAGATACCCGGTCGTGATGCTCGTCAGGAGCTCGAACTCGGAGTTAGGGGTATTGCCGCCATATACAGATGATGTCAGATAGCCGTGAACAGCATTCTCCTTGAGACCGTTCCAGTAAGGCGTGGGATCCTCAAAGCAGCCGAGCATAGGGAGATAATCCTTGAGCTGCATGTATGATTCGCTCAGGATGAGAATAACATTTGCCGAGTCATCGGAGATAGCACCCGGATCGTTAGGATCGATGCCAAGGCTGGCAGCGCGCTCGTCAACATAAGAATTCGTATAGCCCTCAGGCTCTTTCTGATGGAGAGCATGAGCCGAGAGGCAGAGATTCATGAGAAGTCCGTTATATACGGAACCCTTGTCCATCCAGGCCTGCGGAGAATTAGTCTTGCTCCACTTGTCCAGCAGGATGATGAATGTACCCTCGAGGAGTATGCAGAGAGCCAGAGATATCGCCACTTTCGCGATGGCAGGAAGGAGTTTTGGCTCTTTCTTGATCCTGAGGCATGCGATAAAGTACAGTGCATACGGCATTGCCACGAATACCAGCGGGAAGAGCAAAGGGAAGCTGAACTCACTGGCCACGTTCATGGCCGTCTTGATGGAATATATATCGCTGGCCAGAACCTCATGTCCTCTGGCATTGTATGTGAAATAATCGATAAGACCGACAAGCATGAACGGCAGCGGTGTGAAGGCCGCTGAGAACCTTCTCGATACGGTGCACATTCTAAGGAAGAAGTAGAATCCGGCGATTATGGGAAGCTCATAGAAGAACCTCATGCGTTCCGTGCCATACATGATCTCGTACAGGAACGTGGTGGGAACTGTCGAGACTCTCTCGTGATCCACCAGATTGATATACTGCATAAAGTATACAGAGAATCCTGCAGCAAATACAGGGAGCACTGCGTCAAATGCCATCCAGGCCCATCTGCTCTTCCCTTCTTCCTTGCCTGTCAATGTCACGAAGGTCAGCAGGAAGAGACCTATATACCAGATAAGCGCGTCGTTATACCTCGTTACGGAGAAGATAGAAGGCACCAGCGCCAGCACAAAGGCAACCGCCAGTCTCGGTATATCCTTTACTCCGATTTTGATACTAAAATGCATTTCTTACACCTCTTATTTCCGAATTACGTGTTAATTATACACATTTTCGCGATATGCAAAAGCCTGTTCCTTAATCTTAATCAATTCTTAAGAAGCTCATTATTGCCCCCGTCGAAAAGGATATTATACTCAAGATACTCATAAAGTTTCATTATCTTATCTACCTCACCCTTGCCGGTCTCCGCTCCGTCAGGATAAACGCCGCCATCCTGATCGATATACCCTGCACTGTTCATCATGGGAACTTTTACCCTGACATCATCTATAAGCCTGTAATACGGATTAAGCTCGAAGCCGGCGGCCTTGAGTGCATCTATGCCGAGATAATTAAGGCTCGTGAAATTCCCCGTACCTCCGATGCCGGCCCTCTGCTCTTCTGTCAGATCATAATTAGTCCACAGGAGATACGGCACGACCCACGCTCTGCCGGCGGCAACGTAATCATTGGGATCCGTGAGACTGAGTTCCGGCTGGTGGTCTCCAAATATAAGAACTACATACTTCTCATCCCGGGCGCTCAGTTCATCCAGCAGATACTCAAGCGCCTTGTCACTCTCGTTGATCAGCGTCATGAACGAATTGAATTCCTTATTCTGATAATCGCCGAATACCGTAGTATAAGTATCAGGCTCATAGTCTTCGTAATAGTATCCTCCATGATTCTGCATGGTTATCAGGTATGTAAATGTCTTATTGCCGCTGGTCTTGTCATGTTCGTCAAGGACTCTCAGCATATTCTCGTAAGCGCATCTGTCAGATACCTTGCCGCAGATCAGATCATCATTGGTATATTCGAAATCATCTATGAACATCATCTTCTGGAATCCCAGAAGCGGATATACTGTCAGCCTGTTCCACCCGTCAGCCACATAGGGATGCATAACATAAGTATCGTAATCTGCGTCATCGAGAGCTCTTACGATAGAATACATATCGTCCTTGATATAGGAATGGTATGCGATAGAACTTGACGGAAGGTTTGCCATGGAAAGCCCCGTCAGGAACTCAAATTCCGAGTTGGCCGTATTACCGCCGAATACAGACGACATAGCGTAGCCGTTGATACAAGTCTGTCTGAGTGTATCCCAGTAGGGATCAGGATTATCCGTCTTCCCCGTGATGTCCTCATAGATCGACAGATCGGCATACGATTCGCTCATGATGACTATGATATTAGCGGTGTCATCGCCTGCAAGGACGTGGTTAACTGAGTAGTTATTTTCGCGAAGTGCAGTATTGAGTGCATCCTGCGAATAGCCTGAAGGAGGCGTTATGATCGAAGCCCTGACAGATTCGGCAAATGACAGGAAATACCCGTTGGCCACCGACATCATATCTCCCCATTCCCTGAACATGTGATTGCCGTCAGCGAACCAGCTGTTCACGCTGACTCCGGACAGGAATACGGACAGTGCAGTTGCTCCTGCAAATATCAGTTCCCTCCACGCAATGAACATCTTACTCTTCTCCACTTCCATATGAACGAACAGCATGATGAACAGGGCATACGGTATCACTATAAATATCAGCGGGACGGCGACCGGGTAACTGTAGCTTCCCATGACATTTGCCGCGGTCTTGGCAGACATAATATCGTTAAAGACAAGCTCGTGACCCCTGAACTGATATACGTAATAATTCACTATGGAAAGCAGCATGAAAGGTATAGGACAGCAGATCGCAGCCACCTTGGGAGACATGGCAAACAGCCTGAAGATATAGTAAACAGCTATGACAAATATTATCTCGTGCAGCAGCCTGTCCTGCAAAAGCAGATACCCCCAAAAAGAGAACAGTGCATCGGTCATCGCGTGACCGTAAAGATCCCCCAGCTGGCAGTAGTACATGACAAACATTCCACAATAAACCGGGAAGATGATATCCAGGATAAACCTGTGCTGTCCCTTAACCTTGAACGTAGGGACCGTCAGCACAAAAAACAGCACTATTCCCGCCGCAGCCTCCGAATAGCGCATTGCCAGCAAAACAAACTCAACAAGAGCGACCGCGAAACAAACAGCGATCCTTACAATATCCCTCTTCTCAAATCTGAAGTTGCTCTTAACGGCACCTGTTATCTTGCTTACATCGATATCCATGCCACTATTATACTAAAAACTGAAAAAGGGACGTGTTACTTTTCAGATTTTTGCCTTAACTATCTTCCGGCATGCTTCACTGATGGCAACAGCAGCAATGAGCTTGGCTATATCCGGAAGTATGAAGGGAACAACGCATAATGACACAGCACTTGCGAGTCCTATCTCCCCTGTCTCATGGGCGTAGATGTACATAAACCATACAACACCCACAGCATACAGCACAGCAAGACAAACTATAGACAACACCGTTTTGGCCGCAATCCTCCTGATCCTTGGCAATTCATCTATTCTGAACCACCTGTCGGAAGTCACCCAGTAAATAAACCCGACCAGGATAAAACCCGCCAGAAAGCCTCCTGTAGGACCCAGTATCACATATGGTCCGCCCTTCATCCCCGCGAAAACAGGAAGTCCCACAGTTCCCATCAACAGATAACAGATGATCGAGATGGTTCCCCTCTTCCCTCCGAGCGTCATGAGGACTGCCATAACCGCCAGTGTCTGAAGTGTGAAAGGAACGGCAGACAAATTGACGGAAATAAAGGATCCGACAACGATGATCGCCGCGCCTATGGCCTCAAGAACAAGATCGTATGTTGCCTGCCGGGTGACTGACACGATTGTAAACCTCCACACTCATCTACTTTACAATCGCATTATATGTCAATTTTTGAAATAATCAATGAAATAATCTATAATATTTGCGATATATTTTTAGGAGGGTTAACTATGACTACAAGAATTGGTATCATCGGCTACGGCAACCTTGCCAAAGGTGTTGAATCTGCCATCAGGCAAAACCCCGACATGCAGCTCACCGCTGTATTCACAAGAAGAGATCCGTCCTCCGTCAAGATCAAGACGAGCGGCGTACCGGTTCTCAGCGTCAACGATGTTGAGAATTTCAAGGACAAGATCGATGTCATGATCATCTGCGGCGGCTCCGCAACAGACCTGCCCGAGATGACTCCGATGTATTCAAAGATGTTCAACTGCATCGACAGTTTCGATACGCATGCCAATATCCCCATTCATTTCGACAACGTAGATGCAGCCTGCCGGGAAGCGGGAACAACATCACTCATATCCTGCGGCTGGGATCCCGGAATGTTCTCGGTTCAGCGTCTCTATGCCAACTGCATCCTCCCCGAAGGTAAGGATTATACATTCTGGGGTGAGGGCGTATCGCAGGGTCACTCTGATGCCATCAGAAGGATTCCCGGCGTCAAGAACGGCAAGCAGTACACGATCCCGATCGACAGCGCTCTCGAGGCTGTAAGATCAGGACGCAACCCCAATCTCACCACACGCCAGAAGCACAAGAGAGTCTGCTACGTTGTTCCCGAGGAAGATGCAGATACGGCATTCATCGAGAACGCTATCAAGACAATGCCCAACTACTTTGCAGATTACGACACAACCGTAAACTTCATTTCCGAGGAGATCTTCAACCGTGACCACTCCGGAATGAACCACGGCGGATTCGTTTTCAGAAGCGGCGTTACAGGATTTGACAAAGATTCAAGACATCTGATCGAATACAGCCTCAAGCTCGATTCCAACCCAGAGTTCACAGGCAGCGTCCTCGTTGCCTACGCCCGTGCTATCCACCGCATGAACGCCGCAGGCGATATCGGATGCAAGACCGTATTTGACATTGCTCCTGCCCAGCTGTCGATACTCAGCGCTTACGACATCAGAGCTCATCTGCTGTAATACTGCTCTAAAACAACTTTTATCTTTAATATATATGACCGCGTCCATCGGGCGCGGTCATATTTGCGTCGTATGATAACCTGCTGCTTTTTCAGATTTTCCCCTTCAGCTCGTCACAGGTTGATACGATAACCGATGCGTCGTGGCTTTCCAGAAATGAGTGTGTCTTGAAGCCCCAATCGACACTGATGCAGTCGATGCCGGCATTGGAAGCGGTCATGATATCCACGTCAGAATCACCGACATAGCAGCATTCAGACGCATCAAATCCAAAGTGAGATATGCACTTCAGCGCACCATAGGGATCCGGCTTGCGCGGCACGGTATCACTTTGTGCAACTATAAGATCTACCATCCCCGGAAGACAGTGTGCGATTACCTTTAAAGAGGCGGTTTCAGGCTTATTCGTATTAACTGCTGTCTTAACTCCTGATTCTCTCAAACAGCCAAGCAATTCAACGATCCCCGGGAAAGGAACTGTCGTGTCACAGCACATATCGAGATAGGTCTGTCTGTAATCTGAGTGGACTTTCGCGACAAGGTCAGGGGATGTAAAGCCTGAGGCCCCCATTGCCCTCTCGATAAGCTTGAGTGAGCCGTCGCCCACATAGGACAACAGTTGTTCCATTGTGATCGGAGGGATCCCGCCGGACTCCAATGCCCGGTTCACCGCCCGGCAGATGTCATTTCCGGTCGCCAGCAATGTTCCGTCAAGGTCAAAGATTACAAGTTTATACCTCAATCGTCCTTGCCCCTCATCTCAAACAGGAACGAGTCACGGTAGTGCACGTTTTTCTTAAGCGGCAGCGCAGAAAGGTTGTTCTCGGTACGCTCGATTTCCTTGGAGCAGAAGTCTGCAAACAGCTCGCAGAAGTCATTCTTCATCAGCTGCTCCTCATGCAGATACTCATTCATCTGTTCCGGCGTAAAGGGAAGCACCGTAAAGTCGAACCTGGCATCGCCGGCACGTCTCAGAAGGAATCCCGATCCTTCTGTGTTTGATATCTTGACCACCAGTGTATCCGCATGTGCGGAGTTTTCTGCAGGTCTGGCATATGCGTGATACATCTTGTCAGTCTCGGCAGCAAACAGACCGAGCTTTGTTGCGTTTTTACGATCGTAATATGACTCGCCCGGGCCTCTGCCATACCATGTGCAGACTGTCTCGTCCTTGACGAGCGGGAATCTGACACCATACCTGACCATGTCATATTTAGGCGTGAAATCCAGCGTTACCTTCAGGACTCCTGGCCTTGCCACCTCATAATACATGATGACATCACCCTTCATCGCGAAAGACCCGTAGTACGCAATAAACCCGAACACGCCGTCCTTCATGCTGTATTCGCATCTCTTAAACTCCAGAGACTCCTGTATCTCCTCATAGTCGGACTCCTTGGAGAACACCGTCTTCGCGAGCACAAAATTACGGTCTGTTCTGTCAATGTTGGACGGACACCTGTAGAAGCTCGGCATGAATGTACCGTTAAGGAAGTTAAATCCGTCGATCATGATGGCATTTACAGAACCCTTACGGCGCGAGAATCCTACGCGGAACATATCATTGCCCACAAAGATGTTTGTCGGCATGGCTGACACGGAATTGGGTTCCCTGAGCTCCTCCACGCTGAGTTCATCAGATACCGCTATCTCAGAATCAACAGTCTCGGGAACAAGATGACTCTCCTCGACATCTGCGATCCTTACAGCAATATCAGTATTTACAGCCTCTGCGCCCTCCGGAGCGGGAAGAGCCGCCCGGGGCTGCCCAGCCGATGATCCTGCCTCAAGAGCGGCGGTTCTCATACCCTCGTCTGTTGATACCGGGGGAGCAACCTTTGACATGATGACTTCCTGGAAGAAAGCCATCTCAAAGCCCTTGCTGGCATAATATGTATCTTTCTCGAGTTTGAGCGATATATCGAAGATCAGTTCCTGAGAAAGTGCAGTCATGTATAATTCTATAAAATCCTGCTTTCCCTTTGCCCATCCGGGTACAGCGAACTGCTCAAACTTGATGGGGAATCTCAAGGTCTTGGTTCCGTACGGTTCTATCTCACCGATGAGACCACGCCCGCTCATGAGTTTCTTGCCGCCAAGCAGGATCCTCCATTCGAGTTCCATCTCCTCAGAATATGCAAACGGATTGGTGTTCCTGAGTGTCAGATTCGTGGGGTCACCCTCGTTAGTAAAGATCTGAAGATCATTGCACTGCTGCCTGATATCCAGATATATGGGATGAGGATTGCGCAAAACATCAACTATGCCCTGTCCGATACTGCTGTCCGCACGGTGCTTTCCGCCGACGAGATCCGCATGATGGATCCATTTATAATCTGCGCCGTCGTCTGCGAATCTTGTTCTTCCGGGTATCGTCTCAAACAGATTCTTCTCGCTCTTATTCTTGGCAAATATCTCCTTGCGGTCAAGACACAGATCCTGCCATGGTCCGAATATGGCACCTGACTCTCCCTCAAACGGCAGCATGTCAGATACCTTTCCATCAAGGTCAGCATTGCAGTACCACGGTCTCGTGGGATCTGTCTTCTTAGCGGCCTGCTTTACTTCAAGTGCAGCAGAAACATCGTACTTATAATCGGAGATACCCCACATTATAACAGAAGGGTGATTCATAAGACTTGATACAGCATCCTCCATGACCCTCGGCGTTCCCAGGATGACAACGTACATTCCGTACTGATCGGCAAGGTCAAGAACCTCGTCGGATGCCGGCAGGCCTGAACAGAACAGGCAGTTGATCCCTGCTCTCTTCATCAGTATGATGTCATGTCTTGCAACATTACGCGGTATCGTAATACCGCCCTTGGCATCAAATTCGAAATACCTGACAGCCTTCACGGTAACTCTTCTGTCATTAATATTGATCTTGTCCTGAACAACGGATACTGACCTGAACCCGAATCTTCTCCTCTTGGCACAGATAACAGCTCCCTCCTGATCAAGAAGCTCGATTATCAGATCATACTGAATGGGCGTGGCATCAGACCACATACCTACGTCCAGCACCATTATCTCGCCTTCGACACGCCCCGTGGAATTGGACTCCAGCACGCCCTTAAACTCGCCCTGCTGATTTCTTATCTTCACATAAGGCAGGTTATACGGATCATACTCGTGACGGGCTTCGATAACAGACACGTTCACCGTGTACGGGATGTAAATATCCGTGTGATTCACCATCTCGAAATCGATCTTCACCATATAATTCCCGCGCGGGATCTTAGGCTGTCTGTCTTTGGCGACAGGAAGATTGATATTGGCTATCTCCGTAAGATATGCCTCCGGAAGGTTCTCCGTCTGGATATGAAGGTCGTTGATCTCCAGCAGTGATTCTTCTACGATATAGATCGGCCTGAATATACCGGAGAAACCAAAGTTCATGTAATCATTGATGATGTGTCCGCTTGAGGATCTGTCATACCTGTACACAGCGATAACGATATGGTTGAGGCCCTCGTGGACGTTGTCGGACAGAAGGAGCCTCTTAGGTGTGTTGACAGCATGAGACTCAAGGACCAGCCTGCTGTTTACATAGACTGCAAATCTGCCGCAGATACCGGACATCTCAAGATAAATGGCTCTGTTGATATCCTCAGCCTTGAATACAAGGCTTGTTCTGTAGATGCCGATCTCATCATCGTCACCATCCGTTGACTTCAGCAGATACTTGTCCGAGATACTCTCGATGCGTCGTTCGGAATCCTGTTCCAGCGTCTCAGGGTAATTGTACAGCAGGTAGCTGGGCAGCCCGTATCCTTCTGTCTGCCAGGTGGACGGGCAGTTGATGAGATCCCAGTCAGAATCATCGAACGAGGGTGACTCAAATCCGAAGGGCATCTCCTGCTCACTAGGTGCCAGCATAAATCTCCAGGTGGCAAGATTCCTTACAAACGGGGACTTTACCCTGCCAAACTCCGGCTGTTCTTTATCAGCGAAAATATAGTCAAAGGATTCATATGGCCAAAAGCCTTCGTTAGAGTTTTTTAAATCCATACTCCCTCCAGTTTGCGATAATAGTTCATTGTTATTGTAACACTTTCGGTTTGATATAAAATTTCATAGAGATTACAGATTAACATTTTAAAATTATTATGTATAATAGGTAACGGTGTAAATTTAAAGCATTTTTATGCAAAGGAGACAATTATGGAACTATTCTTAGGACTTGTCATCCTTGCGGCACTTCTGGCACTGGCTTACGCAGCTATCAACTTCTATTCCGTTAAGAAGCTCGAAGAGGGCAACGAGAGGATGATGGAGATCGCCAAGGAGATTCGTCTGGGTGCAAAAACATTCATCAACTACGAGTACAAGGTCGTAGCGATCATCGGAGCGATCATTGCAGTAGTCCTCGGTATCGTTATCTCATGGCAGGGTGCCTGTGCTTTCGTTATCGGTGCCGTAATGAGCGCTTCCGCGGGTTACGTAGGTATGAAGATAGCAACTTATGCCAACGTAAGAGTTACGAACACTGCACGTACAACAAAGAAGCTCAGCGATACCCTGAAGGTCGCTTACAAGGGCGGCTCGGTTATGGGTCTCTGCGTTGCAGGCTTCGCACTTCTCGGTATCTTCCTTGTTTATCTTATCTTCGGATACGGACTGGGTCAGATCAATGACGTCAGGAACGGAGTTGAGGCAGTCAACCTTATCGGTCTTGAAGCTCCCTTCTCAATGACCATCTCATGCTACGCACTCGGCTGTTCTGTTATCGCTATGTTCAACCGTGTCGGCGGCGGTATCTATACAAAGGCTGCAGATATGGGTGCTGACCTTGTCGGTAAGACAGAAGCACACCTTCCTGAGGATGACCCCAGGAACCCTGCTACAATCGCTGATAACGTTGGTGACAACGTAGGTGACGTTGCAGGACTTGGTGCTGACCTTCTCGAATCATATGTCGGTGCTATCATGTCAGCTGCTATCCTCGCATGCGAGCTCTTCTCACGTAAGACAGCTGCAGGCGTTGCTTTCGAGTCGCCGTTCCTTGAGAAGCTTCTCATCTTCCCTGTTGCTTTCGCTGCATGCGGTCTTATCGCATGTGTTATCGGTATCGCTTCAACCCTCATCAGGAAGAAGCTCTCAGACAACCCTCACATGGAGCTGAACGTATCAACATGGGTATCTGCAGGTGTTACGGCAGCTATGGGTCTCGGCCTTGCATGGTATTTCTTCGGCAAGACAACCGACAGCTACTCGGCATTCAGATTCGGATGGATCTCACCCTGGATCGCTGCTGTCCTCGGCGTAGCAGCGGGCATCATCATCGGTGCCATCGCCGAGTATTACACATCTTACGATTACAGGCCTACAAAGATACTGGCTAACGCTTCCGTTGATGGTGCTGCCCTTACAATCACACAGGGTCTCGCCCTCGGAATGAAGTCCTGTATGGCTCCCTGTTTCGTTCTCGGAGCAGCCATCTACGGAGCATACATCGTAGGTGGTCTCTACGGCATCTCCTGTGCCGCTATCGGAATGCTCTCATTCGTTGCAACAACAGTATCTGTTGATACATATGGTCCTATCTCTGATAACGCAGGCGGTATCGCCGAGATGAGCTATCTTGATGAGGAAGTTCGTAAGATCACAGATACACTCGATTCCGTAGGCAACACTACGGCAGCTATCGGTAAGGGATTCGCTATCGGCTCTGCGGCTTTCGCTACACTGGCCATGATGAACTCTTACCTCTATTCCTACACACCCGATTCTGTTCTGGCTGATGATATCGCTCTGAACATCCTTAATCCGCTGACACTCGCAGGTGCCATCGTAGGTGCTGCACTGCCGTTCTTCTTCTCCGGCATGCTCATCGAAGCCGTTGCAAAGGCTGCTGAGCAGATGGTCGAAGAGGTCCGCCGTCAGTTCAAGGACATCCCCGGACTTCTCGAAGGCAAGGTGCTTCCTGACACAAAGGCATGTATCTCCATCTCTTCACAGGGAGCTATCAAGGAGATGCGTGTACCTGCGATCACAGCCCTCATCTTCCCTGTCCTCTCCGGATTCCTTCTCGGTGCCCAGTTCGTTGGCGGTATCCTTCTCGGCGCTACGATCTCCGCTATCATGCTCGCTATCTTCACAGGTAACGCAGGCGGTGCATGGGATAACGGCAAGAAGTACATCGAGACAGGCGCTATCAAAGGTCACGGCAAGGGTTCACCCGCTCACGACGCTGCAGTCGTCGGTGACACGGTAGGTGATCCTCTTAAGGATACAGTTGGTCCTTCACTTGATATCCTCATCAAGATCATGAGCACTATCTCACTCGTTGCAGTTGCAGTATTCAGCAAGTACAACCTGCTTGACTTCATACTGAGCCTGATCAACAAGTAAGAGCAAATTTACTGAAAATGCAGGAGGCCGTCCTTAGGGGCGGCCTCTTTATTGACTGATTACGGAAGTTCCATATCACCTGAATAGGTCTCAAACTGATCTGATGCTTCCTGCTCATCCATACCCAGTATCGACAGGATATATATCCTGTTGCCTTCAAGATAGATGGCATATTTCCTGTAGGTAACAAAGATCGAATCGAACTTATAGTAGTTTATACCATCTTTGATACCTTCATCCACATTGAGCTGATCCCCTGCAGGAGACTTGGCCTGCATCTTGAAGAAATCATAAAGCTCAGCCGCCTTATCAGCATCTGATGCCTCTATTGAGAATATCAGGGCAGCGTCTATCCCGTATCTTTTGATATAACCTACCCTCATCCTGTCCATCAGTTCATACCGGGTATCATCGTCAAGGCGGAGCACTTGCGACATCGTCTCCTTATCATCAGTCTCAAAATATTTCGCAGCGGGTTCAACGGTCTCATTCAGAGCATCAAGGTCACCGGGGTCGATCTCAGTCATATCATAAAGCTCAACAAGGCATTCAGTTCTGTCACCCATATCTGCCGGTTCAGACATATCCCACTGTTCCATTCCGCATGACGGGATATCCAACGTGCTGCATATCCCGTCAAGGTTCCCTGAGACCTCATTATTGAAGTATTCATAGCCCACAAGCACCATAACCGAATCAAGAGACTTGCACAGCTCTATCGATACCGCACTCTGCCTTCCGCGCGACTGATACACAATGCACTCAAGATCATCCTCAGAAGGCGTTACAACATTTGCCTCAATGGCGGAAGTACCGTATTCTTCAGCAAATCCGGCGACCGCATCGTAGTATTCAGACGCTTCATCATCAGAGTCGAATCCGGATGCCAGGCAGAACATCTTATAGTCTCCTCTGTCCTGTGCTTCATCAGCTCTGAACATAACCGCACATTCAACGATCTTATTTGACCTGACCGCATCTGTCATACCCTCCGCGAAAGAGAAGAACTCATTCACGTTCTCATCCCTCAACAGCTTGCGCAAACCCTTGGAATCCAGCCGCGCCGCTATTCCGTTTGACATAGACCTCTCATTGCCGAATTCATCCAGGATCTCACCGGTATCATCATAGATCTCATAATCAATTTCATCGCAGGCATCGATCAGCTTCGCAGGAGACACCTTACTCTCTTTCTTCGCGAAAGGCAGGCTGCAGCCGCTTACAAGCAAAGCCGAAGCAACCAGTAACGAAGATGCTCTCAACACATTTCTGATCATAATCCCCTCCTGTCACATATCCGAGAATCTCTCGATGTACTTTACGTACTCCCTGCAGTATGCCTCCCAACCGGAGGGCAGCCACTTTACAAACTTCGCGAAAACATCGTCCTCGGTACAGCTCTTTATTATCTCAACTACAGTCCGCATATCTTTCTCATCCGGACTTACGGATTCAAGGGAACTCAGATCGTATTCACGTGCTTTCACGCTTATCTTACTTATAATATCCGTGCCGTAATTCTCCATGAGGAACATCACGAATCTGAAACCGTACTGATAGTCAGTCTGTGCTCCGCTTCTTTCCGCCAAAGACGCTCTGATGAATTCCCCTTCGGGATCATCATATATCACGGAGTCATCGTACATGGATACGTATCCGCCGTAGGTCACATACTGAAGCATGCTCCAGTTAGGATAATCATTCTCTCTGGACAATCTGTCCTGCGCATAGAGCGCAACGCCCTCTTCCATAACAGAACCCAGCATATTGCTCTGTCTAAGTCTCAGAAGATGTGCCAGCTCGTGATAAAGCCCGTCGTAATAGCCATGCTCAACAGAAAGTGTCGTGTCATGGAGCAGGACCTCATTGCCGTACGTCCATTCGATAGAATCGTCATGGGGATCGGGAATGATGAGTATGCTTGCTTTGGACATGTCTCTATTGATTCCGGTAAAGGAACCGCTGAAGTAACGGGTCCTCCAGTCATCCTCATGAACATTGCCTTTATATGAATAAGACAGCCCGTATAATTCTTCAAGCGAATCCATTACCTCCGATATCTTTGCCGGTGTATCACCGGTCAGAACGGAACCTGCCGCGACGAACAGAACGTAGTTCTCACCCTCATAATATGAATCTTCCCCGATGTTCATGATATCCTGCGGATCGCCGCTGAATTCAAGGACCGGTTCAGCAGGAGCAGACGGAGTTGTTACTTCCGACTCTGCAGCCGCCGACTCTGCAGCCGCCGTCTCAGCATCAGACGCATAAGTATCCTCTGAGGAAGAGGTCACTTCCATTGTAATCTGAGTATCCTTACAGGAGACAAAACAGACCGATGCGGCCACAACTGCAGCAACAAGAATAACTCTCTTCATAATTCAAAACTCCTTGAATAAAGACACAAGTTCAGTAACCTCACTGAATCCAAGCTTACGGTAAAAATCATAGGCCGGCATATGCCTGTCGGTCATGAGAAATATCTGATGGATCCCCATATTCCTGAGATGATCCTCTATAAGCTCGAAGAACTTCATGCCATATCCCTTATGCTGTTCTTCACAGCTTATACAAAGCTCCTCAATGAAATACTCCGTCCCCCTGCACCAGTGCTTTATCCTTCCGATCGATACGCCGATAAAGCGGTCGTCATCGTAAAGCCCCAGAACAAGAGGCGTACTTACGTCGATCAGCTCGCTCAGATAATGTGTTAGCTGCACATCATCACTCCAGTCATCATTCCACGGAGGAGACATAAAAACACTTCTGAACAGATCCTTGATCTGCTCAAGATCGGACATGCTCAATTCAACCAGACGGATCATCTCGTCAGCAAAACAATGGTAATGACCAATGCGACAGCAGCCCATACCATGATGCCTATCTTGAACATCATATCGATCTGTAGCGCCTGTTCATTGCTGACCTTTTGTCTTGTATCTACCTGAGGGGCCTGCTTCTCGCGCTTCTCCGGAGACGGAACAGCAGATGCTGCCTGCGGATTCGGCACTCTCACCTGTGCAGGTGCAGGTCTTGCCGTTCTGACAGGTTGCTGGTATCCCTGAGGATATCCCTGAGGCTGCGGCTGTTGCTGTGGCTGCGGCTGGCGCTGAACAAACTGGGGCTGGGGCTGACTCTGCTGAGGATAACCCTGCTGTGGGCGGGGCTGCTGTCCCTGGTTCACAGGTCTTCTCTGTCCCTGTGCGCCTCTGTCATAATCACCATATGCGTGAACTCCGGGAACAGCCTGCTGTGCCTGCTGCTGTTGCTGCTGGGTACGGCCTCTCTCGATCAGGTCGCGGTCCTCCATAGGACGTCTTGCATCAGCGGAATTGGGACCGAATTTCATATCAGACATAGACGAGCCACGCGTCTGAACGCGCGGTGTCCTGGAAGACTTACCGTAGTGAGTCTGTACTGTCAGGTCCCTGTATTCCCTGTTGCCTCTGTAACGGTCATTCGGATTCATGCTAAGGATTATAACACACTATGTCGATTCAAGCATTCCTCTGGAGTTCAATGTCACGGCATTTTCATCTTGGAGGATCGTGAGACCACTCTCCATCAGTTCCTTCACAGCCGGTGTCATCCTCGTGAGGCCAAGTTTTCTGGCTCCGGCAGCGCAAGCTTCCGCAGGGGGTATCCCGTATTGCTCTGTAATGGCTTCAAGCATGGCACAGGCGGCCTCCGATGAGTGGATATCCTCCGGAGCCCTCACATCCAAATCCTCGGAACACCTGTACATATCATAAGCCATCGGATCTGACCCCGGTTTCCAGAAGAACAGCGTTGTCCCGTCAGGTGCGGGTTTGATCCTTGTGGCCCTGACAAGGTAGTCGACACGCTCTTTGATCTTGGGTGTGCTCTTTGTTATACCGCAAGCCTCCAGGATCCTTTGTGAGATCGTGTTAATGCTTACGGGTGACTCATCGATTATAACCTGATTCGCCATAGCCACAAGAATAGGTGTTTTGAGGGGATTACAGAACTCCTCGACAGTCATCGGGTATGAAGGTAGTGAAGCTTTTACGTATTCCCTTCTCCCGGAGGGTTTAGTTTTTTTTTACCCTCTTCGTCAGATACCGGTTCCGGAGCAGACTCCTCAACTGGGTCTTCAGAAGTCACAACAGGTTCCTCTGAAGGCGTTTCCGGCTGAGGTTCAGGCTCTTCTGTAACAGTCACCTCCGGCTCATCCTTCCCTGCAGTAACCGCGGTGATCCGGGCAACTATCTCATCAACAACGCGTGTCCTGTTCTCCCACCAGTCAACAGACCATACCCGCATGGTATTCCAGCCGAGACCGGTAAGAACGTTCTCCTGGTAGATCTCACGGCCGCTTGTTGTCTTGTTCTCCTTATAGAACTTGCCGTCAAGAAGAAGACCGAGACAATACCTGCTCTCATCGCGGGGATCAACAACGCCGATATCCACCTTGTATTCAGAGCTTCCGACATTCTTCGAAGTTTTGTATCCTGCCTTCTCCAGCTCATTACATATTCCGTCAACAACACCGGTATAATCAGCGAACCTGTCAATAACAGGCGCTTCGGATACTGTCGTTGCGGAATTCTCCCAGACCGTTCTTCCCTGAGCATACTCGAGGAAACTTCTGAAGGCAGCAACACCGCGCGCCGTATCCGCTGTGATCTTGATCTGCTCAGGTTCGAGAGATGAGAATACGACCATCTCGTATCTTGCCCTGGTCACTGCAACATTAAGTCTTCTCCATCCGCCATCCTGGCTGAGAGGACCGAAGTTCATATATATCTTGCCTTCCTCGTCTGTCCCGTATCCCACAGAAAACAGGATGATATCTCGTTCGTCACCCTGAACATTCTCCAGGTTCTTGATAAATACAGGCTCCTCCGAACCGAACAGGGCCTGTTCAAGCTCCGGTTCTTTCTTACATCTGTCGCTCAGGAGATCATCGATAAGATCCTGCTGTGAGATGTTGAATGTAACAACGCCGATGCTCTTACCGGGATCTGACTTTATCCTTCTTATGATCTCTTCGACAACAGCCTCTGCTTCACCCCTGTTCGTCCTGGTCTTGCCCCTGTCGAAAGTCCCTTCACACGGCACAAAAGACACCTTGCGTTCCAGATCATTGCTGGACGGGAATGTGTAGAGACGGTTGTCGTAGAAGGCACGGTTGCTGTAGGTTATGAGGCTTTCGTGCTTGCTCCTGTAATGCCACAGCAGGTGTGTTCCCGGCATGTTGAGGGCAAGGCAGTCATCAAGGATGCTCTCGAGGTCTTCGATCTCATAATTCTCCTCATCGAAATTAGCCGACTGGAAGAATGACGTCGGCGGCATCTGATTGGGATCGCCCACGATTATCGCATTGTCTGCTCTGGCGATCACACCAACTGCCTTACATGTAGGAAGCTGGCTCGCCTCATCGAACAGAACCGTATCGAACTTAAGGACTCCGGGCTCCAGATACTGTGCCACGGATATAGGGCTCATGAGAACGCATGGACAGAGCTTCAGGATAAGATCCGGTATCTGACTGAACAGTGTTCTTATAGATACGCCGCGGCCATTGCTCTTGATCGCGTGCTGCAGGATACCAAGGGCGGATCCTTTTGTTGCTTCCACAGCCAGATCAGGGAGATTGGCGGCAACTCTCAGATAGATTTCCTGGCGTGTCATCTTCATGAAGTCATCATTGAGCTTCTTATACTTCGCAACACGCTCCTCAAAGATCTTTCCGCTGAAATTACGGAGCGTATCGTCTGAATCTATTATCTCTGTAATGAAGAGCTTGGCAAATGCCTTCTTGAACGCGGGAATAAGTTCTTCCTCTGTGATCTGACTGGAAACATACGCATTGACAACATTTGCAAGGAGTTTGGATCTTGAATCACCCAACGCCTGATTGAACATGACGCGGTCCCTGAGGTGCTCCATGTTATTTATGATATCATCTGCTGTCCAGTACTGATCCTCGAAAGTCTCCGCATCATGCACGGCCTTGATACCGATATTGTCTTCCAGCACCGAGTGAGGCTCATCGAAAGCCACGTAAGCCTGATTGAACCCGCTCCATATCTGCGTATATGAAGGGTTAGCCGCATATGTCTTGCGGAGGACTCCGGTCCTGTCATACTCATCGATCTTGCCGAGATGTGTCCTGGCTGCCGTAATGACAGCCTGTGCCTTTGTCTCATCGTCAAGCACTGCCCTGTCGATATATGATGCCAGTCTCTCGCTGTAGATCTTCTCGCAGGAATTAGATGCGTTCTTAGCTTCAATAGCAATGGCAAGAGTAGTCTCAAGATGCTCGTCCTTACTCGGTATCGCCCTGTAGGGTTCTATCTTTTTGGCGACTTTGCTGACAGCCATGGACTTGAACAGCGATGACTTGCTCATGGCTTCCCTGAGTTCATTGGAGATGCTCTCCAGATCAAGGTTGAAGATCTCAGGCTTGTATGCGGGAAGTATCTCAGCGTTCCTGGCATCCCTCAGTTTCTTCTGAGCCTGATACTCTTCAATCGCACGGAGCACAGCCTCATAATCATCTGCTGCACAGATCTTTGCAGGTATGGAGAAACTGCTGAGCATTGCATTTGATATGCCGACAGCCTTACGGACAGATCCGAACGTCTTATCCCCCAAACCGGGCACCATGACGCCCACGCCTGTAACGGCCGCACATACCTTACCGTAATTCTCTTCCAGAGCGGCAGTCTTTGCCTTGAGATCAGCAGCAACTACAGGCATATCAGACTTCAGCTTCTGTGAGTACTCTGAAGTTCTTATGGATGCCAGACATCCGATATCACCCAGGGCTCTGCCTGCAGAGATCAGTGATTCCAGAGATGCCTCACAGTTCCTGTATGTGTCTTCATTTACAGTATCCTTAAAATGTGCGTCAAATGGCGCCACATCAGGAGCCTGGGAATTAACTGTATATATGCTTATGAGTTCATAAAGCGAGAACCCGCATTTTCTGTCATCATGCAGTGCTGCACAATACTTATCCAGTTCATGTCTCGTGGAGGCAAGCTCATTGAGCATCTTATTATAGTCGCCTGATCCGGTCTTCTGCCGCAGTTCCACTGCCTCACGGAGTTTTCCGAGGAATGCTGATTTCTTCGCCTTATTGGAATGAAGTTCCAGACAGAAAGAACCCAATCCGATCTTATCGAGTCTTGAATAAACGACATCGAGAGCTGCCTTCTTCTCGGCGGCAAACAGAACTGTCTTGCCGTGAGCCAGCATATCGGCGATCATGGACGTGATCGTCTGTGACTTTCCAGTACCCGGAGGACCGTGAAGCACAAAGCTGTCACCGGCTGTTGCACGCTTGATCGCATAGAGCTGGGAACTGTCTGCAGTTATGGGGAGAAAACAGTCCTCCTCGTCGATCGTATTGGGAACCACCATATCCTTCGCTTCCCAGCAGAGCTTACCCTCAAGCAGACTCTTAACGATCTTGTTCTCGCCAATCTTATCCCGTCTCGCCCTCAGGTCATTCCACATAACGAAATTAGTGAACGAGAATATCCCGATCACGCAGGAATTATAGATATCCCATCCGTCCTGGCCTGCTATGATACCCCTGAAGTTCTCTATCACTTTGTCGATATCAACACCGGATTCGTCACTGACGAAGATCTCTTTAACATCCGTAACGATGCCGAAGTCCTGCTTCAGCTTCTCCAGGAGCGTTATATTTACTATAGGTTCCTCATCTCTCCTTCTTATCACGTATCCCAGCGCGAAAGACTTTCTCACCAGATCGACAGGTATGAGCACAAGAGGCGCGTAATGAGGCGTGCTTCCTCCCTTGTCGAACCATTTCATCACGCCTAACGCGATATAGAGAGTGTTGGCACCATTCTCTTCCAAAGCGACTTTGGCGCTTCTGTAAAGCTTCTTGATGGAGGTCTCCAGTTCGGATTTTGTAAGTGACGAGAATAGTTTCTTCTTCTCGAAATTCTCCGTAATCAGCTGATCAAAGCCATCCAGATCGCAGATATTCTCAAGGTCATATTCCTTTGCAGGGATCGTCTGTTTCCCGGACTTCTCAGGTTCAGCCGCCGGTTCGGAAGCAGCCTGATCAGCGGTCTTTTGCTCTTCTTTCTTGGTGCTCTTCTCTTCATTTCTGGGCTTTATGAAGAAATCCGTCTCCTCATAAAGCTTGTCCTCCAGGAGTGCCGGCGAGTGAGCAAATACAGGGATCATGGATCCCTTGATCTTCATGTTAAGGAGGCTGTTACGAAGGCTCAGGTCAAGGAGTTTCCTCTCCCACTGGTCGATCTTGGCATTTACTTTCGCGTTGTCAGTATCCATTTAGCATTCTCCTTCTCTCCCGCCAGTCAGGTTCGAGCAATGCGACAAACCTGTAGAATCTGTCCGAGTGATTGGGCACCAGGAGATGCGAGAATTCGTGGACCACCACGTATCGGACGCATTCCGGAGGCACCTCGATAAGATTGTAATTAAAAGTAATGATACCTTTGGAAGGATTGCACGACCCCCACCTGGATTTCATGGTCCTGAACTTGATCGCCACGGGCTTTCTGGCCCCCAGCTTCATATAGAAAGGACAGACTTCATCGCAGAGGATCAGTATCTTCTCCTTAATGTATTCATTTCTCCATTTATTATATACCCTGTTAACTGAATCATCGTCATTAATATTGCGCGTGCATATCAATAAGACATCATCCATAAGAGTCACCCTGTTGCCGACACTCTCGACGATGTTGACAGTGCGCTCTCTTCCTTCGATTTTCACAATCGTGCCACATTTGAGCACTTTGGGACTCGGATTATTTACATGACGTTCATTCACTGTTGACAAAGCGCGCAGTATAAAGTCTTTTTTTGCAAGGATAAACTTCTCGACTTCGGCATCCGTCACACGCATCGGGCATGACACATATATGCTGCCATCGGGCCTGATCCGGAGATTTATGTTCCTGATGCGCTTCCGCTCAAGTTCATAATTCATCACATTTCCGTTAATGATCACCGATTTTATCACTTCTGTTATCCCTTTATTTAAGATACTTTCCTGCAACAATTTAACAATAAAAAGAAGCAATTAACAATATGCATTTTCGCGCAGGGCATCCCGAAAAATGGCAAAATGTGGCTATAATTCACATTTACTTCACAATTTCTTATTGTCCTCGAAACAACTGAGCCTCTGTGAAGATATTTTTGTTTACAAAATAACCGTAGAATTAAGTCATAACAAGCGACCCAAGAATAAATCCGGATAGGAGGAAATGAAAATGAAGCGTTTAGATAATATCTCAAAGAAAGGTTTCACATTGGTTGAGACAATGTGCACCGTAGCAATAATAGTAACCCTTCTCGCAGCAACAACAATCGGCGTCACAGATCACCTCAACAGAGCTCACAGCACGGCTAACATAGTTCTTACATCCCGTAAGAATCTGGATGCGATCGACAGCGAGGCATTCGACCATTCCGGCCATTCATTCTCAACAAGCGATAAGGTTGCAGCTGATACGACAACAGGCGGCAGCTCATCATCATCTTCTTCATCAGAGTCTCCCAAGGCTTCAAGTGGTGTGTCCGGCATGATCTCATCCACCAATGACATCTCCTCAGACCTTGCCGAAGCAGCTGCAGAGGAAGCAATAGCAACACCCGATCCTGAGGCACAGGCACAGGAGGATGCAAGAAGCGCAATGATCGCAGACGTTACCTCCAGCATCTCTGCTTTCGCAGCAAGCCACAACGTATCCTATCTGCCCGGTACAGAGAACCTTCCCGAGATCCTCGCTACAGCAGAGGTATCCGCTCAGGAGCTCTACGAGCAGAAAGGCTTCACAGATCCCAGATACTTCATGTACTGCCCTGCTACAGGTGAGATCAAGCTCTCCACCAACGACGGCAAGAAGATGAGATGCGACGACGGTCAGAACTTCACAAGAGCTATCCTCGATGAGGCTGCAGCGCGTGATATCAAGTCAGCCACCAACGGCGAAGCAGTCAACCTCAGAACACAGATGACAGAGTCCTATCTGAACAACTCCAGCAAGTACATATATATCGGAGTCAACAAGAACAGCGATGGCACATACCAGATCGTTCCCAACGTCTGCATCGACGTAAACGGCAACTTCAACTCGATCATCACTTACGACTTCGACAACGGCACACGCTGGCAGTCAGACCGTAACACATTCAACGCAGATACACTGAAGAACAGCGCAGGTCAGAGAACAGCTAACTGGAACGGCTATGTTAACTTCGTAACCAATGCATCCGGTTCAATGCTCGACCTCAGCAGGATCGACACAAGTGCTTACACAAGCAACAGATCAAACTACCAGGAGAACGAAGCATGGAGAGCATCCGTACAGGAGCTCAGAGTAGCTTACGGTTCTTAATTACAACAGATGATAATGGTGATAATACAGGAAACGTATAGTTGACTGATTCACTCTTATTCATATTCTTGGGCTTGGGGGCGTTCCGTAATGGGGCGCCCCATCTTGGTTCGAACGCACGAATTTGTGCTATTTCGGACAGGTGCTCACCGGCTGCGCCGGTTGCGCAACTCATAGCACAAATTGTGCGTTCTCACTTTGTGATAGAATAGGTCCATGACTGACCTGTGGAACTACCTCAAAGAAACTGATAAGCCCATTGTTCTCTATGGCACCGGCAACGGGGCCGATAAGATTATTGCCAGGCTTCAGGCTGACGGAACCTGGGATAAGGTTCAGGGGATCTTTGCCAGTCCCGGCTTTGTCAGAAACAGGAGTTTCTACGGGTTCAAAGTAGAGTCATATGAAGCAATCCGCGAACGGCTTGGAGATATGATAATACTTCTTTGTTTCGGATCGTCACTGAAAGAAGTTACGGATTTCGTGTACCGGATCATGAACGATGGCGGCAACGAACTTTATGCTCCTGCCGTGCCGGTTTACGGGGACGGGGTTTTCGATATAAAGTATTATGAGGCTCACCGGAAAGAGATCGATGAAGCCCGTGGTCTTATGGCGGATGAGCTGTCTCTCAAGACATTCGATAATACGGTCATGTATTACCTGACCGGGGATATCAGACTGCTGGCAGAGTGCGAGGTATCGACTGCTGATGTACATGATCTCTTATCCCCGCCCACCGGTTCACTCTATCTCGATCTGGGGGCATATAACGGGGATACGGTCAATGAATTCATGTCATACCATCCCGGGATATCGGAAGTCATCGCCGTGGAACCAGATATTAAGAATTATCGTAAACTGTGTGAGAATACTGCCGTGTTAAGTAATGTAACGTCTGTCAATGCCCTGATATCTGACACCTCCGGTGTTACACACATCAACATGGGCAAAGGCCGTGGCGTGCACGAACAGTCAGAGGGCTTCGGCGTGAGAACTGCCACTGTCGATGAGATCATCGGCAGCAGACGGTGCGGTATTATCAAATACGATGTTGAAGGCAATGAACGCAAAGCACTTTTGGGTTCTTCCGCCACACTATCCGGATGCGCCCCTTCCCTGCTGGTCGCATGCTACCACAGGAGCTGCGATATATACGATCTTCCTTTGCTGATCAGGAGCTTACAAAGCAGCTATAACATCTATCTGAGACACCGGCCTCATCTTCTCAACTGGGACACAGATATCATTGCGAAAATGTGAAATGGGGACCGTTCTCAACTGTCACATTTCAATTATAATGCTGCGATCACGGTTTTCCTGACTCTTACGAAGAAAACGACCGTCAGTATGAGTGACATTATCTCCGCCAGAGGGAAACACCACCATACATTGTTAAGCACTCCCGTCAATGACAGAAGCCATGCCACAGGGATCAGGATGACCAGCTGACGTCCAAGGGATACGATCAGCGAATAGTAACTCTTGGAGAATGCCTGGAATACAGAACCCAGAGTAATGGCAACAGCCGCCAGAGGAAGATGTATCCCAATTATCCTCAACGCGGGAATACCGATATCCAGCATCTTCTCTGACGCGTCGAATATGAGAAGCAGCTGTGCCGGAATAACCTCCAGGACAAGCGCACCGATACACATTATTATCACAGCAAGCACAACCGCAAATCTCAGAGCCTCATTGATCCTCGCTTTCTTACGGGCACCGTAGTTATAGGCCAGAACAGGGATCAGTCCGTTGTTCAGCCCGAATACAGGCATAAAGAAGAAACTCTGGAGCTTGAAGTATGCTCCGAATACAGCCTGAGCCGTGGAAGAGAAACCTCCGAGCAGTATATTCATGAGATATGTCATTACAGAACCGATAGACACCATCAGGATGGACGGGACACCGACAAAGTAAATTTTCTTAACTATCCTGGCCTCTGGCTTAAGGATCTGCGCCATGCTGAGATTTATCTCTTTGTTGAACTTCAGATTAAGAAAAAGGCCTAACACAGCAGCAATAGACTGTCCGATACATGTGGCAACAGCGGCACCTGTCACGCCCATTTTAGGCATGCCGAACAGACCGAATATCATGATGGGATCAAGGATGATATTTATCACGGCACCTGTTATCTGAGAAGCCATACTGAGAACAGTGCGTCCCGTTGACTGAAGGAGACGCTCGAATGTTATCTGGAAGAACAGACCTGCAGATACCATTGTAACGATCCTGATGTATGAGGTCGCATAACCAGCGATCGTGGCATTATCCGTCTGCGAGTTTACGAACGGAACAGTAACGAACAGTCCGATCAGCAAGAACAGGATAAAGTTAAATACCATGAGAAGAAGTCCCGTGTTAGCCGCCTTATCCGCATCCTTCTGGTTACGTTCGCCGAGAGACTGGGACAGGAGGGCATTGATACCTACGCCCGTACCCGCACCTACTGCTATCATCAGGTTCTGTATCGGGAAAGCAAGCGTAACCGCAGTCAGTGCATCCTCGGATATCTTCGCGACAAAGAAGCTGTCAGCCACATTGTACAATGCCTGAACCAGCATCGATATCATCATCGGAAGTGACATGGATACTATCAGTCTCTTCACGGGCATTGTGCCCATCTTGTTCTCGTGTATTGCTTCGCTCATTTCATTATAAGGAGCTGCCTATTACAAGACAGCTCCCATAACCTTTTATTCGATAATAATGGGATTACTCAGCGTCGTCTGACTCTGACTTCTCTTCATCAGGCTCCTCAACAGGCTTTGGCTCTGTCTTCACTGCCTTCTCGGCAAGGTACTCGACAGTCTTGCGTGCTCTGATGGAATCCCTGATATACTCGGATGTATCGCCGATAGCACTCTTGATCTCTTCGACTTGCATGCCGTAAGCCTTAGCCATCTTCTCGACCTCCTCATTGTACTCTTCGTCAGTTACCTGAGGATCGAGTTCCTCTGTGATCTTCTCGATAACGAGGTTGCTCTTTACTCTTACCTTTGCCATAGGTCTCATCTGCTCTCTGAACTGCTCCATTGTCTGGCCGATATACTGCAGATACATATCAAGCTCGATACCGCTCTGCTGCATTCTCATAGCCTGATCCTGAACCATATTCTCCAGCTCATTCTCGATCATGACGTCAGGGATATCGATCTCTGTGTTATCACATACAACCCTTACAACCTCATTCTCGAAAGCATTCTTCGCATCTTCCTTAGCGCTCTTCTCCTGCTTCTCCCTGATGTCTGCCTTCAGCTCTTCAAGTGTATCGAACTCGGAAACGTCCTTTGCGAATTCGTCATCAAGTTCAGGAAGGATCTCAGCCTTGATGGTGTGGATCTTAACGTGGAATCTTGCATCTGCGCCCTTGAGCTCCTCGGAATGATACTCCTCAGGGAATGTAACCTGAATTTCGAACTCCTCACCTGCGTTATGTCCGATGACCTGCTCCTCAAATCCGGGAATGAATGAATGTGAACCGAGCTTCAGGCTGTAATTCTCACCCTTGCCGCCATCGAAAGGAACGTCATCCTTGAATCCCTCGTAATCGATTACAGCCGTATCGCCTTCCTGTGCGGCGCGGTCTGTGACCTCCTCAAGAGAGGAATTCCTCTTCTGCATTCTCTCGAGTTCCTCGTTAACTGTCTCATCTGTTACTTCTCTCTCAGAATAAGGAACCTCAACGCCCTCATACTGGCCAAGAGTGAACTCAGGCTTTACAGTAACAATGATCTTGTACTTCATACCCTCTTCGTTGATCTCCTCAACGTCAAGATCGGGACGTGATACAGGCTTCAGACCGTGCTCCTTTATTGCCTCGGGATAAGCTGCATTTACGATATCCTCGATAGCATCCTCGTAGAGAACTCCCTCTCCGTAGTACTGAACAACAAGCGCATAAGGAACCTTACCCTTACGGAAGCCGGGAACCTGGAACTTCTTCTTGTTCTTGGCATATGCCTTCTTAAGTCCCTCGTTGAACTCTTCCCTTGTTGCCTGAAGTGAGATCTCGACAATATTATTGTCCTTCTTCTCGATCGTAGATGCCATCTGTATTTCCTCCAAATATATAATAATTATTATTAGTATCTAAAACACCGAGTGTAGATTTTATCACAGGTGCCCCTCAAAAAGCAATGATCAAAGAACTTTTACGTGGATGCTTCTGCAAATATCGAGTGCAGCCTCGGTAAGTTTGGGATCGAAGCAGGATGTAAGCCCGGAATCAACGATTATCTCCACCTCGGGAGCAGCTGCTTTCGCAAGGACCGTATTGGATATAACACAGATATTGGAGACAAGACCGCAGACCTCGATTGAAGTCAGTTCATCCCTGATCTTTCCGATATATTTTGCCAGTTCCATGCTCCCGAAAGTCGGCTTCTCAAATATGACACAGTCTGAAGTCAGTTCCTGAAGCTCCGGAACAAGCTCGTGACCCTTTGTACCCTTGATACAATGCACTACGGGAAGATTCTTACCTTCCATTGTCTCCAGGTAGTTCTCACTGTGGGTATCGAGAGTAAACACAACTTCGTCTCCGGCAGCCTTGTATTCCCTGATCCTGTCAGCAATTCCCGGGATTATATCCTTTGCTGCCTCGAATCCCAGCGCCCCGTCAACGAAATCATTCTGCATGTCAACAACGATAAGAAGCCTTCTCATGGTACTGTTCCTCCTTGGTATAACAAAACCCCTGCTCCAGTTCATTAAAGCAAGGGTTCTGCGTAATTGGCGCGCCCGGCAGAGATCGAATCCACAACCTTCTGATCCGTAGTCAGACACTCTATCCAGTTGAGCTACGGGCGCATAGCCTAATTATAATAGTACAGGCTTTCTTGAATGTCAACATCGGAAAGCCTATAATAAATAACGGAAAAAGCATCATACGGAGTTTGTACAATGACATCTTACGACCCTGCCATATCAACCATCGATATCAAAGGATCCCTTAATCTCAGAGATATGGGCGGCATGCCGATATCAGGCGGCATTACTTTCCCCTATAAAGTCTTTGTCAGGAGCGGAAATCTCTCTGAAGTCGGTCAGGACGGGCTTAAGGCTCTCAAGGATTACGGTATCACCACTGTCATCGATCTGAGATCGAAGCCTGAAGTCGTGAAGTGGGGCAACCCCGCCATCGATGATCCCGATATTGATTTTCACAATGTGCCGCTCTTTCTGGGTGATCCTGACCAGAAGGAAGATCCTACAATGGTCTTTCTCCGCACACACCCGCTTGGTGATTTTTACGTCCAGGTTATGGAAGGGCTCTCGGGCGAGATAATAAAGGTGCTTGATATTCTCGCCAACACATCGGGAGTCGCGCTTTTCCACTGTGCCCACGGCAAGGACAGGACCGGGATCATAGCCGCAATACTGTATCTTCTGGCAGGGGCCTCACAGGAAGATATAATCAGAAACTACGAATTCTCCTACGAATACATCAGATGGTTTCTCGATCCCCTCATAGAGAAGCGTGAAGACGTCATGAAGCACACGCTCCGTTCGGACAGGATCAACATGGAGATCATGCTCGGATACATCAACAACAGATATGACGGCAGCATCCTCGCATATCTTAAGGAAAGCGGCATCACAGACGATACGCTGAACAGACTCTATTCCAAGATGGGCGTTGCCGGGACGTGATCACAGGAGGTCGTTCCTGACGATCCTTATGGCCTCGATATTGTTATACTCATCGAAATCAAATCTCAGATTGAACGTATCGATCCCTGACTGATAGTTGAACGTATATCCCGCCTCATCAAGCATGGGGTAGATAAGAAGCAGCTCTGAGATATTCATGCCGACTGATACCTGCTGATCTATAGAATATTCATTGCCGAACATACTGATACCAATGACATCGCCTTCCCATTTGCCGCTGTCATCCCTGTCGGCACACAGTGTAACGGAAAGTCCGGGATAGACAGCGCGGATCCTCAGGGTCTTTCCAGTCTTTGCAGCCTCTTCCTCAGTCAGTTCGTATTCCTTGATATAGATCGGTGTGCCAAGCAGGATCTCAAGCCTGGACTCATTGAGAGAGACTCCCTGGATCCTGAGGGCGCTGCCGTCCTTGTCGTAGATGCTCACCACAGACTGCTCGGAGATCCACGGTATCTGGTCGTCGATATCATATCTTCCGTCCTCGCTTACGGACAGCGATACTTCATGCGTCGACAGGCTCTCACCGTCGATGTCTATTACCTTGGGAATGACGGTGTGTACATAGAACGGAGTAACTTCATCAACAATATATTCGTCCCTTGTACTTCTCACCTGTATCAGATAATACTCTGCTATATAGGCCGCCTTGGCATTGATTACCGCATTGATATAGATGTCATCCGTATAAAGCGGCGCCAGAAGAGCGAACAGGCCGGACGTATTCCTCTCTTCAAGCATGGTGAAATAATGCTCAAGATAGTTATATGCAGCGATAGTTCCCGTGACGTAGCTCTTGGACAGGCATGCCGTACCGGAGTCATCCACGGAAATCATAAACCTGAAATGATCAGAGGTCGTACCTTCCCTCAGACTGTCACCGTAATCCAGTTCTACAACAACCAGATCTCCATAGAGATCCGGCACCTCAGTCCTTCTGCTGAGCCTGAGGAGTTCCTGTATATACTCCTCCGATTCCTTTTTGCTCAGAAGCTTAAATGACTGGATCGTCCCGTATCTCACAGACGCAGAACGGAGTATGGCAACATATTCGTTAAACACAGAATAGCTGATATCACCAAGCTGCCTCTGCGGTATCTGAGAGTAGCAGTCGGACACACCGTTCTTGTTCTTGATGGCGTTTATTATAAGTCTTGCCAGCTCCTGCACGGGAACTGCCTCAGACGTATCTATCATCTTGTTGCGAAAATCATCGATGACCGAGCATCCGGTCTGACAGCACAGCACAGGCGCGGTCATAAAGACCGCCAGGATACAGCATAAGATCTTCTCAGCTATACATCTTCCTGCTCTTGTCCCTGCCTTGAACAATTGCCGCTCCTCCATTTATTTACTGTGATCACGTCTGTATTTTACCGCTTCATATACGATAATGCCCGTGGCAACTGCGGCATTTAAGCTGTTAACGTGACCGTTCATCGGTATATGCACCATAAAGTCGCACTCACTTCTTATACCTTTCCTCATCCCCTCGCCTTCGCTTCCCACGACTATGACGAGAGGACCGGAATAATCCGCCTTATCATAAGGCACTGATCCTTCCATATCAGTGCCGCACACCCAGAATCCGTGGTTTTCCTTAAGATCCCTCAAAGTCTGTGCCAGATTGGTCACACGGGCAACGGGAATATACTCAATAGCCCCGGCAGACAGCTTGGAAACGATAGAATTAAGGGCGATTGATCTGTGCTTCGGTATTATTATCCCGTCAACTCCGGCAGCATCCGATATTCTCAGGAGAGATGCGAGATTGAAAGAATCCTTGATCTCATCAAGTGCCAGAAGGAGCGGCACTCTGCCCTCTTCCTTCACCTTTGCAACAACGTCATCCAGATCAGCATATTCATGGCTTGATACCTGTGCGATGACACCCTGGTGATTGCCGGTCGTGCTCATCTTATCGAGAACCGGTCTGTTGACACGGACCACTACTATGTGTCTCTCTTTGGCTTCATTCAGTATCTTACCCAGTTCCGGATCAAGACGTCTTCCGTCAGCGGGCTTCAGTATCCAGATCTTATTGATCTCATGTCCTGCATTCAGGGCCTCGTTGATACTGTTGCGGCCCTCAATATATGAGCTCTTAAACTCTTCATTGCCGCCTGCGGCGTTACTGCTGTTATTCTTGTTCTTACTGTCCTGCCCCATTGATGATCATTCCTTCTCTCATTACTCCGCATCCAGTATCTCAAAGGTCCTCGCTATGATATATTCCAGTCTGGCACTCCTGTTATCCAGAAAGAGGAACCCGATTAACGTCTCAAATCCCGTAGCATACATATAATCAGCCGGACTCGCATTCTTGGAAGCACTGTGAGGATTTGAATTCCTTCCCCGCCTGAAGAAAGACTCCTCTTCCTCATCCAGTTCGCTCTCCAGAATATGCATCGCCTTTGCCTGGGATACTGCAGATACATACCCGACGTTCTTCTTATGCATCTTATTGTTGTTGCCTGCAAACTTTGTGGCTACATGACACCTCGCATAGAGTTCATATACCGAATCACCGATATATGCCAATACCGTAGGTGACACTTCTCTCAGATCGGATGCGATGTACGGTATTATCATAATCTCTCGATCTGAGGTCCGTTGGGAGTATCCTTGACGGAATAACCCTTCTCCTTGAGGATGTCCCTGATCTCGTCAGCACGGGCATAATCCTTATTCTTCTTGGCAGCTGTTCTCTCCTCAACAAGAGCGGTGATCTCCTCCGGTATCTTATCCTCGGAATACTCAAGATCAATACCGAGAACATCCGTAAGCTCCTCGAGCATAGCCTTAGCATCCGTAAGAGCCTTGGCTGTGGCATTCTTGTCAGCAACAGCGGTATTGATGCTCTTGACGAGATTGAATATGTCAGTGATAGCATCAGCTGTATTGAGGTCATCATCCATGTGCGTGATGAAGCTTTCCTTAGCCGTCTTGCATGCTTCTGCGAGCGCCTCATCTCCGTCACCTGAAGCACCGTCTGCGCCCTTGTTGGCGAGTACAAACTTAAGGTTCTTATAGCATGTCACGATACGGTCAAGACCTGTCTGTGAAGCCGTAAGATCCTTGTCGGAGAAATTGATCGGCTTTCTGTAATGACCTGACAGAATGAAGAACCTGATAACTGCATACGGAAAGTGCTCTGTAATATCCCTGATGGTGAAGAAATTACCGAGAGACTTGCTCATCTTCTCACCGTCAACGTTAACGAAAGCATTATGTACCCAGTAATTACAGAAAGGACATCCGTTGGCAGCCTCACTCTGTGCGATCTCGTTCTCATGGTGCGGGAATATCAGGTCCTTGCCGCCGCCGTGAATATCGATTGTATCGCCCAGGAACTTCTTATTCATGGCAGAACACTCGATATGCCAGCCCGGTCTTCCGTCACCCCAAGGGGACTCCCAGAAGGGTTCCCCCTCCTTCTTGAACTTCCATACTGCGAAGTCACCGGGATTCTTCTTGCCCTCGTAGTTCGCCTTGCGCTCACCGCCGCCTGCCTGAAGATCCTCAAGATTGTAGTGGGACAGCTTGCCGTAATCAGCCTTCTTCGTCACGTCGTAGTACACGCCGTCGCCTTCGATGACGTATGTAAAGCCGTTCGCCTCCAGAGCCTTGATCATGTCGATGATCGCATCTATCGTCTCGGTAGCCCTCGGCTGGATATGAGGTCTCTTACAGTTAAGTCCGTCAGCATCGACGTAATACTCGGCAATGAACCTGTCAGCCAGTTCCTTGACTGTAATGCCTTCCTCATTTGCACGGTTGATCATCTTATCGTCTATATCGGTAAAATTCTGAACAAACGTGACATCGTAACCTCTGTACTCCAGATACCTTCTCAGCGTATCGAAAGTAACAAACGGTCTTGCATTACCAAGATGGAAGTAGTTATAGACCGTGGGACCGCAGGCATACATCTTAACCTTGCCTTCAGTTATCGGTACAAATTCTTCCTTATTCCTGGTAAGTGTGTTGAATAATCTCATCCAAGGGCCTCCAAATGCGCATAAAAATACCCAAAATGAGTTAACCCGTCATATGACACCCCGTTACTCCAGGGCGGTACCCTGCGACAGACATCTGTCTTCCAACTTACAAGGCCTGACATCCGAAAGCCGACTCCGGGTTCCATTTACGTCGTGTAGGTCCAACGACTGAGCTAACCCACTTCGAGTATCTATATTATAAAATAAAATGTTTTTTCAAACAACCTCAGAACGGCTCAGCATTCTTGATCTGCCTGTTGCCCGAGAATGCACAGCACAGAACCTCCTCCGCTCCGCTGTCCAAAAGCACAGACGCACCCTCCCTCAGCGTATGGCCCGTCGTTGCCACATCATCCAGCAGGATCACCCGAAGTCCCGTCACGTCCCAATTGTCATTCATCGCGAAAGCCCCGCTCACATTCAGCATCCTCTTCTGTGCATCAGTAATATCCGACTGTCTGTTCGTATGACGTGTCCTTACCAGCACATCATCTGCCAGAGGTATCCCCAGAAGCCGGCTGACCGGATATGCTATCTCGTGAGCCTGGTTATACCCTCTCTCCTCGAGCCTCTCCGGACTTAAAGGTACCGGAACGATCAGATCTGCACCGATGTCAGCAGCACGCATCATGTTCCCGAGAAGCATGCCGAACAATCTGGCGATTCCCTTCCTGCCCGAGAATTTTATAGCAGGCAGTGCTCTGTCAACAACACCGGTATAGGAGAATGGCATATACAGAACAAGATCTGCATACGGATCCTCATCGACCGGGTTGGACAGGCATGTAAACCACCTTCTGTCCTCATCCTGAGGAATGAGTGCAGACAGGCACGAGGAACAGATGTGCCAGCCCCTCTTCTCTCCGTATATGGCTTCATAGGCGCGGTCTATCGCGCCGAGCTTATTATCAGCATCGGCATGGCATCCGCATATATCACATCTGTATGGGAGCAGCACGGAAAGTGCATCCCGTATTATGTTCATTGATGAGCATCATCAACAATGGCAAGCATATCCTTCAGCGAGGTCTTACGAAGTGTCCCAACTGGCGAATTAAGGAATCCCTTGAGGTTATCTCCCACATTGATTATCGTCACACTGCTCTTTCCTCTCGTAACGGCTGTGTATAGGAGATTACGGCGCTTGAGAAGATAATTGATATTGCCCAGGACAATGATGCAGTCGTTGAACTCACATCCCTGCGATTTATGAACTGTGACAGCATATGCAAGTTCGATATTATCGATCTCATCATGACCATAAGTCACTATCTTGCCGTCCTCATAACGGACACTTACACTGCCTGATTCGTGATCGACCTCTATCACGGTTCCTATCTCACCGTTGAATACACCCTCCCCTTCAGTATCGAGGACATCGTCTATGTATTCCAGAGAATAATTATTCTTCATCTGCATAACACGGTCACCAACCAGGAATCTTCCATACCCGGTATCCTGGAGCTCCGCAAGTTCTTCGGATGTGTGACATCTGCTCTGAAGCATTGTATTCAGTCCGGGTGTTCCGAGGATAGTAGTATTCTGCTTTGTGGGAGACAGCACCATGATATCGGAATCGTCACCCGAGAGAGTATCATACAGTTCTGCAAGCTTCGCCTGGGCCTCCTGCTCTGTCGCACAGTTTATGATATGGAAATCATCCCCGGGCACAAGATCATTGCCAGACAGGATACTGTAAGCGTTGGAAGCGATATCACTTCCGTCTTCCTGACGGTGTATTACATCAAGCTTCACCTTAGGGATCGCATCGCACGTCAGAAGATCCTCCAGCACATTGCCGCAGCCGACTGACGGCAGCTGATCGGGATCACCTATCAATATCAGGGATGTACCCTTTCCGACAGCACCGAGAAGACTCCTGAACAGAAGCACATCGACCATGCTCATCTCATCGATAACGATAACCCGGGCTTTAAGCGGATTCTCATGATTACGCCTGAATACAAACCCGCTTTCAGAGGAAGGATCGGCAGCTGCCTCAAGCAGCCTGTGGATCGTATATGCATCTTGTCCCGTAGCATCGGACAGACGCTTTGCCGCACGTCCTGTGGGCGCTGCGAAAACACAATCAATATGATGCCGTTCGAAGTGCGAAGCAAGCAGCCCCATGATCGTAGTCTTACCCGTACCCGGGCCGCCTGTGATGACGCACAAAGGACTGTACATACAGAGCTTGATCGCACGTACCTGACATCCGTCAAGAGTGATATTATTCTCATTCACCATCGCCTGAACAAGCCTGTCCAGTTCATCTTCGGAAGGTCTTACGACCCTGGCTCTGACAAAACTCCTTATCTCCTTCATGATCCTTCTCTCAGCCCTGTAATATACCCTCAGCGCTATCCTGGCACCATCATCACTGATCAGGCATTCTGATACCCTGTTGTCTGCTATGCGGTAGACAGCCACCTTGCCCAGTTCTTTACCAAGTTGCAGAGCATCAAGGTATGCCCGGTCAAATGATTCCTTCACATCACGGGGGAGCCTTCCAAAACCGATAAGCTTCTTAACTTCGCTGACAGTCTCGGATGGTTCTGCATATGTTGATGATGTGTTCGCGTGATACTTCGTAAGCACCTGAACTATCGCCGAATAGACCCTGTGGACATCAAGCGGAGGGACATTATGTGTCTTGGATATATTCTCCAGATCCGCGAAAGTAAACCCGTCAAGCACTGCCAGGACAAAGGGGTTCTCCCTGATCATGGCGGGTGTGATATCCGGACGTTTGTTGCACTTCTCTGCCTGCCTGGCTGACAGCCCGATCATCATGAGATCCAGATATCTCTTATAAACATCGCCGTCAGCTTCGATCTGTTCAGACAGCGATACTGCCTTCCCCTCAGAAAGCCCCTTAACGTTCAAAGCCAGTTCATATGGTCTGTCATGGATCGTGCCCAGAAGATCATCCCCGCATGCCTTAACTATTCCATCAGCAAGTCTTTTTGTGATCCCGTTCTTCTCAAAAAAAACCAGCAGGAAATTAACGCGCACCGTCCTTCCAAAATCATCATTGGCGATCACCTCAACCGTCCCGATCGACAGTTGCGGACGGCTCCCGTACTCGGTCACCGTTCCCGATACTCTGTAGGACAACCCTTCGGCAAGCCTTATCGGAGTATTCGCCGAGCAGCTCAGATTGCCGTCGCATACAAATGCCTGGAAGTTATTCCCTTCCTTGGCAAATATGATCTTCCTCACCGTGATGACAACATTGTCAAAGTGTGTGCCGATATCCTCGGGCTTAACGTCCGAGATTGCTCTTGTAGTGGTATCGATCTTCATAGAACCTCAAATAAATTACGCAAAAATACAGATGAATCTGGCAACAGTATAACTCAAAAACAAACGGTCGGCAAGAACAATTGTTCACGCCGACCGGGTTCGCGGGATGTCAAAAAGTTATCAGATGCCTGCTTCCTGACGGATCAGATCAGCCTTATCTGTCTCCTCCCAGGGGAACTTCACATCAGACCTTCCGAAGTGGCCATATGCAGCCGTCTTGGAGTAGATGGGATTCCTGAGATTCAGATCCCTGATGATAGCAGCAGGACGGAGATCGAAGAGTTTTCTTACGATGTCACAGATCTTATCATCGGGAATAAGTCCCGTCTCGAAAGTATCAACCATAACGGACACAGGTGAAGCTACGCCGATAGCATAAGCCAGCTGAACTTCGCACTCCTTCGCAACACCGGAAGCGACGATATTCTTGGCGATGTATCTTGCGCAGTATGCAGCTGATCTGTCAACCTTCGTCGGGTCCTTGCCGGAGAAAGCACCGCCGCCGTGACGGCCGAATCCGCCGTAAGTATCAACGATTATCTTACGGCCTGTAAGACCGGAGTCTCCTTGAGGTCCGCCCACAACAAAGCGTCCCGTAGGATTAACGAAGATCTTTGTCTCATCATCAAGAAGATCAGCAGGTATAACAGCTTTGATAACGTTCTCGATCACGAACTTCTCAAGTTCCTCTGAAGAAACATCATTGCTGTGCTGTGTTGAAATAACTACTGTCTCTACCCTCTTGGGCTTGTTGTCCTCATATTCAACTGTAACCTGGCTCTTGCCGTCAGGTCTGAGATAATCCACAACGCCTGCCTTGCGGACCTGAGCAAGCTTCAGGGACAGCTTGTGTGCAAGGGAGATCGGAAGGGGCATCAGCTCCTCTGTATCGTCGTTGGCATATCCGAACATCATGCCCTGGTCGCCTGCACCAGTATCCATGGAATCGGAACCGTCGCGCTTTGCCTCGTATGACTTGTTGACACCCATTGCAATATCGGGTGACTGTTCGTCGATGGAAGTAATGACTGCACATGTGTTGTAGTCAAATCCGCTGTCCTGACCGTTATAGCCGATCTCTTTGATCTTGTTGCGGACAACAGAAGGTATGTCAACATATGCGGATGTCGTTATCTCTCCCATGACGAGGACCATACCTGTTGTACAGCATGTCTCACAGGCAACACGCGCCGTAGGATCCTGCTCCAGGATATTGTCGAGGATGGCATCGGAGATCTGATCGCAGACCTTGTCGGGATGACCCTCGGTAACTGATTCGGACGTAAAAAGCCACTTGCCTTTGCGGTTTCTCATAAGTAAGAATTCTCCTTTCGCGTTAACGCATTATGGTTCAATGCTTACACGATACAAATAAAAAATCTTCCTCATGCAAGGAAGATTCGAATCCATAATCGCTTCTCATCTTCCAGGTCTCCCTGACGGACTTGGCACCGCCGCTCTCCGCGGTTGCCGGGCTTCATAGGGCCGTATCCCTCCACCTCTCTTGATAAGCAGTGAACTATATTTATTTACAGTTTATTTATTGTACTCTCAGGCATCGCGAAAGTCAAATTAAATAACATACGAAAACATAACAAAATCGGAGTTTTTCGTATTTTTTCGGAGCTTTTTTGAGGCTTTTGCCTGCTACGATGACAGTAAGCAGATGAATCGCAAAAACAACAAGGAGGCAAACAACAATGGCAACAACAGGCATTATAATCTACGAGAATGACAGGTACATTCTTAAGACTCTTACCGAGCGTCTCAAGTCCAAGCTCCCGGACGTGTACATAACGGATGGGACCGACAGAGAACACACCAGGGAGATCACAAGACTATGTGATGAATGTATGGTCATCTACGATGCAAGACAGTTCGACAAAGGATTCTCTAAGAATAAAGAATCCATGGCAATATTCGAGAACGGGTTCGTTGATACAAAGACTCTCATAAAGCCGATCCGCATCGAGGGACCAATGGAGGAATACGGACGGCAAAAAGGCTTCATCACCCTTCTCGTCTCGACAGTCTATACCACTGACCGTGAACGTTATATCACAAATGAGCTTAAGGACGTCCTCGACTGTGAGGAATGCATCAGGCTTGATCTCATATCAGACCTCGGGTCATCCGACAAGCCGACAGGAGCTCTGGAAAAACTGATAGAGAGCGCCGCGAAGCGGAATTTCGCTTCGACAAGCATAATGGATTACTGCTTGCTGAACGACAGAGGATTCTTCACGCCGGGGTCATTTCTTTACGAGCACGATCCCAATGATTACAAGCCGGAGAAATACGGGAAACTGATGCAGAAGCTCGATCATCTTGTCAAGAAATACGGGAGAAGGATCAACGGTCTGATCGTTGCAGAGCCACTCCGGCCTGAGATAATGGCAGCTCTGGCCGGCAAAGCTGACAGGATCATACTGCTCCTCCCTGACAACCGGGAGCTGGACGGTGAAGGAACTAAGAATCTCATAGCAGGATTATCAAGAGCCGCCCAGGGGATCGATGTTGAAGTAAAAACGCTTGATGCTCTCGCAGGTGAACGCAATGGCTAAGGTCCAGTATGACATCGATGAGATCAAGGAACGTCTCACCTATTACGTCCTTAATTCGCTGCACAACGATCCTGACCCGTCAGACGATAAGCTCAAGCAGATGATCTCCGATGCAATATCGGAACAGACTCCTGCGGCAGGCATGAGCCTGGACACAAAAAGAGAACTGGCCATGAAGATCTTCAACAGTCTCAGAAGACTGGATGCCATAGAACCTCTAATGCAGGATCCGCAGGTTACGGAGATCATGGTCAACGGTCCGGATAATATCTTCTATGAGATGGGCGGCACCCTGCACAGATCTGATATCAGATTTAAGGACACCCAGACACTCACGACGATAATATCATGCTTCTTCGCGAATCAGAACAGACCGCTGAACGAGGCAAATCCGATAGCCGATCTGAGGCTTCCGGACGGATCCCGCGCCAATGCGGTGCTGCCGCCGGTAGCTCCCGACGGACCGATCATAACGATACGTAAGTTTACAGGCATCAAGCAGGATATTGTATCGCTGATACGGCAAGGTTTTATAAGCGAAGAGGCAGCAAGGTTTCTGTCGGAATGCGTAGTAAACAGAAAGACAATTTTCCTGTGCGGAGGAACGGGCTCCGGCAAGACAACATTTCTCAACACACTGTCTTCGTTTATTCCCGCAGATGAACGTGTTGTAACGATAGAGGATTCGGCCGAGCTTAATCTGCAGGGGATCAAGAATCTCGTCCGGATGGAAGCCAGACTCCCTGGTCCCGACGGCAGCGGCGAGGTCAACATAGCAACCATGATAAGGACCGCCCTCAGGATGAGGCCTGACAGGATCATCGTCGGCGAAGTCAGAGGCAAGGAGAGTGCAGATATGCTGACGGCCCTCAATTCGGGTCATCAGGGTTCATTTTGTACAGGTCACGGTAATTCATGTATCGAGATGCTGGAACGTCTTACAGGCATGATAATGGCAGGTTCCGGACTTCCTTTCGATGCCATTATAACACAGGTATCGATGGGTGTGGATCTGATCATACATATAACGCGCAACAAGACGGGTAAAAGGTACATCGACGAGATCTGTTCCGTCCTTCCCGCCCAGGGCAAGGAGTACCGTCTTAAGCAATTATTCGTCAACAAAGGAGGTGATGAACTTGAGTGCAAGGTTACAAAAGAAGATCTCTGTAAGATCGCTGTTTACAGAGGATAATGCATCCTCCGGGAAAGCCCGCGGGCTATCGCCCACCAACATGTTTCTCCTTAAAAGCTCGTGGTGCTATCCCCTGTTCGTGGCTGTACTGTTTATATTATCCTCAGTATTCATAGACTCGGTAACGATACGCCTGATCATCTCCATTGTTCTCGCGGTATTCCCCTGGAGAGAATCTATGATAAAGGTTTTCTCCGGGAGATACCGCAATATCAGAACACAGCTGCTCGTTCTCCTGCAGGTGCTGTGCACCAGCGTCAGTTCCGGATATTCTATCGAGAAATCATTCGAACTGGTGAGACCGGTGATAGAGCATACCTTTGGGAGAAAGAGCGTACTTATAAAACCGCTGATCAATCTTGAGAACAACCTCAGGATGCACATCTCGCTGGAGGAGTCGCTCAGGGTATTCGCGGACGAGATCGGATTCCCCGAGACTGTTCCGGTATTCCATGCATTGTCGATATCAGGAAGGATCGGCAACAACAGTCTCGCTATCCTTAGGAGCAGCTGTCAGATGCTGTCGGAGATGAACTCAGTGGAATCGGAGATCGCAGCGCTCAACGCCGGGAAGAATGCTGAGGCCGTAATGCTCTGCATCATGCCTTTCGCGATAACGTTTGCGTTGAACCAGATGAGCAGGGATTATCTGACAATGGCAAAGAATACACCGACAGGATCGGTCCTGCTGATGGTTGCATTCGGACTGTGTGTAATATCTGCAGCACTTCTGTTCAGATTCATATCACATTCCGCATCGGACAGACCTCTTAAGGATAAGAATATCAGCAATGACAGGAAAGCCAGGAAATACCCGCTGGCTGACCTGGCCATAAGGATCCTTCCACAGGGAATATCATCCTCAAGGCATGAGCTGTTCAGTGAACTGTCGGGAGATCCGAAGGCGCACTATGAGAAGTTTATACAAAAACAGATCATTTCCGTCACGGTCGTGACGATACTGACATATCTGATACTCACCATATCGGGCAAGCCTGTGCTGCTTACTGTACTGGCACCGGTCGCCGTGATAGTACTCAACAACAGGGATATACACCGCGAGGCGGAGCTCAAGAGAGAATACCTTATGAAGGACATACCGCTGTTCATGTGCCTTATGTCAACGCTGCTGGAAGCCGGAATGCAGCTTCCCAAGTCTATCGAGATCTGCTCGAAGGCATTTGAAGAGAAAGGTGCCCTGTCAGAAGAGATCAACAATTTACGGGCAATGATACTCGCAGGAACTTCAGCATCTGATGCCGTGGAGAAACTGTCTCTGCGCATCCAGATCCCGGAAGCGCAGGCGGCTTTGCTGCTGGTGGCCCGTTACGGCCGTTTGGGGACTTCGGAAGTTCTCAATCTTCTCTCCCTGCAGGCATCAGCATGCTGGAATCTCTGCCGCAACGCCGCCCGCAAGAAACAGGAACGGGAAGCACTGGGATTACTCCTTCCAATGACACTGGATTTCATATGTGTGCTCCTCGTCGCCATGACACCCGCAATTATCTCACTAGGCATATAAAAAAGGATCAGGAGGTAAAACAATGACAAGATTATCTAAGACAAGAACACATGCTGCTTTTTCCAGGAAAGGTATGGGAACAGTTGAGATCGTGATCATCATCGCAGTGCTCGTTGCCCTGGCACTCATCTTCAGGGAAGGTCTCATGGAGTTTGCCAATAAGGTCATGAACTACTGCTTTGATGACTCAAAGATAACTACAGCTTTAAGCTGAGAACTGAGGTTTACGCATCATGATGATAAGAAAAGGTCCCTACGGACAATTCGCTGTTGAAGAAGTCGAAGCCGGAACAGGCATAACTGTATATGCCATTGAGATAATCGATTCGGGAATGCTCAGATGCTACCTTCCCGTCTATATCAACAAGACCTGTGACGGTACCGAGCTTGCTTATGAGTATTCAGGTCTGCTGCCTGTAAGCACACCCGCACCTGTTGCCGGCAAAAACGGCAAAGACGGCAGATCAGGCAAGGCCGTGAAAAGCGTATTGTCTGCAAGGCGCATCAACGTCGGAGAGGCACTCTTATCATTCATTGACTGCATGGATATGCTTGTTAACCCCTCACTGATCAGTCTGGATCCGGATTACGTATTCACTGACAGTGAGGGCAGCTCGGTAAGGTTCTGTCTCAGACCGACTGAAGCCGATAAGCCCAACAGGCTGTCCTCCATTGATTCTTCAAACATGGAAAGGCTCCTGCACACAGACTTCTTCAGGGAAGTCTTAACCGAGGATGAGATCAATTCTCTTGTGTATTACATATCTGACAATGATGAAGAAATGTTCAAAGAAACGGCAAATAACATTATCAACACTCCTATCTCTAAAATGGCAAATCATACACACCTCACCGGCACCAGGGTATCCGGATCATTGATAACAGCAATTATGTCCTCCGCTTTATCCTTGATCTCACAGATCACGTCTGTAAATCCATTGATAACCTATGTCTTATTCATTACCGCCCTGACGATGCTGGTACTTTTTCTTTATCGTTCATACCCGGATATCATTGCCGTGATCCATCCGGACAACAAACACTCATCCGAAGGCAGGAGCCAGATCCTGTTTGACGACCCGGGAAAGAATACGCTTAACTGCGCTTTCCTGGAGTCCGTCAACCCTGTTAACGGTGCTGTTCTTAAGTACGCCGTGTATCAGGACCTGACAACGATCGGCTCAGATAGGTTTCTGTCTGATTTCTTTATAGATGACCATGTCATCTCACCAATCCACGCGCAGATCTATCTGACACAGGACACGGTCTATCTGAGCGATTGTTCCCAGGATGGTAAGACTTTTATCGATGACAGAGCACTTCAGCCCGAGACAAAATACGAGATCAAGAACGGTCAGAAGATAACGTTCGGCAATATTGATTTCAAAGTAAAGATAAACGCATGAGAACCGTGGGAAACAGATTGCACAGTACTGACGCATCTGAACACCAGTCATATGCCTCTTTACTTGAACACCCGAAAGTATTCCCGCCAACTCTCAGCACATCACACATATTATAAAAAGAGTCCCAGTAATCCTGCGGGATCCTCTCCGCCAGTTTGGGCGAATATACATGCGGATTAAACTCAAACGTTTCAACAGTCTCCGTAACCGCTGTTGCGGAAGTTGTCTCAACACTGTCAGCCGTATATGACGGTTCAGCGGTTTTACACCCTGTCAGAATAAACGCCGCGATCATAACCGTAGCTGTTATCTTATCTCTTATACGCACTTATAACCCCAATTCTGCTTTGCGTTGTGCCAGATGGTTCTTCTGCGATTCACTGCCGGCAAGTTCGATCAGATGCATCCTGGCTCTCGCACGGCCGATTGCATTGATTGCATCGTTGGTGATCGGGGTTCCCTTTGTTGTCTTGAAATCCTTATATTCCTCAAGAAGCTTGAGTGCATCCTGGTATGACTTGACTATCCTGGTTATGCTTATCTCTTCCGGCCACTCAGCAGAATTGCAGACCACCAGCACCATCCGGTGTCCGATCTCTGCATAACCTTCAGAGCATGACAGAAGCTTTGTCCCGTCTTCCGTCAGTATTCTCAACACTCCGGGGCGTATCGCAGCCACCAGCGGTGAATGACCGGCCATGATACCGAGTTCGCCGTCAAGAGCGGGAATGGTTACAATATAAGCATAACCTTCATAAAACGTCTTGTAAGGCGTTACTATTACCAGTTTTGTGTAATTGTCTTTTTTAGCTTCAGCCATAGTGTTATAAAACTCAGGTCTGTTCCTTATATGCTGCCAGGATATCGTCGAGGCCGCCCTTCATGAAGAAGCACTGCTCGGGAATGTGATCGAGAGATCCCGAGATAAGTTCACCAAAAGCTTTTACGGTCTCTTCCACCGGGACATATCTCGGTTCAAAACCGGTTGACTCTGCCGTAACAAAGAAAGGCTGTGAGAGATACTTCTGAACCTTACGTGCTCTGGCAACGGTAAGCCTGTCATTCTCTGACAGTTCCTCCATACCGAGTATGGCAATGATATCCTGAAGTTCCTTATATCTCTGAAGCATCTCCTGAACCTTACGGGCGACATGATAATGCTGCGGTCCGACAACGGACTCGGTGAGGATCCTCGAATATGATTCCAGAGGATCGACCGCAGGATAGATACCAAGCTCAACAACGGACCTGGAAAGGACGATATTTGCATCCAGATGAGCAAATGTAGTGGCAGGTGCAGGGTCTGTAATATCATCAGCAGGCACATAAACAGCCTGAATGGATGTGATGGATCCTGATCTTGTTGATGTGATCCTCTCCTGAAGTTCTCCCACCTCATTAGACAAGGTCGGCTGATAACCGACAGCGGAAGGAATACGTCCCAGAAGTGCTGATACCTCAGAACCTGCCTGAACGAATCTGTAGATATTATCGATAAAAAGGAGCACATCCTTCTTTTTCACATCACGGAGATACTCGGCCATGGTAAGACCTGACAGGGGAACTCTCATTCTGGCGCCTGATGTCTCATTCATCTGACCGAAGACCATTATAGTCTTGTCAAGAACTCCGGATTCCTTCATCTCATTCCAGAGATCGTTACCCTCACGGCTTCTCTCTCCTACACCAGTAAATACTGAGTATCCGCCATGTTCGGAAGCAATATTACGGATAAGCTCAAGGATAAGCACCGTCTTACCGACACCGGCGCCTCCGAACAGTCCGATCTTACCGCCTCTGCTGAACGGTACCAGAAGGTCAATGACCTTGATACCTGTCTCCAGCATTGACTCTGCCGGATATTGTTCTGTATATGACGGAGCCTTACGGTGAATAGGCCAGTAATCATCTGCATCAAGCTTGCCAAGCTCGTCTATAGGTCGTCCGAGTGCATCGAACAGTCTGCCTGCGATCTTCTCCCCGACAGGAACCTTGACAGAAGAACCTGTGGAAACAGCGATAAGTCCTCTCATAAGACCTTCTGTCGGGTTATAAGATACGCAGCGGACAACACCGCCGCCCCTCTGCTGGAGCACCTCTGCGATGCAATCCTTGGATGGATCCGAGTTCAGAGCCTCGTCTGAAGTCATATCAGGATCCGTGATGATCCTTACAGCCTCATTGATCTTCGGTATCTCACCTTTCTCGAATTCACAGTCGATTACAGGACCTATTATCTGTACAACCTTGCCGATTGCCATTGTCTTTACCTCTTCTAATTATTATTGTTTACCTGTTCGGCACCGTTAACGATCTCAGTAAGTTCGGTCGTTATTTTCGCCTGGCGGGCGCGGTTGCTCATAAGTGTAAGTTTCTTCAGCATCTCTCCCGCGTTGTCATTAGCATTCTGCATTGCAGTAAGCCTTGCCGTCTGTTCGCTCTGATATGCCTCCACCATGGCGCCATAGAGCACGGCATTGAGATATGTATCGATAAGATAATCGAACACAGCATTCGCATTGGGAGAGTACTCAAGCAGATCAACGCCTCTTTCCATCGCGATGCCGGCATCCTCCACGCCCTCGGCAACGAGATAATTGACGGCCTTGAGGTCCACGGGAAGAAGCCTCAGCGCGACCGGAACCATCCCCTTTCCCGGCTTGTTGTTCGTATAAAGGAGATACACCAGATCAAGTTCACCGCTGAGAAACTTCGACTTGATGATCGAACTCAGATTTCTTGCCTGATAGAAGGTTGGCTCAGCGATCGGAAACGAGAAGTCACGATCCACATTATACCCGCTCCTGATGAGTTTCTCTCTGGCAGGCTTACCGAATACATACAGTCTGTACTCAGTGCTGATGTTTTTTCTGGTGTTCTCGAGAATCTTGCTGTGGACATGCTCCTCAGTGATCTTTACCATGTTGTTATTATATGCACCTGCAAGTCCCTGCTCACCGCTGAGGACAAAATAACCGATCTTCCACGTCTCGCCCTCAACCTTCTGCTTCAGCTCATAGAAGGGGTTATTGATCTCACCTGCCCTGTTACGGATCTCCTGCATGCTCTCCGTACAGAGAGCGAAGAACGGCGTCATGGACTGTCTCAACTGCACTGATCTTCTCATCTTGGCCGAGCTTACCAGCTGCATTGCAGAAGTCATCTGGCTGATGTCATCGACACTCTTTATCCTTTTCTTGATGGCATTAAGATTGTCCATATCTTATTCCTCTTCAAGATACTCCATGTGCTCTGCAATATATGTATCCTTGTACTCCTCGAAAACCTCGTCGATAGAAGCCTTGACATCATCCTCAAACTTCTTTGTCCCGGTTATCCTGTCGAAAATATCCGGATGGGTCACTTCAATGCTGCTGATAAAGCCCTTATAGAACTCTGCTATATCTTCCTGTGCCAGGAATGTGAGCTTATCCGTGGTAGCGATATAGAGGATTACAACCTGTTCCGCCATAGACCATGTAGCGAATCTGTCCTGCTTCAGGACCTCGTTCAGTATAATGCCGCGCTTCAGCTGCATCTGTGTATTCTCATCAAGTTCTGAACCGAACTGCGCGAATGATGCCATCTCACGGGCCTGGGCAAGCGTGATCCTCAAAGGTCCGCCGACTTTCTTGGTTGCCTTTGTCTGAGCCGCGCCGCCTACACGTGATACTGAAAGACCAACATTGATTGCAGGTCTCTGACCGGAGAAGAACAGTTCCGGAGCCAGATAGATCTGTCCGTCTGTGATCGAGATAACGTTAGTAGGTATATAAGCCGATATATCATCGCCAAGAGTCTCTACGATCGGGAGTGCCGTTATTGAACCGCCTCCCATGGCATCGGAAAGCTTTGCTGAACGCTCAAGAAGCCTGGAATGCAGATAGAAAACATCACCCGGATACGCCTCACGTCCCGGAGGTCTTCTGAGCAGCAGCGATATTGCCCTGTATGCCTGCGCGTGCTTGCTGAGGTCATCGTAGATTATAAGTACATCCTTGTTGTAGTCATACATGAACTTCTCGGCGATCGCACATCCGCTGAACGGTGCGATGTACTGCATAGCTGCAGACTGTGAAGCTGACGCTGCCACAACCACAGTGTAGGACATGGCTCCGTGCTTCTCGAGAAGGTTGACAGTTGACACTATATTGCTCATCTTCTGACCGATGGCAACATATACGCAGATAACATCCTCATCCGCCTGATTGATTATCGTATCAATGGCAATAGATGTCTTGCCAGTCTGACGGTCACCGATAATAAGCTCTCTCTGGCCACGTCCGATAGGCGTGAGAGCATCAATGGCTGTAATACCCGTAGCAAGAGGTCTGTTGACAGGTGATCTCTGGACTATCGTAGGAGCGGGACTCTCAACAGGTCTCATCTCCGTATATCTGATATTGCCGCCGCCGTCGATGGCTCTTCCGAGAGGATCGACTACACGACCGAGAAGACTGTAACCGACAGGTACGGAAAATGTCCTGGAAGTACGCTTACAGAGCATTCCCTCGACAACGGTATCTTCGTCTGTAAGGATAACAACTCCGACATTACGTCTCTCAAGGTTCATTGCGATGCCCATGGCACCTGAATTGAACATGACAAGCTCATCGAGCATGCAGTGTTCCAGGCCGGACACAGTAGCAACGCCATCACTTACTGACACTACCGAACCAACCTCATCCAGTGTAGTCAGCGAATTAAAAGCCGCCTCCAGTCTTGACTTGAACTGTTCATCGTCAAGTCCCCACAGCTCTGCGCTGTCGAGGCTGGCAGCAGAAGACTCGGGGAACTGGTGAAGTGCTTCCATAAGGGTGTTTGTGACACTCTCCCTGAATGATCTGTCATCTGACCCTGAATCCTCGTCTTCTCCGGATGCAGCATGCGCCTTCATGAAGGCATTGATCCTGCTGAGCTGACCCCTTATGGTATAGTCATATCTCATTCCGAGATAGTAGATTACAAATCCGCCGATAAGGTCCTTATTAATAGTGATATTAAGCCTGTAATTGGCGATTGCATTCTTCTCAGCGAAAGACCTGGCGATCTCCTTGAGCTGCTCCTCGGGAATATCGCCTGCGCTTTCGATGCGCATGACGGGGCTCTTGCTCTTCTTACCGCTGCTGCCGTTATTGGCAGTATTGTTTTTATTGTTTTCCTGTGGCGAAGGAGTATTACTCATCAGCCTTCACCTCGGCTCTGACTACCTCGTCTGTATATTTCTTGGCAGCATCAGCCAGAGTAGCTTTGGGAACCACGTCACCGAGAACGCGCTCAGCCACCTTTACTGCAAGATCTGAGATATCATCCTTAAGTTCATCTACTGCAGCTTTCTTCATCCTTGCGGCGTCTTCCTCTGCACGGGCAAGTATCTCTGCCGCATCCTCCCTGGCCTTCTTCACGATATTGTCAGCCTGCTTCTCAGCATTTTCCCTGGCTTCCTCGATAATGCCTGAGGCCTTGATCCTGGCATCCTCAACGGCTTTCTTGCTCTCGGACACGTAAGTATCCGCTTCCTTATTCTTATTCTCAGCCGCATCCAGCTCGCTGTTCAAGGCATCCTGTCTCTTCTTGATCATCTTGAAGAGAGGCTTAAAGATAAAGCGCTTTATGATGATAAACGCAACAATTACATTGATAACAACGAAGATCGCCGTTACAGCATATCCCGCCATCTGATCAGGTGACAGCAGTGATGATTCAGTATCAAGAGCGACTTCGATTACATCCATATCAAACATGGTCTGTCTTAACTCCTTTTAGACTGTGAAGATAAGAAGCAATGCTACAACGAGAGAGTAGATAGCGACAGACTCGATGAATACGATTGCTGTAAGAAGGAGTGCCTGGATCTTACCGAAGATCTCCGGCTGTCTTGCACCGGCGTCAACCGCCTTGCCGGCAGCGATACCCATACCGAGAGCTGAACCGCAGGCACCTATACCGATTGCCAGACCTGCTGCCAGAGCAGCCATTCCCTTGGCATCTGTTGCTGCAGCTACAGCGATAGCAGGCAGAAGTGTTACTAAAAGATCCATGATTTATACCTCCTGAATAAAGACTTATGCGGCCACAGCCGAATCGTCTATCTTTTTCTTTTTTCTTTCTTTCTTGCCGGATTCCTTCTCCTCAAGCTCATGACCGGCTTCGCAGATCTCGCCGATATACGACATTGTCAGATAAGAGAATACTATCGCCTGCAGAATACCGTCGGCGATATCGAACCACAATCCGAACACACCGGGAACAACCACAGGAATAACGATATAAAGGAATTCCATGAATACGAACGCACCGAAAACGTTACCAAAGAGTCGCAATGACAGCGATATCGGCTTGATTATGAAGTCGAGCACCTTGAAGGGCAGCAGATATGCCATCGGTGTGGTAAGTGATGCCCAGAACCCCTTGAATCCCACGAAATGGATTCCGATAGCGATAACATATAGTATGGTAAAAACGGCCATTGCCACAGGGAATGCGATATTCTTGGCCGGCGGTGCGATCTTGAATGTTGATATGACATTACATCCTGCAATGATAATGGCAATGGTGCCCACCATGGGAGCCACTGTCTCGGCTTCCTTGCGCTTCATACCGAAGCCTTCACAGGTGCTGATGATCAGGTCAGCCAGCATCCACATGACCGTCTGCTTTGCATTAGGTCTCAGTGTCTCCCTGCCGGTAAGCCATTTGAACAGGATGATAGCAAGGATAGTAGCGATCCACATAACGATAACAGCATCGGTAAGAAGAAGCTTCCAGTCACCGATCCGGAAGTATCCCTGCCACTGCAGGATACCCTCATTGATCTGTTCGCCGATATTGCCGATCTTGATCTCTTCGATAAATTTCTCGGCAAACGCGCTCCAGAACTGTTCAAACCATGTATCGTAAACGATCATCAGGTTCATTTCCGCCAACACCTCACATCTTTGGTCTTTACGTATTTTACTCCAATACGGAGATTTTTATACATACAAAATGACCAATTTGTCTAAATACAAGGGTTATTTGAAGTTTTTGTCCTCGACCGCACGGATATTATCGACTCTGACCGCATGTCTGTCTCCGGCAAACTCCTCCTCCAGGAATGCATCGACCATGGCGATCGCAAGAGACTGGCCGACTACGCGGCCTCCCATGGCAATAACATTGGCATCATTATGCTGCCTGCTCATCCTGGCCATGTATTCATTGGTACACAGGCCGCATCTTATGCCCTTATACTTGTTTACAACAAGAGAAATGCCGATTCCTGTTCCGCAGATGGCAATGCCCCTGTCGGCCTTGCCCGAGAGCACATCTTCAGCGATCTTGATGCCGGCATCCACATAATTGTACGGCTTATCGGCAGAATCGGCGCCGCCCTCAATGACTTCGTAGCCCTTCTCTTTCAGGTGAGCGGTGACCTTCTGTCTGAGGTCAAATCCCGCATGATCGGAAGCAATGGATATCTTCATTGTGTATAACTCCTGCAAAACTCAAGCTTAAATGGTGTTCTTGATATGCTTAAAGCTCTTTCTGCCCTCTGCATAGTCCGCTACGATGTCACCGTGGCCGATCAGCCTGTACTTATATGATACAAGTCCTTCGAGCCCAACAGGGCCTCTTGCATGTATCTTGGACGTGGATACGCCAACCTCTGCACCGAATCCGTATCTGAACCCGTCAGCGAATCTGGTGGAGCAATTAACCATAACGGACGCAGAATCAACAAGGCTCATAAACTTCTCGGCTGCTTCCTTATTCTCTGTGATGATCGCATCTGTGTGACCGGAACCGTACTTGTTAATATGGTCGATTGCCTCGTCTATGCCTGCCACAAGCTTTACGGACACTTTGTAATCAAGGTATTCCTTATGCCACTCATCCACTTTCTCGCAGTTGAACCTGTCTGTCATATAGTCGTCACCGTAGATCTTGACACCCGCCTTGGCAAGCTCAACAACAAGCTGCTGCAGGAGAGAACCGGACAGATCCCTGTCAATGAGGATAGTCTCTGTACAGTTACATACCGATACATACTGTGTCTTGGCGTCTATGACCACTTTGAGGGCGGTGGCGGGATCACAGTCCTTGTTGATATATGTGTGACATACACCGTCTGCGTGGCCAAGGACCGGAATGGATGTATGCTGCATGATGTACTGAACGAACTCATTGGAACCTCTGGGAATGATCAGGTCTATATAGCCGTTCATCGTCAGCATCTCATTAACATCAGCCCTGGACGTCATCAGGTGGAGCCACCCTTCAGGAAGACCCGCCTTGACACCGGTTGCGTAGATAACTTCAGCAAGAGCCTTGTTCGTATTCATTGCCTCTGAACCGCCCTTGAGGAACACAGCATTGCCGCTCTTTACGCAAAGCGTGGCAATCTGCACGAGTGCATCGGGCCTCGACTCGAAAATAACACCGATAACACCGATAGGGCACGTAACGCGGTAAAGCTCAAGGCCATCATCAAGAGTGTTGTGAAGAGTAACATTGCCTATTGGTTCAGGAAGTCCGACAAGAGCCTTGATCCCCTCGGTTGAATCCTTGAGCTTATCATCACCGAACTTAAGTCTCTTACGGATAGTATCAGGCCAGTCACCCTTCAGATCTGCCTCGTTCGCAGCGAAGATATCCTGCTTATTCTTAACCAGCGCCTTACTTATGGCTTCAAGCGCCTTATTCTTGGTCTCCCCGTCAAGAGCAGCCAACTTGTGTGATGCTTCCTTTGCCTTGATCGCTTCCTCTAACATGATCAATCCTCCGATAAATAACTGTTGTTTATTATACCCTGAAAAGCGTTTTGTCTCGCAAAAAGTTTTCTACAAAAATGTTCAAAATGTTCAAAACTCTGTAGATAACTTAAAAACAACCTTTCATAATTTTGAAGTTCAAAGAATGCCCATTTTATGGGATGTTCAAAATCTGAACACGCTAATGTGACAAACAGTTTACAAAACTGTTGCGTTTGTGTTAAGCGCCGTATTATCTATGTTTGCGGGATTATAGAACACTCGTTCAAACTGAGTTGTCCTTCCACCGCGTACAACAAATTTGTTAAAAAAACTCTTGACAGACGTATTTTGAGGCAAATGTGTATTAGTACTTTTTGAAGCATGTGTTTACCCTGCTCCATACATCAAGAAGTGTTGATAAATAAGGGTTCCGGGGAGATCAAAGCTGTTCTCTCTGCTGTGAATACCACAACAAAAAGGACTGCCTCTGACGAGACAGTCCTCCAATATTAACATATCCAGGACATCCGCTCGACATAATCTCCAAAATCTTATACAATCAGCCAAGAAAGGCGGTCTTTTTTTGTGAATATTATTATCACCACTCTCTTCGGGCTTGAGTCTCCCACTAAGGATGATCTTCTTGCCATCGGCTATGACAAGGCACAGATCACCGTTACTGACGGTGTTGTAACACTATGCGTCCCTGAAGACACCTGGAAAATGGATCTGGCACGCGTCAATATGTGGATGAGGCATGCCGAGAGGGTATTCTTCCAGGTGGGGGAGTTCGACGCTGAGACTTTTGACTCTTTTTTCGACAATACGAAAGCATTGCCGTGGAGTGAATTCATTCCCCGGGATTACGCCTTTATCGTCAACGGATTCTCAAGAAAATCCAAACTGTTCGGCATCCCCGCCCTTCAGTCACTCGCCATGAAGGCTATAGTGGACGCTCTTATCGCATCGCGCGGAATAAAAGACGGTATTGTTGCCGAAGACAGTGACAAGGGCACAATACGCATCCAGTTCGGTATAGTGAACGACCATGTCCGCATGATGATCGACTCATCAGGAGACGGCCTTCACAAGAGAGGATACCGTCCTCTTACCCACGAAGCACCTATCAGAGAGACTCTGGCTTCGGGTATGGTCTCGATCGCGCACTATAAGCCCTTCGGATATGAAGCACTTTATGACCCGTTCTGCGGCTCAGGAACGATAGTTATCGAGGCGGCCATGATGGCCCTTAACATCGCACCGGGCAAGAACAGAAAATTCGCATTCACCGGTATTCCTTATATCGGCGGACAGCCGTACAGAAGAGCTCTTTCCGAAGCTCTGGAACTTGAGGATCTGTCGCCGTTGGATGATACGTTCTTTTACGGTTCCGATATCGATCCAAAAGCGGTAAGATCGGCCGTAACAAATGCAAAGTCTGCCGGTGTTGATAAGTTCGTAAGGTTTAAGGTGTCTGACTTCAAGGAAATACGGCCTGATAACATAAGCGGGATTACAGGATTCGACAGAAATCTCATTATCACTAATCCTCCGTATGGAGGAAGACTCATGACGCCGGAGGATGCGGATAAGATCTACCGCGACATTGCAAGGACATACCTTACAAAGGACGGCAGCTGCAGAAAAGGTGTCAGGCTGTCTGTTATATCTCCGGACGATACTTTCGAGAAGGCGACGGGGTTCAAGGCGGATAAGCGTTATAAGCTTTATAACGGCAATATCAAATGCCAGTTGAACAACTACTTTAAACTGGGCTGATATGAACTGCACCGTAAGACAGATCCCATGCTTCTCCCCTTCCAGGAACGCCTTGAGCGGTCAGGTATTCAGGTTCCACGTTATCGACGGTACACATACTGAACTTGTGGCATTCGGGAAATATCTGCAGATAGCAGAGCTTGGGGATGACACTTATGCGTTCTCGTGTACGGATGAGGAATTTGAGGCTGTCTGGCGCGGTTACTTTGATATGGACAGGGATTACGCAGGTATAATCGCATCTATCGATCCCTCAGACGTTTACCTCACAGATGCTGCCGCGTTCGGTTACGGGATCAGGATATTGAAGCAGGATGTCTGGGAGACAATGATAAGCTACATAATATCCCAGCGCAGATCTATTCCCTCCATCACGACATCTGTTGACAGGATATCAAAGCTCTACGGGCGCAGGATCGCATTGCCTTCCCTGGATGAGCCTTTCGTAAAGCCGCTTAGCGATGAGTATTATTCTTTCCCCACCGTTGAGGAACTCCGTACAGCCACGCTGGAAGACATTACTTCAACAGGCGTCGGATACAGAGCTGAATACATCATGTCAGCCATCGACGATGTGTCATCAGGCAAACTGGACATAGATATGATGCGATCACGTTCTGACGACGAGCTCTACGCGCTTCTTCTCGGTATGCACGGTGTCGGCGCGAAAGTAGCGAACTGCATAATGCTGTACGGCTTCGGAAGATGCGGGAGATTTCCCATAGACGTCTGGATGCAGAGGATCGTGGACGGGCATTATAACGGGTCTTTCGATGTGGATAAGTACCCGGGCACATGCGGCATAATGCAGCAGTTTATGTTCTATTACGAGCGGAACGGACAGTGATCACCTCGTAATTACAATGAGCCTCAGTCCTGAGAGGAACGCTCCAGCCAGATGCCCCCGATGAGACGTACAGATCGGTTGAGCCTCTTCTGAATTCCCCGTAGATATTATCTACACCAAATCTGTATATTATGCTCAGCGGGAAGAGCTGACCTGCATGAGTATGACCTGAAAGCTGAAGATCAGCTCCTGTGTTCAGGATATCTTCGTAGTTATAAGGCGAGTGGTCAATGTTGATGATATATCCGTTATCAGGCAGCTTAGGAAGACTGTCCACGGGAATTCTTGTATCATGAGATGAATCTTCCCTTCCCAAAAGGATGATCTCATCATCAATGACTGTATATTCGTCACAGAGTATCGTAATGCCATTAGACTCGATCGCATTTCTGAGGTCTTCATCGGAATATGTCCTTCCGCCAACATTATCAGAGCCTTCCTGACGGTCATGGTTGCCGTAGATGAAATATACCGGGATATCCATGGCTCCAAGCTTACTATATAAGCTGTAAAGCTCATCCTTTGTAGTGAACTCATCGGTTATGTCACCGCCAAGTACGATGAACTCGGGATCCAGATCTCTGATATCCCCGATCATCCCGTCAACCGCATCCTCTGTCTGTGAAGATCCGTAATGGATATCAGCCACAAACACGAATCTGTGATCCCGGCTGATCTTATCTGTTGTATAGACATGTTCCCTTGCAGTCACTATCTGCATATTCAGGATGGAATAAGTAAGAAATACGAGTGTAATTGCAGTACCTGTTATCAGACGCACTTTAAGTCCCCGGTCAGTCTTCTTCGCAAGATGCAAAATGAGCATTACGATATCGTTAACCGCATCTGCCCACAAAACTATGTAGATTACGCCCAGAAGACAGTTGATCAGGAAAGGCGAGATCTCCGCAACGCTGACGAAACTGTAGGCAGCCCACGCAGCAAGCAATATCTTCGGCAGCACCCCTATGGCAGAGATCCACCATCTGTCGAGCTTTATCAGAGGGATCTGAATCAGACACAGCAGACCATATGCCAATAAACAGCAGATATACCAGAGAACAAAACCAATGACTGTCATAAGATAAATATAATAAATCCCCGTCCGTTTGTCTATCCGGACAGGGATCATGCTTTCTGGTGCGGCGAACGGGACTTGAACCCGTATGGAGTTACCCACACGCCCCTCAAACGTGCGCGTCTGCCAGTTCCGCCACCGCCGCATTTGTTCAAGCAAGGGATATTTTACTTAACAAGCCCTCAGATGTCAAGAGGTGAAATGGGGACGGTTCCTTTTTCACCTTTTTACAAGATCGATGAAATACGGACAGATATTGGAATATGTCCCGTCTTTCATCCTGAACCCGCCGGTTATCGTCCCCAATTGCGTGAATCCAAGACGCTCATAAAGGTGCCTAGCGTGGGTATTGCTCTCCACCACTGCGTTGAACTGGAGCACTCTGAAGCCCAGTTCGCGCGCCATCTCCATACAGTCAGTCACAAGAAGGCTGCCGATATGCTGTCCCCTTGAATCCGCATCCACCGCGTAGCTGGCATTGCATATGTGTCCGCACCTTCCGATATTGTTGGGATGCAATATATACAGGCCCCTCACTCTGCCCTCCTCATCCACGGCAACCCCCGTATAACTCTGCATCGCGAAAAACTCTTCCCCGCCAGCCTCATCCAGTGTCTCTTCCTGCGGAAAAGCAATTCCTTCCTCAACTATCGCATTCCAGATCCTGATCATCTCAGGAATATCTTTGCTTCTGTATCGTCTTACCTTCATATATCCCGCCTCAACGTGTATTTGAGCATATTTTAACAGATAAGGTGAAAAAGGAACCGTCCCCATTTCATCTTTTTAATATATAATAGTTAACTGTAAACGAAATCAACTGGAGCATTTCATGGAAACTCTGAACGGCATCTTACTCTTCATCATGTTCATAATCGTATGTTTCTATGCAGGCGATGCTGTCCGTTTTGAAGGAAGGACGCTCCGTATCGAGCGCGGATACACCGGAGAGTTTGCCCTCGGTAAATGGGCAAGATATGCGGTTATCGCAGTTGGGGCGATCGGCATTATCCTCCGTCTTGTTGAGTTCAGCACTGTCCCCGGAGGCGTCAATCAGGACGGTGCCATGGCTGCTGTTGATGCCAATGCCCTCGCACATCATGCAACAGACAGATTCGGGACTGTACTCCCCGCGCATCTCTATGCATGGGGATACGGACAGATGAGTTCTCTTCTGTCATACCTCATGGTGCCCTGGATCTGGATCGGCGGTCTCAACACGTTCACTATGAGAGTTCCCATCCTGATCGCAAGTCTTGCCGGAATCGCGGCCATGTACTTTATCGTTAGGGAACTCATCAACCGCGACGTTGCTCTTATAGCGGCGTGTGCCGTGTCCGTATGTCCCTGGCATTTCATGCAGAGCCGGTGGGCACTGGACTGCAATCTGTTCCCTCACATGTTCCTTCTCGGACTTATGTTCATTGTTTTGGGGATCTGCAAAAAGAAATACTTCCTCTATATCTCGATGATATTCTTTGCACTCTGTATGTACTCATACGGAGTATCTTTCGTAATGGTTCCGCTGTTCCTGCTGATAGCATCGATAATACTTGTAAGAGCAAAATTTGCTAAGATCAAGGATATCCTGATTTCTGCCGCAGTCTATATAGCAATATCCTGGCCGATCTACATAACCATGGCTATCAACGCCCTCAAGGCAGATACAGTAAAACTGCCTTTCGTGACGATGCAGTATTTCGATCAGAGTGTCAGGATGAACGACCTTCTTTTCTATTCAGAAAACATTCCTGGGCAGCTTGCAAAGAACTTTGAGACAATGGTCAAAGTCGTGCTCCTTCAGAAGCGTGACTCCATCTGGAACGCCCTTGATCTGTATGGCTCCGTTTATAAGCTGTCAGCTCCGCTGATACTCCTTGGCGCCGCCATCGTTATCCGCAGGTGTTTCGGGCAGGCGACAGTTCAGCGTGCCATATACCGTCTCATTATTACCTTCTGCGCGACAGCAGCGGGGCTGGGACTTGTGGTTAATAACGTGAACGTTAACAGGATAAACATCATCTTCTACGCCAATCTTATCCTGATCGTGATCGCCGCCGTAGAGCTCGTCACCTGGCTGGGCAAACTGAAGATCGGATTCATTATAGTTTATCTGTTCCTGATCACATGTTTCTTCGTGACATATTTCACCACATACAAAACACAGATCAGGCATTATTTCTACGCAGACTTCCTCGAGGCACTCGACTTCGCTGAAGAACAGGATTATGACAGATACTACATCACCCCCGATACCCAGTACAGGGGAAGCCGCGACGTATCCGAGATCCTGACGCTGTTCGAGATGAACATCGACTCAGAGTATTTCCAGGGAAAGACATTCGAACACAACGGCAAGCAGATTCCGTATTCTTCACGGTTCGTCTATGCCAACCCGCTTGATACATCTATGGAACCGCTTGACAACGTATGCTACATCTTCAAGACAGAAGACCTTGATCCGGACCTCTGGTACGCCTGGCAGCTCAAGCAGTTCGGTGAATATACCGTGGCGTATATTGAATAAGGTGAGCGCACATTTTGCGATGCAAGTTCCACATTCCGAAGTGAGAGCGCACATTTTGCGCCGCGAGTTGCCATGCAGAGTTCAGGCCCCTTTGTTCTGCTAGTTGCGCACGAACGAAGTGAGGAGCACCTGTTCGACGCTCCTATTCCACATTCCGAAGTGAGAGCGCACAATTTGTGCTGCGAGTTGCCACGCAGAGTTCAGGCCCCTTTGTTCTGCTAGTTGCGCACGAACGAAGTGAGGAGCACCTGTTCGACGCGCCTATTCCACATTCCGAAGTTCGAGCGCACAATTTGCGCCGCGAGTTGCCACGCAGAGTTCATGCCCCTTTGTTCTGCTAGTTGCGCACGAACGAAGTGAGGAGCACCTGTTCGACGCCAAGAACAAAGGGGCATGAACGAGTTACATTGCCCAATCTCCCGACCACTTCAAGAAGTCATTGATATACTCGATCGACACCTCTGTACCATTCAGAATCGGCAGATACATCAGGAACAGGAGCACTGCCACTACAGCATAGATATATACAGATTTATTAAGTTTGGGATGCTTCTCCCCTATCTTCTTGAGAGCATACACACACATTACCGTCACAAACGGGACACTTGCGAAATAATGGTATATAAACGTGTACCTTGTTACCAGTATCCATGGCAGATACTGAGCCAGATAACCTATCATCAGGAATCCCGCCTTACGGTCACGTTCGTTGAACCACAGATATATCATGTACAGAGAAGCGGGAATTCCTGCCCACCATATAACAGGGTTTCCCATAAGCACGATATCACGTCTTGTCGCGTCAGTAACAGACTCTATAACATAGAGGACGGGTCTGACCATAACGGGCCACTGATACCACTCGGAAGAATAGCTGTGGGTAGATGTGATGTTCGTATGGTAGTTGAACATCAGCTTCTGAGCCTCTATCATTTTGGTAATAAGATCACGCTCAGGATGACCGTCGTTAAAAGGTATGTATGTCAACGTATATAGAACAAGAGGAATAAATACGAAGACTACAAGACACCATGCCACAGTAGCAACCAGCTTGCGGTTGAATGACTTTACAACGTCAAAATCAGAGCCCTTCTGTGGATCATCTTCTATCTTTGAAAGTGACAGTCTGAATTCCCTGTAACGGTAGTAGAACTGAACTAACAGGATAAATGCCAGACCGGCTGCCGAGTAAACGCCGATCCATTTCGAGCTGATTCCAAGGGCCATGAATATACCGCATACAAGAAGCGGCCTGTATGATCTCTTAAGCGGTGTCTCATAGAAATTCATTCGCGTATATTCGTACATAAATATGTAAGACAGCATGATAAACATTACCGCATAAACGTCGATGGTCGCGATCCTGGACTGCACGAAATGCATGAAATCCGTAGAGAACACAACAGTCGTCAATGCAGCAAGTTTTGTATCTCCGAAGAACTTGAGTGCAAATACATACATTGCGAAAATCATTATTATGCCGCACACAGTACCGCTGAATCTCCATCCGAACGGATTCATGCCGAAGATATATGTACCGATAGCCATAATCTCCTTACCAAGCTGCGGATGAGTATTCTCATAGCAGTACAGGCCGTTCTTCATCTCATGAACATGACGTGTGTAATGAACCTCATCAAAGTAAGTACCGTTCAGATACGTGTCTTCGTCCACTGCATAATCCTGTTCATCAAACAGGTTATGGTAGTCCTCATGATTAACCGGAGTTATCACATTGCCGTTGCCGTCTTTGAACACCAGTTCTATGATGCAGTCACCGCCTGTTGTGGAACAGGGAGCAATATAAAGATACCGTGCATTAACATCTACGTCAGTCTTATTCCAGTTATATACAGAACCTGCATACCAGTGATCCTCTTCAGTATAAAGCGCATACCATGTTGAGTAGTCGTCTGAATACGACACGATGTAATTCTGGTTGAATTCATGACCCAGGTATGCCCACAGTTCCCTTATATTCTTCACCTCTCCGAAATCAAGAGTCACCGCGCCTTCCTTGACCAGAGAATACTCGGTAGACGGAGCGTCCATATCTCCAAGATGATAAAAAGCAACACAGGAATATACGAGAATTATTATTCCCACTATGATGTAGTCTTTCTTCTTCATGCGCCGTGTATCCTCAGCATGAAGGATCCCTGCTCTGCTCTCTCTGATCCTCGTAAAGAACTCTCTGTTCTTAGCGATCATACCGGTCACGGTATTCTTCTCGTTCATGTAATCATTAACGCGTCTGAAGTACCTGATCATAATGAATACCACAAGGGCAAACACAAGGATCTCCATCACACATATAGTCTTGATCACGGGATTATCCCTGTTGAAATTATCTGCATCGTAGTAATAAAGCACGTGATAACAGTTGAAGAACGATACTACACTCGTTGCCACAAATGCAATATAAGTCTCCAGCCTCGGCCTCATGATAAATGCGAAGAGAAGGAAGATCGCTGCCGGGAAGATATACCGTTCATGCATCCTCACAGACAACGTGAACACAGCGGTAATGATAAATGCCGCCACATGGAAATAAAAAGCTTCCGACTTACGGCACTTTACGAAGAACAGGATCGATGCGCCAACGATAAGACCGATCGCAATATGTCCCCACACAAACATAGGAACTCCGAGGAAAGGTTCTTCCTGTCTTATCCATATCTTTCCCATAAGTCCCCAGAAGTTATATGCATTGACAGAACCATACGGATACGATGCGAGTGTATCGGTATACTGCTTAAGTGCTGTTGAGACCCCGAACGGCAGCATCAGTATAAAGATAAGCGCTATAGCTCCAAGTCCGGATCCCGTGTGGATAAGTATCGTTTCCTTAAGCTTCTTCTTGCGTTTTACAGCATCAAGGATAACCCCTGCGTAAGCAAACAGCACAACCGGAGCAAATACAAGCGCCTGCGGCTTCACAAGGATAGAAACAGCATAGATAAAGTAGCCGGGGATGTATTTCTTGCGGCAGAACAGATAGAACACGACTGCCAGAAGGAGAACAAACACGGAATCAGTCTGTCCCCACACACAACCGTCGATCAGCACTAATGGATTCATCAGGATCATTAGTGCCATGGCAAGTCCCGCAGTCTGGCTTATCTTCATATCCCTCGTCATCCGGTAAACAAGATAAGCTATACCCACATCAGACAGTATCGAAGGAAGCTTTATGAGCACCACGAAAGCAGCACTGTAATCCTTCAGATTAAACAGCCTGACGAAAGCCCCCTGAATCCAGAAGATATACACAAATCCCGGCGGATAATCCGTGTACATCTCTGATACGTAAAAATTAGATATTCCCTCGTCGAAAGCAAGCTTCGGCCATGCCGTAAAGCAGCTGATATCCGTCGGGAATCCATTATAGCCTCTCTTTGTATTTACGACAGATATAACGATCCTTAACACCAGACCGGCAGCAAAAAACAGAATAAGCTGCCATCCCTTAAACTTCCTGTCGCTTCTGACATCCCGGTTGAGCGGGTCGTGTATTCCTGCCAGAAAATATCTATATGCATAAAATGCCAGTATCAGGAAAAGAATTACTGAACCAACAAAATACTTCATTAACCATACCTCAGAATATCATCCTTTTGATTATACACTTAATTGCCCGAAAAAGGTTACTGTTCCTACAAGAAAGGCCACCCGTCACCGAGTGGCCTTTATGATGATCACGTGATCGTCAAACACCTGGCTTACTTCTCTTCTGTCTCCTCGTCCTTCTTCGAACGACGGATGGCAAAGAATGCCAGTCCACCTGCTACTACAAAGGAAACAACAGCAAGAGTTACAGTAAGAGTCACATCCTCACCTGTAGCAGGAATGTACTTACCTCCTGTCGTAGGAGCCGAACCGGTAGTACCGGATGCACCTGTTGTGAAAGCCGTACCTGAAGGTGTAGATCCGCTTTCTGTTGTCTCACCGGCAGCGCCAGTTGTATCACCTGCAACACTCGTACTTGAGGATTCAGTTGTTGTTGCCGCATCTGATGTACCGGATGCTTCTGAAGTATCAGATGCACCTGTTGTAAAGGCAGATCCGGAAGGCTCAGCACTGTCTGTAGTCTGAGATGCTTCTGAAGTCTCGGAAGCTGGTGTTGTTGTGCTTCCGGCAGGTGTTGTTGTGCTGCCTGCGGGTGTTGTTGTGCTTCCAGCAGGTGTTGTTGTGCTGCCTGCGGGAGTCGTTGTGCTGCCTGCGGGAGTCGTTGTGCTGCCTGCAGGTGTTGTTGTGCTTCCGGCAGGAGTTGTTGTGCTGCCTGCAGGTGTTGTTGTGCTACCTGCGGGTGTTGTTGTGCTTCCGGCAGGAGTTGTTGTGCTGCCAGCGGGAGTTGTTGTGCTGCCTGCAGGTGTTGTTGTGCTTCCGGCAGGAGTTGTTGTACTACCAGCGGGAGTTGTTGTACTACCAGCGGGAGTTGTTGTGCTGCCTGCAGGTGTTGTTGTGCTGCCTGCAGGAGTTGTCGTGCTTCCGGCAGGTGTTGTTGTGCTGCCGGCAGGAGTTGTCGTGCTTCCGGCAGGAGTTGTCGTGCTGCCTGCGGGTGTTGTTGTGCTTCCGGCAGGAGTTGTTGTGCTTCCGGCAGGAGTTGTCGTGCTTCCGGCAGGTGTTGTTGTGCTGCCGGCAGGTGTTGTTGTGCTTCCGGCAGGTGTTGTTGTGCTGCCTGCAGGAGTTGTTGTGCTGCCTGCGGGAGTCGTTGTGCTTCCAGCGGGTGTTGTTGTGCTTCCGGCAGGTGTTGTTGTACTGCCAGCGGGAGTCGTTGTGCTGCCAGCAGGTGTTGTCGTGCTGCCTGCAGGTGTTGTTGTGCTGCCTGCAGGAGTTGTCGTGCTTCCGGCAGGTGTTGTTGTACTGCCAGCGGGAGTTGTTGTGCTGCCAGCAGGTGTTGTGTCAGTTGAAGGTGTAGGATCTGATGCCTTCAGATTATCCAACATAACAACAGGAGTGCTCGGTGTTACAACAGTACCACCAACAATCTCAATTGTAATATCATCAGCCTTTACATACTCATCAGGAGTCGTTGTCTCACTGAGAGTATAAACACCATCAGGAACATTGTGGATGATCGTGTCATAATCTGATACTGTAGTCCACTTAATGCTATTACCCTTTACCTCCTGACCTGAAGCAGGGCGGCCGTTCTGTGATGCTGTTACACCAAGATCAGCAAAATTAGCACTAGTATCAGATGATGTCAAAGTAAGAACTGCACCAACAACTTCTTTATTGTTCGTGTCTTTCTTACAGATGGTTACATCCGTCTTATAGGTCTCATATACGTCCTTAAGATCTACAGTCGCTCCGGAAGTTGTAGATACTGCAACATTCTCCTTTACAGTAATGGAGTCATCCTTGATGAACTTGTAGTTGTTGCCATCCTTATCCTTGATAGCTGTGTTGATCTCAGTGACGTTGTACTTGCCTGTAGGCAGGTTAGAGAACGTTGCTGTCCACTTGCCGTCACCTGCATCCTCGAAGCAGCTGTCTGAGAGCTTCAGTGTTGTTACTTCATCTACAAGCTTGCCATCCTTTGTCAGGTACTTTGTCACTCCCTCGATAACTGTCGTCACCTGGAATGTAAGAGCGCCTGCTGCCTCTTCTTCCGTAACAGGACCTACAACGGTCTTTGTGATTACGAG
>FMTG01000020.1 GCA_900099715.1 Ruminococcaceae bacterium YRB3002 | reverse complement strand
GTAGGTTTTAATTTATCACGTTGTTGTATAAATGCTGGCGTTGTGGGCATATCTGAAGACTCCATAAACATGTCGATTACTTCATTCTTCAAGCTGCTTCCAGACATGTTAATTACCCCTTTAATTACATCTTTCGCAGATATCTTACGTTTGCGGGTAAAGTCGCGTTCCGGGTCGAAGCAGTAGTCTTGCGGATGTTCTGCGATCTCGTTGATTGCTGAGTTGAAGTGCTTTTTGATTTGTTTGATTCTCATGTTGTGCCTCCTTGGAATCGAGTTTCCTTAATTCCAAGGGCCTCATTAGCTCCGAGCTGGTGGAGCTAATGAGGCCGCACATTTAGGCCGCAGTGTCAACAGTAATCTTGAAAAAAAGTAAAAAATACTCGGCACCATTTGAAATGCCGAGTATCAGAGAAAATCTTCTTAACTTAATGACATTGGGAACCGTCCCCATTTCACCATTTCATTTGTTGCTAATTTTTGAATAAATAATGAAGTTCACCACAAACGGCAAAATGTGTGGTAATATGCGGTACTACAAAAGATAAGGAGGGTTACAGAAATGGATAAGAGCATTATTGAATCAATGAAGGGTAAGAGCAGAGAAGAGCGCATGGAGTTTTTCGAGAAGAACAAGGCTGAGATACTTGCTTTGTCAGGCGAAGATCTTGAGAACGTCAACGGCGGTGCAGGTGCGGATGACGGCAACCCGAATTCCGAAGGATTCTGGGGCGGCAACTACTACACATCCTGGGGCTATATGTGTCAGGGCATTGTGAAGTGCTGAGTGGTACAATAATAACAGTTAACTAGTATAACGGAGGTAATTAAAATGGATAAGAATCTGATCGAATCTATGAAGGGCAAGAGCAGGGAAGAGAGAGCTGAGATGTTCAAGGCGAATAAGGACGCTTTCCTCGGTGCTGATGACCTGGCAGCTGTTAACGGCGGTGCAGGTGCAAGCGCAGAGAATCCCAATTCCGATGAGTGTCCGTACAAGGGCAGCTGGGTTTCTTCCTTTGGATACATCTGCAATGGCGAGGTTGTCTGCTGAGAGGCTGAGACTTTGCCGGAGTAATGTGGCATAATCTAATGGGATCGGATACGTATCCGGTCCCATTGTTTTTGAGATATACATAAATGTGCACGGGGATACTGCGTTGGATACGATAAAGGATAAAGATGATCTGATGATACTTAAGGCCACGGAGGTGGTCTGCGGGGTGTTGGCGCCATCGGCCGTTAGTTATGAGTGTGATGCTTCGCGCGAATCAGGTATTGAACTGGCTGAGAAGGCACGGGATGATATCAGGCGTGGGTTTATCCTGAGGGCGTACCATCTGATGGAGTCTACGCTTGGAGAGCTTTTTCTTGAGCATCTGAATTATGAGGATGTGCTTGATGACTATATCGCGGACCGTGAGGCGGAAAGCATTGAGCCGTACAGGGAGAAATTTGTGGAGGGGTGCCGCAGCATCGGCGAACGGCTTCCGGGACTGGAGGCGATCGTTAAGCGGACCTCGGAGCAGTATTACGGGTATGTTGATGAGATGCTCGAACGTATCGCACAGTCGTACGAGGATATCTGTGGTGTGTTGTTTGGCGGAGAGCGTTTCGATGTTGTTAAGAGTATCGTTATAGACGCGGGTGATGTGCATAACAACGGGCGCTCGACGACGATCGTTGAGACCGATGCGGGCAAGTTTATTTACAAGCCTCATGATGTGAGGATCGATCTGAAGTCGTATGAGCTGATCAGTACGTTCTTCGGGAACGTGATGAAGGCCCCGAAGGTGTGCTCCCGTGACGGGTACGGTTTTACTGAGTTTATCGTGAATAAACCTGCTTCGTGCGATCAGGAGGCGCGGGCGTATTTCTATAACCTGGGCGGGATTGCCGCGTTTGTTCAGATGATGGGGAGTACGGATCTTCACCATTCGAATGTGATGGCGGATGGCGTGTATCCGGTGATAATCGATTATGAGCTGATCATGACGCCCAGCAGCAGGAATGCCGATAAGAGCATGGCGCAGGATATACAGTACTCGCTCTTGTACAGTTCGCTGATGCCTGCGAGAAGGGGCGAGGTGGAACTGAGTATCCTGTTCGCCCGTGATGAGGAGAATGCAGGGTCGCCTGTCGTCGATGGTGTGCGGCTGTGTGTGCAGGATCATCCTGATGAGTTTTTGCGGGGATTCAGAGAGGTGTATGAGCGGTGTGTCCGAAAGCGTTCCGATATCAGAGACTTCGTGGCATCAATGGGCGGGATCAGCGTTCGTCATATCTACCGCGGAACGAGGGTGTACCGTGAGCTGATAAAGCATTCGATGAAGCCGGGATGGATAGGTGACCCGGGGCTTCGGGAGCATCTTTATTCGCAGCTTAAGGTGGCGATGGAGAGGAGCGGTTCTGACTCCGCTGCGGACATCACCAATGCTGAAGTCGATGCGGTAATGCGTGGAGAGATCCCTTATATCTGCACAGTGACGGATACGTGCGATCTGGTGGCGGACGGGCATGTTGTTTATGAGGGATTTTTTCGCGGGGGATGCGTTCAAAATACATTGATGAGAATCGATAATATGGGTTCTGCGGATATGGCCTTCGAGGAGGCGCTGCTGAAGCGCGCGATGCGGGGCGTTATCAGACGTCGCGGGAACACTTCCTGCGGCGAAGACGTCAACATCGACAGTTCGCTGACCTTGAGTGACGGGGAGCTTCTCGCTGAGGCTGAGAACTGTTTCAGGGCGATCGCATCTGATGTGATCGTGACGCCATCCGGAGGACTTTGCTGGTTTGGCCCCGATTACAGGCTGGAGACTGGTATGGCGCCGCTGGGAAACGGTCTGATCGACGGAGTCCTTGGACTGGGTGTTTTCTTTGCGGCGATAAGCAGGTTGAGTGGAGATGAGCAGGTGCGTTCGGAGGCTTTGCGGCTGCTGGGACTTATTGTCGAGCGGTTGGACAGGTCTTTGGATGCACTGCGTGAAGTTCCTGTGATCTATCCGAATATCGAGAATGTTTCACTGTCTTCCGGACTGGCGGGAAAGATAATGGGATGTTGCCTGATAGGGCGGTATCTCGGTGACGGCTGCTGCGAGCCTTCGTATCTGGAGAGGTGCCGGATGATGGTGTCTTTGATAGAGAAGATGGACCTCAGGTACGAGAAGTGTGATGTTTTCGCGGGACTGGCAGGGCTTCTGAAGGTTTTGTGTTCGTTTGACGAGAGTTTTGAGATCAATGGAGTGCGTGAGCTGTGCAACAGGCTTGCTGACCGGATCGTGGCGTCAGCGGGCATAACGTATAATGGCGGTCTTATCTGGAAGACACTGACGCCGCCGTGGGCGATGTCAGGTGCAGGGCACGGGCAGTCGGGTATTGCCTCAGCGCTGTATCTGGCGGGCAAACGATTGGAACGCGATGACCTCTGCCGGTTTGCCATGAAGGGCTTTGAGTTTGAGGCAGATGTTTATGATCCCAGGATTGGCGTATGCGGTGCATGGCCCGACCGGCGGCGCGGGGAGGTGACGACTGAATACATCAACGGTTACTGTTCCGGAGCTCCGGGAATCGGTTTGAATGCGCTTCGTCTTGGATATCCCGGTTCTTCCGATGTGGTTGAGAAGGCGGCCAGGAGCGCGGCGAACGAGCCTCTGATGTATAAGGATTTCCTGTGCTGCGGAAACAGTGCTGTCGTCGAGTTCCTGCTTCAGGCCGGCCGCGTTGATGAGGCGCGTGCCAGGATGGCATACGTTATCAGGCGTTCCCGTGAGCAGGGATACTATAACTGCGTGAACAATATGTGTGAGAATGTGTTCGCACCGAGCCTGTTCTACGGGGTGGCCGGGATCGGTTATGAGATGCTGAGACTGGCGGCACCCGGGGAGACGTGGAGCGCGCTGGTTTGAAAGGTGAAATGGGGACGGTTCTCAGTTGTCACATTTTCGGGGAAAATGTGACAACTGAACTGCATTTTGACTGATTTCACATGTGACAGGGGGACAGGTCTGACCACGTTAGCACTCTATGTTTTACTCTACCTTGGGTAGTTAAGATAGAGCAAAAGGTAGAGTACTCTACTTTTTACTCAACTTTTGACTGCAAATGTAGAGCAAAAGAGAGTGTGGATCCTCAAAATTTGTGACACTTCAGAACCGTCCCCATTTCACATTTTTTGAGAAAAATCCGTTATAATATTAGGAACGTTTATCGAATATCGAGGGGCTCGTAATCTAGTGAAGATACCTTTGGTCATACAGACCCATCCCGGGGAGAATGCCATCGCGGCGATTGCTTCGATGCTGTCTTACTATGGCAGGATCACTAATCTGTCTGAACTCCGTGAGGGGAATATCACGTCACGCGGAGGATCCACACCGGAACAGGTTAAGGAGATGTCGGCGGCGTACGGGCTTGACTGCGAGATCATGAACATTGATATCGAGGAACTCAAGAAACAGAGCTTTCCGATAGTTGTCAGATGGAAGAAATCCTACTATTGCATTATCAAGAAGATCGCAGGTGAGAAGGTCTATCTCGCCGATCCGTCCAAGGGTGATTATGTGGTAGAGCTTGAGATGTTCACGAAGAACTACAGGGGCGTCGCCATTAAGATGACTCCGAACAAGACGTTTAAGAAGGGCGGGAAGAGACCATCCGTTTACGGTCTGATCTTTGGCAGGCTTAAGGATGTGAAGAGCAGGCTCCTGATGCTGGCTTTGCTTAATGTTCTGGCGGTGGGTCTGAACCTTCTGATGATCAATTCCACGAAGGACATGCTCGATTATGTCTCGACCAGTAAGAATGTTGATAATGTGATCGGCGAGATACTGTCACTTAGTATATTTGAGGATATCAGTGCATATGAGATCCTGGTGATCGCCATGTCCGTGATCCTGATCGCATCGACGGCGGTGAATATATTTAAGACACTTCTGATTTTCAGGACATCCTATTCCGTCGCGGCAAGCTCAGGGACTGATCTGTTCAGAAAGATACTTCATCAGCCTATGGGATTTTTCGAGCAGTACAAGTCCGGTGAACTCATACAGAGGCTGGACGACAACTCCAGTCTTGACCTGTCGCTGGTGAAGACGATCGTACCGAGGATACTTGATTTCTTCATGACGATCATCTACTTTGTGCTGATCATGTCTTATCACTGGAAGGTGGCCCTCATGTGCATTGCTGTGGAGGTTATCTATCTGATCGTGTCGATGCAGATGCGTGGCAGGATCGTGATGCAGGCAAGGAGCAATGCAGTCAATACAGGCAATATGAACACATCCATACTGAATGGTATGGATACGATTGAGACCATCAAGGCGGGCGGATCCGAGAGACTGTTCTTTACCGGCTGGAAGACTACCCAGTCGGAGATGGATACGAGCCGTATAAACGGTATCGGGCTCACTTCCATGTCCAATGTCATCGACAGCGTTCATGCGCTCCTGTCACAGGCCATACTGCTGTTCGCTGGTGCATATTTTATTATCAATGGTGAGATGACGATGGGTATCATGGCGGCACTGCAGTCGGTGCTGGTTCAGTTCAGGAATTCTTTCTCCAACTGCATAAGCATGACGCACAGCCTGCAGAGGACCAGGACTGATATCGAGAGGATCGAGGATATCAGGGAGCGTGATGAGATGCCGGTTTACGAGCTGCCTGAGGATGCGGAGCCTGATAAGCTGAAGGGCGAGCTTAAGGTGTCACATCTGTCATACAGATATCAGAAGGGAGAGCCACTGTCGCTGGATGATGTGTCTTTCGAGGTGAAGCCCGGGCAGCTGGTTGCTGTAGTCGGTTCTTCCGGTTGTGGCAAGAGCACACTGATGAAGTGCCTGCTGTCGCTGTATGAGCCTGAGTCCGGTGAGATCAGATATAACGGGCTCCTGAGGGAGGAGATACCCGATGTGGTGTTCCATTCCACGATAACGGCTGTGGACCAGGAGTGTGTTGTTTTCGAGGATACGATTGCGAATAATATGACGGTGTGGGATTCTACTGTCAGTGATTTCGAGATGATCCTGGCTGCGAGGGATGCGCATATCCATAAGAGGATCATGAAGGAGAAAGACGGATATTACGCCAGGATGCTTGAGAACGGGCGTAATTTCTCTGGCGGTGAGATACAGAGGCTGGAACTTGCCAGAGCGCTGTCCGCAGAGCCGACGATACTTCTTCTGGATGAGTTTACGTCTGCACTCGATGCTGTGACGGAAGAGGAAGTGTTCAAGTCCATCAGGCTCAAGGGAACGACATGTGTTATCGTGGCGCACAGGCTCTCGACTGTCTCATCCTGTGACTACATCCTCGTTATGGAAAAGGGAAAGATAGTTCAGCAGGGAACACCGGATGAGCTTTACAAAGTTGACGGACCGTACAGACGGCTCCTGCAGATAGAGGGGGCGTGATATGGGACTTTATACCAAGGTTTTGAAGGAACGCAACCGCCTCGATAACGACCTGATGAGACAGGCCGATCAGAACATGATGAACCGCGTGAAGAAGAACGCGTATTCGGGCTATTCGGACGAAGCGCAGGCGGCGGTCAATTATATCCTCGCAAGATTCGGACTGGCTGCACGTGAGATCTACGAATACAGTGATGCGCAGGAGCTTCTTGATCTTATGCTTGATCCCCTCGGTGTCATGTACGATCCTGTCGATACGACTAATCCGGAGTGGACGAAGAGATCCGAATATATGCTGGGATACCTGGATGACGGTACTCCTGAGGGCAAGGCTGTCGTGCTGAAGCCTGCCATACGCGGATACAAGTACTATTGTCCGGTATCTGACACCAAAGGAAAGGTAACCGCATCTACGCCACTTAAGGACACGGCTTATGCGGTGCACAGGCCGCTCAAGGTCAGGTCTGCATCGATCATGTCGCTTGCCATGTTCATGTTCCATCTGATATCACCAAGAGATCTGGTGGTGATCGGTGTATCGACTCTGCTCGTATCACTGCTCGGACTTGTTGTGCCGCGAATGAACCAGTACGTGCTGAACGAGATCGTGCCTATGGGCAACAGCGGGTATGCGCTGCTGATCAGAAGCCTTCTGCTTTTCCTCACCGCAGGTGTGATCAAGGCGGGCATCACGGCTGTCAAATCCAACTGTCTGGGGAAGATGAGGATAAGGATATCATCGGAGGCGCAGGCGGCTGTCATGAGCAGGCTTCTCCTGCTTCCGCAGAATTTCTTTACGCGCTCGTCCACGGGCAGACTGTCAAAGCAGATCAGCAACTCAAGAGCGCTGTGCGACCAGATCCTGAACTTTGTTATGGGCTCGTCGCTGACGGCGATCACGTCTATCGTATATATTCCGCAGATGACTTCCTTCTCGAAGATACTTCTTGTTCCTGCGCTGTCTGTTCTGGTCGTGAAGAGTCTCTATACCTTCATCGCCGGACTGTTCTACGTGGACAATGAGCGCAGCCATCAGGAAGCGGGAATGGAGGAGAGAGCTTTCCTGTACACCGCTCTGAAGGGCATCCAGCGCATCAAGGAGAGCGGTGCGGAGAAGAGGATATATGCGAAGTGGGCCGGCAAGTTCCACTCAGTCCTGACATATGAGCTGGACAAGCCCGCGGTGCTTCAGCTGGAGGATGTCGTTGTCGGATTCCTCAGCTCGCTCTGTACCGTTATCATGCTTTCCCTGATCGTGCCGAACGGTATTTCCAGGGCAGACTACATCGCGTTCAATTCGTCCTTCGCGATAATCACGACAGCGGTCACGGAACTCATGAGTGCACATCGAAAGCTGTCCGTCATGAAGCCTATGCTCGACAATTTCAGATCCATTATCGAGACAGATACGGAAGAGAAAGACGGTCAGACCGTTATCCGCAGGCTGCGTGGTGACGTGCGTCTGGAGAATATCACTTTTGCCTATGAGGAAAGCAACTACGGCTGCCTCGAAGACATATCCCTCCATGTATCACCGGGCGAGAAGGTTGCCATCGTCGGCGAAAGCGGCTGCGGCAAGAGTACCCTGCTCAAGATAATCCTCGGTTCCCTGCATCCCGATTCCGGCGGAGTCTTCATCGACAACGCACCGCTGGATACCCTGAACATGAGATCCTACAGAAGACGTATAGGTTCCGTTTTCCAGTTCAGCAGGCTGATGCCGGGAACGATCTATTCCAATATTGCTTTCTGCCCCCGTGTGATCACTGAAGAGGAGGCACAGGAGGCAGCAGAGAAAGCAGCGATCGCCGACATTATCGAGGGCCTTCCGCTGAAGTATGATACTGAGATATCCGATTCGAATTCAGGCGGTTTCTCCGGCGGCCAGAGGCAGCGTCTGCTGCTTGCACGCGCATTTGCTTCGAAGCCTGACATCATGATCCTTGACGAAGCTACCTCAGCTCTGGACAACATAGCTCAGAGCAAAGTTCTTGAGTCTGTCTACAAGGAGAAATGCACGGTAATAATGGTGGCCCACAGACTGTCAACCGTCAAAGGATGCGACAGGATAATCCTGCTCAAGGACGGTCATATCGCGGAAGAGGGAGATTACGATCAGCTGATGGAGCTGAAGGGTGAGTTCTACGAGCTGATGAGGAGGCAGGAGTGAGCAGCACGCCTCCCAAGCGGTTATGGTTCGTAATCGCTTCTGTATTGCTCTTTACTTCTGAAGTGGCCATCGGTATGTGGGGCCACGGGTGGGTGAGGATCTACCTCGGTGATGTTCTTGTAGTCATACTCCTGTATGTGTTATGGAGAAGCGTGTTTCCCGGTATCCCGCGGCAATGGTATGTGCTGCCGACAGTTATACTGATATTTGCATTCTGCGTTGAGTTCCTGCAGCTGTGGGGATTCTGCGACAGGTTCGGGATTACGAATGAGCTTTTGAGGATCATCATAGGAACAGGGTTCTCATATGTTGACCTGCTATGTTACGTAATCGGGATCCTGCCGTGTTATGTGACGGAGGCGGTGTTGAAGGCGTCCAAAACCTGAAAAGGTACACGTCCCTTTTTCAGAACAGGCAGCTGGCGCATGATACTTATTCACGAACTCTACAGTCTGGTTCTCGCCACCCTGTGCGCGATGTTCTGCCACAGGTGCGGTATCACGCCGAAATCCCTCTTCAGTGTCTGAGGCAGCGTCGGTATGCGGTCATAAAGAAGCTGCAGATACTCATCCTCGTTGCCCTTGAAGTCGCGGATCTCGATGGTCTGCGTACGGGCGATGCCGTTGCGCGATTCCTTTATGTTCGCGATGACGCCACTGAGGGCAGCGGATGTTGTGGATCCGGTGACGTTGACATCCACAGTGGTGCCAAGTTTCAGATCGTACCCGTCATCCAGATAGACCGTCAGGCTGTGTTCTGTGAGATGTGTGGTCACACCTTCGTATCTGACACCGTCACATTCCACGATAACCTGCTCAGCAGCGCGTACGTGGACTGTTTCCACATCGCTGTCACGGCCGTCGATAAGGAACAGTGACATGATCATATAGTACATATTGCGGAACAGCCAGAACAGCAGGATAAGGATGCTGATGGTCTGTGCCGGTTCGAAGATCACTGCGATGCGGATGATTCCGATCACTGACAGTCCGAGGAGGATCAGGAACGGGATCATGGAACGGATGTCGCGCTGGCGTGTTGCACCTTTCCTCGATTTGTCCGTAACCTTGAACTTTGAGAGGGAGATGCCCACGGATTCCTTAAGGACAGGAATGAAGAGGTGGGGCATTACACTTGTCTCGTATATGCCGCTCCATTTGGTCGATATGGTGTTGCGGCTGTTGAACCTGAGACTGACGTCCTGCATGAGGAACATGGGAAGCCAGAAGACCAGAAGCTCAAGCCAGTTGCATGCAAGTACAGGCACCGCGAAAGCAGCGTACAGCAGCGGCGAGATCACGTAGATCAGGTTCTTGAGCGGCGAGTACCAGTAGATGACGGAACTCCAGTAGCTGACTTTCTGCGCCAGGTTCAGGTTCCTGCGGCTGAAGATCTTCAGCTTTTTTGCAGTGACGATAACGCCGCGTCCCCAGCGGGTGCGCTGCTGTATATGCTCTTTGTATGTGTGTGGCGTCTGACCGCTGGCCAGAGGTTCAGGGGTAGCAAGGCTGATGTAGCCTGCCGATTCGATCAGGAGACCTGTAGCGAAGTCCTCTGTGATGGAGCCTGTGAAGAACCCGCCGATGTCGTTCAGAGCGCGGCGGGACAGCACCGTGTTGGATCCGCCGTAGATGACGCTGTTCGTGCATGTCTTGGCGGGCTCAATGGTCCTGTAGAAGAAGTCTTGCTCGTTGGGAGCTGTTTTCTCGGAGTAGAGTGCGTGCTGGAATACGTCGCGGTCGTAGAAACACTGGGGTGTCTGAAGGAGTCCCAGATGGAGACGTTCCTCTTCGGGCCTCGATGCCTCACGGAGTTCCACGTCAACGAAGTAGGGGATAGTCTTCAGCAGGAAATCACTCTTCACGATCATGTCCGCGTCAAGCGTCACGATGTAAGGCGCGCTTGTGAGACTCATGGCGTGGTTGAGATTGCCGGCCTTGGCACCGCTGTTGTCGGGACGGTCGAAATACCCGACGCCCATCTTCCCGGCAAGCTCTCTCATCTGCGGTCTTCTGTTGTCGTCGCAGACCCAGATGTGGACCTTGGACTTGTCCGGATACTTCAGATGCTTGCATCCGTTGATCGTCTTGTACAGCAGATCCGTCGGCTCGTTGTAGGTGGCGATAAAGATATCGACATCCGGCCACTGATCGTCAGGAATCTCAGGCAGGGGATGTTCGCGCCTCCCCAGGAGATTTCTGTAGAGTACGAGGGATTCGATGAAGCCCAGGACTTCCACGAACAGAAGGATTATATTCATCGCGATGGCGAAAGGCCCGGCCTTGACGGGAATGGAGAACATGACACGCCAGCACAGGTAGATGATCGTGATGATTATGCTGACCAGGAGACAGAATTTCGCGAAGATGCCGCGCTTCCTCTCCTTCTGGACGGGAGGGACGACATCGTCGTAAGTGAGTCTTTTGCGCTTGCGGAGAGCCCTGTAGATGAGGCCGACCAGGAGGCACACGAAGACCACGCCGACCGAAATGAGTGCAAAGGACACCCATGCGCGGGTTGCCGTGAATCCGCGTTCGCCGAGGGAGCTTAACACCCAGGTCCTGAAGTATGCGGATACGGGTTTCTCAACGGTGGCGGCAGGTGACGGGATCGAAGCGGGATCCTTGCCCCTGATGAGCTCTCTGACCCACAGTCCGGAGGTCGTCATACCGGCGTCCGTTATCTTCTCGGCCGGGTCAAATTCCGGTCTGAAGAATGCAGAGGACTCATCCTTGTCGGACATGCTCCAGATGGCGTAGCTGATCTTGTATTTGTTGAGGATATTGAACCATTTTACTGCTGATTCAAAGTTTATTGTGCCGTCGCCGTCCGCTTCGCAGATGCCGCACTCACTGATGAAGATCGGAAGACCTGCATCGATGGCCTTCTGAAGTTCCTCACGCTGACCGTCCTGATGGGTTGCTGCGTAGAAATGAAGTACGTATGCCACGTTGTCGAATTGCAGGGGGCGGAGGATCGGGTCGCCCATGTTGCGGTCGTATTCGGGCGTTCCGACGACGATGACCGAGTCGGGGCAGTTCTCCCTGATGAGGGGGATGACCTTGTCGGAATACCTGATGACGTCAGACCAGTCTGCCGATCCGTTCGGCTCGTTGCATATCTCGAAGATCAGGTTGGGACAGCCCTTAAACTCTTTGCTTATCCTCGCGAAAAAGTCCATAGCCGGCTCGATCTCCTCGTTCGGATCGCCTTTCTCCAGCATGTGCCAGTCAACCAGCACGTACATGTCATTGGCGATGGCCAATTCGATGCCCTTCTTCATGAGCGTATAGCTCATCTCACGGTCATCGCTGTCATAAATGGATGCATACATCGCCAGGCGGATCATGTTGCAGTTCCAGTCGTTCGCGATCTGTTCAAAGAGATTGGCGTTCACATATTCGGGATACCATGTAAGACCATGGGTGCTGACACCCCTGAGCTGGACCGCCATGCCGCTCTCATCCGCAAGGCCGACACCCTCCACATGGAGCTTTCCGTTGACGGAAGGCCGGGCTGTATAGACTGATTCAGTGGTTACAGTTGTCTCAGTTTCAGCTGCAAATAAGACAGAATTTCCAATAAGAAAGACCGAGAATATAATGATCAGACTTAAAGAAAGACGGGCAAGATGATCGTGTCGGCGGTTCATACGGCATCATCCTTGTGCAATAAGGACTATGCCTTATTTTAACACGTTATTTATCAGAATTATCAGTGTGTTCAGCAATAAGAAATTCAGGATCGATCATGAGATCCTTATCGTAGTAGATCCTGCAGTTATCGACTATGGTGTATTTATCGCACGTAAGCGTGACTTTTGTTATTCCGCAGTTTGCCTGAAGTCCGGTGCCCCAGAACCCGCTCAGGTCATTTGTGTTCCTTATGTACATCAGAAGACCGCGGTTCATGGCGCCGTGACCTGAGATCAGGACGGAAGCATTCCCTTGCACTGAAGCGAGAGGTTCGATGACCTGCTGCATGAACTCCCTGGTGCGTGCCATAAGCCCGTCAAGCGTCTCGCCGCCGACAGTGCCGATGGTGCGGTTGTAGTTCACCGGGTCTTTCTTGAAGAACCTGAAAGGGTGATCCCCGTCTGCCAGCAGCCCGTCAGACACCTTGCCCTCGCACTCCCCGAACGAAAGCTCGATCAGCCGCTCATCCGTCACTATCTCCTGTCCCGGGCAAAGCAGTTCAGCCGTCTCATATGCACGCTTGAGAGGACTTGAATACACCCGGTCGAACCTGATGCCCAACTTCGTCAGCGCCTCACCAGAATCCTTTGCCATTCTGCGGCCAATCCCGTCCAGCGGGATATCCGTTCTGCCCTGGATGCGGTGCTCCCTGTTCCAGTCTGTTGTACCATGTCTCACAATATAGATGTCCATGGGGGTAATATAGCATAATTTGGTGAAATGGGGACGGTTCCTTTTTCATCAAAATGGTGAAAAAGGAACCGTCCCCATTTCACCTTTTTGCACCTAAATTCACACTATGTTTGCTTGATATATGGTGGCTGATATGGTAACTTTTATCTTGATTTCTAAATCTGCAATTCAATTATTTCAAGGAGGAAAATATGATCTACTCAACAGAAGTCAAGAACATGTGCCCTGTAACACAGGGAGTACATCATGGCGCCGCTCCGATCCCGGAAGAGGCAAAGTGGGTACAGGCTAAGCAGATTTCCGACATATCGGGCTATACGCACGGTATCGGCTGGTGCGCTCCTCAGCAGGGTGCCTGCAAGCTGTCACTCAACGTTAAGGACGGCATCATCCAGGAGGCTCTCGTAGAGACGATCGGATGCTCCGGTATGACACACTCCGCTGCTATGGCCGCTGAGATCCTTCCCGGACTTACGCTCCTCGAAGCACTCAACACAGACCTGGTTTGCGACGCTATCAACACCGCTATGAGAGAGCTGTTCCTGCAGATCGTTTACGGCAGAACACAAAGTGCTTTCTCTGAGGACGGACTTCAGATCGGTGCAGGCCTTGAGGACCTTGGTAAGGGTTCACGTTCAATGGTCGGTACAACATACGGCACACTTGACAAGGGTCCCAGATACCTCGAGCTTACAGACGGCTACATCACAGATGTTGCTCTTGATGAGAACGAGGAGATCATTGGCTATAAGTATGTAAACTTCGGTAAGATGATGGACTTCATCAAGGCCGGCGATGATGCCAACACTGCTTTCGAGAAGGCAAGCGGAAAGTATGGCCGTGTTGCTGACGCAGTTAAGTGCATCGATCCCAGAAAGCAGTAAGGAGGAGGATTAAGAATATGGCATTATTTGAATCATATGAGAGAAGAGAACCCCAGATCCTTGCTTGCCTTAAGGAATATGGCATCTCATCCATCGAAGAGTGTAAAGAGATCACAGAGGCAGCAGGCCTTGACGTTTACCACCTTATCGAGGGTATCCAGCCTATCTGCTTCGAGAATGCTAAGTGGGCTTACACTGTAGGTGCTGCTATCGCTATCAAGAAGAACTGCCGCAAGGCTTCCGAGGCTGCTGCAGCTATCGGTATCGGCCTCCAGGCTTTCTGCATCCCCGGTTCAGTTGCTGACAGACGTAAGGTTGGTCTCGGCCACGGCAACCTCGGCAAGATGCTCCTCGAAGAGGACACAGAGTGCTTCGCATTCCTCGCCGGTCACGAGTCTTTCGCAGCTGCAGAGGGTGCTATCGGTATCGCTGAGAAGGCTAACAAGGTTCGTCAGAAGCCCCTCAGAGTTATCCTCAACGGTCTTGGTAAGGATGCTGCACAGATCATCTCCAGGATCAACGGCTTCACATTTGTTGAGACAAAGTACAACTACTTCACAGGTGAGGTAGAGGAAGTTTCCAGAAAGTGCTACTCAAAGGATCCTTCATCCCCCCGTGCGAAAGTAAACTGCTACGGTGCCAACGACGTTCAGGAAGGTGTTGCCATCATGTGGAAGGAGAACGTTGACGTTTCCATCACAGGTAACTCCACCAACCCGACAAGATTCCAGCACCCTGTTGCAGGTACATACAAGAAGGAGAGAATCGAAGCTGGCAAGAAGTACTTCTCCGTTGCTTCCGGCGGTGGTACAGGCCGTACACTTCACCCCGACAACATGGCAGCAGGTCCTGCTTCCTACGGTATGACAGATACAATGGGCCGTATGCACTCAGACGCTCAGTTCGCAGGTTCTTCTTCAGTTCCTGCTCACGTTGAGATGATGGGTCTCATCGGTGCCGGCAACAACCCTATGGTTGGTATGACAGTGTCTACAGCAGTTTCCATCGAAGAGGCTGCAAAGGCAGGCAAGTTCTAAAGAGAACAGCTGCTGAGACTGGTTTGTAAAGTCGCTAAGATACCCCGCGCTTTTGATGGCGCGGGGTATTTTTGTGCTTAGCTGGACTAACCTGCAAATCCTTATAAATACTGGAAATGTAACATTGTTACACAATTTGGTGAAATGAGGACGGTTCCTTTTTCACCATCGCTCACTCATCGGTATTTGCCATTTCATCTTTTTGATACCTGACACAGACCTCCCGAGAGTACGTAACCGATCTTCTGATAACAGGCATTGGATGCAGCGTAGTCAGCATCGGTATAGAGCATGGGAACATACCCTTTGGAAGCCACGAGACGGGTCACTTCATATACAAGATGCTGCGCATAATGGTGTCTTCTATGTTCCGGGAGAGTATAAACGCAGCCGATATAGGCAAGATCGTCCTGTATCTCGTAGTCACAGCAGGCAACAGTACGGCCCTCGGGATCTGTCCAGTAAAAGAATTCACCTCTGTCTATATGTGCAGTGACGCGCTCGGTTGAATGCTCCATTGTAGGTTTGTCTTCGCTGACTTCGGTAAAGAATCTGTTGTGAAGAACAGCAGCTTCTCCAATATCAGAGGGTGTGCAGCATCGCCATGTCCCCTCAACTGTGTTCTCAGGAGCAATGACTTCCGGGCAGTGATAGGCAAATAACTGCATGCTGATCTTTGCCGGTATGCCTGAACTCTCAGCTTTATCGACCAGATATTTCCCAAGATCATGCTTGGCGTTGAACCTGTACCCGTCCTCAAATGGGAGCAGTTCGCGGAGAACATTCCAGATTGTATCATAGATGTCTGTCGATGCATTATCGCGGGTCCAGACCCATACCGGGAATTCATTCTGTGAGTGACATATGATGAGATTCTCATGGTCGGTGAGAAGCAGACGGTTTCTGTCACCAAGTATTCTGGCAAGGACTGCATAGGTGTACCTGTCCTGCCTGAGCATGGCTGTATCGCGTTCGTCTGCGAAAGTATCGATGGACATAAATATTACCTCCCGCTGATCATGTGATCAGATCTGTCAATTTCTTGCTGTAGAAGAAGTCATGCACCATCTGATCATATTCCTGCCATAAGGGGAGTGTCTGGCATGTTTTGCTGCGCGGGCAGTTGTATTGTTTATCTGTCAGGCAGACTACCGAGTTAAGCGGTCCTTCCATCAGTTCCAGGATCTCACCGATCGTATATTCCCCGGGTTTGCGGCAGAGCTTGTAGCCGCCGCCTTTGCCGCTGGCACCGGTAACGAGACCTCCGGCGACCATCTCCTTAACGATGATCTCCAGATATTTCTTGGAGATCTCCTGTCTCCCGGCGATGTCCTTGAGGGGGATATATGTGCCTGTGTCGTGCTCAGCCAGGTCCAGCATTACACGGATAGCGTATCTTCCTTTTGTTGAGATCATGGCAGTTGTGGTTAACCCCTTTCGAGATGTTATTGCCTATTATACCCACAGGTTAGTAGGTAAATCAATAATTATTTGCCTATTGACACAGTAGGCAAATGGGTATAATATCCTCACGAGCAAATTATGTAAGAAAGGAACTCCTATAAAGTGATATACGCAGACAACGCCGCCACTACAGCCATGAGTGAGGCGGCCATTTCCAGAATGACAGAACTGATCAGAGACACATACGGCAACCCGTCGAGCCTGTACAGCTTCGGCCAGAAAGCCAAGGAAGTGCTCGAGCAGGCGAGAGAGGACGTGGCAGCCGTGATCGGTGCTGAACCCAGAGAGATACTTTTTACTTCGGGCGGAAGTGAAGCAGATAATCAGGCAATAATCTCGGCAGCCAGGATCGGCGAGAAGAGTGGAAAGAAGCATATCGTATCCAGCGCTTTCGAGCATCATGCGGTGCTGCATACGCTTAATAAACTTGCCAAAGAGGGTTTTGAGATAACGCTGCTCGATGTTCACGAGGACGGGATCATAAGACCTGAGGAGGTTGATAAATCAATCAGGAATGATACCTGTCTGGTGACGATAATGTACGCGAACAACGAGATCGGAACGATCCAGGATATCAAGGCGATCGGAGCTGTATGCAAGGCGCGGGGCGTGCTGTTCCATACTGATGCGGTTCAGGCTGTCGGTCACCTTAAGATCGATGTAAAAGAAGAGAATATCGATCTGTTGTCAGCATCTGCGCACAAGTTCCACGGTCCCAAAGGCGTAGGATTCCTGTACGCACGCAAGGGCATAAGACTCACAAACCTGATAGAGGGCGGCGCGCAGGAGAAGGGCAAGAGAGCAGGGACGGAGAATGTACCCGGCATCGCTGCGATGGCGGCTGCTCTCAAGGAAGCATATGCTGCCATTGATGTAAATACAGCGCATCTTGTTCCTATCCGTGACAGGATCATCGCCGGTCTGGGGGAGATCCCGCACTCGGCGCTTAACGGTGATGCGGCAAGCAGGCTACCTGGTAATATCAATTACTGTTTCGAGGGGATCGAGGGCGAGTCGCTCCTTCTGCTGCTTGACGACAAAGGAATAGCGGCGTCATCGGGAAGCGCATGCACATCAGGGTCTCTTGATCCGAGTCATGTACTGCTGGCAATCGGCCGCGTTCACGACGTGGCTCACGGATCTCTGAGACTGAGCATCGGCGAGGATATCACGGAGGAGGATGCCGACTATATCATAAGCTCGGTAAAGGAAGTTGTTGAGTACCTGAGGGGTTTCTCCCCCGTGTGGAGAGACCTGGTGGCAGGCAAGGGAAGCTTTATTCTGTAAGAAAAATCGAGATAAAACGGAGGAAATCATAATGGCATTATACAGCGAGAAAGTAATGGATCATTTCAGGCACCCGCGCAACGTTGGAGTTATCGAGGATGCGGACGGAGTCGGTGAGGTAGGCAACGCGAAATGCGGTGACATAATGAAAATGTACCTCAAGATCGAGGACGGCATTGTCGTCGATGTAAAATTCGAGACCTTCGGCTGCGGAAGCGCGATCGCATCAAGTTCAATGGCAACCGAGCTTATCAAGGGAAAGCCCGTTGAGGAGGCTCGCAAGCTGACGAACAAGGCTGTCGCAGAGGCATTGGACGGTCTTCCGGATTACAAGATGCACTGTTCGGTGCTGGCTCAGGAGGCAATAGAGGCCGCACTTGAGGATTACGAGAGCAAAAAGTGAAATGGGGACGGTTCTCAGTTGTCACATTTTCGCGGAAAATGTGACAACTGAACTGCAGGTTTCCCGAGTTCACATATTATTACTATCAGTAAATACAGGGGTTTACAGAGATGCCACACCTAAATTGTGACACTTGAGAACCGTCCCCATTTCACATATCTGAAAAGCATAGAAAACCTATTGACAAGGTAGGTAATAGGTGATAGTATTGAACCACAAACGAGAGAGGAGAGACGTGTAAGATGTTTAGAGCCATGTGTTGTCGAATGCATTATCTGCGGGCTGGGTCGGCCTTGGCGTTTGGCAGCGGTCTTATGCGCCTTGACGATAGACGATGTTGTTGATGTGATAAACAACTAAGGAAGCAGCCCGGAAGTGACATGATCGCGGCCGGGCTTTTTTATGCAGAAAATAACTATTAAATAACATAGAGAGGTAACTAAAATGAGCTATAAGATTAATTCACTTCTGATCCACGGCGGTATCGACGGAGATGAGACAACAGGTGCAGTAAATGTTCCTATATATCAGACATCAACATATAAGCAGGACGGTCTTGGAAAGCACCGCGGATGGGAGTATTCCAGAACAGGCAATCCCACAAGGGCAGCGCTCGAGAAGCTGATCGCGGATCTCGAGGGCGGTGAGTATGGACTTGCTTTCGCGTCGGGTCTGGCTGCTATAAATACGGTGCTGTCATTGTTCAGGAGCGGCGACAGGCTTATCGTGTCGGATAACATCTATGGCGGCACATTCAGGATACTTGATAATGTATTCAAGAACTTCAATATTACATATACGATCGTCAATACATCTGATCTGAAAGCGGTGGAGGATGCAATCGCTGATGATGTCAAAGCTATCTACATAGAGACTCCCGCAAATCCGCTTCTGACGATCACAGACATCAGGGAGGTCGCGAAGATCTCGCAGCGTCACGGCAAACTCCTGATCGTTGATAACACTTTCCTGACACCGTATCTTCAGCGGCCGCTGGAGCTTGGCGCGGATTTAGTCATCCACAGCGGAACCAAGTATCTGGGCGGTCACAGTGATACGATATCAGGACTCGTGGCCGTGAAGGACAAGCTGCTGGCGGACCGTCTGTATTATCTGCAGAATGCCATAGGCGGCGTACTGGCACCCTGGGACAGTTTCCTGATAATAAGGGGCATCAAGACACTTGGAGTCAGGATGGACAGGCACGTAAAGAACGCCGGAAGGATCGCAGAGTGGCTCAGCACCAGCGGATATGTGAGCAAGGTATATTACCCCGGACTTGAGTCCGATCCCGGATATGAGATCCAGAGGAAGCAGGCGGACGGTGCCGGGGCGATGATCTCTTTCGTGCTGGATGAGAAATACGATTACAGGAAGTTCTTCGAATCACTCAAGCTTATAACTCTGGCCGAAAGCCTAGGCGGCGTGGAATCCCTCGTCTGTCATCCTGCCAGCATGACTCATGCAGCGATCCCGGCCGACATCAGAAAGAGCGTGGGCATCGTGGATGAGCTCATCAGATTCTCAGTCGGTATAGAGGATGCGGATGATCTTATAGAAGATCTTGAGCAGGCGATCAGAAAGTCGAAAGGTAACGGAGTGATTAACCATGAATAACGTATATTCGGATATTAAAGAACTTATCGGCAATACACCGATACTTAAGATAACACATATGGGCGTTAAGCCCGGCGTAAATGTATATGCAAAGCTTGAGCTTTTCAATCCCGCAGGAAGCGTAAAGGACAGAGTCGGGATCTACATGATCGACGATGCCAAGGCTCGCGGAGTATTGAAGAAGGGTGGAACGATAGTGGATGCAACGGCAGGCAATACCGGCATAGGCATTGCCATAGCTGCGCTCAATCAGGGATTCAGGGTCATATTTACAGTGCCCGAGAAATTCTCCATCGAGAAACAGAAGATAATGAAAGCTCTCGGCGCAGAACTGATCCACACTCCCAGGGAGGACGGAATGCTCGGAGCGGAGAGGAAAGCGGAAGAAATACTGCAGAATACGGAAGGCGCGATCTCCCTGAGGCAGTTCAGAAATCCGTTCAATCCGCTGGCTCACTATGAGACTACGGGTCCCGAGATCTACCGTCAGCTTGACGGTAATATCGATTATTTCGTGGCCGGCGCAGGCAGCGGCGGAACGTTTACAGGTGTAGTCAGGTATCTCAAGGAACAGAACAGCGGGATCACCGGAGTGCTCGCTGATCCGTACGGATCCACCATAGGCGGCGGAGAACATTTTGATTACAACATCGAAGGTATAGGAAATGATTTCATCGCAGATACCATGGATATCACGCTTGTGGATAAGGTCATCAAGGTGAGTGATGACGAGGCTTTCGAGACGTCGAGAGAGCTTGCCCGCAAGGAAGGGATCCTGGCGGGATCGTCCTCCGGTGCGGCGCTTGCGGCAGCCCTCAGGCTTGCTGATGAGATCGACGGCGGCAACATCGTTACCGTGTTCCCTGACAGGGGAGACAGATATTTGAGCAAAGGACTTTATGACTGATGAGTGAGAATGTTTATACATTGACAAACGTCTATAAGACATATCGAAATGACGGCAAGGAATTCGAAGCCCTTAAAGACGTTAGCCTGGAGGTCAGGGAAGGCGAGATCTTCGGAATTATCGGTATGAGCGGTGCCGGCAAATCAACTCTGGTAAGAACGCTGAACCGTCTGGAGGAAGTGAGTTCAGGCAAGGTTGAGTTCTACGGAAGGGACCTTGCTGAACTGAAGCAGAAAGAACTGCGCGAGGTGAGGCACGATATATCAATGATCTTCCAGAGCTTTAATCTCCTCAATCAGAGGACGGTCATCGAGAATATCGAACAGCCGCTCCGAATCGCCGGCGTGCCGCGCCGCGAGAGACGCGACAAGGCCAGGGAGATGCTCAAGGTCGTAGGTCTTGAGGCGAAAGAAAACGAGTATCCGACGAGGCTGTCAGGCGGCCAGAAACAGAGGGTCGCCATAGCCCGCGCACTCGCAGCTGATCCCAAGGTGCTCCTCTGCGACGAGGCCACCAGCGCTCTCGATCCGAAGATCACAGGCGAGATCCTGGATCTGCTCAAGGTCATAAACGAGGAACGCAAACTGACGATAATAATCATCACTCACGAAATGAGTGTCGTGGAGAAGATCTGTGACCGCGTGGCGATCATCGACGAGGGCAATCTGGCCGAGGTTGGCGATGTTAAGGATGTGTTCAGTAACCCCCGTTCCAAAGCGGCAAAGAAACTTGTGTTCCCGAGCAATCCTTTCGATCCGTCGTCGCCTGACGGCAAGCTTATCAGGATAGTCTTCGACGGTCTTCGCGCCAGCGAGCCCTTCATAGCGAACCTTGTCGAACAGACCGGACTCAAGGTAAATATCCTGAGTGCCAACACCAGGAGCGTCGGCGGCATCGGCTACGGACAGATGGTACTGGAACTCCCGGCTGACCCCGCGGACCAGAAGGCGGTTGTGGATTTCTTTAAGGCGGGCGGGCTCGCCGTATCGGAGGTAAATACATATGAGTGATTACATAATAAATACAATAATAAGCGGTGTCTGGGAGACGCTAATCATGACTTTCTTCGCATCGCTGTTCTCATACGTTGTAGGTCTGCCGCTGGGCGTGCTGCTCTATGTAACATCACGCGGACGTCTGCTTGAGAACCGTGCCGTAAATATCGTGTTCGGCACCATCGTCAATGTCATGAGGTCACTGCCGTTCCTGATCCTGCTTGTTCTGCTGATACCGTTTACGCGTCTTGTCACAGGATCGTCCATTGGAACAGTAGCATCGATAGTTCCCCTGACGGTGGGTGCCATCCCGATCGTGGCGAGAATGGTCGAGTCGTCACTCTGCGAGGTGCAGCCCGGCATAATAGAAGCAGCAACATCCATGGGCGCATCCCCGCTGTACACTGTACTTCATTTTATCCTGCCTGAAGCGACACCCTCGCTCATCCATGGCGGTGCGATAAACGTGGCAACAGTTCTCGGTTATTCGGCAATGGCCGGCGTCATCGGAGGCGGCGGTCTCGGAGCCATCGCTTTGCAGTATGGTTACTACCGTTACCAGAGCGACGTAATGTGGACGACGGTTACGCTGCTGGTGATCATGGTTATGGTCATCCAGGAGGTTGGAACGCTCCTGGCAAAGAAGAAGAGAAAGTGAATGTGAAATGGGGACGGTTCTCAGTTGTCACATTTTCCCCGAAAATGTGACAACTGAACTGCTGTTTACCATGTTTTACATGTGACAGGGGGGACAGGTCTCCCACAATAAAAATTCCACTAACCGTTCCATTAAAAGACGCTTTCAAATCAAAAAAGTGGAATTATTAACAAAATTCCATCATCCGTTCCACTTTAGGGGCATTTCAAATCAAAATAGTGGAATCTGAGCCTTAGTCACTCCCCGAGTGGCAAGTGTCATTTACCCAAACTGCCGGACAACAATAATACCCGCACCCGTACCCTCAAAACATCATTTCAAACGTAAAACGGGGTATTATCAACAAAATACCCTCAACTATACCCTTAAACAACCGTTTCAAACGTAAAAAAGGGAATTTCGTCATGCGTTCACACACTAAAATGGGTGAAAGGTCAACTCGACGGACATCTAAAAATGTGACACTTCAGAACCGTCCCCATTTCACATTTTTTAGAAAAGCATATAAAACCTATTGACAAGGTAGGATATAGGTGATATATTAGCACCATTGAAACCGAAAGGAGGCCTGAGAGATGTTGAGAATATCTTTAAGAACAATGAGCATGATGTGCTGTCGAATGCCTGTCTCCCGGGCAATCGATATGGCCGATGCGGCAGTCTGGATGTCTGCCCGTCAGGGTTCAACGCGATGTTGATCAAATAAACGCGGTTGACCAGCCACATGCCCGGGAGCTTGATCCATAAGCCCGGGTTTTTTATTTGAAAAACACAAATTAAACCAAAGACAAAACACAAAAACGCAATAGCTAAAAAATCTTAAGCAAAACACTACAAAAACAAACTACAAAAAACTAAACACTAAAGGAGATTAAACCTATGAACACTAAATTTATCAGAAAGATCGCAGCAGTTGCACTTACATTATCCATCGGAGCATCACTTGCTGCATGCGCAAACGTAAACAATGCATCAGATTCATCAGTTATCAGAGTAGGCGCTAACATCACACCCCACTCCGAGATCCTCGAGATCGCCAAGCCGATCCTCGCGGAGAAAGGCATTACACTTGAGATCGTTAAGCTCGAGGATTCAGTCACACCTAATACCGGCGTTATCGAGGGAAGCCTTGATGCAAACTATTTCCAGCACGTTCCTTATCTTGAGCAGTTCAATAAGGAGAACGGTTCAGACCTCGTATCCATCGGCGCTGTTCACTACGAACCGTTTGGCATCTATGCTGGAAGAGTAACTGATCTCAGCCAGCTTCCTGACGAGGCGGTAGTCGCAGTTCCCAACAACGTAACAAACGAGGCAAGAGCACTTCTTCTCCTGCAGCAGGAGGGTATCCTCACACTGAAGGATGATGCAGGAATCAATGCAACAGTTGAAGATATTATCGATAATCCCAAGAACATTCAGTTCAAGGAACTTGCACCGGAACAGCTAGTCGCAGCTCTTCCTGATGTAGATGTTGCAGTCATCAACGGCAACTATGCAATCGAGGGTGGTCTCCACGTAAGCCAGGCACTGGCAGTAGAGGCTAACGACGGTCTTGCAGCACAGACATACGGCAACATCATCGCAACATCACCTGACAAGGCGAATGATCCCGCACTCAAGACACTTCTCGAAGTGCTCCAGGGACAGGAAGTCAAGGATTTCATTAACAGCACATATGACGGAGCTGTTGTACCTCTTAACTAAGGAGTAACGAAGATGATCGGATTTGAATACTACAACCCCGCGCGAATCGTTTTCGGTGAGGGAAGTGAGCAGAAACTTGCAGAACTTCTGGAACAGCACCATGTGACATCACTTCTTCTGGTGTACAGCGGCGAATTCGTGAAGGATCTCGGAATATATGATGTCATCACGGATGCGGTCTCCAGGCTGGGGATCAGGTTCAGTGCCAGCGGCGATGTAGTGCCGAATCCGGATATCAACCTTGTAAGAAAGCTCGTGGCAAAGGGAAAGGAAGACGGTGTGGATTTCGTTCTGGCGGTCGGTGGAGGCAGCTCCATCGACACGGCCAAGGCGGTAGCGCTCGGGATTCCTTACGATGGAGATGTGTGGGACTTTTTCGAGAAGGGTGTAGTGCCTGAGAGCGTCCTCAACATCGGCGTGATCGCCACGACGGCGTCGAGCGGATCGGAGACATCGAATGCAGCGATCCTCTCGAACGGAGAGTGGAAGAAAGGGTTCGAAGACGACAGGATCATCCCGGGATTCGCCATAATGAACCCGCGTTACACGATCAATCTTCCCGCGTATCAGACCTCGGTCGGAGTAGCGGATGTTCTGGCTCATCTGCTGGAGCGCTACTTCTCCGACGAGAGGTTCTCCGATACAACCGACTATCTCATCGAGGGTGCGATCAGGGCGCTGCTGGTGAATGCGGAGAAGCTTCTTGCAAACCCCAGGGACATCAACGCACGTGCAGAGATATCGTGGCTTGCGGTTGTGGCGCACAATAACTTTCTCGACGCGGGAAGAAGAGCCGACTGGGGTTCGCACCGCATAGAGCACGAGCTGTCAGCCCAGTACAACATCACACACGGTGAGGGAATGGCAGTCGTTCTGGTGGCGTGGGTGAAGTACATGGCAGATGTGAAGCCATGGAGGCCGGCGCTTCTGATGAGCAGGGTATTCGGAGCGGATGCGTACGATTTCGATGAGCGGGAAAGAGCGCTTCTGCTGGCTGAGGAACTGGAGAGATTCTTCCGCAAACTCGGCCTCAGGACACATCTGTCGGAACTCGGGATCGGAGACTCTGACTTCGGCAGAATGGCAAAAAGAGCTACGGCCGGCGGCAATGTGGGTCATTACGTCCCGCTGGATGCGGCCAGGATAACAGAGATACTGAATATTGCAAAGTAAAAGGAGAATAAGAATATGGCAAGGATCAAACTTGTAGAACAGAACGAAGCAACAGGTGCAGAGCGTGAGCGTTATGATGAGCTCGCAGGACGCAATGCAGTAACCAACATGAAGAAAGGCCTTCTCAATGATGCGGCCACATACGATGCCTACATGGCATGGTACACATCCTGGAAGAGGCTGGTTGAGGTCATCGGCGAGAAAGACGCGATCCTCTATGCACACAAGATCTCCACGACAAATTCGTGCCAGTTGTGCTCACTCTTCTTCATCAGTGATGTAAAGGGTCTGGGCCTTGATCCCGCTAACCTCGTATACGATGAGAAAGAAGCTCTTCTTGCAAGACTCGCTGAGTCCATCGTCAAGGATCCCACTGCAGTATCGGACGAACTGTTTGAGCAGCTCCGCAAGTTTTTCAACGATCAGGAACTGGTTGTCATCGTCGGCTTCGCAGGTCAGATGATCGCTACCAACAACTTCAATGCGGTATTCAAGATCGACGTTGACCAGAGACTCCTGCCCCTGATCGACGAGTTCAAGCCCGCTACCTGGCGCGCAGACATTAAGTGATGAATTGGGGACGGTTCCTTTTTCATCATTTTGGTGAAAAAGGAACCGTCCCAATTTCACAAATTTCACATTCTTGGATCATATGAGAACACTACTTACATACGGAGATTCCAATACATGGGGACTCGTTCCCGGATCAAGACCGGCAGAAAGGTTTCCCTGGGAAACCAGATGGACAGGGATCCTTCAGGAGCTCATCGGCAGCGACTGGCGTGTCCTTGAAGAAGGACTTTGCGGAAGGACTACTGTATTCGAGGATGCATTAAGGCCGGGGAGACGCGGCGTATCAACCCTTCCCGGCATTCTCGAAAGCCACTCCCCGATAGACCGTGCGATTCTGATGCTGGGTACCAACGACTGCAAGTCCGTCTATGGCGCCTCAGCCTACACGATCGGCCGTGGGATAGAATTGTGCCTGGATATCCTGGAGAAGTATGTGAACCCGTCACAGATCCTTCTGGTATCTCCGTTATATCTCGGTGATGATGTCTTTCTTCCGGAGAAAGATCCCGAGTTTGGAACAGAGTCGATCCGCATAAGCAGAGAATTGAAATATGTTTACAGCGGTATCGCCCATAGAAGGGGAACACTGTTCCTGGCATCATCAGACTTTGTATCGCCAAGCCCTGTTGATGATGAACATCTGGATGCTGAAGGTCACAGGCTGTTCGCAGAAGCGGTTGCCGCAGCGATGTGAAATGGGGACGGTTCCTTTTTCACAAAAATCAGTAAAAATCTTGTATCCATCTAAAGATATTGAACAAGACTGTCAACCTGTCGTAGTTTATAATTAACAGGTAAACTACATTATTTCCCGACAGGAGGACATCAACATGACAAGTATCGCAAAGACTTTCTCAGAGAACATGCCGGAGATCAAACTGGGTATCATCGCTGTAAGCCGCGACTGTTTCCCGATGAGCTTATCAGAGAGCAGAAGAGCCGCACTTGTTGCCGCTTACCAGGCTAAGTACGGCGCTATCTACGAGTGCAAGGTTACGGTCGAGAATGAGAATGATATGCTGAAGGCTCTTGATGATGTCAATGCAGCAGGCTGCGATGCTCTTGTTGTGTATCTTGGTAATTTCGGACCTGAGACTCCTGAGACACTTCTGGTCAAGTATTTCGACGGGCCCTGCATGGTGGTCGCTGCCGCTGAGGAAGCAGGCGATAAGCTTCTGGACGACAGGGGAGACGCTTACTGCGGCATGCTCAACGCAAGCTATAACCTGAAGCTGAGAAATCTCAAAGCATATATTCCCGAGTATCCTGTCGGTGATGCTGAGGACTGTGCAGCCATGATCGCTGATTTCCACACGATCGCCAAGACCATGTGTGCTCTGAACAGCCTGAAGATCATTGGCTTCGGACCGCGTCCCCAGGATTTCCTTGCGTGCAATGCTCCTATCAAGCAGCTCTACAATATCGGCGTTGAGATCGAAGAGAATTCCGAGCTCGATCTGTTCGAGGCTTTCAATAAGCACGCAGGCGATGCCCGTATTCCTGCAGTCGTTGACGACATGGCAGCAGAACTCGGTGCAGGCAACAAGAAGCCTGAGATCCTCAGCAAGCTTGCTCAGTACGAACTGACACTTCTCGACTGGGTAGAGGCTCATAAGGGCAGCCGCAAGTATGTTACGATCGCAGGCAAGTGCTGGCCCGCTTTCCAGACACAGTTCGGATTCGTTCCCTGCTTCGTCAACAGCCGTCTGGCAAAGAGAGGCATTCCCGTATCCTGTGAGGTAGATATCTACGGAGCACTCAGTGAGTACATCGGAAGCGTTATCAGCAATGACGTTGTTACTCTCCTTGACATCAACAACTCCGTTCCCAAGGATATGTACAACAGCGAGATCAAGGGCAGGTTCTCCTATGACTACAAGCTGACGGATACTTTCATGGGATTCCACTGCGGCAATACCGCATCCACAAAGCTCTCTTCCTGCGAGATGAAATATCAGAAGATCATGGCAAGGACTCTGCCTGAGGAAGTTACAAATGGTACTCTCGAGGGCGACCTCGCTGCAGGCCAGGCAACTGTTTACAGGATCCAGTCAACATCAGATGCCAAGCTCCGTGCTTACATTGCTGAGGGTGAGATCCTGCCGGTTAAGACAAGGTCTTTCGGCGGCATCGGGATTTTCGCGGTACCCGAGATGGGCAGGTTCTACAGACATGTTCTGGTGGAGAAAAACTATCCTCACCACGCAGCCATCGCATTCGGTCATTACGGCAAGCTCATGTATGAGGTGTTCAAGATGATCGGCGTCGAGGTTGACGAGATCGATTACAACAGACCGGCAGGCGTTCTGTATAAGACTGAGAATCCCTTCGCATAACTGCATTACGGCGTTATGAATTACATCGGCATAGATCTTGGTACCAGCGGAGTCAAGCTCCTGCTGATGACCGGAGACGGGAAGATCCTCAATAAGGTTACTGAGGAGTACGGGATCAGTTTCCCGCATCCCGGCTGGTCTGAGCAGGATCCCCGCGACTGGTACGATCACACTATTATTGCAATGAAGAAACTGATCAGCGGCATCGATCCCTCCAGCATCGGGGGGATCGGCGTCGGCGGTCAGATGCACGGCCTTGTCCTTCTCGACGAACACGATGAGGTTATCAGACCTGCTATCTTGTGGAACGACGGCAGGACTACTGAAGAGACCTCATATCTGAACAATGATATCGGTACGTCACGTCTCGCTGAGCTGACAGGCAATATCGCATTTGCAGGTTTCACCGCTCCGAAGATCCTGTGGGTCTATAGAAACGAGCCTTCGAACTTTGCCCGTATCAGGAAGATCATGCTTCCCAAAGACTACATCGTGTACCGTCTGACGGGCGCTTTCACAACTGATTTTTCCGACGCGTCCGGCATGCTCCTCCTTGATGTCAGGAACAGACGCTGGTCCCGGGAGATGCTGGAGATCTGCCACATAAGCGAATCCATGCTCCCCCTCCTGCGCGAAAGCAGCGCCCCAATCGGCACAGTGCTCCCGTCTGTTGCGTCTTCACTGGGTCTCACCGGCAGCGTTACGGTAGTCGCCGGAGCAGGCGACAACGCCGCAGCCGCCATCGGGACAGGCACAGTCGGCCCCGGCAGGTGCAATATCTCGCTGGGAACATCAGGCACTATATTTATCACGTCAGGCGGCTATGTTCAGCTGTCAAATAATGCGCTGCATTTCTTCGCACATGCCGACGGCAGATATCACATCATGGGATGCATGCTGTCAGCGGCATCCTGCAACAAATGGTGGATGGACGGCATCCTTGGCGATCACGATTATGCTGCCGCCCAGCGCCCTGTAACAGATGATGCACTTGGAACTAACCCGGTTTATTTCCTGCCATACCTTATGGGCGAGAGGTCGCCCCATAACGATCCGTCCGTCAGGGCGATGTTCACCGGAATGAGCATGGACACCACAAGAACGCAGATGACACAGGCGGTGCTGGAAGGTGTCGCTTACGGTATGCGTGACTGTCTTGAGGTCGCAAGATCGATGGGCATCAATATATCCGAGAGCTGCATCTGCGGTGGAGGCGGCAAGAGCGAGCTCTGGCGCCGAATCATGGCAAACGTTTTGAATGTGCGCATCAAGACTCTCAAAAACGACGAAGGACCCGCTCTTGGCGGAGCTATCCTGGCGGCTGTCGGCTCCGGTGCCTATAGCGACGTGATCTCTGCGGCAGACCGTATAGTAGAGTTCGACAGTGTCATCGAACCTGATCCTGAGATTGCTTCCAGATACGACAGGGGATATCAGGTTTACCGTGAACTTTATCCCAGGATCAAAATGTGAAATGGGGATGGTTCTGACTGTCACATTTTTGCGGCTGTTGTATATATGGGTATGCTTTACTGCGGTGCAGTATACCCATTTCACAATTATTGAGATTTGGGTCCATGCTGATCGACCCATATCAAGATTATTCAAAAATAGGTCCATGGTTCCTGCGGCGTATAAGCATGCTGGCGGCTAATATTTGTAATAATAAACAAAATTGTGATATTAGCGGACATGTTGCGATTGCGCAATACATTTAGACGGGCTTTATCGAGGTGTTTTATGGACCCAGATTATAATTATTGCAAAATGAGTTGAACTTAATGGACCTATTCAACATTTATTTGGATTTGGGTCCATGCCGATGGACTCATATCAAGATTATTCAAATAAAGGTCCATAGTTCATGCGGTGTATGTTAACGTTCTTTTTTACTCCATTTCGCGAAAAAACGACTTTGGCGTAAACCTACCACAGGCTCTCGACCGAACGCTCGCTTCAGTCCTCGTCGCTTCGCTCCTGCGGTAAGTCCGTTCGCGTTGGCCGCTTGTATGTCAAAAGTCGATTTTTAGAAGTTTGACATACAAAATCACATGAAAATGTATGTCAAAGTTGGATTTTCGAGAGTTTGACATACAAAATCTTAGTATCTGTATGTCAAATTTCATTTTTTAAGGTTTTGACATACAAAGCAGCTCACTTTTGTATGTCAAATCCCGTTTTTTAGAACTTTGACATACAAGAACAGATCCGGCAGGGAAATGCGAAGCGAGGAAGAACAAGTGTCCCGCACCTTTGGAGCCTGCGACGTGCGGGACAATTCTGTTCTTCACCGCCTCGTAAAAATAATACTTGACTCAAAGTTTAGCATTATTATAATATACACTTTACACGCATAGACCATGCGACGGCTCTTCTATGCGCGTAAACAAAAGGTGAGGCAGGATTTTTCAGGTGACGATAGAGCAGGAGATCGGGATCAGGATCAGGGATCTGCGTAACAGGAACGGACTGACGCAGGAGGAACTGGCTGACCGTACGGAGCTTACAAAGGGTTTTATCTCTCAGTTGGAGAGGGGCCTTACTGCTCCGTCAATGTCAACGCTCAAGGATATCGTTGAATGCCTGGGGACCAATTTGTCTGAGTTTTTCGCGGAGGATAATGATCTTCAGATCGTGTACCGTAAGGAAGACTATTACACCAAGGAAGATGATAACGGAAATACGACAGAATGGCTTGTCGCATCTGCGCAGAGCAGGAGCGTCGAGCCGATCCTGGTGAGGCTTAAGCCCGGAACGTCAACGACGCTGGACAAGCCTCATGAGGGGGAAGAGTTCGGGTATGTGATCAAGGGAGCGGTGAAGGTGAATTATGGCGATGACGAATATGTCGTCAACAAGGGTGATTCATTCATCTATCCTGCAAAGCGCAAGCACAGCATCAGCTGTACGGGAAGCAAGGAAGCTGTCTTCATCTGGGTCAGCTCGCCGCCGAGCTTCTGAATCAACGGGTACAGGAAGCAGGAATATATATGTCAGACGTAATACTACAGCTTGATTCCATTAGCAAGAAATTCGACGGGAAGGATATCCTGAAGGATTTCAATCTTGAGCTGCACCGCAATGAGTTTGTGACCCTCCTGGGTCCCTCCGGATGCGGCAAATCGACGACGCTCAGGATCATCGGCGGATTCGTCAAGCCGGACAGCGGAAGAGTGCTGTTCGACGGAACGGACATTACAAATCTGCCCCCGGAGAAACGTAACGTAAATACGGTTTTCCAGAAATATTCACTTTTCCCGCACATGACGGTAGCGGAGAATATTGCTTTCGGGCTGAAGCTGAAGAAGAAGAGCAGCAAGTATATCGCAGACAAGATCGACTATGCATTGAAACTCGTCAATATGGAAGGTTACGGCGGACGCAACCCGGAGTCGCTGTCCGGAGGCCAGCAGCAGCGTGTGGCTATTGCGAGGGCTATCGTTAACGAGCCTGAGATCCTTCTGCTGGATGAGCCTCTGGGAGCCCTCGATCTTAAGCTGAGACACGATATGCAGCGAGAACTGATCAAGATCAAGAAAGAAGTCGGTATCACTTTCCTTTACGTTACCCATGATCAGGAGGAGGCGCTCATGATGAGCGACAGGATCCTCGTTATGAACAAGGGTATCATACAGCAGGAGGGCAGTTCCAAGAGCATATACGATGAACCGCAGAACGCTTTTGTTGCTGACTTTATTGGCGAGAGCAACATCATCGACGGCATTATGGTCAAGGACCTGCTCGTTAAGATCCAGGGTGTTGACATTCCCTGTGTTGATACGGGATTCGGTACGAATACCCCGGTCGATGTGGTTATCAGACCCGAGGATCTGGAAGTCGTTTCCAAAGAAGAGGGATTCCTGAAGGGCACGGTAACATCAGTTATCTTCAAGGGTGCATATTATGAGATCAAGGTTCTGTCAGACGGTTATGAGTGGATGATCCAGAGTGTCAATCCCGCTCCGGTCGGCGAGGTGGTGGGCCTTACGGTACTGCCGGATAATATCCAGATCATGCACAAGCCCGCATCTGATGATGAAGAGGTAGTGAGGGATGAGTGAGTGCAGGCTTAAGAAGATCAACCGGCGCTCTTTCCTGGCATCTCCGTATGCCCTGTGGATCGTAGGATTTACGATTCTTCCGCTGATCATAATCTTTAAGTACGCACTGACGGACGGAGCAGGAGCTTTCACATGGGACAATCTCCTGTCCATCTTCTCTGACGTCCACATAAAGGCATTCTGGTTCTCCATCGAGATCGCAGCGGGGTGCACGATCATCTGTATCCTTCTGGCATATCCGATGGTGCTTGCAATGAAGAACCTTGGCCTGGGACGCAAAGGTCTGTCAATGTTCGTGATAATACTACCCATGTGGATGAATTTCATATTGAGGATCCTCGCATGGCAGATGATCCTGTCCAACAACGGTATCCTGAACTTCCTTCTGGGCAAGCTGGGGATGGGACCCGTGGCCATCGCCAATACACCTGCAGCCATCATGGTTGGTGTGGTGTACGACTATCTGCCTTACATGATACTGCCTATCTTCAACGCGATCATGGATATCGACGAAGACCTTATCGAGGCTGCCAGAGACCTCGGTGCAGGCGGTTTTACAGTCTTCAGAAGGGTTATATTCCCGCTGTCGGTACCGGGACTTCTGAGCGGCATAGTAATGGTGTTCGTACCGTCAATGACTTCCTTTGTTGTCTCTGATATCTTAGGCGGCGGCAAGCTCCAGCTCATAGGTAACGTAATAGAACAGGAATTCACAGTGGGTTACAACTGGAATGTCGGTTCCGGTCTGTCTGTCACTCTCATGATCTTTGTGCTCATCAGCATGATGTTCACCGTTAAGCAGAAGAGTGAGGGGAAGGAGTCTGTCATATGGTGAGAAAACTCAAGAAAGCATTGAGCGGCATCTATGTAACTCTGATCGGGATCCTTCTCTACGCACCGATCCTGGTGCTGATAATCCTGTCCTTCAACGACTCCAGATCCAGAGTCACCTGGGGAGGATTTACGCTTGACTGGTATGCGAGGCTTTTCGCGAATTCACAGATCATGGATGCGCTGTGGACGACGGTCCTGCTGGCGTTGGGATCTGCCGTGATATCTGTGCTCATAGGTGTTCCGGGTGCTATCGGAATACACGCTATGAGCAGGAGGGGGTATCGCGCGTTCATGCTCCTTACCAACATCCCGATGCTCAATGCGGATATCGTTACGGGTATCGCGCTGATGCTGTGGTTCGTGCATTTCCTGCCGCTGGGATTCGGAAGCGTTCTGCTTGCTCATATCACTTTCAACATTCCCTATGTAATACTCAGTGTCATGCCGAGGCTGCAGACAATGAATATCAGCGTATACGAAGCTACAAGGGATCTCGGTGCGGGTCCTGTGTATTCTTTCTTCAAGGTGCTGCTGCCCCAGATGGCGGGCGGTATCCTGTCGGGATTCTTCATGGCATTTACGATGTCCATGGATGATTTTGTTATTACGTACTTTACAAAGGGCGCAGGCATCAACACCCTGTCCACCATGATATACGGGCAGATCCGCAAAGGTATCAAGCCCGAACTCTACGCATTGTCAACATTGATATTTATTATCGTGCTGATCATATTGACCGTGTTCCAGTTCGTCTCAGGGCGGCGGGAGCGCAACAAAACATACAAGGAGAGGTATAACGAATGAGAGGAATGAAGTTAGTATCTGCAGCACTTATCGCTGCTGTAGGATTCGGAATGGTCGCAGGAACAGGATGTACCGCGAATAACGGCAAGAGGGAGCTCACAGTCATCAACTACGGTGAATATATGGATCCCGACATGATCGAGAAATTCACACAGGAGACAGGCATCAAGATCAACTATGAGGAGGCCCTGACACCTGAGGAACTCTACACCAAGTACAAGTCCGGTGCCATCGAGTACGATCTCGTTTGCAGCGACGGCTATATGCTCCAGAAGATGATGGGCGAGGGCGAACTCCAGGAGATCGATATCAATGCCATGGAGAACAAGGGCAATATCGGTCAGAAATACTGGGACATCACTTCCGCCTTCGATCCCGGCAACAAGTACGTTGTTCCTTATTTCTGGGGAACACTTGGTATCCTTTACGATACGACCAGGGTAAACGGTCCTGTTGACAGCTGGGACGTGCTCTTTAACGGCGACTACAAGGGCGAGATCATTATGCAGAACAGCATGAGAGATACATTCATGGTAGCTCTCAAGTATCTCGGATACTCCATCAACACGACTAACCCCGACGAGCTCCGTGCAGCATACGATCTTCTCGTTGCTCAGAAGCCCGACGTTCAGTCCTATCTTGTTGACGAGGCACGTGATGAGGTTGTAGCAGGCAATGCGATCATGGCTGTTGTCTATTCAGGCGAGGCGTATCTCGGCCACGAGTACAACGAGGATCTGGCTTATGTCGTTCCTAAGGAAGGTTCCAACATCTGGGTTGATTCATGGGCAGTAACAAAGAACTGCAAGGACATGGATGCCGCAATGAGCTTCCTTGATTTCCTCTGCAGAGAGGATGTCGGTATGGCAAATTTCGAGTATATATATTATTCTACTCCTAACGATGCTGTCGTCGCTGCCATGGACGAGGAACTCAGGGAGGACGAGGCCATCGTGCCGTCTGATGAATCCACCGCGAACTGCGAGGTCTTCGTTCAGACGGATGACGAGACAACGAGACTTATCAATGATCTGTGGAAAGACCTGAAATCTAAGTAATCGCTATGAATTACAGGGTAATAACCGGCGAGGATATCGACCGCTCATACATCGCGAAATTATACAAGATCGACTGTACTGTCTATGAAGAGAAGTACTGGGGCGAACTTGTCAACATGGAGCGGCGTTATGTGCGCAACAGGAAGTCTTTCGTTATCATAGAGGACGTCCCCGGTCATCCCGTCGGTTATATCAATTTCCTTCTGACAAATGATGAACTGTGGGAGGAGATAGTCGAGACAGGCGATATTATCAGGGACGACGATATCGCGCCCGAAGAACTTCGTGAGAAATTCGAGGGTGAAGACAACAATCTGTTTATCATATCTGTTGTCATACTGCCGGACTACCGCGGGAAGGAAGCCGCTTCGGCGCTGACCGACGGATTTATCAAATATCTCAATAAGATACAGAAGGAAGATGACTGCAAAATCAAGGCCATCTCGGGAACCGCTGTGTCTGAAGACGGGCAGAAGTTTCTGAGGAGACTTAATTTTCGATGTGTCAGAGAGGTCAAGGACCTGGAGGAAGGATCGGCTCCCGATCTTGTATTTGTCTGCGACGGTGATTACCTGGAGAATCTCCTTAAGGGGAAGATCTATATCAAGTCTTATAAGGATGACGTGTTCCTGTTTCTTCCGTTCGCGGATAATGAGAGGAATCTGAAACTTAAGAACAAGCTCACAAGGGACGGGAAGGATCACATACCGGGCGAGGATGAAGAACCTGCGCATTCACTGTACGAACAGCTTGATGATTATCTCAGGTATGAATATAAGAACGAAGATGCCATCGAGGAACTGGAGAGGTATTATCTCGGAAAGTTCCCGGTGCTCGTGACGTCCGATACTTATGAGTTTGAGAAGGTAAAAGGGCTTTCTGTCCCGGATGCCGAGATCTGGGAAGAGATCGGAGAGGTGGAGGCCTATATGTTCCTGCAGGCTCTGGAGGTATCCCATCTCTATGTCCTTATGATCTACATCCCGAACTGTAAGTATTCCTCATCACAGCTTGAGGATCAGCTGTCCCACGGATGCATCAAGATAAGACATGAACTCGGAGTGGATTCCAAGGGCAGGCACCTTTACAAAGATCTGACGGATCTTCTTAAGGAGAAATACGGTCTCATCCCCTGCGGACAGGGCAAGACGATCCTCTGTATGAACAAAAAGCCCGCGGACGAACAGGAATTCATTAATATCCTGGCAGCCGAGACATATATGAGCTACAGGCAGGATTTCTATGTGAACAATGAGATCCTCAGGGAAATAGCCGGGAATGACCTTGCAGTATACGATTATTATCACGTGTATATGACTGAGAACGTGGTGGCATTCATCCTCAATGAGTACAATGAATGTACAGAACAGGAACGTACAGATTACATAGCGTCCTATATCTTTATCGTTGAGCTCATGATGCTTCAGAATGCAGCAATGAACAAACTCCTGATAAAGGTGGACAACGCGCTCGCCAACGAGGGTGACGTGTCCTACGTGTACATCAGTAAGCTGTACAAGGACTATTCACGTATTATCCCATTCTGCGACATACGTAACTTCATGTATTACGGAACGCAGATGGAGGCTAAACATATTAAGGCTGCGTTCGAGAATGACGAACTCCATGCAGCGTATAATGACCAGCAGGCGGCTCTCGAGCAGATAGTTGATATGACGTCTGCGGAAGAGGAACGGCGCAATAATGCGATCATCAACATTGCAGCTATCATTCTGTCTGTGGTCCAGATCAAAGAGTTTGTCGTCCTGCTTCTCAACGAATTCTACTTCAAGATCAACGTTCCCGGTGAACCCGGTGACAACACGTTCAACGTGATCCTCTTTGGCGGCAGCATCATTGTTATCGCACTGTACTTTATCAGGCGCCAGAGGAGAAATTATAACAGATTGTCAGGACTTGGCGGTTCCGGTAAACGCAGAAAGAACAGAAGGCAGGGTGAAGATGATGAATAATAAACAGCCTGACTTCAAGCTTGGCAAATATGAGAGATGCTGGGGCAAAAAACATTTCTGGATACCGCTCCTGTTTATAATTAGCATATTTTTCTCACTCCTTCAGCCGGTAAGGCTTGGCGAGGGCGGTGAGGTTACGCTTATGTCCATGCTGTTTATATTTCTTATCGCGTACTGCTACGGCGGTGTCATAGGAACACTGTCTTCCTGCCTCTTTGGTATCGTCAGGTTCTGTATCGACTACTACATCATGGATTACATAGACCGCAACAACCTGCTCGCCGAGAATAACGACTATTTCTACGGTTATCTGGTAATGGGCCTGGCAGGTTTTTTTGTTACTCTGGCGTATAGAGTCTTTAAGGAAAAGATGGAAGAAGACCCCGAACGGAAAGAAGAAATCGAGGGCAGGATACTTGTCATAGGCTATACCATTGCTTCTTTGCTGCATTATCTGGAGGGTGTTTATAACTGCTACCACTACTACGAGCCGCAGATGGGCACGTGGGAGAGACTTGTTCATTCGCTTAAATATGCTTTCGGTTATATCGGTGTCGAGGCGATCATTACGATAATCCTGCTTCTGACTATACCCAAGCTGAGAGAAGCGATAGTCTTTGTCCGCAAAATGGCAAGGGAACCGTACGACCCGAATCTCGATATTTTCTGAGGCTCGAAAGCGTGTTTTGCGAAAAATGTGAAATGGGGACGGTTCTCAAGTGTCACAAATTAAGTAGGGAGAAACTGTAAACCCCTGTATTTACTGACAACAATCACATGTGAGGTCGAGAAACCTGCAGTTCAGTTGTCACATTTTCCGCGAAAATGTGACAACTGAGAACCGTCCCCATTTCACATAGATATACATCTATGTTAAACAAAGAATCGCATTTATCAGCCCCTGCCGGCCGCAGAGAGGACACTTTATCTTTTTTTCGTGACATTGACCTGAGATCAAAGCTGCCACAATAATCGGAAACGCAGATTTTACAGTGCTTTGCAGGGAACGATCGCCAAACATATCGATGCAAATCTATCTGTATCCACAATATGCACAAAAGAAATCTTTTGCAGTTCACGCAATGACTTATTATAATATGGGCATGTGGTTGCTCAAGAGAGAGGCCAAGAGGTGTATATGAGTGTTTTCGATGTGTTGTCGCTGCTGGGCGGACTTGCCATGTTCCTTTATGGCATGCGTCTCATGGGCGATTCGTTGAAGGAGAATTCGTCCGGTACTCTTAAGAGTGCCATGGAGAAGGTTACCAATAACCCGATCAAGGCTTTCCTCATGGGTCTTCTTGTTACTGCACTCATTCAGTCTTCCACAGCGACCATTGTTATTACGTCCGGTCTTGTTGCTGCCGGTATCCTGACACTTAAACAGTCCCTGGGTATCATTGTAGGAGCCAACGTCGGTACGACTGTTACAGGACAGATCATCAGACTCCTCGACCTGGATTCGCAGTCCGGGGTATCTGACTGGCTTAGGTTCCTGCAGCCTTCGACACTCGCGCCTGTTGCGCTTATGATCGGTATCGGTCTTATAATGTTTGGCAAGTTCAGGAAGGCCAGGACTATAGGAAATATCGCTATCGGATTCGGTGTCCTGTTCTCGGGACTTCTTAATATGACCAGTGCCGTGGCGGCTATCAAGGAATCAGGTATTATCGAGAAGCTCTTTACCGATCTCGGTGCGAATCCGTTCCTTGGATATCTTACCGGTGCGGGCATTGCTTTCGTACTGCAGAGTTCGTCGGCAGCTGTCGGTATCCTGCAGGCGTTCTCGTCAACGGGACTGCTTACCTGGAAGAGCATCTATGCGGTTATTGTCGGTATTTATCTCGGTGACTGTGTTACGACGGCTATTGTCTGCTATATCGGTGCCAAGACTGATGCTAAGAGAGTCGGTATCGTCAATATCATTTTCAATCTCGGAAAGTCAGCGCTGGTTCTTGTCGTTGTTATCCTTGTCCACCAGCTCGGACTGATCGATGAGCTCTGGGAGAGCACGGTCACATCAGGTGTAATTGCTAATACGAACTCGATCTTCAATATCGTCAGTGCTATAGTCCTTCTGCCTCTGATGGGCATCTTTGAGAGGCTCAGCAAGAGAATCGTTAAGGATGAAGCGGTCAAGCGCGGAAAGTATGCTGACAAGCTGGATGCACTGAACCCCGTGTTCTTCAGCACTCCCGCACTTGCATTTAAGAGCTGCTACGACGTTCTTATGACTATGTTTGAAGCATCACGTGGGAATATCGAGAGGGCATTTGGCCAGCTTACCGACTTCAAGGAAGATGCTCAGGAGGAGATCCTTGATGAGGAGGATGAGATCGACAGCATGACAGATAAGGTCAGCCGGTATTTGGTAGAGCTGATGCCGCACCTTCAGAGCGATGACCACGTTGTTATCCTTAACCAGTATTACAAGGTTACCGGTGAATTCGAGCGTATGGGCGACCATGCGGTAAATATAATGGAGCTTGCCGGCACGATGCACTCTAGCAGGACCGTATTCTCTGACGAAGCGAAGAAAGAGATGGAGATCCTTTATGAGCTGATCGATACTATACTCAACCAGACGGAACTTGCTTTCGCCAGAAGGGATCAGGAAGCGACCGAGCAGATCGAACCACTGGTCCGTGTGGCTGTTGAGTTTATTGCGCAGATGAAGAAGAACCATTTCGAGAGAATGAGCCGCGGTACGTGCAATATCATGGCTGATGCAGTATTTACGAATATGCTCATGGAGTGTAAGAGAATCACGGATGCCTGCTCCAACGTCGGTGTGGCTATTATGGTCAGGATCAGGCCGGAGTTGGCGGATCATGAGCACATGTATTTTGAGGGGCTTCAGAAGGGAAGCAACAAGGAGTACAACAAGGCCTTCAACAAGGCGCACAAGTATTATTTCGATAAGTTAGAGGCAAAGTAATTAACTCAGGAATTCAGGAACCGGATCCCTGAACGGTCTTCTCTTTCTTTATCCCAAGATACATCACATACCCGAAGCACACAGCAGTGAATATACCGGCGCCGATGTACGCCAGGTTGATGCTGAGGGACAGGCCTATGGGTGAATTCAGGAAATACGAAGAAGTGACGAATGTGTAGAATATAAAGGGGATCAGGGGCATCCACGCGAACTTCGCTTTGCCGTTCCGCATCAGATAGATGGTTATAGCCGCGGTAGCGAAGACGGAGCTCGTCTGATTGGCCCAGCCGAAATACCTCCATACAACATTGAATCCGTTGGCATCGCTTTTGGCCCATATGAGGAGACCGAGCACCAGTGCACAGATGGGGATGACTACGATCAGACGCTTGCGGACAGTCTTCTGCCCGATGTGGAATACCTCCGCGATCATGAGCCTCAGCGCACGCAGCGCAGTATCACCTGTCGATATCGGGAGTATGATGACGCCGATGATGGCTATGACGCCGCCAACACTGCCAAGAAATGACTTGCAGACCACGCCTACGACACTGGTGGGTGCGATCTGCTGAAGCACACCGTCCGCCATCTGATAATAACCCCAGCCCGTCTCCGTAAGTTTCATGGTAATGCCGGCATTCTCCGCACCCATTCCGATGACGGCCATCGTTCCGGCCGCCCAAACCATAGCGATAAAGCCCTCACACAGCATCATGTTGTAGAATGCCATTCTTCCGTCCTTCTCTTTCTGAAGAGTCCTTGAGACAAGGGCCGTCTGCGAGCTGTGAAAGCCTGACAGTATTCCGCATGCGACGGTAACAAAGAATGACGGGATAAAGTTCTGCGTGTTGAAATAATGACCGAAATCAAATCCTCCCAGCTCCCAGTCTCCCCATATCTCGCACATCTGAGGATGCCTGATGAAGAGCATTGCCAATATACCGATGGCTGACAGAATGAGGAGTATTCCGAATACGGGGTAGATCTTGCCGATGATCTTATCAATCGGAAGGACTGTTGCTACAAGGTAGTAAGCGAAGAGAGCGCCGTAGATCACCCATGTGGACACGGCACTGGCCGAACCGCTGAATCCCAGCAGCTGAGTCGCCATGATATCGCCGGGAGTATAGATGAATACGCTGGCGCACAAAAAAGTTGCCAGACAGATAAACAATGTAAAGAAACCATATATGTATTTGTTTGTGTGGCGTTTTACCATCTCAGGCATCTGGATGCCGCCCATTCTGGTGCAGATCATGCCGCTGAAATAGTCGTGAACAGCGCCGCATACAACGCACCCCAACGGTATCGTGATGAAAGCGACGGGTCCGAACAGAATGCCCTGGATAGGACCCAGGATCGGCCCTGTTCCTGCAATGTTGAGAAGATTTATGAGACAGTTCTTCCAGCGCTTCATGGGGACATAGTCAACACCGTCCTCCTGCTCATAAGCGGGCGTCTTTCTGTCATCCGGCGCGAAAACCCGCTCGCAGAACCTCCCGTACAGTGCTCCTCCGACAATAAGGATTGCAAGACCTGTCAAAAAAGTTATCACGTAATCTCATCTCCTAACGCGTACATTATCGTAACATCAGGACATTATGTCAAATGAAAATGCAACAGAAAACCGCCCTCCTTTATCGGGGGGGCGGCAGTATCAGTTAAATGCGTCAGCGATGTCAACGGCCGTGTCCAGTCAACTCTTGGAAGGCATGTAAGGAATGAGGCTTGTTGCCAGGTTGCTGATAGGCATTGTCTGGATCCAGATACGGCCGGGGCCGGTAACCTTCGTATTGAAGAGACCTTCGCCGCCGAGAAGGATATTCTTGGCGCCCTTGACCATCTCGATGTCCATCGTAACCGTGGAATCCATCATAGCGAGATAACCTGTATCGAGGTACATTACCTCACCGGGCTGCAGATCATACATAACTGCATCACCATCGATCTCAACGAAAGCAGTACCCTGACCTGAGAGCTTCTGCATGATGAAACCTTCACCGCCGAATACGGAGGCACCGAGCTTCTTCTTGTATGCGATGGAAAGTTCAACTCCTGAAGTGGATGCCAGGAAGCCTGACTTCTGGACGATGAAGGATGAACCGGGAGTGATCTCCAGAGGAAGGATCTTGCCGGGGAAGCTTGAACCGAAAGCAATCTCAGCATTATCTCTCTGAGCAGTGTAAACGTTCTGGAAGAGTGACTCGCCTGAGAGCATCCTTCCGAGAGCCTTGCCGATAGAACCGCCTACCGTCTTCATCTCAAGTCCTGGTGTCATCCATGTCATGGAGCCGCGCTCTGTGATCATTGCTTCTCCGTTGTTGAGCTTGCAGATGATAACGGGAAATGGTGTTCCTTTAATCTCGTATTGCATATGATACCTCCATAAATTTACTCTTGTGCAAGAACTGCATAATGCAATTTTATCACATTGATTGTGGTAAAATATAACAATGATGAGGATTTTTGTAAAAAGTGTTTTAACAGTCAACAGCAACTACATCCCTTCAGAGGAGGATTGCCACTACATCCTCCAGGTTCTGCGTATGCGCCCCGGCGAAGAAATGGATATCGTAGATGCCGGCGGATCTGTGTATCACGCCAGACTCAAGTCTGCTGACCGCCGTTCCTGCATCCTTAACACATATGCGAAGCAGGAGGAATCTCACGAGCCGCAGACACACATTACTTTGTATCAGTCCGTTTCCAAGGGCGAGAGGATGGATCTTACCATCCAGAAAGCTGTGGAACTCGGTGTGTCGAAGATCGTCCCTGTTATATCTGAACGGTGTGTTGTAAAGCTGGACGGCAAACAAGGCAAGTCTGACCGCTGGCAGAAGATCGCACTTGAAGCGGCACGCCAGTCGGGCAGGGATATCGTGCCTGTTGTAACAGAACCGGAAGAGTTCAGTGTTGTTGTAAGGAATCCCGGAGAGACACTCAGGATCATACCCTGGGAAGAAGCGGAAGGTCTTACTCTCAAGGGTGTTGTTGGAGGCCGCAGGAGCAGCAATATCGGCATATTTATCGGTCCCGAGGGAGGCTATTCGGCAGCTGAGATCGATATCGCCAGATCATGTGATATCACGCCGGTAACGCTTGGTCCGAGGATCCTCAGAACGGAGACGGCAGGGCCTGCCGTTCTTGCCATGATAATGTACGAGATGGAATTGTGAGGCTATATGAAGGATCGCAGAGCATTTATCTTTGATATGGACGGCGTCATCTTTGACTCTGAGAGGGCTGTCATCGAGTGCTGGAAAGTCATAGCACCGCAGTATGGTATAACTGATATCGAGACACACTGCATCGCAGCGACCGGTCTGAACGAAGAGGCAACAAGGCGTATCTTCAAGGAGCAGTACGGGGAAGAGCTGCCGTACGAGGAGATGAGGATGAAGAGGCGCGCCCTCTTTATTGAGAGGTTCGATAAGGGCCTTGTCCCGGTAAAACCCGGCGCACGGGAACTGCTGGAGCACCTTAAGGAAAGCGGATATAAGGTCGCCCTGGCGTCTTCCACATCGGAGAAGACGGTAAGAAGAGAGTTGGGAATTGTTGGCCTGCTGGAGCTTTTTGATGTGGTGATAGGCGGTGACAGGGTAACGAGGAGCAAGCCGGATCCTGAGATCTTTCTGATGGCGATGGAACAGCTGAACGTGACTCCGGGAGAGTCGGTCGTGATAGAGGATTCGTTCAACGGAGTCAGGGCGTCCCATGCGGCCGGAGCGCTTACGGTAATGGTGCCGGATATCCTGCAGCCTGATGATGAGATAAGGTCAAAGGCTGATCTGATCCTTGATTCGCTTTTTGACGTTCTGGAAAGGGTTAAGAGAAATGAGTGAGAATATTGCTGATACGCTGAAATGTCCGCATTGCTCAGCGAATCTGTTTTATGACAGCAATTCAGGCAGAGCAGTATGCAAGTTTTGCGGAAGTGATTTCGATCCGAATGTCCTGAAGCTTAGTTTCTCGTTTGAGAACAAGACTGAGGAGAAGGAGATCGACGATTCCAAAATGCAGGAATTCACATGCAATTCCTGTGGTGCAACAGTCATTACAGATGAGAATACGGCAGCAACCTTCTGTTGTTATTGTGGATCTCCTGCACTTGCGGGACACAGACTCAGAAGAGAGTTTAAGCCTGATTTCATCATTCCTTTCAAGCTCACAAGAGAGCAGGCGGAAGCGCAGTTCCTCGAGTGGGGCAGGACGAATAAATATATTCCCAGGGGATTCATGGACAAGGAGAATATAAAGAAGCTCACACCTTTATATGTTCCTTTCTGGCTTGTTGATTCCGAGTGCGATGCAGTATTCTACGGTACCGGAACTATCTACGATCGCGGGAAAAAATCCAGGACTGTTTTCAGTCTTGAACGCGATATCGGTTTTCATCTCAAGCAGGTTCCGTTTGTTGGCGCAAGGAAGATGAACAAGCAGCTTATGGAGGCAGTGGAACCATTCGATTACAGTGAGATGGTTCCTTACAACGATGCATATCTTCCGGGTTACTATGCTGAACGTTACAACCTTACGCCGAATGACATGGCTCAGAATGTAACATGGCGTATGGAGAGCTATGCAAGACAGAGTTGTGATGCAGTCAATTTTGAGTATGAGAGCACAAGGATGACAGACGGATATATTGATATAAAAAACTGCAAATACAGTTACGCGCTTCTTCCAATATGGTTCCTCAACTATCAGGAGGACGGTGTTTATCATGGCTTTGCCATCAACGGTCAGACAGGAGAAGCATGCGGCAAACTGCCTTACAGCAAAGTCAAGAGAATTGCTGCTCTTGCAAAGACCATCTTCTTCTGGCTTGTGCTTCCGATTGCAGTTCTTGCCTCAGCTACACTTGCTCTGATGTTCGGATCACTTTTCAACGACCCTTCCGGACTTCTGTTCAGATTGTCGTCCTACTTAATGTATGGCGCCATGTTCCTGGGCTCGGGAATATTATACGTATTTCTCAAAATGTTCAGGCGCAAACTCGTCGAAACAACGAATCCCGTTGATAAAGCTCCAGACCTTTCCCAGTACTACGACACGTCCCGCAAGGCTGATGTCAGGCGTAAGGACGATCTTCTTGGCATGTACAATATGTCCAAGGAAGAGATTGACGACATCAGACGTGAAAAGTTCTTCAAGTGGCTCGATAAGATCTTCTGATACAAAACTGACACATCGTGTATCCTTCGGTGCTTGCCGGGACGGGAATCTTCTATCTGTTTCTCAAGAAGTTCCGTCATAAGCTCCTGGAGACCAAGAATCCCCTGGACAAACAGCCGGATCTGTCAGAGTATTACGACACCTCGCGCAAGGCAGAGATTAAGCATGACGACGATTTTGCCGGCGTATTCCCGATGGATAAAGAGGAGTCCAGAAGAGCCACGAACAAGAGAGTCTACAGGTGGATCGATAAACACTTCTAGGGCGAGGAAGAAAGAATTTGTGCTATTTCGGACAGGTCCTCGGGGGCTCGCGACCGCTTGCTCGCTTCAGTCCTCGTCGCTTCGCTCCTGCGGTAAGTCCGTTCGCGTTGGCCGCTTGTATGTCAAAAGTCGATTTTTAGAAGTTTGACATACA
>FMTG01000037.1 GCA_900099715.1 Ruminococcaceae bacterium YRB3002 | reverse complement strand
TTGTGATATTAACGGAAATGTTGCGATTGCGCAATACATTTAGGCGGGCTTTATCGAGATGTTTTGTGGACCCAAATTATAATTATTGCAAAATGAGTCGAACTTAATGGACCTATTCTGCATTTATTTGGATTTGGGTCCATGCTGATCGACCAGAATTGTCCTTCCTCGCTTCGCATTTCCCTGCCGAATCTGCTGTTGTATGTCAAAGTTCTAAAAATCGATATTTGACATACAAAAATGGACTACTTTGTATGTCAAAACCTTAAAAAATGAAATTTGACATACAGATATTGAGATTTTGTATGTCAAACTCTCGAAAATGCAACTTTGACATACATTTTTATGTGATTTTGTATGTCAAACTTCTAAAAACCGACTTTTGACATACATGTCGATACGAACGCGAAGGGCGAGCGCTGCCCTTGCGAGCGGACTTACCGCAGGAGCGAAGCGACGAGGACTGAAGCGAGCAAGCAGTCGCGAGCCCACGAGGACCTGTTCGAAGCATCACATTCCCGAAGCGAGAATGCGTGTTTTGCGCCACAAGTTCCGCAACCGGCGAAGCCAGTCACCCCCGAAGCGAGAACGCGTGTTTTGCGCCACAAGTTCCGCAACCGGCGAAGCCAGTCACCCCCGAAGCGAGAACGCACAATTTGTGTTGCGAGTTCCGCAGGCGCTTGCGCCGAGGACCTGTCCGAAGCATCACAAATTCGTTCTTCCGAGCCCCTTATACTTCCAGATAACTCCCCAGGAACGTAAACTCCGTCGGTTCAGAATCCAGATGTCCGATCAGCGTCAGCACATCTTCCGAGTAGATGGAACAGTCGATATCCAGATAGAACATGAATTCGAAGTCCCTTCCGGCGATGGGACGCGATTCGATCTTCGTAAGGTTCAGCCCGAGAGATGAGAACTTTACCAATGTATCTGACAGGGATCCAGGGGTATGACCCAGCGCCATCATCATGGAAATCTTGGAGGCACCGGGGAAGATCTCCATGTTTTTGGAGATGCAGATGAACCTCGTGTAGTTGTGGTCCGAATTCATTATGTCGTCCTTGACGATGTTGAGTCCGTAAAGCGCAGCGCAGTCAGGGGATGAGATGGCGGCCACGTCTGTGCGTGAGGAATCCGCCACCATGCGGGCGGCCATAGCCGTGTTGGCTACGATGGTCACCTTGATCTGCGGGTTGTTCTTAAGGAACTCGCTGCATTGGCCGAGTGCCTGCTCGTGGGAGAAGACCTCGCGGATGTCTTCGAGAGCCACACTGTTCTTTGCCATGAGCCTGTGGTTGATCTTGAGCCTTATGCTCCTTACGATATGAAACTTATGAACGCGCATCAGGTCATAGACTGCGATGACCGAGCCGTAGGTGCTGTTCTCGATCGGGAGGACGCCATATTGTGCCACGCCGTCTTCAACCGCCTTGAACACGCCCTCGAAATTCTTGAAGAACCTTATATCCGCCCCCGCGAAAAGCTTATCCGCAGCAATCTGGGAATAGGCGCCCTCGACGCCCTGGCAGGCAACCAGTGCCGTGGTGGGGAAGGTCTTAGGCGTTTCAGCGATGGCGCGGCGTATCTCATCGACGAGAGGTGAGCCTGCTGTGCCGTAGCCGGTGAGTTTATAGGAACGGGAGAGGTTAAAGATCGTTGCCAGGAGCACGCGGTCGAAGTCACCTGCGTTGCCCAGCTGTTCGCGCTCGTATTTGCGGCATCTCAGGGCGATCTCACTTGTGGTGAGCCCCTCGTCCGCGAGCTTTGTCATCTCGAGACGCTCTTCGAACAGTCTCCTGATCTCGCTGTCGATCTCTTCGATCCTCTTATCCGGTTCCATAGTAGTACCTGCCTTTCGGTATTGATTATATCATTATGGGCGTTTTTGATATAATGGGCAAGACATTATATCAACTCGGGACGGTTGTTTCTGTAACAGAAACATAACCCCGTCTTAAGGATTTTTGGGGTAATATATACTCGAGTGGAGGAAAATTAACATGGGTGTTAGATTTATAGCGGCATTGTGGCTGGCGAAGCTGTCAATTCCTGCGCTTAAGATAACCGGGCATAACGGGACTGATTTCCCAGGCAGCCTGGCGCTGAAGATATGTCCTGATTTTCTCGAGAGGATCGGGAAGCCTGAGACCATAATCGCCGTTACGGGAACGAACGGCAAGACTACATGTGCAAACATGATATGTGACGCTTTCGAGGCGCAGGGCAGGAAGGTTCTGTGCAACAGATACGGTTCCAATATCGCGACGGGACTCTCCACCTGTTTTCTCCAGGGTGCCACCCTCACCGGCAAGACAAAATACGATACGGCAGTGCTCGAGATAGACGAGCGTTCCGCACCGAGGATATTCCCGTATGTTGTGCCCCAGTACCTGTGTGTTACGAACCTGTTCAGGGATTCCATAATGCGTAACGGACATCCCGATTACATCGCCGGCATACTCGATAAGAACATTCCCGCCACGACCAAGCTGATACTGAATGGTGACGACCTGATCTCCGGAAGGATCGCAATAAATAATCCCCGTGCATATTACGGCATTGATAAGCTTGATACCGACGTCATCGAGTGCGAGAACCTGCTGAACGATATGAGGATCTGTCCCATCTGCGGCAGCAAGCTCGTTTACGATTACAGAAGGTATCACCACATCGGCAAGGCTCACTGCTCGAAGTGTGATTTCAGATCGCCTGAGTACGATTATGAGGGTCACGATATAGATTTTGAGAACCGCACCATCACCATTAAGGATCACGGTGAAGACGGCGTATATCACATCTCCAATGACAGCATCTTCAATATATACAACACCTGTCTCGTAGTTACGCTCTTCAGGGAGCTTGGCGTTGAGCGGGATAAGCTGGCGGAGGTCATGAAGAGCGTTAAGATACCCGACACGAGATTCAACGTGAAGAAGTCGGGATCGATCTCTGTCGTTACACAGCTGGCAAAAGACAAGAATGCTCTTGCGGTGTCACGTGCCACCGATTATGTAAGGCAGCAGCCCGGTCACAAGAAGATGTTCCTTCTCATCAGCTGCTATAAGGATGAGCATCACTGGTCCGAGAACACATGCTGGATCTACGATGCTGATTTCGAGATGATGAATGATCCGTTGATGGATCAGATCATATGCACGGGCCCCAGAGCGCCTGACTTTTACATGAGGATGCTCTTCGCGGGAATTCCGGAAGAGAAGATCTTCTTTGAACTGGATGAGCGCAAGGCCGCCCGTGAGTTCGAGCTCAATAAGGACGATACGGTATATATCTTCTGCGGCATCGATGCGTTCGATCTCGTGGATGACTGCCGTAACATTATCCTGAAGCGTGCAGAAGAGGAGGGCCTGTGATCATATGAAGATCGAGATTCTATTTCCGGAGATATGCAACCTCTACGCCGAGCTTCAGAATATCGAGTATCTGAGAAGGTGTGACCCTTCCATCGAGATAGTCCACACCGACCTGAACAGCCGTCCGCTGTTCCTGGACGGCGGGGTAAAACTCGTTTATATGGGGACAACGACAGAGCACGGTCAGGAGCTTGTAATACAGAGCCTGAAGCCTTACCGCGATGAGATACTGAAGGCTTTGGAAGACGGTCAGTTCATGTTGCTTACTGGCAACGCATCCGAGATGTTCGGTTCTGTTATAAAATGCGAGGATGATCCCGATATCGAGGGACTGAAGATCCTTCCAACGTATGCCGTCAGGGACATGATGCACAGATATAATTCACTGTGGATCGGTCAGTATGACAACGGTACTGAGAAGAGGGATGTGGTTGGCTTCAAGAGCCAGTTTACCCAGTGCTACTTCGATGAGGGCAAGGGGTTTGATGATGAGTTTAAGCCGCTGTTCGTGGCGGAACGCGGAGAGGGGCTTCATATAGGGATAAAGGAAGAAGGGATACGCTGGCACAACCTGTTCATGACGTATCTTCTGGGACCGCTGTTTATTGTAAATCCGCTGTTTACGGAGGAGTTCCTGAAGATCATCGGCGCGGAAAGGACCGAGCCTGCGTATAAGGAGGCGTCCATGAATTCTTTCCTCAAGCGGTGTAAGGAATTCAGGGAGCCGGACAGGGGATTCACGTACTGATCAGGAGGATAAGGGATGATCAATGTGAGTGGACTGGCACATTCTTTCGAGAGTAATAATGTGCTGAAGGATGTTGATTTCAACATCGCGGACAAGAGAGTTGTGGGGCTGGTCGGCATTAACGGTGCGGGCAAGTCCACGCTTCTGAGACTGATGAGCGGCGTCTATAAGGTTCAGGAGGGAAAGGTGACATACGACGGCAGGTCGCCTGAGGAACCCTCCACGAGGCAGGACATTTTCCTGTTGCCGGACGATCCGTACTACACCAACAATTCGACGTGCAGAAGCCTTTTTGACCTGTACAGCACGCTCTATCCCAACGCGGAGAAAGCAGTGTTCTACAGTATCATCGGTGAGTTCGGTCTGCCGGACAAAAAGCCGATCAGGTCTTTCTCCAAGGGAATGAGACGACAGGTATTCGTGGCACTTGCTTTCGCGATATCGCCTAAATACCTGCTGCTGGACGAGGCCTTTGACGGTCTTGATCCTCTCGCCCGCAAAAAGTTCAAGGACAGGATCCGCGCCCTCGTAAACGGCCGCGGAACGACGGTTATCATATCGTCCCACTCCCTGAAGGAACTGGACGACTTCTGTGACGAGTATCTGCTGATCGAGCAGGGCAATGTCATCAGCACGGAGGGTAAGTATAAGGACAACGAGGAATTCTGCAAATATCAGCTGGCGTTTGCTGATCAGATAGATGAGAAGCTGTTCTCTGATCTTCCTGTTGTGTCCCTGAAGATCATTGGAAGAGTGGCAACGCTGACACTCAACAATGAAGAGGGGATCGAGGACCGCCTCAATGCGCTTAACCCTGTGATAATGGACCGTCTGGAGGTCACATTCGAGGAGGCATTTATCAGCGGAATGGAGGTGAAGTCATGAATACCGGAATGAGATACTTTACCTACCATTTTAAGAAGACCATCATCAGACTTATCGTTCTGATGGTGTTCGTATCGCTGTTCGCATTTTATTCCACTGTCGAGAGGGTCATAAGGGCTGACGAGTCATATGTTGAATTCGCGTTCCTGACTATCATTATCGGAGGCATATCATATCTTCTGGCGGCGCTGGAACTGAGCCCCTTCAAGAACAGACGCAATCTCGATCTGTGGCTTTCTTCGCCGCTGTCCAGGACTCAGCTTGTACTGACGAATGTGATCAACGGAGCGATCCATCTGACGGTCACGACGCTGTTCGCAGGGATCATAGTCATGATCCGTATGACATTGCTGAATACCGTGGGAGCAAGCTTCAATCCGGCGCACGGACTGCTTTATTCGCTGATCATCCTTCCACCCGCAATGCTGATATATGTCATCGCGTGTGCAATATTCGTCATCGGCAACAGCAATGCTGACGGTGCGTTGTTCCTGGGGCTTCAGAGCCTCTTCGTGTTATGGTGTAATGATGCTTTTGAGAATCTGATCTATGTATTTGCTCCCAACGCGAGGTTCCCGAGACTTGGAGACATGTCGTGGTTTGCCATGATCTCCGGCTTCTCGAATCTTGCTTCACAGATCAGTTCAGGTAATACCCACCGTTATGAATATGTCAGCCTGAACCATCTTAAGCTTACAGTGGCTACGGTATTCTGGACGGTGATCGCCATTATTGCCGTAGTGTTTATCATCAGGTATTTCAACAGGCTGAAGCCGGAGAAAGTCGGAGGGGTCTCTGATTGCTTCTGGGGCTTCAGGTTCCTTCTGCCTGCATGCGGATACTCGCTTTTGCTCCTGGCAGGGGATGCCGTGATAATCGTGCCTCTCCTGATCCTCATCGGAATGTTCCTGATGTATGTATTCTTCCGCAAGAGCTTTAAGATAAAGCTGCCTGATATCATCTGCCTGGGCGTGGGCGTTTTGCTGATGATAATCATGCAGATCCTGGGTTGATGAAAACATCAGAAGCGAGAATGCACAATTCACACCATTTCACATTTTTGAGTTGAGATGTTAAAATCTCCTTTGGAATATGCCCCGTAAGAATAGGGGTTTGAATGGAGAAAATCTATGGCTGATACTATAAAGTGTCCTAACTGTGCGGCGAACCTTATGTTCGAGCCGTCTTCGGGCAAGTTGGAGTGTGCTTTCTGTGGAGGGTCTTTCGATCCGGCGCAGATTGAGCGGGTGGTTGAAGAACTGACGGCAGAGCCCGGAAGGGCGAAAGAGGGCGTTGATTCTGTGCAGAGACTGGAAGAACCCCAGGCACAGGAGCCCCAGCAGGCTCAGCAGGTGCAGCAGACTGAGACAAAGGCGCCTTACGCTGAACAGGGAGACAATCCTTTTGAAGACGATAAAGAAGATACGATACAGTTCACATGCAAGAGCTGTGCGGGAACGATCGTTACGTCTGCCAATACGAGTGCGACGTTCTGTCCGTTCTGCGGGTCACCGGCGCTTATCGGTGACAGGCTGACTGACGAATTCCAGCCCAAGTACCTGATCCCGTTCAAGTATTCAAGGGCGAAGGCGGAGGAGGCTTTCCTCAAGTGGTGCAAGGGCGGAAGATGGACGCCGATCCAATTCGTGAGCCCGGAGAACATTGCAAAGATGACGGGACTTTATGTGCCGTTCTGGCTTTTCGATGTGGATTACGATATGGACATCACATCTGAGTGCCGCAAGGACTCAGTGGTGCACAGCGGTTCCAAGACCACGACGACCATGAGATATTACGATGTCACCAACCGCGGGCGTTATAAGTGGAGGATGATACCTTTCGATGGAGAGACGAGGATCGCGGACGATCTGATGGAGGCAATCGAGCCCTTCAACTATGAGCAGCTTATCCCTTACGATTACAGGTACCTGCCGGGATTCTTTGCCGATAAGTATGACCAGAATGTGGATCAGCTGAAGAAGAGGGTACTTACGAGAGTAAAGGGTTATCAGAACACGAAGTTCAAGGAGCTGACAAAGAAATACGACAGCGTCAAGGTCAAGGAGGACAAGAGTCAGATCTCCAGTATGACCGCCCACTACGCTCTGCTGCCTGTATGGTTTATGCAGTATAAGTATCTCGGGAAGAATTATTATTTCGCGATGAACGGACAGACGGGTGAGGTCGCCGGCATCAAGCCTGTAAGCGTTGTTAAGAGGCTGATCCTCTTTATGGCCATATTGCTGATATTCGCTGCGATCGTGAGATTCGGTATGAGCATCTATCTCATGGAGGTGGCAGGATGAGCAAGAAAGACAATCTCAAGCGTTCAATGTTTGGTGAGTTCTCCCTCCTGTCGGGAGGAATGCTTGCAGGCGTTATTGCACTGTGCGTGCTGAGCATCGCGCTGTACATCTATCTGTCCCTGCCGATAAGCAAGAAGGTCGTTGTCGATGATAAGGCGGACATCTTCTCTTCAAGCGAGCTGGATGACATCGAGGCAGCGGCAAAGAAACTCTCCAAGGCGAAAGACATCAACGTGGTCCTCATAACGACCCGTGACAAGAATCACGATCTGAAGAGCAGTTACAAGTATTCAGACAGTGACGAGGACTGCAACAAGTTCGCCCACGACTACTACTATGACAAGGCGGCACCCCACAAGCTCCGCGACAATTCCGGCATCTGTATCCTGGTGGATCTTTCCATCGATGAACCCGGAATGAGATACTTCAGGCTGTTCACCAATGGTACTGCCTACTATGCCGTAAGCAACGAGGACTGTGACAGGATCTTCCGTAACTACAGGGGCGAGCTGGCAGAATGTGAATACTATACTGCTATCTCCGGCGTGCTTAAGGATCTTGGCAAATACAGCTTTACGAGCTATGGTTTCGTCACGTTCTTCTGTCTCATCGGCCCGGCTCTGCTGGCACTTCTCATCTGCTTCGCAGGTCTCCGTAAGGGCAAGCTCGACAAGGCTCCCCAGTATAAGGAGTACCTGAGCGAATCCGAAGGCGTACAGGCAAACGAGAATTTCCTCAGACAGAAAGTCGTTGTTACATATGATTCAGATTCAAGTTCCGGCGGAGGCGGCTTCTCCGGCGGTGGAGGCGGAGGCGGCGGTGGCCACTCCGGCGGAGGCGGAGGCAGATTCTGATGCTGAGCCTCATTGTTCCCGCGTACAACGAAGCGGAACACATCTACGATAACCTCAGGATAATTGCTGACACTCTCACGGGTGCCGGCATTTCCTATGAGATACTCGCCGTTAACGACGGCAGCCGTGACCACACCGGCACAGAGATCGCCCGTGCGGCTGCGTCCATTCCCGGTGTCCGCGACTGCGGCTACGACGTGAACCGAGGCAAGGGCGGCGCCATCCTCCACGGCATAAAGAACAGCAAGGGCGACATGGTCGGCTTTCTTGATGCTGACCTGGAACTTCCGGCCTCGCTGGTCCCCGGCTTTGTCTCCTGCATGGAGTCCACCGGATGCGATGTCGTCATCGGCTCGAAAATGCACAAAGACTCCAAACTCGAATACCCCTTCATGCGCAAGGTCATGTCCCTGGGCTACTATGCTATCCTGAAAGTCCTGTTCGGATTAAAATGCAAAGACACCCAGACCGGCATCAAGATCTACAGAGGTGACCTTCTGCGCCGTATCGGAGGCGTTCAGATGGTCGACAGTTACGCCTTTGATATTGAACAGCTGGCTCTGGCAAATTCTGTCGGCGCAGTTATTGTCGAAATGCCTGTTGAAGTGGTCTATACCCGTGAAGGCTCCATGTCCAGGATCAAGATCGGCGCCATCTTCGGAATGTTCTGCGATACGATCAGGATCTGGTGGAAGCTGAGGGTGAAGAAGGCATATAAAATGTGAAATGGGGACGGTTCTGACTACTTATTTTGCCTTAGCGCCTTTATATGCGGATTCATGAAGAAGACTATCAGCACATAGACAGCGCAGACACTCCAGATGATCGGCTCGCACATGGCGATACCCGTGTAACCGAAGTATTTGACCAGGACTCCCGCAGTGAGTGCTTTGAGCAGAAGCTCCATGAGGCTCGCCGCGATAGGGGTTATCTTGGAACCCAGCCCCTGAAGGGTACATCTTACCACCAGCAGGATAGACAGGACATAGTAAAATGGCAGATCGAACCGCAGATAGTAGGTGGCGGTCGAGATAAGCTCGGGGTTGGACGATCCGGAGATCAGTCTGACGAACAGGCCACCAAAGGCGTAGATCATTATGATCAGTAGAGTAGCGGCGATAAAGTCAAGGATGAGCACCTTGCGAAGGGCGGTCCTGATGCGGTCGTATTTGCCGGCACCATGGTTCTGTCCGGTGAAGGTGGCCATTGAGTTGCCGAGGGTGCCTACGACCATCATGCAGAGGCTCGAGATCTTGCGGGCAGTGGTGTGGGCGGCGATGGTGACGACACCCAGCGAGTTGATGGCGCTCTGAAGGATCACTGTTCCGATATTGACTACAGCGAACATGAGGGCAAATGAGATGCCGGCGGAGATGAGCTCCGTTATCATGCTGCGGTCAAAGACAAGATCTTCCCGCGTGAAGTGCAGGACAGGCACACGGCGCCATATGTAGATGAAGCTCACCACGGCCGAGACTGTCTGCGCGATGATGGTGGCGATGGCCGCGCCGGGCAGACCCATGCCGAAGACCACTACAAATAGCAGATCCAGTCCGATGTTGCCCACGACGCATATCAGCAGGAAGAAGAATGGCGCGGTGGAATTCCCGATGGCACGGAGCAGCGCCGACAGGATGTTATACGTGAACGAGAAAATGATGAATCCCAGCATGATGATCGCGTAGGAGAAACCGGTCTCGAACACTTCTTCCGGTGTGCCGAGAAGCCGCATGATCGGCCTCAGCAGAGTAGTTCCGAGAACCGTCATAAGTACTCCCCAGATGACAGCGAGCACAGCTGTATTTGCGATGACCTGCCGTATCTTCTTCTGATCTCCCATGCCAAAGTACTTGGATACGACGATGGCAAATCCGTTGCTCATGCCAAAGGACAAAGACGTAAACAGATCGTATATGATCGACACGGTACCGATGGCGGTGAGAGCATCGTCGCCGAGTGAGTTGCCAATGATGGTAATATCCGTCAGGTTGTAGGCCTGTTGGAGGAGGTTGCTCATGAACAGAGGAATGGCAAAAAGAAGGATAGCGCGAAGCTCGCTTCCCTTAGTCAGATCCTTGGTTCCTGATAGCGCATTTGATGCCATTTTCGTCCTCTTTTACGTCTAAAGTTTGCTTATTATAATTCTTGTTACACAAAATTAATAGTGTTAATCGGTATGTGGTTGAATTTTAAACAATTTAGGTCTATATTCATCAATAGTGGTTAGGAAAAATTGAGCACGGGGGATACGACTACGAATAACGGTACAAAGTATCAGGTATCGGAATACAGATTAGCCAAGGAGCTCATTACCCGTGGCGGCGATATTATCTTCTCTGAGAATATCGAACCTATGAAGTCGTCCATTCAGCATGGTACGACCAGTGTATTCGCCCACTGTCTCTCTGTGGCTAAGCACAGCCTCCTGATCGCAGCATTCCTCGAGAACAGATTCAATATCAAGGTGGACAGGACGAGCCTGGTAAGAGGCGCGCTGCTCCACGATTATTTCCTCTACGACTGGCACGATAAGGAAGTTCCCGGCAGGAAGATCCACGGCTTCACACACCCGAAGAAAGCCATGAACAACGCGGTCCGCGATTTCGAGATGAATTCACTGGAGAGGGACGTGATCTCCAAGCACATGTTCCCGCTGACTCCCATTCCGCCCCGTCATCGCGAAAGCCTCATCGTCTGCATCGCCGACAAGTGGTGCGCCATCTGTGAGACATTCAAGCTCGACGTCTCCGATTACCTGATCAACAGGGTAAACGCAGAGACCGAGATGATGCTGGCTCTGAACAGGGTCATGTCGGAAGATGTTGCAGTTGCCCTGGATAACATCTGATCCCGATAATGCCCGAACTGACGACTCTCTGTTACATATCCGAAGATGATAAGGTCCTTTTTATCCACAAGGGAGAGAAGGACGATCCCAATTGCGGGAAATTTCTGGGTGTCGGAGGGCATTTCGAGCAGGGCGAGAGTCCTGAGGAATGCGTGCTGCGCGAGATCTCCGAGGAGACGGGAATAGTTCCTGAAGAACTCGACGGATTCCGTTACCGCGGCATCGTGACATTTGTCTCCGACCGTTACGGCGTTGAGTATATGCATGTGTTCACGGCCTGCTATGCCGGGACCCGCAACGTGGTGCCGGGGTCGTGTTCCGAGGGCGAGCTCATGTGGATCCCGCTTCAGGATATTTACGGACTTCCCATGTGGGAGGGTGACAAGGTGATGTTCGACTGCCTGTATAAGGAAGCGGTGAACGGGTTCTTCTCCCTCAAGCTGGAGTACGAAGGGGATAAGCTGGTGGGGTGCGAGAAGCATATTTTCACATAATCTGCATGATGTATCCGGAAATAGGATATTCGAGCCGATTTTGGATACACGTCCGGATATATTGTTCACATTGAACGTGCTATAATCACATAAGAGTTGTCTATATTCTCTTTTAGCTACGGGGAGGCATTCATGAAGCGTTATCTCAAGTCATTTTTGTGCGCACTTATCGCAGTAGTTTTTGTTTTTACGGCTGCCGTCAACATCGTAAATGCAGGCAAATATCCGCCTGACATCGGAAACTATTCCGCAGGCAAATGGGAGAAATGGAGCGGCAAGTGGTATTACAAAGCCTCAGACGGCACGTATGTAACGGGCTACTCCGAGATCGACGGGACAAGATATCTCTTTGACTCCAAGGGCAAGATGCTGACAGGCTGGCAGCAGGCAGACGGTTACTGGTACTACTTCAAGTCATCCGGTGCCGGCGTCACGGGATGGCAGAAGATTTCCAAGAAGTGGTATTATTTCGGCTTCTTCGGCGAGATGTGGACCGGTCTTCAGGGTATTTCCAACGCCTCGAAAACAGACATTTACTACTTTGGTTCCGACGGTGCCATGAAGACAGGCTGGCAGAAGATCGGCAGTTCCTGGTATTACTTCGCATCATCAGGCGCTGCTGCCACCGGCTGGCAGAAGATCAGCAGCAAGTGGTATTACTTCAGAGATAACGGAGAAATGTGCACAGGTCTGATGGATCTTGATGACGGAAAGTATCTTCTCAACAGCAGCGGAGCCATGGTTACCGGATGGCAGAAGGTCGACGGCGCCTGGTATTATTTCGAGAGCAGCGGAAAGGCTGTGGTCAATACGACCAAGAGGATAAGCGGCAAGAACTATTCATTTGACGAGAATGGTGTCTGGATCGAGAATCCTTCCCACACTCACACATATGCAGCGCGTACAGTTATTGTCAGTCCGGCTTGGGATGAAGTGGTCACTGTAACGCCTGCCACTACCGAAAGACGTCTCGTTACAGAGGCTTGGGACGAGCAGGTTCCTCAGTATGGAACAGAGACTCGCTACATCACTGCTGCAGGTAGAGATATCACTAATATCTTCAACGATTACGATGCTTGTCGTGCAGATTGTTATCGTAGAGATTGTGGTTGTATCCACGGTCGCCCTGATGATGATTGTGCTTGTGGTGCTTGGCATACCGAGACTGTCAACGTAATCACAGGTTACACAACAGTTCATCACGACGCAGTCTATGAAACTGTCAACGTTCCTGCTGTTACTCAGACCGTTCACCACGACGCAGTAACTCATACTGAGACCTACTGCACAGAGTGTGGCTATATCCGTCACTGATCAACGGGAATCTTTAAGACATTAATAAAGCCGGGGCTTACCGCTAAGTCCCGGCTTTTTTATTTTCCTGCAGGAACACCTGTCAGAGCTTGCGTCCCGTGTCCGGCACGCCGCGTCCGAGGGGCCTCAGATCAGGCGATGACAGGGGTCTGGTCATCCTGACCATCTCCATGAGCTTTGCCCTCTCTTCCTGTGTCAGACCTGCACTGAGAGCAGCCGTATCTACTGAACCGTCAGCATAGAGCATTCCTCTCTGGCTGGCCAGTGCATATGCGTACTTTGCCACCTCGCTCTGACCTCCGTCGATCTGCATTATCTCATCAAGATTAAGTTCTTCGTTATCCATAGTATTTGCCTCCTTTCGCTTTGCAGTACTTCAATATATTTCAATATATCACAGAAAGCAATTAACGCAGTGTAAATGATGTGTTAACCAATTTCGCGAAAATGGCTCAAAGGTTAATGATGATGACGTATATTATAATTAATGAAAAATTTTCCGGATCTGCTCAAAAAACCGCTTGACTTTAAGAGTGGTGCTTGTTAATATATTCAAGCACTTCGCGAGAAGAACACTTGCGAATGGGCGCGGATCTTGAGAATTGAATAGAATGCAAAACTTGAAAATAACGAGCCTAATCGATTCGTTGTCCGAGTAATTGGATAAGTATTGAGTTTTTAATTAGTAATTGAGCCAAATGGCTCTCAAATAGTTTTTTTGAGAGTTTGATCCTGGCTCAGGATGAACGCTGGCGGCATGCCTAACACATGCAAGTCGAACGGAGCTATCTTAGAAGCTTGCTTCTTTCTTAGCTTAGTGGCGGACGGGTGAGTAACGCGTGAAGAACCTGCCCTTAAGTGGGGAATAACACCGAGAAATCGGTGCTAATACCGCATAAAATCTCTGGATCGCATGTTCCTGGAGATCAAAGGATTTATTCGCTTAAGGATGGCTTCGCGTCCGATTAGTTAGTTGGTGAGGTAACGGCTCACCAAGACCGCGATCGGTAGCCGAACTGAGAGGTTGATCGGCCACATTGGGACTGAGACACGGCCCAGACTCCTACGGGAGGCAGCAGTGGGGAATATTGGGCAATGGGGGAAACCCTGACCCAGCAATGCCGCGTGAAGGATGAAGGTCTTCGGATTGTAAACTTCTTTGATTGGGGAAGAATAAAGTGACCTACCCAAAGAACAAGTCACGGCTAACTACGTGCCAGCAGCCGCGGTAATACGTAGGTGACAAGCGTTATCCGGATTTACTGGGTGTAAAGGGCGTGTAGGCGGCTTTGCAAGTCAGAT
>FMTG01000033.1 GCA_900099715.1 Ruminococcaceae bacterium YRB3002 | reverse complement strand
TTTTCACCTGCTGGAGTTACCATAGCACCAACTCACGGATTACCGGCAGTTTGGGGTAATGAAAGTGGGACGAATACAGGAGCTGATATAACCAAATCCCTATTGATCGTTCATTTGGGGTAACGAATAACCGACGATAACAGTTCGATCACAGTTCACAAGTGCTGATAACACGAAGTATACAGTACCCCATATCGTGAATAATGACGTGGTTGGGGTAATCCATCAGTCTCCGGAGCGAGATCTCATTACCCCAAAGTGCCGGATCCGGCGACATTGGTGCTATTCATACCAATATGATGATCCGACGCCATTTGGTTTGATGGAACCCCGCTGATCAGGATCATTATTCATACCAAACATAGCTTCAAGTCCAATATGGTTTGATAAATCTTCCTCAGGGAACAGAGCACATCCGTCATACCTTTTCGCGCTATTCGCGGCATTTGGTTTGAAACACCCCCGCAGTCAACCATTTTGGTGAAAAAGGAACCGGTCTCTATTTCACAAAAATGGGTTCTCACGTTCCTGCAAGCACTAACCGAACCCGTATCCAGATACTCACAAATCCGCGCCGTAAGTATCTCTTTGGAACCGGAAGCCGGAATGCCTTCTGCACGGCAGAAAGCGACCAGCTCCTCTTTGAGCCAGTACCATTTCGTGAATTCAGCACTGCCGGTTTCCTTACTCAACAAAGGTCTGTTCATAGTTCGCACACCATAATATATTCTTCGTCATTCTCACTGACAGTCCTGAACCCCGCGCGCTCATACATGCGGACAGCATAATTTGCCTTCTGAACCGCCAGCGATACGCGCTCATATCCTGCCGTTCTGAGAACATCCAGAAGCCCCGCCAGAAGCCCGGTCCCGATTCCAAGTCCACGATACTCCCTGTAAAGCGAGATCGCCAAAGACGGAGTCTCATCATCGACATGTCCGTAATCGTTCATTATCCTCGACCAGCAGGCACCGACCACCCGGCCACCAACATCAGCCACAAGGCAGAAGTCAGCAGGACCGCTCCCAAAGCCATCGTAGTACACCATAAGCTCAGGTCTCTCCACGATATCGCGTGATGGCGGTTCAACGCCCTCGGGCACAAAGACCGCCTCATACAGGAAATCTTTGAGCAGGTACCGTTCATCTTCTCTGAGTTCTCTTATCTCACACATATCATATTGCTTTATAAGCTCTTGATCCTCGCCACTTTCCCCCACGGCGGATCGATCTCCTCATTGTCAAGGATCCACAGCACCGGTATCCCCATTGTAACAGACTCATCAGGAAATGAAGCATAGCCGTCGGTCAGAATGATTATACTCGCCGGCAGATCATCGCTCATAAAATCGCGGACATAGTCAAAGACTATTCCAAAGCTCGTTCCGCCGCCACCGGCAGGTTTTATCCGCAGCATATCCCCCTCATCCTCAAAGGGAACAGGATCCACGACCGCAGCATCAAAGAACCCCAGCCAGCCACGCAGTTTACCGTTGAACTGATCAATGGCGCCTTTGACCTCGGAATAAGCGGCCGTGACCTCGTCATCAGACATACTTCCCGAGGTATCGATCATGAACAGGATATTCTTCACAGAGATATCAGTATCATTGTAATCCGGCAGAAAGAACGGACTGTCACCGAAGCGCCTGTCAGGCGGCGCGAATGAATAATCAACCACCTCTTCCTGAACGAAATCATTCAGCACAGTCCGCCAGTCTGTCTGCGGACTCCTAAGCTCACGGAGCAGACGCTGGGCGCACATGGGCATAAGTCCCTGCTCATTGGACGGATCGCGCACAGATATCGATTCACATGCATTGATCACACGTCTGGCCCACACTTCGGAAGAACTCTTATCCGAATGATCGGTCCCCCATTTACTGTGGTCATCCCAGCCGGCACCCCCGGAACTGCCGCCCCGATTGCTCATGGAACCGCTGACGGCAACGCCTCCGGGACTCTTGCCACTGCCATTGGGACAACCTTTCTTCTTCAGCATCTCATACACTTCTTCCGCCGTAAACCTGTATCCTTCGCGGCCGTCGGGAGTCTTGTGCATCGATTCGCCATAGCGCCGCAGTGTAATGCTCTCAGCCTTCATTCCGTTCGACTTCAGGATATTCGAATTCACCACGATATCGCAAGCCACATTGAACATAAAACTGTCCCTGTCACCCGTCCGCATACAATGCTGAAGCGCGCAGTGAAGCACCTCATGCATCAGCACAAAATCAAGCTCACTGTCATTCAATTCTTCCAGAAACTTAGGCGCGAACATGATCTTTCTCGCATCCGTCGCCGCCGTGTCCAGAGAACTGTCAAGCGCGAACTCCATGTGCATAAGAAGGAGCCCGTAGAACCCGTTGCGGGTCAGGATCCTCATGCGGGACATCAGAAGCCGCCTTATGTATTCTTTCCTCTTTGCATCAGTCAATTCCATTCAGAAGACTCCCCTTGCTGCGCATCCAGACAATGAACTCGGGAACACGCATCAGCCTTGCCTTGTACCCCTCTTCGAGATACATGTAATCTTTGAGGAGGACGACGCTGAAGTCGGGTGGCATTCGCGAGGCGTACTTGATAGAATTGCCGATCAGGTCCATCTCGTTGCTGTGCTCGCGGGCATAGGCCGTCATTGAGGACGTCAGCGCATAGAGCGCATCCGTATTCTTTGGCACATCCACACACTTCCCCTCGAAAATCTCCTCCACAGACGGCAGATCCTTATACACCTGAGTCCACGTCCTGAACTCCACTGCAACACCGGTTCCGACGAGTCCTGCGATCATGGGGAACGCCTTATCCACGTCATCATTGACGCCGTTCAGAACATTGCTTACCATCTCCCACGAACGCGGTGTTGCGAACGCCAGATCATCATTGGAAGGATCGAATCCCATGAGGTAGCTCTGCCTGAACGACAGGAATCCTGTCACTTTAGGATTGATCCCCCGCTCAACTGCCCACCTTTTCCAGGATTCAAAGCTGCCCTCGACCTCGATGTGCATCAGACGGTTGGCAAGGGCCTTGGGCATCTTGTACGTTACAGATTTATCCGTCATCCTGTTGCCCGCCGCGATGACTATGCAGTTATCCGGAAGCCTGTGCTCACCAACTGTACGGTCCAGCACTATCTGATATGCGGCTGCCTGAACAGACGGGGGCGCCGCCGATATCTCATCCAGGAACAGAATATTGACCAGTATCGGATCGGGATCCATATCCAGGATCTTCGGCTTCAGCCAGACAGCCAGTGTCTTGTCATCGTTTGCCGTCGGAATACCGCGAAGATCGATGGGATTGAACAACAGCAGCCTCACATCCGTAACGCAGATGCCCTTATTTGTAAGAAGTGACATCTTGGTCGCTATCTCACTTACCGCCTGGGACTTACCGACTCCCGGAGGTCCCCAGAGCATCACCGAAGGCATCGTCGCCAGCGGCAGACCCTTATTGATAAGCGTGCTGTATGATTCTGCCAGCGTATCCACGATCTGGCCGACATTCATTGAAGGTACATTTGTAAGCTTGATGTCACTCATCGTCATTCACTCCTAACTCTTCGTCAATTTCTTCTACTCTCCTCTTGTAGAATTCTATCTTATCTGTGTAATTCTCGCACTTGGCAAGTTCAGTCTCAATATCCGACTTGCGCGCCATTATCATCTTGAGCGCGCTGCGGAGATCTGCAAGATGATCCGCCATTTTCGAGATGTAATTGTCTATTCTCTGGAGGTTGCCCACGTCGTTCTCGCCCAGTTCGACGCAGTATCTGCCTGTCCTAACAAGCCATATGTAAGGCCTGTCCACCGTCATATTCCGCGGCAGCACGATATCAAACCCTCTGTAGCTCATCAGAACGGTATCAGCAGGCTTCATGCTGTTTGCCATGACAGCGCTGAAGATCGTCTCGCGAAGTTCCTTGCGCGCCTCCGCCTCCTCCTTTATTGTGAGGTCTTCACTGTCAGACTTCTTACGGCCTTTACGTGAAGCCCTCATTGCAGCCTTGCGTTCTTCTTCCTCTTCCTCAGACTCCAAGAGCGTAAACACAAATGCAGTATCATCTTCGCACATCCTGATAAGCTCATTCTGTCGGTCTATGCGGGCGGGCAGCTCAAGGAGTTCCTTCTCCATCTGGAGCCTGATCTCCGTGAGTTTGTTCTGAAGTGTCATGTAACGCGCCATCTCGTTTGCCGCTTCGACACGTTCCTTGACAAGAGGATTTCCGATGGCGATCGCCTTGACCTCCGCATAATCGAGGACGGTATCGTCCACATCGGAACCGCTTCTGTCCGTCAGCGAACCTGACAGGAGTGACGAGATGAACCTTTGCTTCGTCTCGAGCAGCTGCCATGAATACGCATCAAAGCTCCCCTCTGTGATATACCTGTAGATATACACTTCAGAGTTCATATTGCCCTGACGCAGGATACGGCCTTCGCGCTGAGTCATGTCGGCAGGCCTCCACGGCACATCCAGGTGATGAACCGCTATCAGCCTGTTCTGCACGTTGACGCCCAGACCAAGCTTAAATGTCGACCCGATAAGGATACGTATCTCGCCGTTCTGAACCTTGCGGAACAGAGCATTACGATTCTTCTCAGTTTTGGCATCGTGAATGTAAGCGATTTTCTCTTCAGGGATGCCATAGAACGACACAAGCCTCGACTTCAGCTCATCATACAGATTGAACCCCGCCTTGGGTACGGAAGCATCGCAGAATACCAGCTGAGTGCTCTTGCTGCCAAAAGTCTTAAAGTAGATGTCGGCAACATTCTCCGCACACTTTGCCACCTTGAGCTGCGACGAGAAAGGCGCAGTATCCATAACAAGCCTGATATCCAGAGCCGCAAGCCTGCCTTCGACAGTGATCTTCAGCATATTATCCTTGTCACGCTTCACCTTGCCGCTCCTGACCGCATCCGCCCTCTCGGAGATGCTCTTGAGGAACCTGTCAAATTCAGGAGTCCTCTCGATCTGCGTATCGATATACCCGTCGTGATGCGGTATATCCTCTGAATCCTCCACTGAGTGAAAGTCCGCCACAGCCGCCAGCAATGCAGTCAACTCCGGCAGATTATGGAACTTGGCGAATCTCGTAACCAGCCTGTAATTCGTCGTATCAACATCGACCTCAAACTGCGTCTCGCTCTCCGCGAACATTCCGACCCAGCTGTCGAAAGTCTGCAGATCGAGCATCGCCAGCTCCCCGCTCTGAAGATACTTCTGCATCACGAACAGATCCGTAATCGAATTAGTGATCGGCGTACCTGTCGCCATGACAACACCGCCGCCGCCGTTCAGCCGCTGGATCAGGTGAACCTTCTCCATCATGGTCTCGCACTTGCTTGAACCGTTCCTGCTTATGCCAAAGACGCAGTCCGCCCTTGTATCCACAGGCACATTCTTGTAGTTATGGGCCTCGTCCACGAACAGTCTTGTTATGCCCAGTTCCTCGAAAAAAACTCCGTTGTTCTTACCCTCGGGAGCATTGCTCAGATCGAGGATCTCCTTAGTCAGCCTCTTCTCCTTCGCCCTCAGTCTGACGGTATTCTTCTCCTTCTGAGCGATCCTGTCCTTGATCTCCTTACGCTGCCTTCTCAGCTCCGTCAGATAGTAATCCTTGGACAGCGGTATCATATCGAAACAGCTATAAGCGATAATGATACCGTCATAGTCATAATCACGTATCATCTCGAGAATAGCCCTCCTGTTATCCGGCTTGAAAAAAGCCGGATCCACACACTGGATCTCCGCATCGGGATACATCTGCAGAAAGATACTCTTCCACTGCCCTATAATATTATTCGGGACAACATACATATTCTTCTTCGACAGCCCCATCCTGCGCAGTTCCTGTCCTGCAGCGATCATCTCATACGTCTTGCCGGCACCCACGTCATGCGCCAGCAGAGTATTCGGCGAGAAGATCATCCTGGCCACCGCATCCTTCTGGTAAGGATACAGCTTAACATCAGGAGACATCGTCGGGAACGTCAGGAAAGAACCGTCATAATTCCTTCTCACGACACAGCTGTACTTCTCCTCGAAAATCTTCTCCAGCCGTGCCTTCCGATCAGGATCGGTCCATACCCACTCCCTGAACTCCTTGATCATCAGCCTCTGCTTCTCGACAGCCGCCATAGTCTCTTTCCTGTTCGGCATCATCTTCCTGCCGTTTTTGTTCTCGGGGCACTCGATCTCATCCATGATCTTGATCGTCTTCATGTTCAGCGTATCTTCAAGAATATGAAGCGCCTCGATGCGGTTCGTACCGTAGGTCTTCGTAACACTCACAGAGTGATAATATCTGCTCTTATTCGGGATCTCCCACGTACCCGACGCCTCGTCGTGCTTCGTCCTGTTCTCCTCTCTGATACGCTCGATATAAGCACGGGAATAATAGAAATAATGCGGCGGATCATACTCACCGAACAGATGCACGATAAAGTCATCGATCACGTCAGCCGGCACCCACGGCGACCCAAGCGTCACGTATATATCTTTGGACGCCACCTGCGGCGGCAGGATACGCTCGATAGCACGGAGATTGTCTTCGAAATACCCATTATATTCAGTATTAGCTTTATTTGCCGCGTTCCACTTGCGCACGAGATTGCCTGACAGATACTCCTCGGCCGTCTCCCATCCCTTGTAGAAACATTCACCCCATGTCTCCGGATTCTGGTAGATCGCGCCCTTCAGCGCATTGATCACCGTCTTCAGTCCCTCACCGGTGATCTCCGCCATGTACTCGATATCAACGCAGCCAAGCGTCGTCAGGCTCAAGATCAGAGCATCGGGTATACTGTCCGCATGAACCCCCTTCGCCCTCTCATCCGAGGCATAGAGATTCTCCCAGTCCATCGGCAGTTCCATGCTCGTGACTTCCTCCACGTGCCCCATGTGTTCCACGGGCGCGATGAGACCGTCTTCGATCCATTCGACAAAGTCTCCTTCGATAAAACCATCCGGGAAATCATCAGAACCAAAAAACTCGTCGTCGAACCAGCGTGTAAAGATATCGTCATCTTCGTTGCTGTTGTTATTTTTGATATTATTGTTGTTATTCTTATCGTCTGACATATACACAATCCACCTTATCTGTTTACCTATAGTATAGCGCGTCCCATGTACGTATTTTGGTACGTAAAAATGTGAAATGGGGACGGTTCTCAGTTGTCACATTTCACCACCGGATCAACTCAAATGTGGCATTCTCTGCATCTGATCACAGCCATCTCCGGCCACACAAAACAAAACAGCCGGTCTCCCCGGCTGCCGTATCAATCATCGAAGATCGCATCCATCATCTCAAGTTCATCAACCCACTGGGGATCGTACTTCCCTTTCCGCATCTCAGCCCCGCATCCCGGGCACCTCCCCGACGTTGCCTTGTACGAACGGTGGCACAAGGAGCACTCATAAGTACTGCCACTGAACAGGTGCGCATGCTCGATCCAGCATCCGACCTTCTTTCTCTTACCACTACTGAACAATCCCATAATCCTAAACCTCCACACACCCTGCAAGAACGGTTGTCTCGAGCATCATCAAGTAATACAAAACGCAACCTCACTAACTATACAAACAGGCTGCTCCGCGACTGAAAACTATACAAACGCCGCTACTGCTTCAAGATGACAACCGTCCTTGCAGGGTGTGCTGACACATATATTTTACCAACTGGCAAGTACTGCGTCAACAAACCCCGCGGACGGCGTCCATCCGCCTCGGATTACGGCCTCAGACTTCCATCAGCGCCTCAACAAAACAGTCAACGTCGCAGTCCACGTGGAACTTGCCGTCCTCCTCGTAGAAATGCAGCGTCGCAATCGCCTTGTCCAGCGCCAGCCTGACATCATAGACGATTCTCTCACTGCCCTCTCCGGACACAAGGCACAGCCCGTCGCCGAACTCGTTCATCACGATGTCCGCCCTCATTCCCAACTCAGCGAGGTCATTATACATCGTGAACATAAGGTAACCGGACAGCATATCCTTCACCGTCTCGAAAGCCTCATCAGCTTCCATATCGTCCTCGACAAGTGTGGCGTGAAGTATCATCGTAGCAGTCAGCATCCCGCTCAGCGACTCGATGCTGAAGTCACCCTTCAGGCACATCAAATCCGGCAGCTCATCAATCCCGTAATCGGCATCAGCGAACGGCTCGTCTCCTGCCTCCTCATCTGGGATTACCTTGAACAGGCCATCCTTCTCCGGGTCGCCCAGCTCGAACATCTCGTGCATCATATCAGCATAGCCAAGCGCATCCTTGCAGTATGAAGCGAGCATAGCGCTGAAAGCGTCGCCGCAATGCCTGCTCCTGCGGGCCGCTTCCTTCATCAGGTCCCTGATTCCATCGTAGTCCATAATCTTGTCGATTCTCATAAGCTGTTATCCTCCGGATAATCATAGTCTGCACAAAAGAAGTGAGCACAAGGCCTCCGGCACCAGGTCCGGATTACTTGAGCAGCTATTCGATTGTGCGATCTTACGGGTTACGAGGCCTGGCCGGCGTCCCTTTCGACTATTCCACCTAACCGCCGGCAAGCCGGGCCTCCTGAATCTAACTATCTTCTGAATACAGTATAGCACCTGCCATGTACCATTTATGGTACGAACTGGCAGGTGTTACGCTGCTTTTTTTGCACAAAGGATCCCCATTAGAGAGGATCCTTCGAAGTTCTGAACCAGCTTATAGTCAAGTTTCCTTAACCTTACTCATAATCATCCCCGTCAACATCCTTGATGACCTCTTCCTGGTCACCCGTGCTATTGAAGCTCTGCGGTATCCTGCCCTTGATCACGCCGAGCACGACCTCTGCTATTACAGCAAGCGATCCGATCGCAGCGTCATCGAAAGGTCCGAGCAGCAGGTCCGGCGACACCACATAGAGGAGTGCCAGCACACCAATGACTACCTGTAATACTGTAAGTGGTCTTCTTTCCATGATCTACCTCCTTCTGGCGGTTACTCCGCCCACTCAAAATTCTCTTTCCCTGCTCCTAATTCAAAGTGATACTTCACTATTCCCTGATCAATACCGCACATGGGTCCTTTGGCATAAACAAGGCTTACCTTATTGCCCTCACCGGTGACGGTGAACTTCTGCCTGTTCAGTGCCGTCGGGGCCAGAAGCGCTGCCTCTACGCCTGAGACAAACCACGCAGGTGCTTCACCTTTATATGAACTTACCTGATCAGCCGTCTTACTCTTGTGCGGAACTCCGTCGTTAACGCCATGTCCCACTACGATTATCCCTACTGTGGACACATCAGGTGCGAGGCTCCTGACCCACTTGGTGTTATAAGTTCCGCCTATCCACCAGGTGTTGAGCCCCTTGGTCTGGGCGAACAACGTCAGCTCCGCTCCGGCATATCCCAGACGTTCCTCGAAGTCTTCGCCATCGCCTGACAATATGAAGTAATGCTTCGCCCCGCTCGACATGAACATCCTCGCGAAGGCATTTACTCCCGAAGGATCGTTGGCAACGAACTTCATGGACAGACCATACCGTTCGTTCAGCTCGCTCATCTTGTCCTTAAGGAGCTTCTCCTCGTCTTCGGAGAGCGCCTCGTCCCTGAACTTCCTCACAGTGTGCCTCAGCGCCATTGCCTAGTCCTCCAACTCCCGCACCATGATGTATTCTTCTTCATTCTCATCCACGATGCCAAAACCCACACTTGTATAGAACTTTACCGCGTAGTTCTCTGTCTGGACGGCCAGGGACACGCGAGTGTATCCCATGTCACGGAGCAGGCCCAGGATCTCTTCCATCAGCCTTCTCCCTATTCCCTGTCCGCGGTACTCCTTGAACAGAGCGATCGCCAGCGAGGGGGTCTCATCGTCGATATGGCCATAGTCTCTCATGATCCTTGACCACACCGCTCCGACAATGCGCCCGGACACTTCCGCCACGATGCACCTGTCAGCCGGTCCTTCCCGAAGCCCTCGAAATAGAGACTCAGTTCCGGCTGCTCCACGATAGTCCTGTCAGGTGCCTCCATTCCTTCTGGTACGAAGATAGCCTCATACAGGAACTCAGGAAGCACCGCCTTTTCATCAGGCCGCATCTCGCGTATCACTACATCATGCTCAATACGTCCTGAATCCACGTTCATTCTCCACCACAGGGATGCTCCTGGCATCCATATTCTCTATCCTCACGCAAGTCCCACGCTCGATATCCAATATCACACCGTCTATGTCAGGTTCCTCGCCCTGGATCTCCATGGTGACACTTCCGTTCCACTCATTCCTTACCCAACCGGTGCAGCCATGGCGGTCAGCCGCATATCTCGCCCGGTAGCGGAATCCAACGCCCTGGACAGATCCATAGAAGACAATATGTTTACGGATCATTACTCCTCCTTAGGCGCGGATCACCAGTCGTCATCGTCATCTTCATCTTCATCCAAGATGGCATCCAGCACGATCATATCATCTATCCAATCCGGAGAGTACTTGTCACCTGTCATCTCCGCGTGGCAGCCGGGGCATCTCCTGGTCTGCATCCCGTACTCGCGGTGACACTCGGAGCACTCATATGTGTCACCGATAAACAGGTGCGCATGTAAGATCCAGGATCCTGTGTTATTAAAGAAAAAACCCATATAACGCACCTCCGATCTTCTATTATTGTACACCCGTATAATATTATATGTTATGGGTCATTAATGGGACAAATTGGTCAGTAGAGCATCCACAGGCAGTATGCAGTGGCCTCCGGATCGGCCCCTGTGCCTGTTCTCTTTGTATACCCTTCGTAATTATCTTCTATGAGCTTCACCGTATCAGGCTGCGCCAGGTACTGGTCCACTTCCTCTTCGGCAAGGTATTTCTTAAGGATCTCCCTCACTGCCGCAACATATTCATCCCACTCCGCATCAGGGTCCTTATAGAGGGCGTAGAACTCTTCCACGGAGATCACCTTGCTCTTAGAAGAAGCAGCGGCTGCACTGGTCGTATTGTGCAGATGCCCGTAGATCTTGCGGGTGATATCAACGATCACAGGATAAGGCGAATCGATCGTGCTCTGCCTATTAGTCACCTCATCCTCTCTGCACTTGAATCCCTTGAACTCCAGATGATCGATGAGCTCTGTCCTCTTCTCCCGGTCGGAAGGGTTCACGTAGATCCAGTGGGGACCGTGGTCCTTCCGGCAGGCAAAGATACCCTGCCCTTCGTAATTACGGTAGATCTGATATATCACCTTGAACTCTTCGATAGTAATGGCGTGACCACCAGTTGCCGCTCCGAAAGCCACCCCGGGCATCCCATAACCGAATATCCTGTAGGTAATGCTCACATAGGCCCAGTCACAGGAGCTGTAGTGCCCTTTGCGCCCTGCGAAAGTAAACCCTTCCTCTCGTAACCACGCGTAGAAAGGCGCATCAATATCCTTAAGCGAATCATCGCAGATCAGGAATGACTCCGGCTTTGTACGTCCAATAAAGATCTTCTCGTTATCCATAGATACTTCCTCCTTTATCATAGCGATAAAGAAAGCCCATCGCGAACGAAGGGCTTCAGAAACTACTATGGACCCATCGTTCAAGCTTTAGCACCTTACTATTGCAGGTTGCTGTACGGTCAATGGGCTTGTCCCTCGCGTACTCTTTATGGTTACTGTCATTATAGCACAAGATCGGGGGTGGCAAGAGATCGTCAGTGATCGTCCCTCTTCTTACCTTAATCCTATCCTACGATATAGTCGTAGAAAATCATCTTATAAAACGGTTCATTCTCCCCGTTCGCTATCTCTTCCTCCAGTGCGCAAGGCCTCGAAAGCACCTGCTCTCCGGTCACACCGTAACAGACAAGGTCAGGCCTGTCAGTCCCTCTCAGGACCTTGCCGGTCACAGCGGATCCTTCCTTTGTTATCACAAGATGTTCCATCCACTTACCATAGTTCTCATCAGAAGTCTCATACGAATTGAACTCCTCAGATGAATTAACAAAGAGCAGACAATACATATATACGGATGCTATCCTGTCAGCCATATCAAGGTCACAATCCTCGGATCTGGGAGTCTGCATCCTGCCATGACCGTCGCCCGGCCATACGACCACACACTGCGGCTTCGTGTGAGGATCGTCCTCGCAAAAATACCTGTCATATACATACAGCCTGATATCTGAGTCCTTCTCCTCTCCTGCTACAGCAACGATCGTCGTCGGCATCTCCAGAAGCTCGATCGTCATATCGTGACGCTTTGTGGTCTCCACATCCCCCATATCAGAAGCGATCTGCTTAAGTGCCTCAGTACTTACTATAATGTTCTGTATGATAAAAGCTCACTTTCCTATTCGACTATTTCTAATTGCATTATCAATAATTACTTGCCTGTCAGCCTGGTTTTAATCCGTAAAACCAACACAAACATGCATATTGCACACCCTATTGCAATTAAAATATCGTCCAGAAAGGCTATGGGCCCAAGTAAAATCTCGGGTAGAATATCTATCGGTAATAAAACATAAACAGTTGCAACCACCGGAAGAAGAAGAATAGCAATCACATCACATATATTGGCAAAGCACACCGGACATAGACCGAATCGTTTTTTACCCATTACATATCGTTTACATAATACACACTTACTCATTTAATCCTCCAAACCTATCATCACTACCTGTGATCCATCCACGCTGAGAATACTCTCATCTATTTTCGTAATATTCAGATAGAAATCATACCAAATATTCACAGTTGATCTCGAATACGGCCAATTGTCTTGAAGGAGTCCAATGGCAGTCTCGCCATTCTTTCCGATTGGTGTTTGTGCAAACTCTTTAAGATTTTGTATACATTCCTTAAGAGCATATTTCATTTCTTCATTTTTACTTAAACAATCATATATCTGAAGTTTAAAACCCATACTAAGACTAATCATATGGATATCCATACATATGTACATCATATACTGATTAATACTCTTTAGCTTTGTTAAAATCGGCTTCTGAGTGTGCTGAGCTAGCATATTGGCGCTGGTTCGCATATCAGAATAGGCAGCTTGTAACACGTTGCTGAGATGCTCCATCGCCAGGTTGAGATATCTTACCCTCTCATCATCACTTTGTGTAACCTGTGCATCACGAATATTATCTCTAGCACAAAAGAAAGGTTGAACAAGATCACGATCACGGTCTCGCTTGATTTGAAATACCTGTTGATCATAAATCACGTCTAACTTCTCGCTAATCTGTTTCATTTGTATCTGGGTAAGAATACTGCGTACAGATCCAATCATATCGGGTTTAACTTCGACCCTTTTGACAGTAACATCTTTAACTCTCGTTTTTGTATTAACATCGGTTAGCGTGGCTCTCAAATCACCTTCAACCTGTTTTGATTCTCCAAGCACATACTCCCCTGATTGATACTTACGTTTAATATCATCGGGCAACGCATCAAAGTTCAGGACATACTGGACGCCTTGACTTGAAAACGAACCAATATTAAATACTTCAGCAATAATGCCAATAGTCGCTGGAGTAATTATGACATCATCTGATATGGGAGACATATTCAAATCCTTTACCATCTTACTGGAAAACCTGGCAAAAGAATCTCCCATCTGAGCAATGTCATGAGTTGTAAGTTCCATACCCTGCAGTATTTTCAATTCATCCATACTGTCGCCTCCGATAACTACAGATTACTTCTTAAGATTATATGTTTGCTTCAATTTACAAAACTCACCTTTGAACTTGTCATATGGACGAGACCTAACTGCTCACCCCAACACTTTCCTTATCTCCTCCACCACCCTCACATCCGCGGGCAGCCACTCTACCGAGTCCAATTCGTTCACTGAGAGCCACTTTGATGCCTCGTGCTCCAGGAGCACGAGGTCTGAACCTTCTGCGAGTTCTGCCCAGAAGCAGTCCATGGAGAGGTGGAATTCGGGATAATCGTGTTCAACAGTCATTAGGAGATCACCAACAACTATGTTGGCATTGAGCTCTTCGCGGATCTCGCGGACGAGGGCGTCACGGGCGGTCTCGCCGGGTTCCATTTTCCCGCCGGGGAATTCCCAGCCGTCCTTGAAGGCGCCGTAGCCGCGCTGCGTGGCAAAGATCCTGCCGTCTTTGCGAATGATGGCGGCAACAACGTGTACTGTCCTAAGATCTGCCATGAGTTTGCATGCCTCTCAGATCACCCGGGATACGGCGATCCTGTCCTGAGCCTGTATTCGATGGCCGGGTCTACATACCGCCTGACTTCCTGGCCCGTGTAGGGATCGACTTCGATGACGAGGCCGTCTTCATACCACTCTTCCTTGTTGCGTATCGTGCCGTCGGGGTATGCCATTACGGTGATCCCAGAGTCAGGATCGTGGTATATGATCTTATATACTTCATCGGACTCGTAGCCGCGGTCGTCGATCTGGACCTCGACCGTCACGTTGTGATCTGCGATAGGAGTATCGGGATCGTACATGAAAAAGTCGTAGTATACCGGGTTGTAGACATTCGGAAGGACTTCATCGTAGTAACCCGCGTAGAAGCCATAGTAAGCTACGCCTTCCTCAATGTAATCAGCAACGGGAGCTACGGTCCACCTGCCGTTACTGTTCCTGATGCACGGAACATGGCGCACGATGAACCATGTCTGTGGTGAGTACCTGTCACCATTATTGACAACCTTGAGGTCCACGTAGCTGCCTGTCCAGAGGGAATTGCAGTGTGCGTAGAGATGAGTGTCTTTCGTTGCTGCTACTGTGATGGAACGGGATGTGCTAACGATGTCTGATGCTTTGTAATCCTGCTTATAGGACCAGCCCGCGAAGGTATTGTACTCATCACTGGGATTTATGGTGAACGTTACCTGCTCCCCCGGAAGATTACAGAAGAATGCTGAATCGTAGCCGTAACCTCCATTCCTGAACTTGGTCATGTCGAAGTCTGCTGCCTTCATGAAGTGGACGTCGCTGCCACCGTTGTACTTGAGGGCAACATATGTCCAGCCTGATACAGATATGGTTCCCGAGTTCCACTGGGGATCGTTATATCCTGGGATATGGCACTCGACGATAGCATATGTACAGTTCATGTCAGCCTCGCCGGACATCATCCTTGCTACAGTAACCACCTGGCTGAAGGATGTGATCTCGGTCTCGGTAGGATCGTCATCGTCGTCATCATCGATGTCTGTATAACCGATGATGTAGCCGTTGCTGTCCAGGATGCAGCCCTCGATGGTCGTATCGTGGAACATCTTGCCGTCTTCACCGAAGTAGTATTCGCGGCTTCCTACCCGGTGCCAGCCGTCAACATATGCAGTGCCGCTGCCTGTGAGGTAGTACCATTCGCCGCTGTACTTCTGCCAGCCTGTGAGCATTGCTCCGCCTGAGCTGAAGAGGTATAGCGTGCCACCGATGGTCTTAGGACCTGTTGCCATAACGCCTTCGCCGTCGAAGTAGTACCAGGTCTTGCCGCTCTTGAACCAGGTTGATATCTTGGCAGAGCCTGAGGACGCCAGGTAGTACCACTTGTTGTTTACTTTCTGCCAGCCTGTGAGCATTGCTCCGCTGGAGTTGAAGATATATGTGGAACTGCCTATCTTCTGTACTCCCGTGAGCATCTCGCCGTTGGAGTTGAAGTAGTACCATTTCTTGGATATCTTCTGCCAGCCGGTCTTCATCGCTCCTGAGGATGCGAAGTAGTACCAGATGTTGTTGATCTTCTGCCAGCCCGTGAGCATTATGTTGGAAGAGTTAAAGTAGTATGTCGTGCCTGAGATCTTAGCGAAGCCCGTGACATACTTACCTGTAGATGAATCCTTGAAGAGCCACTTGCCCCTGCTGTTCTTGACCCACGTGCCTGAGATAGTCGGAATAGAGGCACCCCTGGTGGCGACATCGGTCTCCTCGCCCTGTATCTCTCCCTGGTCATCTCCCTGGGCTTCCTGCTGGATCTCTATCTCCTGAGACGCCTCGTCTGCTAGCGCAGGGACGGTAGCCGTCAGTATCATGACAGCTGTGAGGATGACAGATAAGAGATGACGGATGCGCATTGGGTTATACCTCCTTGGGTGGTGGGTTTATGCGGTGGTGCCCTGTCGAGCGGGTCAGCTTCTTGATCACCGACTCCGGGCTCTTGATCCTGTGCTCGATAAAGACGTTCTTGAGCCTCGGCTCGAGATTCTCCCTGAGCGCCTGATCTATGACCCCCTCAAGTTCCCTGTATTCGCTGAGCTTAGCTTCGTACTATTCTAATAAAAGTTCTGATAGTGTTCGCATATGAGTATTATAGCATAAGGTGGAGTGGCGGAGATGGGTGGGTTGCTTAGGTTGATGCTATTTTTCTTCGCTATTTTTCTTCTGGATAATCAGAGAGTCTTTGATTATACCTGCGTCTTCATCGTTCCGGTCCTATTCGCCGCGCGATGTATCCGCACATGTATCCGTGAACCGTGCTATTAAGCTGATTTCGGATACATTTGGTCAAAAGTATCCGGGGTATGTATCCAAAAGCATCTCAAAAACGATGTTTCCGGATACATTTTCAGGATCATGTACTTGTGTACTGTCAACTTTAATCAAACAGTGCTGTTTTCAGGAATAGTTATTTATATAGAATTGCTTGGAATCACGTCTTTTTTGAATAATGTGATCAATAGAACGATTAATTCCTGATTTCCTATACTATTCGAAAGCGTTCACTCAAAACGCATCAAGTTCAATTATTGAGTTTTTTGAACTTGATTTTCGTTCTTTGGACTACCATATTGAGGTGCTTTTCTTCACATAATAAGCTTGTTGCTTCTCACCATACTTCTCAATATATCCTTCTTCAACCAGTTTCTTTAATGCATTGAAAACGGATGTTCTGCCGATAGAAGGACAATTTGCAAGTACATCTGCAGCATTGAACTTGCCAAGCTTATTATCAACATAAGCCTTAACAACATCATACGCAGAACTCTTAACACCAATGTCGTCCATGATGCCAACACGTTCTTCAAACTCCATGTAGCATGCTAAGATCATTTGAAGCATATACTTTATGAACGGTGTAGTATCATTCTGTTCCTCATGCCATCCATGATCTATTTCCTGAAGAACGTCATAATATACATCTTTTGTTTTCTCTATCTGCTTTTCGATACTTATATATTTACCAACTTCATATCCAGACTTATACAAAAGCAATAATGTAAGCAATCTGCTCATTCTGCCATTTCCGTCATTAAACGGATGAATACACAGGAAATCACAGATAAAAGAGGGGATAAGTATCAGTGGATCCACGATCTCAAGAGCCAGTGTTTCACAATAACTATGACAGAGCCGTTCAATAGCACCGGGGGTCTCGTGAGGTGCGAGTGGAGTAAATCGTATTACTTCAGTTCCATCCGGTCTTATTTCTTTAATGTAGTTCTGTACGTTCTTAAAGTTTCCGCCGTAGGATACTCCGGCACGCTTTAAAAGATCCCTATGCAATTGAAGAATATGATTTGGGGCAATATCGATGAAATCGTGGCTCTCATGAATAGTGTTCAAGGCATCACGATATCCGAGGATCTCTTTCTCATCCCTGTTTCTTGGAGTCGTCTTTTCCGTCATTAACTGCTTCATTCGCGTATCTGTCGTAACAATACCTTCAATTCGGTTAGAAGCTTCGGTACTCTGAATACGTGCAATTTCTATCAATCTATCCAATTGAGCAGGTTTTTGTCTGACAAAGAGCTCTTGACGCCCTTTGCATTCATGAATTTTCGAACACAACAAAACAATCTCATTATCCCATTGTTTCTTCGCCAGTTTTTTATAATTGAATTGTCGCATAAATACACCTGCCTAGTTCAATGAAATCTTTTCAAGTTCAAAAATATCACAATTTGAACTTGATTTCAATGTTTTGAACTTGAATGGTATATCCGAGAACAAAGATTTAGAATAAAAAATTTTAATTGACACAATTGAGAGGACTATTACTGTCATCGCTACTTTTTAGATTCGTTCCGTCATGCTTTTTCATGAAACTATGTTTTCAGGCAAAATAAAACCCGCAAACGCAGTGTTTACAGGAATAGTTATTTATATAGAATTGCTTGGAATCACGTCTTTTTTGAATAATGTGATCAATAGAACGATTAATTCCTGATTTACAAGTCTATCTCAAACTCTTCGAAATACTTACCACCGTGACTCTCATCATTGTAAATAAGCGTTACAGTATCTTCGTCTATCCATTCTACTCGAAAAACAACCTCTTCATTGAATCCGCTGCCTTCATATTTCCAGATGACATCACCATTATGGATCACATGTGGTCTGCTAACAAAGTCATATTCGACAATTATTGTATTCTCTCCGTTGGGTGAGGAATATTTATCTTGTCGGTTACTGCATGCTATAACACTGCAAGCAACAATGCTTATCAGGCAGAATATAAATACTTTTCTCACTTCTTTACTCCTTATTCTTATCAATAACCTTGAATTCGGCAGAACTTTTCTTTTAGCCTGATTTCCTGTACCATTTCTTCTCTTGTAAACATCTCAGGAACTTCCTTGCGCTCTATGTTGTTATTCATCATAATGAACGAGACCTGCTGATCCCCAGCTCTCGATCCCGAGGGGCTCTATATAAGATGGTGTCAGAATATCTTCCTGCCATGTATCCATCGCTCTGTAGAAATCGGGGGTGTTCGCAGATCCGTCTATCTTGAGAACCATAATATAATTTAACGAAGCATCATCTGTAAGACTATATATGCGGACGTTCTCGTCATTGCCAACAAACCCCAGACACTCCATTACGTAATCGTCACTCTCGGCACCTTTCAATTTGCCGAACAAAGAATAAGTCCTGCCATTAAGCTCAATTAACGTTGCTCCTGTATCTTCGTTATAGATCAGCTCATAAGACTTCGCATCTTCCGGCAGGTCATATACCGGGGGATAGTCTCTCATAACACAGCCTGCTATGATGAGAGCTACACACACTGTCATTACCAATACTTTTAAGGACTTCATGAGATTCATAAGTCTTCTACTCCTATCCGGATTTACACGTAGCTTAGATTGTCAAGAAAGCGGTTTTCTTCAGGAAGATAAGATTGGATCTCTTTCCAGGCTTTTTCGTCTTTATATGTATTCAATATCATATTTATGCATTTTATATCTGTTTGTTTTTCTGATCATTTATTGTTCTATCTATTCTCAGATAAGTTGATTATATCATGTGTGTAAAGAACTCTTACCATTTATTGTATTAAGACTTTTTCTGTTTCCTGATCAGTCAAAAACACGGGAGATCACCTCTCTGTTTTCATCGATTTCTTCTGTAGTTCCTGAACAGAATCACTGAAACATTCAGCTTTGGAGATCGCATCCTTTACGATCGTTGCCGAAAGCAAGTGCATATTTTTAGCAGTAAACGTCGGGATTCTCATCCGTTTGTTCTTATATACGAACTGGTAGTATACATATCTTGTCCCGTCGAAAGGGCCTTTGATATACCCCGATCTGACATCAGTAAGATCGTTTACATCCGCAGTCTGGAACTTGAACGGGTTATGGACAGACACATATGCTATCTTACCGTGAACCTCATCAATCGCCAAAACAGAAGCACAGGAGTTACTCTGCATGTTATAGAAAGTGTCGGATCTAACGAAGCCTTCTTTTGCCGATTGTTTTTCCATTGTTTTCTTTGCAATAGGGAATAGGATCCGATTGGCCAGACTGGTATGGAGTATAAACGCCAAAAACAGAAAAATGATGAATGCCGGTATGGTCAAGTTCTTATCCGGGTCTGTATATAAGAGCACAAGAAATGTCGGGATACAACTTATCACGAGCATGACAGCAATTTCTATCAGAATAAAACCAATGCTGTATTTCTTCATGAATGTATTCGTCTTCTCCTGACGGATTGTCCCTTCGGTCGTTTCGGCGGTCTCCTGAGTAACCTGTGTCTCAGGTGCCGTGGTGTATCGTGCATTATTTGATTATCATCTTCATCCTGTATGACGTACTTAGCGGCCAGTCCGAGACTCCCGCTGTCTCCTGATAATACCAGTATATATGATGCTGTTCCCCTGCCGCGAAGCCGCTCTGCAGCCTGATCACTTTGACCAGATCGCCATCCTTCATTGAGATTGCTCCAAAGCAGTTTCCATTCCATACCGGCTTCAGTTCGCCGTCAACAAGCATGAACATGATCCCCTCACTGTTATCATACAGCCCCGGATCACTCATATTATCAATGTAATAATGCAGAGTAGGTTCCGGTCTTGATGTCATCAGATAGTTACCGTAATGATCCGACTGAAAATCTGTCATTTCCCCGTCGGCCAAGAAATCCATCTGGGCGTACTGCCCCAGCTCACTTTGGTCATGTATCGTCACGATGTCGATCTCATTTTCCGGGCACGTGACAGCCGAAACGCCGTCATTTTCCGTGGAGGACAGGAAAGATGCCGTTGTGCTCTGAGATTCCAGATAGAAATCCTGATCCTTGCTGTATCCGAAGACAACCAACATCAGTTTATTCGCGCCTTCGACTGCCGGAAGATCTTCTGCACTAAGGGACATTATGTAATCCTGATTTGAATTCAGCGGGAAGGTCATGACCCCGTCCTGGCTGCTGTTATCGTTCAGGCGGAAACTGACCGGCTTTCCATTCGCCAGCAGAACCGCCGTCATCGCGAAAACGGAAGATTCGTTGCTGTCCCCTTCTTCAACTCTCATCGCAACGGTAGAATGAACCCCGCTGCCTTCGGCTGCTATCTCCTCAATCCGGTTGTAGGGCGTATTTTCCTCCACGAATGACATCAGAAGGATCTTTCTTACAGGATGATACCCCTGCTCCTCCATTTGCGCGTCACTTTGATTGATCTCGTCGATCAACTCCCTCATGAACTCAATGGACGAAAGAGGATGCTGGGAGTCCTCAGAAGCCTCCGGTGTTTGTGAAGTTGCTTCTGTTTCCTCTGTTTCCTCGGAGCTTACGCTTGTAGATTCGGTAGCTTGCGGCAATGAACTATCGGTCTGACTGTTGCAGGCCATCAAAGAAAGTGTCAAGATACAGATCATTAGTGCTATGGATATTAGTTTACGCATTTTCCCTTTTCTCCCAAATGCTCCATATATGGCTCTCACGACGCGAAAGCGGGTGCTTTACAGCTCTGAAAACCTAAGATATTGTAACATAACTATTGTTTGGTAAGGGTGTTATTAGTGCATTGTGCACTCAGTGGACCTATTCTACAATTATTTGGATTTGGGTCCATGCTGATGGACTCAAATCTAGAATAATCAAATATAGGTCCATGGTTCATGCGGTGTATGAGCATGGTGGTGGCAAATATCTGCAATAATAAACAAATATGTGATATGAGTTGAATTGTCACGTTTACACAATACACTTAGGCTGGCTTTTTTGAGATGTTTTATGGACCTAAAATATGATTATTGCAAAATGAGTCGAACTCAATGGACTCATTCTATAATTATTTAGATTTGGGTCCATGCTGATCGACTCATATTAAAAATATACAAATATAGGTCCATGGTTAATGCGGTGCATAAGCGCACAGTGGCAAATATCTGCAATATATAACATATATATGATACAGGCGGGACTGCCACGCTTGCACAATACACTCAGGCCAGCTTTTTCGAGAAGATTTATGGACCTAAATTATAATTATTGCAAAATGAGTCGAACTCAATGGACCTGTTCTGCAAGTATTGAGATTTGGGTCCATGTATAGATCATAGTCCGCCTTCACCCTTCACTTCCATCATTCTTCTTCTCTTCATCCTCATCCCCGAATACAACACACTCATCATCATCCAGCTCACCGGTACCGTCAGTCATAAACCCTACAAAATCCATAAAGTCATCATTCCAGCTCATATTCAGCCTCCTTTCGCGTTGGTCATATATATTATGACACATTTTGCGTCTCAGAAATCGACCATATAGATCTCGATCCCGATCAGCCGGAATGTGCCTTTCTTGTCGATTTTCTTGATCTTGCCGGTCAGCAGCTTGCCCGCGTCCATCAGGCGCGCGAAGACCACGTTGTCTTTCTCCGGCACGTACCCGAGCTTCTCACGGGCCTCGTTCAGCACGAGGATCGCATTGTCGTCGAACCTGTTGTCCTCGCGCATCAGGAGGAGCCTGTCGCCGGCACTTATCCGGTCGAGCACCGACGGATCCTTCAGATAGGACGTTCCCGCTATATACGTATCGAAAAGATGTATCTCGCGGCTCAGCGGCTTCAGCAGTTCACCGATCCCGCCCTCGCCGGCCGAGACTATAAGTCCGGTCTTGCTCGCGGCAAGGCTGTTGTTCATGTTGTCGTTCACACCTGTACCCATGTCAGGTCACCTCCTCCCTCGTCGATCATCTGACGCAGCACTTCGGACAGTTCTGCGCAATACTTCTTATATTCGTCGATCTCTTTCTGCAGCTCTGCCTTCTTCTCTGCTATTCTGGCCTCGGAAGACATCAATCCGATATAGACGTACGGCTCGGTCGTCACGATGTCGTTGATCTCCGCTTCGATAGCAGCGATACGCTCCTCGATATTCCCGATCACGGTGAATGCACCATCAGTCAGGTCACCAAGCTCCTTCATCTTGAGCCTCACCAGCACCTCCAGGTTCTCCAGCTCCACATCATCATTGGCGTGATACGCGATAACAATGCGTTCCCACAGGGCGCGGAGTTCCTCGTTCTCAGTCACGGCTGCACACAGATCCGGGTGAAGGATCTTGGCGAGACGGCGGTATATGCGCTTGGCGCGTTCCACCTTGTACGACGGTGATACGGAAGCCTTGTCTGCCGCTGCCTTGTCTGAGATCATCCGCTTGATCTCCGTCTCGTACGCCGCCATTGCAGCCGCTACTGTGCGCTCCATCGCCTCAACATCCAAAAGATTGCCGTGAGCGATTGCCGCCTGGCAGTAGGCGATCTTTTTCTTGATGCGGATGCACTCAACCTTCAACTCGTAGTCTTCCAGCAGCAATGCGCCAAACTCCTTCAGGTAGCTGCACTGGATGGAGCAGGCCTCCTTGTAGAGCTGGTCACGCTTGAGCAGCAGTTCCTCGTACTTCTTATAGTCACCTGTATCTCTCAAAATCAACTCATTCATAGTAAACCTCCATGCCGTGCAGTTCATCGTAGATGTACACAAGCTTGCGTCCGTCGATCACGGCCTTCTCAAGGAGATCCTGCACGCTCCTGAACCATCGTCCGTCGAACATGATAATAATTCCGTCCTCTTCTTGCGCGCAATCCACAGAGAATCTGCGGGAACCGTACATAAAAACCACTTTGCATGGCTGGTCAGCCATCCAGTACAGGTCGTAGATATCTTGTCTTCTTGTCATGTCGGGGATCTCCGTCTCGAGCTTATGCATGAGTCCGACCAGCTCTCCCATGATCTCGATGTTACCCCACCAGTTCGGGTTGCTGCGGATATCTTCCGACAGACTGCGGCGCGCCTCCTTAAGCAGTTCCAGCGCCTCTTCCGCTCTGCCTTCCTCCGCATAGATACCAGCCAGGCGCATCATGACCTCATTAACGGGCAACACATAACTGTAGCGAATCTTCGGATCAGTGATCTTCTCATAAATCTCAATGATCATGGACCTGTATCTCGCATCATCGCGCTCCACGTAGTAGCCGTTGTGGTACATGTCTGCCAGTTTGTACTCGGCCCAGATTCGCACGTCGTAAAAATCGCCCTCTGCCGCCCTCGTAAAGTATTCCCACGCCTTCTCATAACAGACCTCCCCGGTCTGTCCGTAGTACCAGATGTAACCCAGCTCCTCGAAAGCCGGCGGGAAATCGTACTCCGCTGCCATCTCAAGGTACTTGAGCTCGAGATCATGATCCCTCTGCTCCAGATAGAAAAAAGCCAGATTATGCATATCCTCCGGATAGTGGTACCGGTCGATCCGCCAGAGCATCGCCTCGATGAACAGAGCCTTGTCGCTCTCTGACGGATTATCGTTATTGTAGTAATCGCTGATGAACCTGTTAGACTCTGCGAGTGTCATGACGGCATACTTCCTTTTTGATCTTTACGGCTTCGTTGAATGAAATAGTAATCCTTGACTCCTAACAGCCAAACTATGCGCAACGGCGATTTAGAGCTAATTCTGAGCGTTATTTGGTGTCAGTGACACCGCAGAACGTGCTATAATCCAGACAAATCTGTTGACATTTGTAATTTGCTGGCATAGCAAACAAGCGTCTCGCAAACCGTTATGCAAAAGTAAACGCGACACGCTTATATACGGAAATATCTGCTTGTCTCGGTTACCATCTGCAATAGAATTTAGTTTATTTCAGCTTGAATAAGCTGGGTGTTAAATGGACTTCATCGGCTGGGATGGGGTCCATTTCCATTAGAAACATCAAATCGTGCATATCTTCATCGTCATCGGCAATCAACTCATATGGAGATTTGTTGCCTAAACTCTGGCGCTTGATGCTGTTAATGTTGTTCATCAGCAATGTGATGTCTTCATCGGTATAAGGATTTAAGCTCTTGCCTTGTGGTATTACATATCGAATGAATTCGTGATTCTTCTCGATATGAGGCTTTTGCCACGATGCCATCGGATCACAATAGTATATGCTGGTTCTTGGAACCATATCCTCGTTGTATTCCAATTCAAACGGCCTTTTGAATTCGCTTCCGTTATCTGTGAGAATAACCGGAAACAATCTGCGGAACACTTCAGTACCAAGACCATGCTCGAGATAATTAAATACCTGTTTTACCGAATCTGCTGTTCCGTCCGGCATTAAGAATAACAGCATTACTGAATTCTTCCTGAAGATCATGGTTAAGAGTCGTTTTCCGCTTTCTCTTACGCCTTTTACAGTATCCATCTCTACAGATTCGTATTCGTAAAGATAACTGGACTTGCAACAACTTAAAAAGTCTTCGTATGTACGACCTTCACGGTACTGCTGATTGAAAGGCTTTTTGCTTTTCTTGCCCTTTCGTTGACGATATCCGGTCTTACGACGCAGATCTATATTCTTTATCGTCATTTCGCCCGCATCGATGTAGTTGTACAGACTTCTGAGGCATACAGGCAATTCCTGTTCATGTTCAGCATAGATATGTGTTAAAGGCTGGCCTTTTTTAACACATCGTGTTATCAATTTATCCATCTCTTCAAACTGAGCATCTGTTATCCTGATTCCCATCCGACTCTCAGATCTTCGTCTGGTAACTGCTGCTTCTGCATACTTAGCGCTATAAAAATACTTGGTCTTGTGACATAGTTTCTTATCGCCGCATGCATTGCAGACATATGGAGCTTTTTCCGGCCGTCTGCATTCCATCGAGATGTATCTGTCGCATATCTCTCTGCAGTCGTGACCTTTACACGCTCTGCATTTATATGGACAAGCTTTATCACACAATCCGGTCTTAAAACATGATCTGACAAACTTACAATCATTACCAAGAAAGAAATGCCCCTTCGCAATGGTCCTGTTTGTCTTTACCTCGTGAGCAACCGTTGATGGATGTCTACCGATTCTCTTTGCAATTTTCTTGAATGATTCTCCTTTGCATATCCCGGTCTCAATTGCGATCCTGTCAGACATATTCAATTGAGCCGAAGTATAGTAATAGCTCATATCTGCTCCTTTCAGCAGATGGTAACGTCGAGCAAACTATATATGCTTTTGGAAGTCGGCTCAAGCAGAAGCCCAGCTCGTCCCTCGCTGGGCTTCTGCTTGTTTCTTGTATTGCAAAACTTAAATAGATGTTTTTTGCATAATTTGGTTGTCAAGGTACAGTGTTACTATTTCAATCTACG
>FMTG01000010.1 GCA_900099715.1 Ruminococcaceae bacterium YRB3002 | reverse complement strand
GGTTTAACAGAAGGCCCTTTCTTCTTCCGTTCCTGCTGAAGAAGATAAGTGTTATTAGGAACGAAGACGCCATCTACGTTCTTGCCTATATAGGTGCGTCTATGTTCGCCGCGCTTCTTCTCCGGATTCCAATACGGCTCGTCGATATAGACATATTCTTGCCCTCTAATCTTCTGAACCTTGCGCTGAGCCATAAGTATCACCTCCACATAGATATAATGTATATCTATTGTAAAGGAATGTCAACACTGCCTTGGACAAAGCAAATGCCCACGATACTGGCGTTTGCAGAGCTTTATCAGTTATCTCATAGGTATAATTTCGCGGGAGCGCAGGCTGTAAGGGATGCGGAGCTTTGGGTCTATTCTGCCCTGTACGCCTTAGGCAGGTTCCAGCCATAGTGTGCTGCGGCAAACCTGATCACGCAGACGAAGAAAAATCCCGCCAGTATCGCCGCCTCTACCGAACCCGAGACATTGTAGATCAGATACACAGCCGCGGCACCGACGATGGACGCACATGCGTATATGTGCTTTACGAAAATGACCGGCATCTCCAGCGACAGCACGTCTCTTAAAACGCCGCCGCCGACCCCGGTAACGACACCAAGAAAGATAACAAGAAACGCATTTGCAGCATGAGGACCGGCAAGTCCCGCATGAACGCCGTCCGCCGTAAACGCGGCAAGCCCCAAAGTATCAAACCAGAAGAACACTTTATCGTATATCGCGCGCGCCTTCTCCGGCACTGCTCTGTTGCTCTTGTGCTTCCAATAGACGAATATGAATGTGATATTCGCTGCAACCGCCGCGATTATAACAAAATAAGGGTCAACGAAAGCAGCCGGAGGCGTCGATCCCGTGATCACATCCCTGATGATCCCTCCGCCCGTGGCCGTCAGCAGCGCGAGCATATTAACGCCGAAGATATCCATCTTCTTCCTTATCCCCGCCATAGCACCGGACACCGCGAAAGCAACGGTTCCGATAATATCAGTGATCAGGATAAAGAGTTCGGTTTCCATGGCAGATCAGGGTTCCTCCCAGTCCACTCTCTCGTTTTTATAGTAGAATTCCCTGTCGCGCTCACCGACCTCGCGGAGAACCCTGCAGGGATTCCCGACAGCGACCACATTGTCCGGAATATCTTTTGTAACTATGCTCCCTGCACCGATCACGGTATTCTTTCCGATCGTAACTCCGGGAACGACTACAACATTTGCCCCGATCCATACATTATCACCGATATGGATATCCCGGTTGAACTGCAGTCCCCTGTCACGAAGCTCTGCATCGATCGGATGACTGGCTGTAGCAAATGTCACATTAGGGCCGACCATGACATTTGTACCGATATATATGTGGCCGTCATCAACCAGTGTCAGGTTCGTATTGGCATAGAAATAATCTCCAAGATGCACATGATGACCGCCCCAGTTTGCTCTCAGGGGAAGCTCGATATAGCATTCCTTGCCGCACTCGGCAAAAACTTCCTTCAGATATCGTTCCTTCTCTTCCAGCTGGGACGGCTTAAGCTGATTAAATTCCCACAGCTTGTCCTGATAAGGGATCTGCATCTTCATTATCTCTTCATCGCATGGGTCATACAGCATGCCCGCTACCATTCTCTCGTACTGTGTCATGTTGCCCTCACTGTAATGGATCGTGCGCTTAAAAACCAAAACCCCGTAAACGCAGTATTTACGGGGTTTTTGCTACTGGAGCCGATTGTGGGACTCGAACCCACGACCTGCTGATTACAAATCAGCTGCTCTACCAACTGAGCTAAGTCGGCGAGCTCGACAGCAAAAGGAATTATAACTAATGAGAAATTTGTTGTCAATAATCTTTTTCGAGTGGGGTATAATATATTCATAAAGGAATCCGGAGGTGCTTGATGCCCGTCATTACTATCTCTCGACAGAACGGAAGCCTCGGCGACGAGCTTGCCAGGTATCTTGCAGACAAGACGGGCACCCGTGTCGTAACGCGCAATGACCTGATACGGGACCTCTGGGGCGGCATCGAAGGCGATATTCCCGCCAAGCTGTCCGAGAGTCCCAAATTCTACCTCAACTGCCCGCCCGACTCCGATAAGAGCTACTGTGTGCTCCTCGCCGAGGAGATACGGCGTGTTGCCAATGATACCCACAATGTTGTCTTTCTCGGCATGGGCGCCTCGATCGTCCTCGAAGGCACAGACGCCGTACGGGTAAGAGTCATCGCAAGCGATTCCGTCAGGGCTCAGAGAACCTGCAAAGCCGACAACATTACTTTGGAAGAGGCAGATACGATCCTCACCCTTGCCGACCGCAAGCACAAGAGATTTGTAAGCACGCTCTATGGCGTTGACCTGACTGACGACACGCTCTACGATCTGACGCTCAATTCCGACCATCTGTCCGTTGAGGAGATGTCTGATTCCGTGCTGGCGCTGGCAGCCAAGAGAGAACTGAGATCCAGGATCCGCCGCGAGACAATGACGGATGACTCAGTGGATCACCAGTCGCAGATGCCTGTATTCAAGAACGAGAGCGAAGCGGAGTTTGCCCGGATCCTCGACATGTATAAGATTGAATGGCTCTACGAGCCCAAGACCTTCCCCATCGAGTGGGACGCGGAGGGCAACGTCACTATGGCTTTCTCGCCTGATTTCTACCTGCCGAAATTCGATCTGTATCTGGAGCTCACCACGATGGAGCAGAAATATGTGACCAAGAAAAACAAGAAGATGCGCAAGGTTCAGGAACTGTATCCGGGCACGAATATCAGGATCGTTTACAAGAAAGACTTTGCGGAACTCATCGACAGACTCCGTCAGTTTGGCGGATGACATCTTTGTATAAGCGGGAGAACGTGGAGAACGTATGGAATTTGAAAGTGATAATATCAAGCGAATACTGATCAGCGAAGAGGATATCATAAAGCGCACCAACGAGATCGGTGCACAGATAACCGAAGACTATAAGGACGATCCGCCAGTTGTGATCGGAGTTATCAAGGGCGCACTGTATTTCTTTGCAGACCTGACACGCCGTATTGATCTTCCCGTTGCTATCGACATGATCGGATTCGGCAACATTCCCGATACCACGAGCAATACCGGTGTTGTACGCATCACAAAGGACATTGATATAGATATAACCGGGCGCCGCGTGATAATTGTGGAGGACGTTATCAGAACGGGGCTGACTACTGCCTATCTCATCTCTAATCTTGAGACAAAGAAGCCCAGAGATATCAATGTGGCAACAATGCTCTATAATCCTGACCGTGTCCTTCTCCCTGTTCCCGTCAAGTACGTGGGTTTCGAGATTACCGACGGCTGGCTTATGGGATACGGACTTGATGTCCGCGAGAAAGGGCGGAATATTCCGTATATCGTGGAGCTCAAGTCAAAGCCGTAGTAAGATCTCGACTCTTGTAAATCTAGGGGTACATCGTTATAATCGTACGGTAACTCATCGGGGTGTAGCGCAGTTGGTAGCGCGCGTGCTTTGGGAGCATGAGGTCGCAGGTTCGATCCCTGTCACTCCGACCAGGTTTTTATGGTTCCCCCATGCTGCAGCAGTCGCTATGACTTAGGTGCAGGTGGGGGATTTTTATGCTAGTTGTTGTTTAGTTAGGGCGGTGAAGTAGAATTTTTCCGATGGGTTATCCGATATAGATCGGAAGTGTCGTCGGAAAAATGGCTCAGGATCGCCATTTTGCGCAACTTTTCCGACAGGTTTTCCGATAAAGGTCGGAAGTGTCATCGGAAAAACAATCCTGAAAGCACCATTTTACGCGTTTTTTCCGACGGGTTTTCCGATGCAGCTCGGAAGAGTCATCGGAAAAACAACTCAGAAGCACCATTTTACGCGTTTTTTCCGACAGGTTTTCCGATGCAGCTCGGAAGAGTCATCGGAAAAACAGCTCAGAAGCACCATTTTACGCGTTTTTTCCGACAGGTTTTCCGATAAAGATCGGAAGTGTCATCGGAAAAAATCCCGCCACAAGTCCCGCCATAAGGCGGGAGTCCCGGCGGTATTTTAGCTGAAAACGTGCCTTTTTACCCGCTTTTCCCGCCACAAGTCCCGCCACAAGGCGGGAGTCCCGGCGGGATTTCAGCTGAAAAAGCACCTATTTTCACGCTTTTCCCGCCACAGGTCCCGCCGCAGGGCGGGACTCCCGGCGGGACTATCGTCAAAACTCTCAACAGAACGCTCGTCAGAGCTTTCAGCCGAACGCTCATCAGAACACCCAGCCGACCTCTCAACAAAACTCCCAACAAACAGAAAATACAATAAACAAAACTACCCGCTATTACGGATATGCAGCACCCATTTCAGCGGCTCCGTCTTCACCAGGCGCCGCTCGGCCACTGCAACAACAGTCTCAGCAAGTGCCGAACTCACAGCGTGTTCCCCATGCCCAAGCGACGTGATCCTGTCATTGCCGAGAGTTGCATAGTAACTGTCATCGAAGCTCACAACAGCCACGTCACCGGGAACTGAGATCCCCCTGTTCCCCAGTTCTACTATCAGCCTGTGGGCGATAATATCATTCTGGCAGATAACCGCATCATGATCTCCCAGACACTCATCAATAAAACGCGGGATAAAAGATCTCCCCTCCCACGTCAGCTCATGCTGTTCCCTGTCGCTGAACAGGAAATAATCCGATTCATCGCACGGCAGGTCCAGATCAGTACACGCTTTCATAAAACCAGACAGGCGCTGAAGACCCCGGGAATCATCGCCGCGCCATACACCGGCGATTTTTCTGTGTCCCTTCTCAGCAAGATAGCGGACAAGCACCTGTGCGCCTTCTTCATTATCTTCGCTCACGATGACAGCATCCTCAGGGACTGGAACAGGATAAGACGTAAATAAATAGACAACCGGCACACCGGAAGCAGCGATCTCCTCTATCAAACCAAGATTCGGGTTCGGTATCACATTGCGCAGAGGGTCGATGATCACCGCGGCCGGCTTCTCTTCAAGCGCCCTGACGAGCTGTTCGCGCTCACCGCGGATCGTTCCGGATGTGCCAAGGCACTTCAGACTATATTTATTCTTTTGAAGTAAATACCTCAATTGTGATATCAGAACGGGATAAATATACCTGTCCTCATCCTCTGTAATGAAGACAACCGTACTGTTGCGGAGAAATCCGGTATCGGCAAGATAGGAACCGCTCCCCTTGCGCCTTACGATCAGTCCCCTGCTCTCGAGCACAGTCAGTGCGGAGCGTACAGTCTGGCGGCTGCAGTCGAACCTGGCGCACAGCTCTTTCTCGGACGGCAGCCTGACGGAACCGTCCTGACGCATCTTCATCAGTTCGACCTCAAGCTTATCCACTATATCTGTGTACTTAAAACTCATAAGATGATTATACCTTGTTGGTGTTTTATTACAATTATTTTACACTTGCAGACCTGACACTCCGACCTCTCGAAAATCATTGTTCGTTATTTACCGATTTTCGCATCTTTGATGATACGATTTTTGACGCAAATCTGTCCTGTTGTTCAACCTGCACGATAGCAAAAGTCACAACGCAAGACGGCAAATCGTAAGATATTCAACAATGCCGCATAAGATATCCAACATTTTCGAGTTGGCGGCAGGAATCTGTCCGTATTTGCGCAGCAGGCAGGGAATCTGCATTTATGCAACCTAACCATTCTGAATATGGGACACGAGATTCGTTGTGCGGCCAAATATGTTGTGGTTAACTAGGGTCAGAGCAGAAGGAATGCCCTGCTGCTCGAGAATCCAAATCCAAAAAGGAAGAAAAAAGGAGACGAACAATGAAGAAATTTGCAAAAATCGTACTCGCTGGTGCACTTGCAGCTTCAATGGCACTCGCAGGATGCGCTTGTGCAGCAGGTGGCGGAGCTAAGAGTGATCTGATCAAGGTTGGTATCATCAACAACGACCCTAACGAGTCAGGTTATCGTACAGCTAACGACAGAGACATGAAGAACACATTCACTGAGGCTAACGGCTACCAGGCTTCTTTCGCTTACAGCTTGAAGAACGACGAGCAGATCGCAGCAGCTCAGAAGTTCATCCAGGATGAAGTTGACTACCTCCTGATCTCCGCAGCTGGTACATCCGGTTGGGATGGCGTTCTCCAGCAGGCACAGGCAGCAGGCATCAAGGTTATCCTCTTCGACAGAACAATCGATGCTGATGAGAGCCTCTACGAAGCTTCCATCGTATCCGACATGGCTGCTGAGGGTCAGAAGGCTGTTGATTGGCTCGCTTCTCAGGGTCTCTCAGAGTACAACGTAATCCACATCCAGGGCGTTATGGGTTCATCTGCTCAGATCGGCCGTACAGGCGCTCTCAATGACATGGTTAATGCAAACGCTAACTGGAACCTCGTAGAAGAGCAGACAGCTGAGTGGAACGCAGAGACAGCACAGCAGATCGTTCAGTCCGTTATCGACCGTGGCGACAAGTTCAACGTAATCTATGCTGAGAACGACGATATGGCTAAGGGTGCCGTTCAGGCTCTTGATAAGGCTAACATCTCTCACGGCGTTGGCAAGGACGTTATCGTTATCGGTTTCGACTGCAACAAGTGGGCACTTGAAGAGCTCCTCGCAGGCAACTGGAACTACGATGGTCAGTGCAATCCTTTCCAGGCTTCTTACATTGACAACATCATCAAGAACGGTGCTACACAGAAGGTCGTTATCATGGACGAGAAGGGCTTCGATGCAGCTACAATCACACAGGCTGACGTAGATCAGTACGGTATCTGATCACTTAGATTCACTTAGTTGAAAATTAAGTAACACAGAGGATGTGCGGTGCGATTCCCATCGCATCGCACATTCTTTTACTTTGAAGAGGAGGCGAATATGGAACAGAGCGCAGTATTGACGATGCGCGGGATCTGCAAATTCTTTCCGGGTGTAAGGGCACTTGAGAACGTTGACTTCACTCTCAGGGAAGGCGAGATCCACGCTCTTATGGGCGAGAATGGTGCGGGTAAATCAACACTTATCAAGGTATTGACCGGTGTTTATCCCAAGGATGGCGGTGAGATACATCTTAAGGGACACGATGCTGCAGTTAATATCCGTTCTCCACAGGATGCCCAGAATCTGGGTATCAGCACGGTATATCAGGAGATCACTCTCTGTCCGAACCTGACCGTTGCCGAGAATATGTATATCGGACGAACAAAAGATCCCACAGTTAACTGGAAGAAAATAAATGCCGATGCAAGCAAGTTACTTGAATCACTTGCTATCCCCGCAAAGGCTACACAGCAGCTGGGAAGCTGCTCTATCGCAGTACAGCAGATGGTCGCCATCGCACGTGCGGTAGATATGGATTGTAAGGTACTCATCCTCGATGAGCCTACCTCCTCCCTCGACGAACAGGAAGTTGCGAAGCTGTTCAAGCTGATGATCTCTCTCAAAGAGAAGGGCGTCGGCATTATCTTCGTTACACACTTCCTTGAGCAGGTCTATGAAGTCTGCGACCGTATCACGGTACTCCGCGACGGTAAACTCGTAGGCGAATACGTTATTGAAGACCTGCCCCGTGTACAGCTCGTTTCGAAGATGCTCGGCAAGGAATTCGATGATGTTGCCGATATCAAGAGCGAAGCAGATACAGAGAATATTGATTATAACGGCACACCTGTTTATGAAGCTGAACAGCTTGCAGGAACCACAGGCATAAAGCCTTTTGATTTCCAGATCCATAAGGGCGAGGTCAATGGCTTTACCGGTCTCCTGGGTTCAGGACGAAGCGAGTGTGTCCGCGCCATTTTCGGTGCAGATAAAGTAAACGGCGGTACCGTAAAGGTTAACGGCAAGACCGTTAAGATCAATAAGCCTCTCGATGCCATGAAGAACGGTATCAGTTATCTCCCTGAGGACAGAAAGCGCGACGGTATCGTAGGCGACCTGTCAGTAAGGGATAACATCATCCTGGCACTGCAGGTCATGAAGGGATTCTTCAGACCTTTCAGCCGTGCACAGGCCGAGGCTTTCGCTGATGAGTATATAAAGCTCCTCAGCATTAAGACCGCTTCATCGGATACGCCTATAAAGTCGCTGTCCGGCGGTAACCAGCAGAAAGTTATCCTTGCCAGATGGCTTCTGGCAAACCCTGTATATCTTATCCTTGACGAGCCTACGAGAGGTATCGATATCGGAACTAAGGTCGAGATCCAGAAGCTTGTCCTCAAGCTCGCTTCTGAAGGCAAGAGCGTAACGTTCATTTCCTCCGAGATCGACGAGATGATCCGTACCTGTTCCCGCCTCGTAGTCATGCGTGACGGCAAGGTCGTAGGTGAATTGTCAGGCGACGATTTCAATCAGAATAAAATAATGGCAACTATCGCCGGAGGTGAATCCAAATGACGGTATCAGACAACAAGTTAAAGACCAAGAATCCCGTACTGGGAGCACTCGGTAAGCTGGTACAGAACCAGCTGTTCATCCCCCTTGCTGCCCTCCTGGTCCTGGTTCTCTTCAACCTTATCGCAGATCCTTCATTCTTCAAGATCTCGCTTGACCAGAGCAGCGCAGGCTATCCCGTATTGTCAGGCTATCTCATCACGATAATCGACAATGCTTCAGAGCTGGCGATCCTCGCAATCGGTATGACACTCGTTACATCAGCTTCCGGCGGACAGGATATCTCAGTCGGATCCGCCATCGCTATTGCCGGGTCAGTCGTTCTCAGAGTTCTCTGCGGAACAGATTCAAGACCTACTGAGCTGAAGGCTCCCATTATCGTTGCATTCATCGTCTGCGTTATCGTATCTATGATCTTCGGTGCTTTCAACGGCGTACTCGTAGCTTACTTCAAGATACAGCCGATGGTCGCCACGCTGATCCTCTACACGGCAGGCCGTTCCATCGCAGCATGGATCAACAACAATGAGCTTCCTATCATCAGCGAGCCCAGCTTCGGATACTACGGCAACTTCATTCCCGGTATCCCCCTCCCTACACCGGTGTTCATCGCAGCAGCCTGCATGATCATCATCGCACTTATCCTCAAGTTCACCAACCTCAGACTCTATTCACAGTCCGTAGGTATCAACCCTTATTCTTCAAGACTGAACGGAATCAATCCTCAGGTCGTTAAGCTCATCACCTTCATCATCCTCGGCGCATGCGTCGCAGTTGCAGGATTCATCAAGGTATCACGTCTGTCAACGATCAACTATTCCGTCGTCGCGAAAGACATAGAGATGGACGTCATCCTCGCAGTTGCACTCGGCGGAAACGCTCTGAGCGGCGGTAAGTTCAACATGACAGCATCTATCATGGGTGCTTATGTTATCCAGTTCCTGACGACCACACTCTTCAAGTTCAAGGTAAACGCCAACGCAATCTCAGCTTACAAGGCAGTAGTCGTTATCATCCTCGTTGTACTCAGCGCTCCCATAGTCCGCGAGAAGCTGATGCAGCTCAAGAAAAAGATCATGCCGGGTTCCGGTGTAAGAAAGGAGGTGGCTTGATATGTCTACCAACAGCAATGTAAGCAAGAAAGGCCTTAAGGACCGCGTAGCCCTTACAGATACAAGCCTCCTCCTCATAATCACTATCGTAGTATTCGTTGTTATGTATGTCTGTGCCGTCGTATTCCTCGGCAAGGGTTTCACAAAGCCTCAGACATTCCTTAACATCCTCAACGAGAACGCATCGCTCATCATCCTGTCATGCGGCATGAGCCTTGTTATGATCACCGGCGGTATCGATATCTCCGTCGGACAGGTAACAGCCCTCGTATGTATGGCATGCGCCGTACACCTTGACTTCAACGGCGGCAACGTTGTCTCATCAATGTTCCTCGCTGTCGGTATCGGTCTCGCTTTCGGTGTGGTACAGGGCTTCCTGGTGGCATACCTTGACATCCAGCCCTTCATAGTCACATTGGCGGGTCTCTTCTTCGCGAAAGGCATGACGACCATAATCAACTCGTCGCAGTTCAACGTTCAGAATGAGCAATTCCAGGCAATGAAGACAACAACGGTTACGGTACCTCTTCTCGGTGCAGTCAACAAGCAGGGCGTTTACGTTCCGGCATATGTTGAGATCGGCGTCATCGTCGCACTCGTTGTAGTGATCCTGTTGTTCGTAGCACTGCGCTGGACAAAGCTCGGACGTAACTTCTACGCAGTAGGCGGCAACAACCAGAGCGCCAACATGCTTGGTATCAACGTTAAGCTCACCAAGTTCATGGCACACGTACTCTGCGGTCTCTGCGCAGGTATCGGCGGATATGTTTACTTCATGCACGTCGGTTCCGGATCACCTTCACACGCAGCAGGCGCCGAGATGAACGCTATCGCTTCATCCATCATCGGCGGCACGATGCTCACAGGCGGTGTCGGCAACATCATCGGAACCTTCTTTGGCGTTCTGTCCCTCAGCACGATCAAGAATATCGTTGCATCACTGGGTCTCGACGAAGCATGGTGGACGAATATCACAGTTGCAGCAATGCTGTGCATCTTCCTCCTTGTCCAGAGCGTCATCCTCGCACGTAAGGCGAACAAGAAGTAATGATCTAACAAACAGATTGGAGTTATCTTTATATGTCATATGAATTTTGGTTTGTAGTAGGCAGTCAGTTTCTGTACGGCAACGAAGTCCTCGAGACAGTAGAGACACGTTCCAGGGAGATAGCGGCAAAGCTTACGGAAGTACTCCCCTACCCGGTTATCTACAAGGTAACAGCAAAGACGAACAAAGAGATAACGGACACTGTCCGTGAGGCCAACTACAGACCTGAATGTGCAGGCATCATCACATGGTGTCACACCTTCAGTCCCAGCAAGATGTGGATCGACGGTCTGAGAGACCTTCAGAAACCCTGGTGTCACCTGGCAACACAGTATAACGTGGAGATCCCCAACGACGAGATCGATATGGACTTCATGAACCTGAACCAGGCAGCGCACGGTGACAGAGAACATGGCTTTATCGGCGCAAGGCTCAGAAAGCCCCGCAAGATCATTGCAGGTCACTGGACTGATGAGCGTGTTCATAAGCGCCTGTCGGACTGGATGAGTGCAGCTGTCGGCGTTGCCGTATCCAAAGACATGAAGGTCATGAGATTCGGTGACAACATGCGTGAAGTCGCTGTAACCGAAGGCGATAAGGTGGAAGCTCAGATCAAGCTCGGCTGGCAGGTAAATACCTGGGCTGTCGGCGACCTTGTAGCAGAGATGGACAAGGTTACCGAAGCAGAGATAGATGAACTTGTAGCCGTCTATGAAGCTTCTTACGATATTGCTACTGACAATACCGAAGCGATCAGATATCAGGCTAAGGAAGAGATCGCTATTAAGAAGATGATGGACCATGAGGGATGCAGGGCATTCACCAATACATTCCAGGATCTTTATGGAATGGAGCAGCTCCCCGGTCTGGCTTCACAGCATCTGATGGCTCAGGGTTACGGCTACGGCGGCGAAGGTGACTGGAAGGTCAGCGCACTCACCGCGATAATGAAGGCAATGGGAGAGAACGGAAACGGCTCCTCCGCATTCATGGAAGACTACACATATCATCTGGTGAAAGGTCAGGAATACTCTCTCGGTGCTCACATGCTGGAGGTATGCCCTTCCCTTGCAGCAGGCAAACCAAGGATAGAGACACATCATCTCGGTATCGGCATGAATGCCAAGGATCCTGCGAGACTGGTCTTCGAAGGCAAGGCAGGACCGGGTATCGTAGCCTCCCTCATCGATATGGGCGGCAGGATGAGACTGATCGTTCAGGACATCGAGTGTGTCAAGCCGATCATGCCCATGCCCAATCTCCCCGTAGCACGCGTTATGTGGCGCGCTATGCCCGATCTTCAGACGGGTGTCGAGTGCTGGATCACCGCAGGCGGTGCACATCACACTGTGCTTTCCTATGATGTCACTGCTGAGATGATGAGGGACTTCGCCAGAATGCTCGATATCGAATTCGTACATATTTCCAAGGATACAACTCCCGGCAAACTTGAAGATGAACTCCTGGTCAAGGATCTGATCTGGAAGCTCAAATAACAGGAGGCTCGCAAATGGATTTCACAAAAACAGCACTCGGAATAGAATTAGGTTCCACACGTATCAAGGCAGTCCTTATCGATAAGGATCACATGCCCATCGCTTCAGGCGATTTCGAATGGGAGAACCAGCTTGTAAACGGCATCTGGACATACTCCATGGATATGGTCCATGAGGGTATCCGGACATGTTTTGCAAACCTCAAAGCTGACGTAAAAGCAAAATATGATACTGATCTTACCGAAGTAGGCGCGATAGGAATATCTGCCATGATGCACGGGTACCTGCCTTTCGATAAGGATGGAAAACAGCTGGCAGAATTCCGCACATGGCGCAATACCATTACGGGCGAAGCAGCTGAGAAGCTGACAGACCTTCTGGGCTTCAACATTCCCCAGAGATGGAGCATCGCGCACCTTTATCAGGCATTACTCAACAAAGAGGACCACGTGGGCGATATTGCATTTCTCACAACTCTGGCAGGCTACATTCACTGGCGTCTCACCGGCGCGAAAGTAATGGGCGTCGGCGAAGCATCCGGCATGTTCCCTATCGACAGCAGCACCTGTGATTACGACGAGGGTATGGTACAGAAGTTTAATAACCTGACAGGCATGGATCTCAGGTCCATCCTCCCCAAGGTCTTACCGGCAGGCGCTGATGCAGGTAACCTCACAGAAGACGGTGCGAAGTTCCTCGATCCCACAGGCGCTCTCAAGGCCGGCATCCCCGTAGCACCCTGCGAAGGCGATGCAGGAACAGGCATGGTGGCCACAAATTCCGTCCGCATCAGGACAGGCAACGTAAGTGCCGGCACATCAGACTTTGCCATGATTGTAACTGACCATCCTCTGGGCGTTCACCGCGAGATCGATATGGTAACAACACCGGACGGAGCTCCCGTCGCAATGGTGCACTGCAACAACTGCACATCCGATATCAACGCATGGGTCAGCCTGTTCGGTCAGTTCGCATCTCTTATGGGCATGGATGTCAATAAAGGCGACCTGTTCACAAAGCTCTTCCAGATCGCTCTGGAAGGTGATCCTGACTGCGGCGGGCTTATGTCATTCAACTATTTCTCAGGCGAGGGTGTTACGGATCTTGATGAAGGCCGTCCTGTTTTTGCAAGAATGCAGAACAGCACCTTCACGCTTGGCAATTTTATGAGAACACATCTCTATTCCGCGCTCGCAACACTGAAGATCGGTATGGACATCCTCCAGTCAGAGGAGCAGGTCGCTATCGATAAGCTGTACGGTCACGGCGGATTCTTCAAGACACCCGGTGTCGGTCAGAAGATCCTGAGTGCTGCCGTTAACGCACCTGTATCCGTCATGGAGACTGCAGGAGAAGGCGGACCATACGGAATGGCTCTCCTCGCCTCATACATGCTGTGGCATGACGACGGCGAGACTCTCCCCGATTATCTTGACAACAAGGTGTTTGCGAACGCCACCAGCACCACGGTCATGGCTGATGAGGCTGACGTGGCAGGATTTGCAAAATTCCTCTCTTCTTATATAATGGCTCTGCCGATGGAAAAGACGGCAACGGAGGTACTCTGATAATGCTTGAAGGATTGAAGAAAACCGTTCTGGAAGCGAACCTGCTCCTTCCCAAATACGGACTTATCACATTCACCTGGGGCAACGTAAGCGGCATCGACCGCGAATCCGGACTTGTTGTGATCAAGCCGTCCGGCGTTGAATACGACAACATGACTGAAGAAGATATGGTAGTCGTGGATCTTGACGGAAAGGTCGTAGAGGGCAAATGGAAGCCTTCCAGCGATACTGCCACACATGTTGTTCTCTACAAGGCTTTCCCGAATATCGGCGGCGTTGTGCATACACATTCCAGATGGGCAACCAGCTTTGCCCAGGCAGGTATGGCCATCCCCGCTATGGGAACGACCCAGGGAGACTATTTCTACGGCGATATCCCCTGCACAAGGCCGATGACAGACGATGAGATCCATGGTGAGTATGAGCTCAAGACGGGCAACGTTATAGTTGAGACTTTTAAGGGAAAGGATCCTGATTCCATTCCAGGTGTGTTAGTATATTCCCATGGGCCGTTCGTGTGGGGAACCGATCCCATGAACGCAGTTCACAATGCTGTCGTTATGGAAGAGGTGGCCTTCATGGATTACCATGCACTCATGCTCAACCCTGAGCACCGCGATATGCAGCAGACTCTGCTGGATAAGCACTATCTCAGGAAGCATGGCGCTAACGCATACTACGGACAGAGGTGACATTCTTATGACTGAGAAAGAATTAAGCGTAATCGCGACCAAAGCAAGAATGTGCATCATCAATTCAGTTTTCAAGGCACAATCCGGACATCCCGGAGGATCCTTGTCCTGCATCGATGCACTGACCAAACTTTATTTCGACGAGATGAATATATCTCCCGAGAAACCTGATGATCCCGACAGAGACAGATTCGTCCTCTCCAAGGGTCATTCGGCTCCCGCTCTCTATTCCATCCTCGCACTGAGGGGCTTCTTCCCCGTTGAGGATCTGGATAACCTGAGATCCATCAACGCCCACATGTCAGGGCATCCCGATATGAACCACGTCAAAGGCGTTGATATGTCAACAGGATCCCTCGGTCAGGGTATCAGCGCCGCTGTCGGCATGGCCATCGCAGCGAAAATCCAGAACAAGACCTACCGCACCTACACCGTCCTGGGCGACGGCGAGCTGGCTGAAGGTCAGGTATGGGAAGCCGCTATGGCAGCAGCCAAGTGGAAGCTCGGCAATCTCTGTGCTCTGGTCGATGTCAATGGTCTCCAGATCGACGGAAAGACAGCTGACGTTATGCCTACCTCTCCCCTCGATAAGAAATTCGAAGCGTTCAACTGGAACGTTATCTGTGCTGACGGACATGACTTTGAGTCTCTGTCCAATGCACTGGCAGCAGCACGTGCATGTACTGACAAGCCTTCGGTGATCCTCCTGAGGACCGTTAAGGGACGCGGCGTAAGCTTCATGGAGAAGAACGCCGGATGGCACGGAAAAGCACCTAACGAACAGCAGTATGAACTGGCTATTAACGAACTGAAGGCACACCTTGCCGGATTGGAGGCTTGATAATATGGGCGACAAGAAAGCAACACGCGCCGCATACGGCGAAGCACTGTGCGAGCTGGCACAGAAGTACCCTCAGCTTGTAGTATTAGATGCTGATCTGTCAGCAGCAACAATGACCAAGAAGTTCTCTCAGGAATATCCAGACAGATTCTTTAACTGCGGTATCGCAGAATCCAACATGACAGGTATCGCTGCAGGAATGGCAACATGCGGTCTTAAGCCGTTCACCAATACATTTGCGATCTTTGCAGCAGGACGCGCATATGAGCAGGTCAGAAATTCCGTCGCGTATCCTGAGCTCAATGTTGTAGTCGTAGGTTCTCACGGCGGTGTCTCTGTCGGAGAAGACGGAGCTACACACCAGATGATCGAGGATCTGTCACTTATGCGTACCATCCCCGGCATGACCGTAGTAAATCCCTGTGACGCAAATGAGATGAGACTTGCTGTTGAAGCACTTATCAACTATGATGGTCCCGCTTATCTGAGACTTGGAAGATCACCTGTCGAATCAGTTACAGATGAGTGTCCCGGATACTCATTCGAGCTTGGCAAGGGCGCTGTCCTCCGCAACGGAAGCGATATCGCCATCGTTGCTACAGGTCTGTGCGTTCAGCTGTCACTTAAGGCTGCTGAGATCCTGGCTTCAGAGGGGATCAATGCGCGTGTAATTGATATACATACAATAAAGCCGCTGGATGAGGATCTTATCCTTGATGCAGCATCTGACTGCAAGTGCATCCTGACTGTTGAAGAGCATTCCGTTATAGGCGGTCTCGGAAGTGCAGTAGCTGAGCTCGTAAGCTCCAAGCTCCCTGTTCCCGTCATCCGCCACGGCGTCAATGATACTTTCGGCAGGAGCGGCAAAGCCGGCGCTGTTCTCGAATACTTCGGACTGACTCCCGAAGCCATCGCTGACAAAGCAAGAGAGACACTGGCTCTTAAAAAGTAAACAATCTTCCTCATAATCTCCCGTTATCAAAAGGCCCCTGCTCTTCCCCGAGAACAAGGGCCTTTTGAAATGGTGAAATGGTGAAATGGGGACGGTTCCTTTTTCACCATTCTGTTATAATAAATCAAAAAGGAGATTTTCAGATATGTCTTTCAGCAATGATTTCCTGTGGGGCGCTGCGGCAGCATCATATCAGATCGAAGGCGCATGGAACGAGGACGGCAAGGGACCGAGCACCTGGGACATAGCAGCTAAGTACGGTCACATCAAACATAATGAGAACGGCGATGTGGCGATCGACCACTACCACCGCATGAAAGAAGATGTGGCTCTCATGAAGGAGATCGGTCTTAAGGCATACAGATTCTCCATCAGCTGGCCGAGAGTCATTCCCAACGGGTTCGGTGCGGTCAACGAGGCAGGACTCAAGTTCTACAGTGATCTCGTTGACGAGCTTATAAAGAATGACATTGAGCCTCTTGTAACGCTTTTTCACTGGGACTACCCTCATGCGCTGGAAGAGAAAGGCGGCTGGAGGAACAGTGCTTCCTCAGAGTGGTTCGCCAACTACGTGAAGGTTGTCGTTGACCTCCTGTCAGACAGGGTGAAGTTCTGGTTTACATTCAATGAGCCCCAGTGTGTGCTGGGATGCGGACATTTGGACGGGGTTTTCGCACCGTTTGCCAAGTGTTCAACGCCCGAGCTGTTCAAGATCGGTGCCAATATGCTCCTGGCACACGGCAAGGCTGTGAAGTATATGAGAGAGCACGGCAAGCAGAAGCTGTTCATATCCATGGCACCGTACGCGTCAGTATTCAGGCCTTCCGACGACTCTAAAGAGGCGGAGGATAAGGCATATAACGAGACATTCGCATGTGATCATGACCGATTCGCATATTCGATGTCCTACTGGTTCGATCCGGTGTATCTCGGCCACTATCCTGAGGATCTCGTTGCCAAATACGGCGATATGATCCCTCCCTTCACCGATGATGAGTGGAAGATGATCTCGGCACCTCTCGACTTCTGCGGATTCAATCTTTATTATCTGGCAAGCCACAATGATCCCAACGGCGGATACAGCGATGTCTGGTACACGGGAAGGCCTCATACGGCTCTTAACTGGCCCGTAACACCCGAGGCGCTGTACTGGGCGCCCAAGTACCTTTACAGGCGCTACGGACTGCCTGTGATGGTCACAGAGAACGGTATGAGCGAGCATGACTGGATATGTCTGGACGGCAAGGTGCATGACACGTACAGGATCGATTTCACGCACAGATATCTGAAGGAGCTTATGCGCGCAGCAGATGATGTGCCGGTAATTGGTTATATGCACTGGTCTGTTCTCGATAATTTCGAGTGGGCTGAAGGGTACGACGAGAGATTCGGACTCATCTATGTGGATTACAGAACGCAGGAGCGCACCATCAAGGATTCGGCTCTGTGGTATAAGGAAGTAATGGCCACCAACGGCGCAAACCTGTAATTACCGGCATCAGCTGACAGTTTTATTCTCAGGATTGTACTTGGAATAGTACTCCCTGTATTTGCGCTGGCTGATAAGGTCCTTACGCTGCTTGAAATCGTGCATGTATGTTGCCTGATCCGTGGCGCTCACTGACTTGAATCTGTAAGCAATAGCGGCGATATTGAGACTGTGTTCCGCGATCCTCACACAGCTGTAGAGAATATCGTTGAATACAAAACCCTGCTCAGTCGTGCAGATGCCCTGCGCCAGCCTGTCAACGTGATTAGACTTGAACTGGTCGCACATCTCGCTTATGACGATCCTCAGAGGTCCCACATCCTCTGCCCTCTCGGCATTATCGGACAGGTAGCATTCCAGTGCCAGAGTATAGACCTCTTTGACGGCAGGAATGATCCTGTGCAGCTCATCGAGAGCGTCAGCAGAGAACTGAAGTTCCTTCGTAAATATCTCTTCAGATGAATTGGCAAGGTAATTGGCGTGGTCGGCTATCCTCTCCACTTCTCCGATGGTCTGGAGCATCCTGGATGACCTGTTCTTGTCCTCGACTGTAAGATGCTGTGTGGTCGTGAGCTTCATGAGGTAGGATCCCAGATGGTCCTCATAACCGTCAACCTTCTCCTCATTCTTCTTTATAAACGCGAAAGACTCGTCGTCATAGCCGTTCATAAGCATTCCCATAGCCTTATCAAGCCCCTCACGTGCCTTAGTTACCATCTTGACCATAGAGTTGCCGCACTCGGCAACAGCGATAGGCGGCGTAAGCATGAGACGCTCGTCCAGCTTGAATTCCTGCTCCTCGTCAGTCTCCTTGACAATAAGATGCGCAAGCTTCACAAGCAGCGGACTGAACGGAAGTAGTATTACAGTATTGGCGATGTTGAAGATGGAGTGTACTGCGGCGATAGCCACGATACCGATAGTATTGTCCATAAACGAGAAATCGAATATCGCATTCATGCCATAGAAAACAACAAGCCATATGGTTACACCGATCAGCTTGATCGCAACATGGATGACCGTAACCCTCTTTGCATCACGGTTAACGCCGATCGATGACAGTACTGCCGTCGCACATGTACCGATGTTGGCACCTAGAATGAGCGGTATGGCCATCGCATATGTAAGCTTTCCTGTCATCGACAGTGACTGCAGGATACCGATGGAAGCCGCCGAGCTCTGGATAACACCTGTAACTAACGTACCGGCAAGAACACCAAGAAAAGGATTATTGAAGGCTGTGAGTATCGTGGTAAAGCTGTCCATCTCCTTGAGAGGCTCCATGGAACTGCTCATCATGGTCATGCCCTCCATAAGGATGGCAAAGCCCAGGAGCATGGTTCCGATATCCCTGTGACGCTGTATCTTGCTGACCATCAGCATTATCACACCGATAAGTGCGAATACAAGCGAGAAGCATGAAGGCTTCAGTATCTGAAGGAGCACGCTGTCACTGCTGTCGATTCCTGACAGCGAGAGGATCCATGCCGTAAGTGTCGTACCTATATCAGATCCGAAGATAACTCCGACAGTCTGTGACAGCTCCATGATGCCCGAGTTGACAAAACCGACGAGCATGACAGTCATTGCAGATGAAGACTGTATAGCTATGGTAATTATCGCGCCGATAGTGAGGCCCTTGACCCGGTTATCCGTTGCTTTCTTGAGAAGCTTCTCCAGTTTGCCTCCAGCAGTCTTCTTGAGCGAATCAGACAGAACCGTCATCCCGTACAGGAAGAAAGCAAGACCGCCGAACAATGTCACAAAACTGAATATATCCATGCCATTATTTTAACGCCTGAGCATTGATAAGTAAAACAAAATTTTCTTTACGGGATTTGACATTTACGTGTATCTATATATCGTGATTTAGATAGATTATTGTCTATTTATATTAATTGCAGATGCCGTCCTGATCATATTATATCGGGCTTTGCTGGGATCAAGATAATCATCATCAGAGTCTCTCATCACTTCATACATCTCCGCAAATCCGTTTGCGGGATCAGGAACAGCACCATCGGCAATGAGCCCTCCGATGCCAATCGTTCTCTTGCCGTATCTTCTTCCCAGACGTGCGATCTTAACTGTTGCTTTCCCCATAGACGACTGACTGTCTATCCTGCCTTCACCGGTGATCACGATATCAGCATTTCTGACCAGCTCCTCAAGTCCTGTCTTATGTATCACCAGATCAGCACCCGAAGCGATAACGCCTCCGAGATATGTCCTGAAAGCAAACCCCAGTCCTCCCGCAGAACCGCTTCCTTCGCTGTCCTTATCCGCATCCGGTATCAGAAGAGCCGTCTTGCCGGCATATGATGACATCCATCCGTCCATCAGAGCCACATCTTCCCTTCCCGCGCCTTTCTGCGGTGCAAACACATAGCTTGCGCCACAAGGACCGCATAAAGGATTTGTCACATCTGACGCTATCTCAAACCTGCAGCCTTTGAGAACAGTCATAGCTCCGGAATCATCTATCTCTTTAAGGTCCTTAAGCCCTATTGCACCTCTTCTGATATCAGAGCCTCCGGAGTCCAGGAACCTGTATCCCAGCGCCTGGAGCATGCCAGCACCGCCATCATTTGTTCCGCTCCCCCCGAGGCCGATCACATAGTCCCGAACGCCCCGTTCAGCTGCATCTCTGATAAGCTCTCCAAGCCCGTATGTTGTTGTATACAAGGGATTTCTCCTGTCCTCATCTATGAGCATCAGTCCGCAGGCAGACGCACTCTCGATAAAAGCAGTATTACTGTCTGATGTTATGTAATAAGACGCCCTTACAGGTTCATTCAGAGGTCCGGTAACCTCAAGATCAACACGTTCACCCGGCACACATGACGCGATGGCATCGACGAAACCCTCTCCGCCGTCAGACATCTGCCGTACGATTATCTCCGCATCAGGATAACGCTGAAGTATACCGTCGCGCACGGCACATCCGGCTTCATGAGAAGTCATGCTCTCCTTGAATGAATCCATGGCAACAAGGATTTTCATGAATGAATCCTCCCGTAATATCAGTGCGGCGTGTCTGTGATATAATATCACCCATGCGCAGATCCAGTCCTAAGGGAATTATACTACTTCTTCTCACAGCCCTCATATGGGGCATCTCATTTGTCGCCCAGAGCGTCGGTTCCGACGTGCTGGAACCTTTTGCATATAACGGGATCAGAACTTTCATGGGGGCTGTTGTTCTTGCTGTATTTATACTTGTTACGGAGTATTCAAAGAACAGGAGCTTCAAAAAGCTCGTTAACAGAAAGCTCCTCTTACACGGCACTATCCTTGGTCTCGTATTTACATTTGCCAGCAATTTTCAGCAGTTCGCATTCAATGATTCGTCGGCGGGCAAGATCGCATTTATCACAGCACTCTATATGTTCTTCGTGCCTGTCATCGGTATCTTTCTCAGGCGCAGGATACATCCTGTCACCTGGATATGCGTGTTCGCGGCGGTAATAGGACTCTATCTGCTGTCCGTGAAGGACGGGGATTTTACGAACATAAACAAGGGCGATATCCTTGCACTCATATGCGCATTCTTCTTCGCTGTACATATACTCCTGATAGATAAGTTTGTCGCGGAATCTGACGGTGTCAAACTGTCCTGCATCCAGTTTGCCGTCGCAGGAGTGATCACTCTTGTCCTGATGTTCATATTCGAACATCCCACGGCACACGATGTAAAGCTGGCAGCAGTACCTCTGCTGTATTCGGGCATAATGAGCTGCGGCGTTGCATACACTCTCCAGATGGTCGGGCAGAAATATACAAATCCGGTCACGGCATCACTTCTGATGTGCCTGGAATCTGTTTTCGCGGTACTCTCTGCCGCGCTGCTGATAAAAGAGATCCCCACCTTGAGGGAGGGGATCGGATGCGTTGTTATTTTCGCGGCGATAATCGTATCGCAGATCGTCGAGTTCAGGTTCAGGAATAAAAGCTGCTGACGGCATTACCCGTTATCCACAGCATCAGCGCTTTTTTTATCAATCCCGGGCAAACCGAATGTCGGCTTCATAAAGTGATTCATTATGAGTATCATAACGACCATCAGCGCTAGGCCGGTGATAAGCGATATTACGGCATTCTGGACAAGGCCTGCCACCACATACGTAACGAAAGACACACCAGCACAGGTAAGTGCATACGGAAGCTGTGTTGACACGTGGGCAATGTGGTTGCACTGGGCTCCGGCAGAGCTCATGATCGTCGTATCGGATATAGGTGAGCAGTGGTCGCCGCAGACAGCGCCAGCCATACATGCGGATACGCAGATGATCGCCAGGGGGCTGCCGCCTTCACCCAGAGGGAAAGCCTTCAGCGCGATCGGAATGAGGATTCCGAACGTTCCCCACGAAGTACCCGTCGCGAAAGAAAGTCCCACAGCTATCAGGAATATGATCGCAGGAAGGAAGTTCATAAATGTTCCCTTGGACTGATCCACGAGACCTGCCACGTATTCAGCCGCACCAAGGGAGTCTGTCATAGCCTTCAGTGTCCATGCCAGTGTAAGGATCACGATGGCGGGTACCATTGCCCTGAATCCTTCAACGATGCAGTCCATGCAATCCTTGAAATTCAGTACTCTCCTGACGATATACAGGAGCAATGTGATGATAAGACCTCCGCATGAACCGTAAACCAGACCTACAGAGGCATCGCAGTTCGCGAAAGCTTCAACAAATGATATACCTTCGAAGAAATCACCCGTATAGAGCATTCCCATGACGCAGCAGATAATAAGTGAGATTATCGGAATCACAAGATCGATGACCTTGCCCTTGCCCACGACCTCTGTATTAATTCCGGTTTGGGCACTCTCCTTAACTGTGAAAAGATCGCCCTTCTCGATGGCATTTTTCTCATGAAGCTTCATAGGACCGTAATCAAGCTTGAATACAGCCATAAGTATCATCATGGCAATCGTGAGCAGTGCATAGTAGTTATAAGGAATTGCCTTCACGAACAGCATCAGGCCATTTGTCCCCTCAGGAGCAAATCCTGATACGGCTGCAGCCCATGAAGATATAGGAGCTATGATACATATAGGAGCAGCTGTGGCATCTATGAGATAAGCAAGCTTTGCCCTTGATATCTTCTGCCTGTCTGTCAGAGGGCGCATGACGCTTCCGACTGTAAGACAGTTGAAGTAGTCATCAACGAAGATGAGGCAGCCAAGTGCGATAGTAGCGATCTGGGAACCGACTCTTCCCTTAACGTGCTGTGACGCCCATTCGCCAAATGCCGCCGAGCCCCCCGCTTTGTTCATCAACGCCACGATAATGCCCAGGAAGACAAGGAACAGCAGTATTCCGACATTGTAGGAATCCGACAGCACACTTACGATACCGTCATCAAATATATGCTTCAGAGTCTCCACCGGCTTGAAGTTCGCATAGAACAGTGCACCGAAGCATATTCCGAGAAAAAGCGAACTGTAAACCTCTTTGGTAATGAGTGCGAGAATGATAGCCACAAGAGGTGGTATCAGCGCCCAGAACGTAGCGTACATAACAAAGCCCTCCGCTATAGAAAACTATTGTTATGATACCACAGAAAGGTGAAATGGGGACGGTTCCTTTTTCACCGTTTTGGTGAAAAAGGAACCGTCCCGTTTTCACCTTTTTACTCTTTTTTGCCTCCGCCGAGAACAAAATACAGCACGATCATAACTGCGATCGTAATACCCATATCAACGGCAAGGAAGGAACCGTTATATGCCATTGAATATATCCAGGGATTCATGCCCTCGGGAGCATATTCTGCGTAGAAGATAACACCGGACAGAACAGAGCAGAACCATCTTGCAGCGTAAGCAACGATGGTAAAGATCACGGACTTTATAATGCTGGCGCCTGTGAATCTCTTGAGCGGATTGCGGACAGCAAGCCTCTTTGAAGAGGGCATGCCTGCAAAACCTGTAAGACCGAGCATCGCATATCCGAGAATGTAATCGAGGATCACCTGGAAAGGTGTCATCAGATATCCGCCGATCAGCTGCAGAAGACTGAATATCACTGCTACCAGGAATCCCCATCCGGGACCAAAGGCCATGGCAAACAGGATTATCGGAAGCGTTGATGCGGGAGTCACGGAGCCGCCCATGGGCATCTCGAAGATAACTAATTTCGAGAGGATAAATCCTAAGCCAAGGCAGATTCCGCCTGCGGCGATCGTCATGATATGTTCGCGGTTACTTGTATTACCAGCCATAAAAAAACCTCCACTTTTACGGGGATGCACCATGGCATGCCAAAGCAGAGATCATCATCTTATATTCCCTACGCCGGCATTATCCGTCAGGTTCATCGGGTCGGTATTACACCCTCTCAGCCCTCTTTAAGAACTCCCCGTTTGTCGTCACGCATTATATTACATCATGCCCATCTTGACAAGACGGATAACGCAAGTTTCAATAAATCTTGTTATTTCGCGTTCGTACATGGCCGGCTGTTTCTCGTAAGCCTCCATGTGTTTGGCGTGTTCCACCATTATCATTCTCTTGGGACACCTGAGGGAATCGAAGACCTCCTCCTGCATCCTCGGCGGCGTAATATTGTCATCACCGCACTGGAAGATCAGCACAGGCACACGGATCTTGTCCGCCATCTGCACCACGTCGCACCTGGCGATATCGATATTGAGCCTCTTCTGGCCAAGATGTCTCACTCTCCTGAGATACGATGTGCAGTCCCTCTTGTATCGTTTCTCGCCGCTCACCTTTAGAACGTTCATGAGAGTATCGCCGGGACAATCCGCTATAACACCGCACACCGCAGGATCGATATCCTTCTGTGCAGCCGCGAGAAGGCATGTGACGGCGCCCATGGATCTTCCCATCAGATAGATCCTCGCACCGGGACCTGACCTCCTCTTCATGAACCTGATCCAGTATTCTAGGTCAACGCTTTCCATGAGCCCGTATGTGCTTATCTTGCCGCCGCTCATGTGATGAGCCCTCTGATGCACTATAAGCACATGACACTGCATCTTGCTCATCAGAAGTCTCGCATAGCATGCCATATTGGCGGGATGCTCATTATAGCCGTGAACGAGTATTACGCAGTTCCTGGTCTGCCTGTCAGCCGACGGCCTGTAATAAGCGCAAAGCGAAGTCCCGTCGAAAGCCCTGATCCTCACGTTCAGGAACTCCATCCTGTTTGTGTAGAACCACGCGAGTCCACGCCCCGTTATCGTGCTCTGGTCTATATCCCTGGGTGACCTGTCAACCTGCGGCATGGGCTTCCTTCTGTCGAACACCTTATGGTAGATCTTATCGGTCGTCATGAGATAGACAAAGATGTAAAACCCGGCCAGCAGAGCAATGATCACTGCCACCAGGATCACGATAAGAACAGTCGTGTTAATCTCCAATGCGATCAGCAAAAGATCACCTCCGGAAGATCATCCTTATTTCCGCTGCTGATGAGCCGTGCGCCATCCGAGGTGACAGCCACATCATCCTCTATCCTGAATCCCACGTTCCACTCGGGAATATATACGCCCGGCTCCACCGCCAGCGTCATTCCCTCCCTGAAAGGCATGTCCCTGTAATCCTTAGGCAGAGCATTAGACAGGTCATGGACATCCAGTCCCAGATGATGTGACGTGTTGTGCCAATAGTACTTATGCGCTGCGACAGTCGCCTCATCATCTTCCGTTGCCAGCCCGTGCTTCACAAGAAAATCAAATGTCATCTCATGCATGAGCCTGTTCAATTCATTAAAGCTCATACCGGGCCTGATATTCTCCCAGCACGCCCTTCTCAGATCCCTTATGAGATCAAGCAGCACTACTCGCTTATCGTCCTCTTCACTGCCGCAGCCGACAAAGAATACCCTTGATATATCCGCGCAGTAACCCTTATACCGCGCACCCACATCGATCTGAACAAAACTGCCGTCTTCAACCGTTCCGGACACGCCCTTCTCGGGTATCCCGTGATGAAGATAGAACGAATTCCTCCCTGCCGATACGATCGTCGCGAAAGCAAATAACTCGGATCCCCGCTTCTTCATCTCGTACTCCAGCCTTGTATGAAGCTCATACTCGGTTACTCCCGGCCTGATATCCTCCTTCATGGCGGCTATTGCTTCCTCGGTAATCTTTGCAGCCTCAGAGATCATGGAGATCTCATCTTCACTCTTGATCAGCCTCATGGAAGTAAGTATGTCCTTGACGTCGATAATATCATCGTTGCCGCGCACGGAACTCATCTGTTCACGGAATCTCCTGGGACCGTTCATTATCGAAGAACCGTCGATACCGATCCTGAACTTGGGATTCCTGAGCACACTGTAGGAGTCTTCCTCAAATGATTCCATATCAGTGATGTCAGCCTCATCCAGACCGCTTATGGAAGCAAGACCGGCAAAGTCAGGACGCTTGCCGTGCCATCGCTCTGCATGATCATCGTGCGGGAATGCATAAAGCTTTGCAGAAAGCGCTCCGTCTTCCTTGATGATAACAAGTATGAGCCCTTCCAGCTCCAGACCTGTCAGATAATAGAAGTTCCTGTCAACCAGAAAGGGATAATCATCATCCTGGCTCATCTGCCTTGATTCACCGGCATAAAGATAGACTGCCATATTGTCAGGCAGCTCTGAACCGAACTTCTCCCTGCGGGATATAAAAGACTCTACCACTGCTTGACACCATCCGAACGAACATTATATTCGTCGAACAGTATCGTGTTATTGATGTAATTAAGCGTAGCGCCCGGACTCCTTCTGATGAGACCGGGGTTGCCGATGACGATAGAACCGTCCGGTACATCAAAGTTTACGTATGTTCCGGGTGCGATGAGCACATTATTACCGATATTGATATTGCCGACGATGATGGCATTTGCTCCGATCCACACATAATTGCCGATCGTAGGCGAGCCCTTCCTCTTGCCTCTGAACTGGGTTCCGATAACGACACCCGTAGAGACGTTGACGTTATGACCAATGACGCTCTTGGGATGGATGATGACACGTCCGAAATGCGCCAGATAGAATCCCTTGCCGATATTCGTATCATAAGGGATCTGTATGTGATACTTGCGCGACAGTCTGTCCAGCCAGAAATTATGCATAGCAAAAAGAACCTGATAATACTTATGTCTCCATCCGTCGTAACGGGATATCTGATCATAGTAGTACCTTGTGCGTCTGAGCGCACTGATGTAACTGAACTCCGGGCTGGAACGCAGCTCATCAACGTAGGTTCTGTATATATTCTTAAACCTGCGGGCATTGCCCGTATATCTGAACAGGTCGGAATAAACAATGTCTTTAAGTTCGTCGTTCATCCGTAACCTCCAATTTTCCTAAATATAATTCTATAACTCTTATACAAATAACTCAATAAGGGAAATAACAACGAAACGCCAAAAGTAACAGTGTTACATTGGATATTATAATGTATAATTAAATATCATTGATATTTTGATATTCACCGATATCCATTCCCGGAGGAACACCTGATGATAACCGCCTCTGCCCTTGTAAAAGAACTGTCAGAAGGAGCGATCGACAGCATTCTGTCAGATATCGATCCCGATACTTTCAGGCTGAATTATGAGCGTGAACGTTATATAAATGCCGTGCAGGAATTCATATCTCTGTTCGGAGATCAGGAAGTGTCCGTGTTCAGTGCTCCGGGACGTTCTGAGATCTGCGGCAATCACACAGATCATCAGCTGGGCAAGGTTCTCGCCTGCTCGATCAACAGGGATGCAATCGCTGTCGCATCACCCCGCCGGGACGGCGTGATCAGGCTCAAATCAGACAACGACAGCATAATCGAGACCGATATAAGCAATATAGAGATCACACCCGCGCTTTACGGAACCACAACAGCGCTCATTAATGGCGTCATAAGGGGCATTAGCAACTACGGGTACAACATAGGCGGCTTTGACTGTTATGTCACCAGCGATGTGCTGATCGGAGCCGGGTTATCTTCCAGCGCTGCTTTCGAGACGCTGATAGGGACAGTCGTGAACGGGTTTTATAATGATATGGCTATCACGGCTGTGGAGATCGCGAAGATCGGGCAGTATGCGGAGAATGCGCATTTCGGGAAGCCCTGCGGCCTCATGGATCAGATGGCATGCTCTGTGGGGAGTCTCGTGTATATTGATTTCGGGGCGGAGAATGCACCTTATGTTGAGAAGCTGGAGCTTGACCTGTCCGCGCAGGGCATGAGCCTCTGCATAACAAACACAAAGGGTTCACATGCCAATCTGACGGACGAATATGCCGCCATCCCCGACGAGATGAACAGTGTGGCCGCATACTACGGGGAAGAGCATCTCAATACAGTTGATGAGACAAGATTCCTTGATGATATAAATGATATAAGGGCGGAGCTCGGAGACCGCGCGGTACTGAGAGCCATGCATTACTGGGATGAGTGCAGGCGCGTGGAGGAGATCGTGCAGGCGGTAAAGAATGATAATATGGCTGCTTTCCTTCATCTCGTGAAGTCCTCTGGGGATTCATCGTTCAAGTATCTCCAGAACGTCTATCCCAACAGCGATGTGATGCATCAGAACATATCGGTCGCCCTCATGATGAGCGACCGCGTCCTGGCAGGTTCCAGAGGCGTTGCAAGAGTCCACGGCGGCGGTTTTGCGGGAACTATTCAGGCGTTCGTCAAGGACCACGCAGTGAGCGATTATGTTAAGTACATGGACTTACTGTTCGGCGATGGTTCATGCGCCGTTCTTAAGATACGTAAATATGGCGGGTTAAGGGTTGTGTAATAACAACCGGGAGGTCTTTATGATCAATACTTACATTACGGAACTGGTAAACTATGCCGTCTCGCGCGGACTTATCAGCGAGGACGACAGGATCTATTCTGTCAACAGACTGCTGGAGCTGTTCGGCCTGATAGAGTATGCGGAGCCTTCGTCTGATCTTCCTTCCAGGGCGCTTTCCGAGATCCTGGATGACATGACGGACTACGCATTTAAGAACGGGCTCATCGAATCGGATTCAGTGGCAAACCGCGACCTGTTCGACACGAAGATAATGGGGCTTGTAACGCCTGCGCCTTCAGTTGTCAGGAAAACTTTCGAGGCGCTGTACGAGGTGTCGCCTGAGGATGCGACGGAATGGTACTATAAGTTCTCACAGGACACGAACTACATCCGCACAGACCGCATCGCCCGCGACGAGAAATGGACGGCCGAGACAGAATACGGCACCCTCGACATCACGATCAATCTCAGCAAGCCCGAGAAAGACCCGCGCGACATCGCGGCTGCCGGCAAAGCAAAGAAGTCCGGCTATCCCGCCTGCCTCCTATGCTGCGAGAACGAAGGCTACAGCGGCACACTCACCCACCCCGCCAGACAGAACCACAGGATCATCCCCATCACGCTGGCCGGCGAAGAGTACTTCCTGCAGTACTCCCCCTACGTCTATTACAATGAGCACTGCATCATACTGAACCGCAAACACACGCCCATGGTCATCGACCGTGCCGTCTTTGCGAAAATCCTCGACTTCGTCGAGCAGTTCCCCCACTACATCGCAGGCTCCAATGCTGACCTTCCCATCGTGGGCGGCTCCATCCTGAGCCACGACCATTTCCAGGGCGGCGGCTACGAATTCCCCATGGCGCGTGCGCCCATCGAGAAAATCCTGTCCTTCGACGGCTTCTCCGACGTATCTGCCGGCATCGTAAGGTGGCCTCTGTCTGTGATCAGACTTAACAGTTCTGACAAATCACAGATCATCGAGCTGGCTGACAGGATACTGACCACATGGCGCAGCTATACCGACGAGGACGCATTTATCCTGGCATATACAGACGGCGTGCCGCACAACACCATTACGCCTATCGCCAGGATGCGTGACGGCAATTATGAACTGGATCTGGTACTGCGCAATAACATAACTACAGAAGAGTGCCCTTTGGGATACTACCACCCGCACTCGCAGTACCACCACATCAAGAAAGAGAACATCGGCCTCATCGAAGTTATGGGTCTCGCCGTTCTCCCCGCCCGCCTCAAAGGCGAACTGGCCTCACTGGCTGAAGCTATACTCGAAGGCCGCGATCTGCGTGCTGACGAGGTGTTGGCAAAGCATGCTGACTGGGCAGACGAGTGGCGTGCAACTGTCTATGCATCTAATATAGATAATGTAATAAAAGAACAGGTTGCCATCGTCTTCTCCCATGTCCTGGAGGACGCCGGAGTCTATAAATGCAGTGTGTCCGGCAGAGAGGCGTTTATGAGGTTTGTGGAGAAAATATAAGTTCAAACAAAGAGCACCCGCAAAAGCGAGTGCTCTTATAGTTACTATATTAAGAATTGGATGGGCGGCGTATCCATCATATCAGGTTCCCCTAAGGGAGCGCAGGGTGCCTTTCCTGCTCGTCAATTCTTATATAGTAAAACTATCATGGTTTGTGTTCTTAGTCAAGTCGAAGCCATTCTACTTTTATCAACCTCCCAGATCTAACATATGATCGTATTTTGCCTTCCTTTATATCGTACATTGTTGATACATAATGCTTATTCCTGACTTCATCCAGTTTTATGCATACGAATATATTGTCACTATATCTTTTTACCAATTCAATATGACCCTGATGGTATCCGATATAATCCGGAGAAGAAATAATCTCAGGCAAACAGTCTATATACTTTGCTGCAACAAAATGCTTGCGTTTAAGAAGATGAGTTAATAGTCCCTTTGATCGATAAACAGAAAAGGATGAGAATTCCGTCCCCAAAAATCCATTGAGCATTGTATTGAATGATGTAATCTTAATCAGTTTATTGCTCACACTTGCACTTCCTTGCTTCGAATGATAAAGTAACCATTGGATAACGATTGTATATTATCCAATGGTTACTGTCAAGTAAAACAGGGGGTACAAATATGAGAATTCAGATTAACACAACTAATCTGAGAAAAGCCCGTATAAGAATGGGCTACTCTATGGCTGAAGCCGCTCGTCAAATCGGCCTTTCAAAGATCGGATATTGTCGCTATGAATATGGCGAGCGTTCCCCATCGATGCAGACTATAGAAGCAATCGCAAAAGCGTTCAACACTTCATCATCTTATTTATTAGGAGATACCAGTGATGATTCGCCTGATCAGCTTGTAGTCTCGAGGAATGAGAACCCTGTTCTATTCAGTCTTCTCAACGAAATCAATTCATCTGATGAGGCGACGATCAATAAACTAATCAAATACTACGAAGAAATAAAATATCATAATACTTGATCCAGAATCGTATTCTCCCATGTCCTGGAGGACGCCGGAGTCTATAAATGCAGTGTGTCAGGCAGAGAGGCGTTTATGAGGTTTGTGGACAAAATATGAAGCCTTCCCAGTTTGGTGTTTGTTTACCGGCTGTTTACTTGATGAACAAACTATTAAGAAAAGATTAATTTCGCCACATTTTTGTTGAAATTGGACTCAATTTGCTTTATAGTGTAGTTACAGCCAAAGAATTGAACATTTTAGGTTTGTATAACATTATTTCTTATCAACTCAGAAGGAGGAAAGAAACATGAAGAGAACAACAAAGACAAAGAAGGGCTTTACATTAGTTGAGCTCATCGTCGTACTCGTTATCCTTGCTATCCTCGCAGCTATGCTGATTCCTGCACTCACAGGTTACATCGATGAAGCAAGAAAGAAGAAGGATTACCAGGCAGCATCCGAAGTTCTTACAGCAGCTCAGGCGGTTGTAGCTCAGTACTATGGAGATGATACAACACCTACGGCAACTGAAGCAAAGGCATGGGTTACAAAAGAAAGGATTCAGAAACTGACAGGTGAGGTTTCAGGTGACTTTGATATTAGCAATATTACATTCGCCGATGAAGCTGATGCTACACTTGATCTGACTATCACAGGCATTAAGGTTACCATTAATAAGGCAGTCTATGAGTGGAATGGTGCAGAAGGTAAATGGGAGGAAGCCGTGAACGCTTAATCCAGTTAGTTTTGATTAATCAATCAGCAGCCGGGGGCAGCACCCCGGCTGTTTTTTTGTGTCCGTGAACATCAGCTCTCGGGTTCTTTCTGTAATGTGTAAAATGTGAAATGGGGACGGTCCTCAAGTGTCACATTATTTCAGTGACGGAGAAACTGTCCCTGTAACTGTCTCCGTATCCGGATCTGCAGGTACAGTTCAAGAGACTGTCCCTGTAACTGTCTCCGTAACCTGATCTGCAGGTACAGTTTGAGGGACACCAGCCCTCCTGAAGAGCAAGATACCAATGCTAATGAACTTATGCACAACACAACAATGCCGGCTCATCATTTTCGAGCCGGCAATCGCATATCTCATTACTTCTGGCTATCAGCAGATGATCAATTAAACGGTAACGCTATCTGCCTTGTATATACAGTACCTACACCCGGCTGAATGATCTCGATATCACACAGCACGTAAGCGGGAGTCTCATCCTCGCTGTCAATATGATAAGAGAGTCCGGAGAAATGAAGGTCAACTACATATCTGTCATAAGCTGCATACATGAGAGGATCAGTAAAATCATAATACTCTCTCGGGAACACATAAGATGAAGTGGTTGATGTACCAGCCTGGAAGTAACCATAGTGGACATGACCTGAAGCAGACGCTTCACTACCGGTGGTACCTGCAAACATCCTGTAGATTGCACGTGATGTAATACCTTCCGTCTCTGCTACATATGTGGCATCTTCCTCAGATGTATCATTCTCAAATACTGATGTGTAAAGGCTTCTGTTGATCGCATAATTGGAAGCGATCGTCTCGCAGTAATCATCAGTCTTTCTGATCACGAGAACATCGCCGCTCGTCTGGGGATCTATATCAGCTTCGTCGATTCTAGCATTGGCTTCGGATGTGATCCACACGTCGCCCTTATACCTGATATTATTGCCGGTACACTCTGACCTGAGGCTGTTTGCGACAGTATCTGCCAGCAGCTGCGCCCTTGCAAGGTCAGTGGAATGGGTATAGATCTTCACAACGGGAAGGATCAGCATTACACAGGCAGCTGCGAATATCGCTGTCAGCGCCATAGCAACAACAAGCTCCACAAGAGTCATAGCTCTCTTGGATGATATTCTCTGCACTGTGCCGCTAGACCGCTTCATATTCTCCCCTTCCGTTAATCATTGATATAGACAACGTAATTGTGACCATCTACCTGGAATACATATCTATCGATCTGAACACCGGGAAGAGGTGAGCCGGGCTCCGTATTCACGCCTGCAAGCTTATCCTGAAGATCTATCATAGCTTTATCCGCATCATTACGTGTATTCGTTGCCCTTGCCTCTGTATTGGTTGCCCATGCAAGACCCTGTGCGAACAGGAGCATCATTATCGACAGCACCGTGAAGGCCACGATAACTTCTACCATGGTCTCCCCTGACTTATTATTCAGTCTTTCCTTTATCTTAAGAAATAAACTATTCATATCAGTACTGCCTCATATAAGTTGAACCGGCTTTGAAGTACACCAGTCTGTAATCATATTCCGAATATGCCACACGTGCATGTACAGTTATGACGGTATAGCCGCCACCCTGCTCCGTTACACTGACGCTGATCTCTGAATTCGGGATAGCATCTTTGACACTGTTGTCAGTAAGGTTATTCACACTATCCAGATTAGTCAGCTGTCCGCTCCTGATAAGCTCATCTATCGAATCGCCCATACTGGTTGCCATCATGTATGCCTGATCCTGACTCAGCTGTTTATCTGCTGAAGCCCACAGTGAACTCATGGTCACGCGAAGGATGATAATGCCGGTAACGATGATTATGGCAATGACAGTCACAAGGATAAGACTTGTTCCGTCATTATCCCGGAGTTTGCTGATCACGCGCTTCCATAAAGATGTTCGGTCCTTCATACTACGCTCCATTCACATCAGTCCTGCAGGCTGGGGTCTTCAACCCACTTAGCATACAGTGTAAAGTCTCTTCTGATCTCAGTATCCATGCTGAACTGGTTGGACAGAGCGGGGTCAACATACCATCCGCTGAATATGTAACCTTCTCTTGTTGTCTCAACATCGTAATCATTCAGCGTCTTTCCGGACAGTACAGTCAATGTATCGATCGGTGTTCCGCCGTTCGTCTCGAAGGTGATCTCGAACGTCTGAGATACTGACCACTCTGCATGGATCATGATGTCTTCCGTCACGATCTCATCGAAATCATATGCACTGCCGTCCGGGAAGAACCAGCCGTCAAGCGAATATCCGGGCCTTACAACCTCAGGCTCCTCAGCCTTCGTTCCATACGGCACAGGCACTCTGATCACGATAGAATCAAATCCGTAATCGAAAGTAACGATCGGCGTCTTCTTCCACCCTGCAAACAGTTCGATCGACTGTGTTACCGGTGTGCTGAAATCATACTTGGAGGAATCCTCGCAAGTGTATTCAGTAAACCATCCCATGAATGTATATTCACTTCTGGTAGGATCACCAGGCTTCTCCACAGGTGTATTGTACTCAACACTTATGCTCTGAACCTCTGATCCGCCCATGGAATTGAACGATACGATCGGGTTCTCTATCCATCTTGCATAAAGCGTCAGATCGCCTGTTACAGGTGTCGCGAAATCATACGCGGAAGTATAAAGCTCATCCGTATACCAGCCCATGAACGTGTAGTCAGTTCTCGTAGGCTTGGAAGGCTCTGTTGCGGTCGTACCATAGTCAACCGTCTGAGGATCGACCGTTGATGCGCCTGTACCGGTAACGAACGATACCTCAAACTGTTCTGCGATCCACTTGGCATATACGGTCTTATTGCCATCTATAACCGCATCAAAATCAAACTCTTCTGAGAACTGATCGTCAGCAAACCAGCCATCAAATGTATGACCTGTTCTTGTCGGATCATCAGCAGGTCTTACAGCCTTCTCGCCTGATACTACGATCTGCGGTGCGATCTCTGTTCCGCCGTAAGTCTCGAATGATACCGTAAACGTCGGCAGAATCGTAAATGCCGCAGTCGCTGTTCCTGTATAGTTGCCCTGACCTGTGACCGTAACAGTAGCTTCACCGGGTTCGATATTGTTGGTGAATTCCAGAGTATAGTCACGATCCTTAACAAGAGTAACGTCGCCGTAAGTAACAGTTACAGGAGGTGTGACAGGTTCGCCATTGTTGTAAGGAACCGTCTCAGGAACAGAAATATCAAAGTCGTCACCGTCGATGCTTGCCTGTGTGATGTCAAACCAGTTAACAACAGTTCCGTAATACTCACCTGTTCCTACTACGATAACTGCAGCAGTTCCGATCTTGTAATTCCTCCAATAAACGAGCCTGTAGTCAGTACCTTCCGCAAGGACAGTACTGCCAAACGTGACCGTTACAGCAGGCTCAACACTGGAACCGTTATAAGGTATCTCCGTCTGAGCCAACAGAACATTACTGTCAGTAATGACTCTATCCTCGTTAGGAACAACAGGCCAGTCGCCATAGTGAACGCCTTCCCACTTACCGCTGATCTGAACGGAGATAAATGTTCTCAGAGGGAATTCAACATCGTCGCCCTGGAGCACAGGATCGAATGCAGTCTTATGATAGATGGAATCCTTGTTGATCCTGATGTGATCGTTCCCATATCCGTTCCACTTTGCAAGCCTTAATTTACCGTCAGCTATCGTAGCGGTAATATTACCGACTTTGCTCATGTCCTTGTTGATGGCTTCAACGACTTTCGAATTGGTGAATACAGCATCGCTCGCGTTACGCACAAACCCTGCAAATGATCCATAGTACTGAGTGCTGCCACTGTCATCGGACGAGCTAAATTCAGGAAGCACAAATCCCGTACAGTAGTCCTGATCTATAAGACCGCTCTTGGTTGAATAGATCTGACCTGCAAAACCGCCTACATAATTAATACCTCGTACGGAAGCAGTGGAATAGGACTGCTTGACCTGCGTAACATCCGGACCGATATATCCTACAAAACCGCCGACATTGTTCTTGCCGATGATATTCTCATAAAGAGGGATATACTGACCGCCGACTGTATGTCCGCCACAGTAGCAGTTGTTGATCGTTCCCTTATCAAATCTTCCGACAAATCCGCCAACACATGCATTCTCACCTTCACCCTTAACAACAGCGGTTGAGAAGCATCCTTTGACCTGTCCGCTGGTGATTATTCCTGTAAATCCTCCGACATGTGAATTTGCGGAATATACGGAAACTTCAGGATTCGGGCATATAAGATATGCATATGCCTCGAAATCAGTTCCGCAGTTTGAATTACCGTGGCATGCATTGTTATTATTGGCATGTCCACAGACCTGACCGAATACACCGCCAACACCTGTATTACTCTCGGTGACGGAAAGACCGGAATAATCGCTGGATCCGGCAAAGATCATGCTCTCATTATCATTAATATTGAGCGATATCTTACCTAATGTACCCTGACCATTCGCAATCTGGTACTTACCTGCAATACCACCGGCGTTTACGCAGATACATCCCTCGGTGTCTGCTTCCTCATCGGATTCAGCCTCCAGAATACCCTTGTGATCTCCAATCCTTGTCCCATTATCCATAACGACATCGATCCTGCCTCTGATTATCGCACCGTCAAGTTCTCCGAAGGCGCCTCCGACAAAAGAACGGCCTGCTATATCAGCATCGGAAAGATTGACGGTAAGTTTCATGTAGACATTGTAAATATCCGATGTAGTCGCTCTTCTCATTATTCCGCTGAATCCGCCAACGTATGTGGACGCACTGAATACGGTCTTTACTGTATTGACGTTCATTGTGGCAGTACTATTATTATCGCCGATGTTCGCAAAACAGCCTCCGATACATCCGCCGATATACTGTGAGTTATCAGACGATACAACACAAATACCGACTCCGGTAACTGAGAGATTTAAGAGTTTTGCATTTGTAAGGGCACCGTCAGTTGTATTCCTTCCGGATCTTCCGATAACGCCGCCTATATACATTCCCTTTCCGCTTATAAGAGCAGCTTTCTTAACAGTGCGGTCAGGAGCGTCGCTGTTGGCAGATGAAGGATTGACACTTCCGCCTGTTCCGCTGAGACTGATGGAATTGAGTGTTCCCTTGAAATGATTACCGATAACGCCTCCGATGCAGGCAGTATCGTAACTGCCTGACTTCTGGCTTATCGGCGTTCCGGTATTGATCTCAGCCGTTATACTCTTGATGATAAGATCCTTGGTTATCAGATTGGAACCGACAATACCCACAGCACCACCCAGGTTCTCTTTACCTGTGATAGACTTATTAGCATTGATCTTTACAGAAATACTGTCCACAGTAATGGCAACATCCGTGACTTCTGATGCTATGCGTCCTGCCGCACCGCCAACATTATAGTTACCGCTGATATCAGCACCGGAATTAAGCGTCGCATCTATTGATCTGACAGTCCTCTCTGTCAGTCCTACTGCACCGCCGACATTATCTCCGTTGCCTTCCACCTCACCTGCTATAACGGTGGTGATGCTTGTAACGTTAGACTTGTTGTATCCGATACCGCCGCTTACATTATCGAAACCGCTGATCGAGCCGGATGCCGATACTGTTATCACGCCGTTGTGGATCATGTTCTTACCGATGGCACCGCCAACGTTGGAGCCATTCGAAAGAACCGTAGACGAACCAAGCTTAACATCGACAGGGAATCCGGTGTTATCTGTTCCGGTATTGCCGTTCTCAGCACCCTCAAAATATCCTACAGCACCACCGACGTTTGCCTCGTCGCTGTTAGACAGTCCGGTCGCACGGATGAGCCATGCAGCGGATGAGAAATCAACATTGATGCCTGAAGCCGTATTGACATTATTCGGTGCAGACTTCACAAAGTGACCGACAGCACCGCCGACGCAGCTTCCGTTACCCAGAATATATGATCCACCGGAAGAGGAGCCTGCAGCTGAACTTACACTTATGTGTCCGCCAAATGTACCGCCTGATGTCTCTATCAATCCGACAGCACCGCCGACATTACCGCCATTACCTGCGGCAATGTGAGAATTCGGGTGCAGTTTTACGCTGATGTCAACATTGATATTCTGAGCTGTCGCGTCGTTGTTAAGAACTACAGTCGGGGTACTGCTGTCATTTTTGGAAGAACGGAGTTTACCTACAGCGCCGCCGACTTCGCTTCCGCCATCCACGAGAATTACAAGTCTGTCAGAACCGGACTGGGTCGGTGTAGATACCTTAACTGCATTTGCTACATTGGATCTCAGCAATCCTACGGCACCACCGACTGCCGAGTATTCAGCACCACCGCTTACAGTAAGAACAGGAACAGAGCTGTCACCCTTCAGTTCGATCAAGCCACTGCTTCCGGTGCCGTCAACACGAACATCACCTGAGACACCTCCAACAAGATACTGGGAACCGGTAACGGAAGAAGTTCCTTTGACAATAGTTCTGACAACACCGCCTTCCTGCATAAGACCCTGCAGTTTTCCGGTTGCACCTCCGACAAAACTGGTTCCATTGATCACAGCACCCTGATGCAGGATCGACTGAACCGTTCCGTAGTTGGACATCAGTGCACTTCCTATAGCACCGCCAACATACTGTCCGCCATTTACTGTAGCAGACTTGCCGGAAACACATGTATAATTTGCTGCATATACGCTGCCTTCTATACGTGCAGCATTACCAATAGCTCCGCCTACACGGTGGGTACCTGTTATATAGCCGTGATTCTCAGCATATACAACAGAACCTGTAGGGATCGTCGTACTGTTATTAAATGGCATTGATCCGATCGCACCGCCGGTGCCATTGGAATTATCTATATTATTTCCGGTACCGATTATCTGGGACTGGTTGTTATTAACAGTACTGATATAGAGCGGTGAAGTAACATAAGTGGTTACTCCGCCAATAGCACCACCTGAGCCGTAACTGTTAGCAGCTCCCCTTGATACGATAACGCCATCATTAACGGCATTGATCATGAGTGTCCCGGACCTGAGAGCAGTGGCGCTCGTACCTTCGATCAAGCCGAATGCGCCGCCGGTAGATACAGGACCGGTAGTATTGCTCAAAGAACCCACTCTTGAATTCATACCGTTTACAATATCGACATACACCGTTGATATTGAAGATGTGGTCTCTCTGCCTATAGCTCCGCCACAGAGAACATTTTTGGAAGTATCTGTAGCCAATATGCTGCCCTGGTTATTAACGCGGATACCCACATAGGATCCTGAACACGTAAGCCACGAGCCGATTGCTCCTCCGATATGTCTGACACTACTGTCTCCGATAACCCCCATCTTGACGATCATTGAATCAGAAGGCAGATTTACATCGATCATGTAATCTTCGTCATCCATCTTGGGGAAAGTGATCTTACCTGTCGTACTGTTGACAGAAAGATCGTCAGGTGTCAGCTCTCTGCCCGGGGCGTAAGTCATTGCACATTTCTCGATATAAGCGATAGCACCTCCGACATGGCCTCTTCCTATAACAACACAGCTCAGCTTTTTCCCTGTAAGAGAGTTCACAGGCAATGAGAATTCAGACTGTGCATCCCTTGTGGGACGGCCGTCCACAACAAGCCTTGCCCCAATATCCCTCTTGCAGTCACCAAGAATACCTGCAGCATCCTTACCGCCGTTGACCACAGCAAACGATCCGTCAAATCTGATAACTCCGCTCATCGAACCGGAATTGATGAATGTACCTATTACACCACCAACCTCATGACAGTTATTATTTGCTTTCCAGTAACTGCCGGTCATAATTATTGTATTGCTCATGCGTATAGTGTTGACATTATCGTCTGTTAGTACAGTTGAACCGATATTACCTGAATTGATTCCAACCAGACCGCCTACCGGATGTGCATCAACTGGTATAGACGCACCAAATTCGAAGGTAACCGGAGTATCAGGGCAAATCTTGTTGTAGTCACTTGCCGTTCCATCCTTTACGTTAACAAGCACAAGATTGAGATTATTTGTGTATATATTGTAGATCGTACCCAGGTTCTTGCAGATAAGGCCGTAAGACAGATCCGTCTTGTTTATGAACGAAGCAGTACGCATCTGAACGTTATTGATCGTGAACTTCTCACCGTCAGCCTTGGACATTGATGTAAGAGTCTGTCCTGACTTCAGGGTATTCAATGCAGGGAATGATACGATACTGATACCGGATGTCTCATAGGTGGCAGGCGTCCTGTATCTCACATTCTGATAGCCGAGATTGTTCCTGTTGGTATTCGCCTGTGATGCGTAAACCCTAACTTCACTTACCGTCATCATTCCGGTTTTGTTGATATACCAGTCAAGGTCGCTGACTATACGGTATGTGACAGTACCGCTCTCGATCTGACGGATATTATAGAGATGTCTGAATGCAGTAATGACAGCATTACCGCCCGCAGATGTCCATGAAGTACCATTAGCTTCACTGCTGTACTTCTTATCTCCGAATATCGTATTAACAATACATCTGCCGGTTATATCGTTCTCTTCGTCATCCACTTCGTCGTATGCAGCGGCTTCCGGCTTTACAAAGTAGCAATAGTTAGTTACGCCGTTGACCTTGTTCATACCTGTGAAGTACACAGGATCGTCAATAGCTCTTGCGGCGATAACCGCATCCTCGTGAGCGATCTTCTTAAGTTTGGCCGATCCGTCCTCAAGATATGTGGTGAACTCGCCCTCTAATGTAGCGTAAATATTCCTTGGTGTCTTATCGAAGAGTCTCTCGGCGTTATAACGGTCAGCGCTGGCAACACTCTCATCTGCCCTTGTCATCATGCAGTCGAGAGACAGTCTGAATTCGTAGTAACCTTTCCTGAGGTCTGGGCATCCCTTACGGCCGTCACCGATAACCCTTGTCATCGTCATCGGGAAGCTGTATGTTCCCTTGCTGCTGCCGCCAACCGTGACATCAACATTGATCAGTCCGTCCTTGGATGTCCTCGTGATGTTGTAGTAATTATTGTTCATGCTCTCATAGACTGTCGTCTCGGAGCGGCTTGCAATACTGTTAAGGAATGACTGCATCTTATCCTTGGATATCTCAAGCTCAACATCGCCATAAGAAGAGGCATTACCGAATACAGCACCCTCGGCAGTATGGAGGATGATCTTGATGTTCTCATCATGATCCATGTAAGGAGCATCCTCATCCAGATCGAAAATAGCCCACGCCACATCCAGAGTCTCACCGTTACGGAGATTGAAGAGATATCCGGTATTGGTCGAATCGGCAATGAGATGTCCGTCAAGCTCATAGGATAATGTGTGAGGAAGTGCTACGGGAAGGATCCCGCCGGGACCGCTCACTGATTCTGACGTTCCGTCAAAGAGTCCGACATGGCTCGTCTTTATTCTGTAAGTTTTATCCCTGTAAGGAAGGCCGTCAGCAGTTCCGCCGCCCTTTGTATTCAGGCAGATGTCATCCCATCCGCCACTCTCTGAGTTGTTCTGTTCGCAGTAGAAAGCGGTAAGGACCGAAGCGGAATAATTCACTTTGCCGTTGCCATATGTTGCAGTTACATCGAGTTCTATGGCCATGGTGCCTGCAAATACGGACGAATCATAGAAATATCCGGATAGCAGATCATACAGGCACTTGTCATCCGGATTACCTGTTGTCTTGGGGTTGAATGTCAGGGACAGCTTCGTGTGATTGGATTCATTCTCCTGATCAAGTCCCTCGATCAGTGCGTTCTGTTCAGCGGATGAAAGCTTCCTCTTAACGAGACTGTCAGTCCAGGGATCGATCAATCCGCCGGATGTCTTCTGCATAAGGGCAGTCTGTGCGGCCTGATATACCGTAATGGCATTCTGTGCATTCTTCTCATACCTGGACTGGTCTATGTAGCCGATCAGCGCCGTAATACCTACCGCAGCGATTATCGCAATGATAGTGATAACAACTACGAGCTCAACAAGAGTAAAGCCGTGACGGGCACGTCTTCTTCTGCTGCTGTTGTTCATCTCAGTTCTTATCAGTCTCATATGTCCTTCCGATATCGCCGGGTATGGTAAGGCAATAATACGCTTATATTATAATATGAGACCCTGACACATTGAAAGACTTTTTGGATAACTTTTTGTTAAATTTGTTACTAATGTGTTACCAAGGTCAAAAGTCGATATTATGATATTTATGTCAAATTTTTCTGTGATATAATAAATTCGGGTTATGAGGCTTCTCATTGCCATATTCATGGTGCAAGAGGAACAGGCAGGTGTCAGACAACAGACCTAACGACGCACACTTTGAGGGCACACAGTTTTACAGGCAGAGTGCCGTAAGGGAGATAATACGGATCGTATTGATTACGGTCGTGGTATTCAGCCTTGTGTCTGTACTTGCTTTCTGGGCGGCTATCGATGTCGGCGGCAGACAGGCTTTCAAGGAGGCCCGTGACATAAGAAGGGCCCTCCGTGCTGTCGGGACCGAGTATTACGGGGATATGTCGTCCATATACGACCCCAACAGTTCCACGGGTCTGGCTGAAGGTGCGGCGGAAAGGATCAGGGATCTGTCCCAACGCAGCGGCACTGTTATCCTCTACGACTGGGATGATATGAATAAGACCCCGATAAGCTTCGAATACAGGAAAGGACTCTACAGGGTCGTTTATGCCGATTCCGGTGTGAGAGACAATGCTTATGCCGGCACGGTCGGTGATTTCGAGGTGTATTATTCGTTTGAAGTGTTTAAGTTCGAGTCAGAATAGAGTACAACAAGAGTAAGGAAGGACATCATAAAATGCCGGAATACAGATATCAGGCGCAGAATGACAAAGGAAAGATAGTTAAGGGTAAGGCTGAAGCCGCCGATGAAGCAGATCTTCAGAGAAGATTCCACGAGATGGGACTGCTGCTCCTTGAGGCAAAGCCTGTCTCCAAGCAGATCGCGCTGAAGCAGCTGAAGAAGCCGAAGCTGGCCGATTTCTGCCGCCAGCTCGGAACATTGACAAAATCCGGCGTTACCCTTGTAAAGGCTCTCGAGATCATCGCCAACGACGAATCGATCGGTCCCTACGAGCGCCAGCTGTATATCAAACTCCGTGACCGTATCGTTCAGGGCGTGGCATTGTCAAACGTCATGGAGGAACTGAATCCTGCTTTCCCTCCCCTGCTCGTATTCATGATCAGAGCGGCGGAGACCTCAGGTACGCTCGATACGACATGTCTCCGTCTTGCTGACCAGTACACCAACGAAGCACAGCTGGAACAGACGGCAAAGAACTCATTGACATATCCTAAGATACTGGCAGGACTTCTGGTCATCGTTATGGCTATCCTGTTCGGCTATGTTCTTCCGCAGTTTGAGGATATCTTCTCGACAATGCCTGAGCTTCCTATCCCCACAAGGATACTGATGGGCATATCCGACCTTGTTGCGACGAAGTGGTACATCCTTCTCGTGGTCATCATACTGGTGGTGATCTTCGGCAAGATGATCAAAAAGATCCCTTCGGTCAGATACACGATCGATAAGATCAAGGTGAAGGGCAAGTGGGGAAAGCTCCTGAAAGTTATCTATTCCGCCAGGTTCGCACGCACCATGTGCTCCCTGTACTCATCAGGAATCCCGATCCACAGCTGCATAAGCATTTCCAAGAGCACTATCGGCAATACATACATAGAGAAGCAGTTTGAAGAGGTCGAGAGACAGGTCGCAGGAGGTACTCCCCTGTCAACGGCGCTTCAGACCGTTGACGGCTTTGTATCCAAGCTCCCGGCCACCATCAAGGTCGGCGAGGAGACAGGTATGCTTGGCACGATGCTTGAATCCGTCGCAGAAGACCTTGATTTCTACTCGAGACAGGCACTGCTCCGTCTTACATCTTATATCGAACCTGTCATGGTCGTAGTCATGGCAGTCGGTGTAGGTTTTATCATGATAGCTATTATCCAGCCTATATATCAGTCCTACCAGTCGATCGGCGCGGGATCATAATATGAGGCAGATCAATGAATAAGAGCAAATGAAGAAAGGAAATATCGTAAATGTCTGAAGTTGTTTTTCTCTCGAATAAAGATATTCAGATAGCATCCGGATCATCATCGGGCAAGGGCATCAAGATAACCAAGCTGGTGTCCGCACCGCTCCCGGAAGGCGCTGTACTCAACGGCGTTGTCATGGATCAGGATATGGTCATCGAGGCCATCAAGTCGGCATGGCAGACTTATAAGCTGCCCAAATCCGAGGTAACGCTCATACTCAACAGCCCGCAGCTCCGTGCCAACAGGATCGATACACCGATGCTGTCTGATAAGAAGATCACGGAATTCATCAGCAGAGAGACGAGCAGTTCGGAATACGGAAGATTCCAGAAGCCTGTTACAGGCTGGTATCTCGTTGCCAAGGACAGCAAAGCCAAGACAAACAAGGTCGTTTACGAGAAGGCCGAGGCTGAGTTTATCAACAAGTATGAAGAGATCTTCGATAAGGCAGGTCTCAAGCTCAAGGCGATCCACGGCGGCGTTCAGCTGGCGACGGAGTTCTTTGCCGGAAGCTCTGCAGGCAAGACCGTTATCTATATGATCCTCGACGGCAATTCACTCGTCACCATCTTCTTTGCATCTGGCAAATACTACTATGATTCTACGACCAGAGTCTTTGCCCAGCCCGGTACTCCCGAGTTTGCAAGAGAGATCTACAATGCTATCTCATCCATCAGACAGTTCATGTCTGCACAGCATCTCACCGAGACAGTAAAGGATGTCCTGTTTGCAGGTCTCACACAGCCGCAGGTATCTTCACTTGCCAATGATATTCTCAACATTGACAGCCAGATCGACGTATCCGTCGTAACTCCTCCTTCCGGAACCACGATAGCTGACGGAAGCATTGGATTTCCCTTCTACATCTACCCTATCGCAGGTGTAAGACGTGTCACTGAAGGACAGTCTATCCTTAAGGCAACCAAGCAGAATGTCGTCCAGTCCGAAGAACGCAAGAGCGCTATGAAGCTGGCGATCCCTTTCGCAATAATACTTGGTATCGTTGCTCTGGTTTATTTAAGTCTCACACTTGTTCTTAATGCCACCAAGAAGGAACTCAAGGAAGTTCAGTCATATATCAACAACCCGGATACACAGGCACAGGTAGCCGAATATGATGCCATGTACGGGAACATGGAGGATATAGGTAAGGTTCAGGGAGGTGCGAATCTTCTTCACAAGTATATTGATTCCTACCCTATTCCCGATTCTTCCGTCAATGCCAAGATACTGTCTGCGGCAAAGCCCCACAACGTGGATGTGGATTTCAGATCTTATAATGCCAAGACGGGCATCTTCAAGATAACGGCATCTTCGCCTGTTGTTAACGATATCAATCTGTTCATCGCTGATCTCATGACAATGGATATTTTCCAGGATATCGATTATACGGGATATGAGATCGAGCCTGACGGAACCAGATGGCAGATCAATGTTGTATGTACTCTCGCTGCGAGAGATGCTGATTCTTCCAAGGAGGTGAACTGATATGAAGTTTGAGACTAACCTCAATAAGAAGGATAAGATAACTATCGCAATAGTACTTTTTGTTGCCGTTGTTTTCGCTCTGGTATGGTTCCTCATAAGGCCAACCATCAATAATATTGCAACGACCGGAGATAAGCTCATACAGGCTGAGACAACAAAAACAGAATGCCGCACAAAGATAATCAATCTGTCCAGCGCAGAGTCCGTGTATTCCAGATGCGTTTCAGATCTGAAGGAATCCACTACGGGTTTTTATGAGAAGATGGACAGTTCCGAGATAGACAAGATGGTCACGAGCTATCTGCTCAGGAACGGACTTTACCCTGAGATGCTCGATATCAATATGCCTACAGCTACAGTGGAAGAGAGTCCCTACCTCTATTCTCCCCTCGCGAAGAAAAAGCCTAAGACGACTCCCACCCCCACTCCCAAGCCAACAGGAACAGCTGCAGCGGCTTCAGGAGCTGCAGCGGCTTCAGGAGCAGCAGCAACACAGTCAGCCATGACAGAATCTCTCATCACGCCCTATACGCAGGCAGTATCTTCCAGCACTTCCACTAAGAACTCCGGAATTGAGTGCGTTGAGCTTGAGATAGTCATGACGGGCACACCTGAGGCATGCCAGGCTCTGATCGACGACCTCAGCAAGAGAGAATCCCTCAGGCTTACAGGATTCGAGTGGTCAGCATGTGACAAGGTCGAGAAGGTCAACGAAGAGACAGGATTGGTCGAACTCGTTGAATCCGACCAGGTCAGGCTTACAGTCAATGTAAATCTTTATATGGCGGATTTCACGGATTATGAAGCATCGGTGGCTGATGCAGTTGATGCCGCCACCAAAGAAGCGGAGGGATAATAAATGGCAGACAATTCTAAGATCCGAATAGGCGATCTGATGGTCTCGGCAGGATATATTACCGAGGATCAGTTGAAGGAAGCTCTTGGAATACAGAAGGAGTCCGGCGGCAAGCGTATCGGTCAGGTTCTCCTGGAGATGGGCTATGTTACAGAGCTTCAGATGCTCCGTGCACTTGCCGACAGACTGGATATGAAATATATCGATCTGAGTTCATACTCGATCGATACCGATACAGTTAAGCTCATCCCCAAGCAGATGGCAGAGCAGTACATGATGCTCCCTATCGGTCAGGATAACGGTGAGGTCATTCTTGCTGTTAACGACCCTCTGAATCTCTATGCCATCGAGGATATCAGACAGACGATAGGTATGCCTGTAAGAGCCGTTATAGTTGAGGAACAACCCCTCAAGGACGCTATTGATTACCATTATGCAGGCATCAAGGCCCAGCTCGCAGCTGAGCACGCCAACGCTAACACTACCGGCGTGAACATGGATGAACTCGTCATCGATACAAGCGCCGGATCTGATGATGCACCTATCATCAACCTTGTTAACTCCCTGCTCGATAAGGCATTCCAGGACAACGCCTCCGACATTCACATTGAGCCCTTCGAGACTAACGTTGTCGTAAGGATGCGAATCGATGGTACTCTCCTCGACTACATCACATTGCAGAAGAACGTTCAGGATTCTCTCGTTGCCAGGATCAAGATCATGGGCGAGATGGATATTGCGGAGCGCCGTATCCCTCAGGATGGTCACTTCAGAGTAAGGATCCAGGGACAGATCGTTAACGTCCGTGTTAACGTTATTCCTACCGTATTCGGTGAGAAAGTCGTTATGAGACTTATCATGTCAGCCGTCAATATAGATAACAATACCACTTTCGGTATGGATCAGGAGTGCTACGACAAATTTGTCAAGATGCTCATGTCCCCTAACGGCCTTATCTATATCACAGGTCCTACGGGTTCAGGTAAGTCTACGACACTGTATAATGCTCTCGGCTCACTGTCACAGAAGCCGATCAACATCAGCACCATCGAGGACCCTGTCGAGAAGAACCTGCCGCGTCTTAATCAGGTGCAGGTACACCCTACTGCAGGATTGACTTTCGAAGTCGGTCTGAGAGCTCTCATGCGTCAGGACCCTGACGTCATAATGGTCGGTGAGACGCGTGATGCTGAGACTGCATCCATTTCCATCCGTGCCGCTATTACAGGTCACCTGGTGTTATCAACACTGCATACTAATGACGCGGCTTCCACTATCGTAAGACTTATCGATATCGGAGCCGAACCATACATGCTTTCGTCAGCACTCGTAGGAGTCGTCGCTCAAAGACTTATGCGTAAAGTATGTCCATACTGTGCAAGACCCGAACCGCTTACTGAAAGGCAGATCGAGTTCCTCGGACATGACATACCGGGTGCCAGGAAAGGTACCGGATGCGGTCAGTGCCACAATTCCGGTTATCTGGGACGTACAGCTATTCACGAGATCCTTGTTATAGATAAACCTATGCGTAAGATGATCGCTGCAGGAGCTGAAGCTGAAGAGATGAAGCAGTACGCGATCAAGAACCAGAACATGAAGACACTAAGGATGGCTGCCGAGATCCTGGTTGCAAAGGGTATTACCTCAATGGAAGAGCTTGAGCGAGTAGCTTATAATGACGACTGAGGATTCCGGCAATCTGTTGCAAAAGCTTTTAAGAGAATTACGAAGCGTACCGTCGCCTGTATTTTATATATTCGCGGCGGTCGCTGTTTTTGCGGGAATATATGTGTGCGGATTCAACGTTACCGGGATATTTATCACGCTGTTCCTGCTTCTTCTAGTTGCATGCGGGGTGGCAGATATAAATGCAGGCATAATCCCCGATCTGCTCGTTATAGCCATCGCCGTACTTGGAGTGGTTTTTATCGTCGTAAACGGTGACTTCTCTTCCGGCACCATCCTCTCACATCTTATCGGAGCCGTATGCATATCCGTTCCGATGCTCATACTATCGCTTATAGTAAACGGGGCATTCGGCGGCGGCGACATCAAGCTGATGGCTGCAGCGGGATTATTTCTCGGCTGGCGCTACGCCGTTACAGGCGTAGTTATAGGCATGTTCCTGTCAGGGTTCTACGGAATGTATCTCCTTCTTCTCCGCAAAGCAGATCCGCACTCCAAGATAAGGATCGCACCTTTCCTTGTGTACGGACTCGGTATAGCATCACTGTTCGGCGAACAGTTTATAAGACTTGTTATCTGGTGGTAATCAGCCCATACTGGAAGCTGCTCTGGAGATATACTCTACGAGGGCACCACTTCCGCCAAGCAGGGCGACCAGCGCGAAAATGATAACGTAGATAATAAACACACAGAACTTCGATCTTGCAAAGTTCCTCACGTTTATGTTGGATGCACCTCCCAACGCGAAGATCAGAAGGATCAGCCAGCCGATGACGGGGATATTGAACAGAAGTTCATAACCGAAGTAACCCCACATGCTGATAGGCTGATAGTTATCAGGTACATTCTTGCTCATCGTCAGTTCCTCCCATTGCAGTATCGCAGTATCTATAATTACTGATTATACCACAGGAAACCTCAGTATTGCTTTGAATAGATCTCCATCTATATTTATACTCAAAGTACCCTTCTGAAGTTCAGCCATGCTCTTCGCAATCGAGAGCCCCAGGCCATTACCTTCGATACCGCTGTTGCGGGATGCATCTCCCCTTGTAAACCTCTCCATGAGTTCATCTTCACTCATATCGAGGGGCGCCGCGGATGTATTCTTAAACACGAATTCGGCAAAACCGTCAACGACTTCAAGGGACAGATAGACTCTGGTGCCTTGCTGTGCATATTTGCAGATATTGTTCATCAGGTTGTCGAAGATCCTCCACATGCGCCTTCCGTCAGCCATGATCCTGACCTCGCCCTCGGGAACCTTTGTGATCATCGTAAGATCGGAGCGGCTGAGCTTCTCCTCATATTCCCCTGAAGCCTGTGAGACAAATACTGACGCATCACACGGCGCGAGGTGGACTTCAAGGTTGCCCGTCGAGGCTTTCGAGGCTTCTACGAGGTCTTCTATGAGTCTCTTGAGACGGTCTGACTGGCGGACGAGCACTTCCGAATACTCGGTTATCCTCGGATTATCGCAGGGCTCTGATGAGATAAGACCTGCATAGTTGATGATCGACGTCAGCGGCGTCTTTATATCGTGCGACACATTTGTGATCAGTTCCGTCTTCATGCGTTCGCTCTTAAGGCGTTCCTCCACGGCAACGTTCATTCCTGCCGCAATACTGTTAAGGTTATTTCCGTGGACACGGCAGTCAGGCAGGAAATGCCATCTGGACGTGTCAGTATGATATGACAGATCTCCTGTTGCCAGAGCCTTGCCGCTCATAGACAGTTTTTTGAGAGTCTGGGTCAGATACATCACAAAGGGAACGATAATGATAAATCTCAGTATATTAAACGCTGTAAAGATAAGAGCACTCTTCGCCAGCAGGAATATGGACAGCACCTCCGAGAGCACCAGCAGAATAAGGACCAGAACTGTCCTGGGGATCATGGGAATACCCTTTAGCAGATTTCCGATGAACCGCAGGACTATGTATATGAGAGTATTGCGGAACAATGTATGATCCTTCATTCTCGCAGCTGCACTCATGCACAGACCAAGTACGATGGAACATACGGCTATACTGATACCGATTCCGATAGTGATATATATTGCCCCTCCCATGTTGGAACATATAAAAAAGTATGCCGTCACGATACCCGATATAAGAATACCCGCCAGGAACAGCATCAGATCGAACGGCATTCCGTGAAGAAGTCCCGGACGGAGCTCCTCGCAACCGGGCTGTTTTGCAGATGCATTCATCAGGATCACAAAGCAGATAACTGCAAGTATGATGGATGCCGCCGCGATTATAAATGCTACATATCTTATCGCGTAAGTCGCCTGAAACAGTTTGATGTGTGTCCTGATATTATCAAAGGCAGGGAGTTCGTTATCCATGTAACAGTTCACCTTCATCCCGTTATCCCTGCGGAAAACAGTTACAGGTTCTGTATCGGTTATCCTGTCACGCGTACCAGTTCTTGCAAGGATATTCCCATCCATATCCAGCAGTTCAAAAGCCAGGTTAGTATTGACCGAGGATTTGCCGATCGTGACCGGTCCCGCTGAGCCGCCCTGCGAAGAATTCAGATGCTCCGATGCCTCATAGCAGAAATCATCCACCATCTGTTCAGCATCCGTCGAGACGATACTCTGTTTGTAATACTCTTCGGATCTCGTATAGTATCCCTCGTTCATCATGACCACAATGCCGCCTATGGACGTTCCCATCAGCACTGTCATCAGTACGCACAGTGCGAAGAACGTAAACTTCCCCGCCAGCGTCCTTACAAACTTTCTCATACTGTTCTCCCCTTATCTATCTTATACCCCTGTCCGAAAACAACCTTAATATGTCTCGGGTTCGCCGGATCGATCTCGATCTTCTCCCGCAGATGCCTTATATGCACCGCCACGGTTCCATCCTGACCCAGCGGATCCTCACCCCACACTTCCCTGTATATGTCTTTCGGCGCGAAAACCTCTCCCGGATGTGACATAAACAGCTTCAGGATATCGAACTCCTTTGGGGTAAGCTGAACCTGTTCACCGTCCAGAAGCACCTCCTTTGTCCTGTCATCAAGCTCGATCCCTCCGATGACAAACTTCTCAGAAGCCACAGCACCGGAACCGAACTTCAGGTATCTTCTCAGCTGCGACTTCACTCTTGCCGACACTTCGAGCGGATTAAAGGGCTTCGTTATGTAATCATCAGCACCGACATTAAGCCCCAGGATCTTATCGGCATCCTCACTCTTGGCCGTAAGAAGTATTATGGGAACATTGCTGTCCTCCCTGATCTTAGCCATCGCTTCGATCCCGTCCATGACAGGCATCATGATATCCATCAGAACGAGATGGATCTCATTATCCTTCACGCACTCTACGGCTTCACGTCCGTTGGAAGCAGTGAATAAAGCATAGTCAGGATCTGACAGATATATCTTAAGAGCATTTACGATATCTTTCTCGTCGTCGCAGATCAGTATATTAGGCATATGTCAGGGCCTTCCTCTCATATCTTCATTGTCAGATGTATTTTACTTCATCTTCGCATTAAAAAGAAATCACCAAAGAGATTAAGAATTTCTTAAGTTACCGGAGTTAAGAAATTCTTAATGCTTTGCCCGCTTTTTTCTTAATCGGGGTCAGGGATACACTTTGATCATAAGGAGCAGAAACTGCTGCAAATATGGAGGTGCTGAAAATGGAAACCTTAAAAATGATCAACTATATCATCGCGATCATATTCACATTGTGCTATTCATATCAGTTTTTATATGTCCCGATATCTCTTCTTTGCAGAAGGAATAAGGGTAAAGAGGAGATATCGGGAACGTCCGGCGGGGACATTGATACAGACAGTGAATACGCCGTCCTCATCTGCGCGCGCAACGAGAGCGAAGTCATCGGAGATCTGATCGACAGTATCCGTCTGCAGAGCTATCCGGGTGATAAGGTTACTGTTTTCGTGATGGCTGACAACTGTACTGATAATACTGTCGAGGTCGCCATGGAGAAGGGTGCCGTCGTATATACCAGAAGATCAGCCACGCAGATCGGCAAGGGTTATGCCCTCGATGCGCTGCTCAGATATATCAGAAGGGATTTCCCGGATGGTTTCGAGGGGTATTTTGTTATAGACGCTGACAATGTCCTGGATCGTGAATACATCATGGAGATGCATAAGTGTCACATGGACGGCAACAGCATAATAACCAGCTACAGGAACTCAAAGAATTACGGGGATAACTGGATCAGTGCCGGATACAGCCTGTGGTTCCTGAGAGAATCAATGTACCTGAACTATCCCCGCAACATGATAAGTTCCTCTGCGGCAGTGTCCGGAACGGGATTCTTCTTCGATCAGGAGACGATAGACGAACTGGGCGGATGGCCATTCCACCTGCTTACCGAGGACATCGAGTTTACCATTGATCAGGTCTGCAAAGGCAAAAGGATCGCATTCTGCAGATCTGCCGTTCTCTACGATGAACAGCCCACCGGATTCAGGCAGTCTGTCAGACAGAGAATGCGCTGGGCAAGAGGCTATCTGCAGGTTATCAGGGATTACGGAAAGACGCTCCTTATCAATGCTGCCAAGGGAGATTTCTCCTGCTTTGATATGGCAATGAACATCCTGCCTGCATTTATCCTGACAGCCACTTCAATATGCTGTAACGTTGCCCTTGGCATTGGCGGTGCGCTTGCCGGCGGAGATATAACGATTGCACTTCTGTCAGTCGGTGAGACATTATTCAATGCCTATGCGCTCCTGTTTGTTCTGGGCGGTATCACACTTGTAACAGAGTGGAACAGCATCAACGCAGCACCGGTCAGGAAGCTCCTGTCAGCATTCACTTTCCCGCTGTTCATGTTCACATACATACCCATCGCCTTTGCCGCAATGTTTATCAACCCCGGCTGGAAGCCGATCGTGCACAAAGTAAAAGTGCAGGTTAACTGACCTCCTTCATCCTCTCCGGATGCAATTTGCCAAAGTACCGAAATTGCCCGCGCAAAATTAAGCACTTTGGCATTTTTATTTGCCTTGTTATTGAACTATATAAGTGCGACACTATATTTGTGCAATTCTATGTAACTTGGCAGGCTATCTATGAGGAGCATTTTGTCCATTTCTGATACTTACGAGGGTACACACCTTGATGTTAAGCGTGCAGTCACGACCATCAAGGCGTATGAGATGGAGCCCTTTATTGCCATAAGTGAATTCATACACGAGGACGGTTCCACCGAGTCAGGCCAGATAGCGGACACTCTCGATTACTGCTTTGGTGAATCAACACCCGATGCTGTATTTATCGGATTCATCAGGGATGCGATGAATGCGTCACTGATAGCTTCACGTGTAGCGGCGGCTTCTCCTTCGATCATAGTATCGGATCCTTCTATCATCTCCGACAGAGGAGAAGTCTGGATGACAGAAGAGACATATAATGTCATCTCCACCGCCATCTTTGACATGTCAACGCACATAGTGATCAATCATCTTGAGCTGGAGCTCCTTGCCTGCTTCGAGTGCCGCACGGTATACGACTTCGAACGTGCTGCCAGGAAGCTCCATAACTGCTTTGATGCATCTATCTACGTCAAGGACTGCGAACTGACAGGCGGCAAAGCACTGTTCTGCGACAATACCGGGATTACCTGGATCGATGCTCACAGAGAATCATCCAAGCCTGAACTGTCATTCGGCAATTCCCTTAACTGCGAACTTGCAATGGGCATAACCGGGATCAAGGCTGTCACCAACGCACTATTCTTCATCCATAACGGCAGACGCGTATCAGATACGATTCCCGTTCCCCAGTCCCAGACTGCACCGTCACTTATCTCTCCTGCCAAATTCCTCAGGGATATTGCACACAGTATTGACTCGCCCGCGCCTGCACAAGGTGCCTCTTCACCGGATCAGCCAAGGCCTGCCAAGACCAGCATAATCGATCCGGTCACCGAGGGCACAAAGGGCACCGTCTCCGAGCTCAAGCCTGCCTCCAAGGATTCTTCCTCAAAGAGTTCGAATGACTCATTGTCTGAACTGGCAGAGCTAAGGAAGCGCTTGGAGGCATTGAAGAAGAGCTCTATGTAAGCGTAAGCCCGGACGTCACCTGTCAGCCGGTGATTACCTTTATGACGCTTGCGCTGTTATGCTTCTCTACGTGCACCTTATGCGTGAAGTGTGAATCTATGGAATCCACGTGCGAGATGACACCCACCAGTCTGTCGCCTCCGTTAGTAAGGCTCTTGAGGACTTCCATAGTCTTATCCAGATGCATACCGTCAAGCGTTCCAAACCCCTCATCGATAAAGAGCGAATCAAGAGTCTGTCCTCCGTAACGGCTCTGCGCCACATCAGACAGTCCGAGAGCCAGAGCAAGAGATGCCAGGAATGTCTCGCCTCCCGACAGACCGGTCTTTGAAAGCACCGCATCAGCATCAAGATTAACTATCTCAACATCTATTCCGGCCAGACTGCTTGCTTTGTCAGCGGTTGTCTTGAGCTTAAGCTGAAAACATCCTCCCGTAAGGTCATCAAGTCTGTAATTGGCCCTCTCAAGTATCTCCTCGAAGAAAGCCCCCATTATGTATCTCTCGAAAGAAAGCTTCCCTCCGACTGCGGATGTTCCCACAGCCAGATCGTTGAGATCCTGGATGATCTCCCAGGCCTTCTCAGTAGAGCTGTGTTCAGCCTTCTTCTCCCTGACAAGGTCAAGCGTTGCCTTGTGGTTATCAAGAAGCATCTTACGGTTCCCGGCCCTCTCCCTGCATGCGTCGCTTGCCTTCTCTGCCGCCTCTATCTTCTCTTCAAGATCGGCAAGGACAACCTTAGTCTTGCCGGCAGTTTTTTCCTCAAGGCTGGTGATTTTTTCCCTTGTATTCGTAACATCATAATTGTAATCGTTAATTGCTTTACCGGTATCTTTGATCCATTCATCGGGGTCTTCAATACCATCTATTATGGCAGCTGCATCATTTACAGTTGAGAAACTGTTGGCAGCAAGAGCGTTATTAAGCGCCTCATTATTGGAAGCGATCTCCTTTGCCAGTGATTCCTTCTGTTCTATCTTCTCATTCAAAGCTGTCTGTGCTGCAGTAAACTTAACTGACAGTTCATTCTCTGCCTTGATATGGCTGTTAATGACTTCCTGCAAACGAACAGCTTCAGCACTCATCCGTGAGATCTTATCCATTGCTTCTGTTTTGGAATCAAACTCCAGCTTGGACTTCTTGCTCTCAGCATTACTCTGCCAGCTCTTAAGCTCTTCTGTCTCTTTTTCAATGCTGACTTCAAGGGCCTTCTTCTCACCTTCAATTTCAGCAATTCTCTTATTAAGATCATTGATGATCCCGTCAAGTTCCACGGATCTCTTATGAGCCGATGTCTTAGCAGACGCATCTTCTTTCAGTGCAGATAACTCATTATCAAGTTCGATTCCCTTGCTCTCAAGGAATCCTTCAGATCCCAAGACTTTCCATTCAATATCATCACCAAACAGGTTCTTACCAATACTTACTGCCGGGGCTTTAAGTGTGTCTATAACTGACTGACTGCTCTTGTGTTCAGTCTCACAGGCAGCTCTCTCTTTCTCTGCTTGGGCAGCCTTCTCCCTTGCAGAATTTACGTCATCTTCACTGACGACATCCCCTTCCGCCTTGGCGAATCTGATAAGAATTCCACGCACAAGATGTGTTCCACAGACAGGGCAGTCTGCTTCTCCACATTCATTCAGCTTTTTACCGGTCTTATCTGCAAGGATAGCAGCCTGATTTCCAAGGAAAGATTCGTACTTGGATGTATAGTCCCTATTAGCTTCAACAGCCTTACGCTTCAGTTCCTCGAGCTTCTCTCCGAGCTCTCCGTTAGCTGTCTCCATCTCTCTTATCTTACCGACCCTGCTGACCAGGTCTTTGTAAGTATTAAGTCTCCCGGTACAGGACTCGACAAGCCCATTAGCCGTAATCATTGCTTCTTCAGAACCGGCAAGAGTTGCCTTCTCCTCGCTGGCAGCGCCCAATGCTGCGTCACTTTCCTCAAGCTCTTTTTTCTTCTGTTCGAGTGCAGCATTGTCCCTCTTAAGCTTCTCTATTCTTTCTGTTATGCTGTCAATTAATCCGTCATATTCATCGTACAGATGCATCAGTGCTTCTTTGGCTGCGATACCTTTTGTGATGCTCTCAACCTTTAAGACTGAATCCTTATCAGCTTCCACCGCTTCCCTGGCAGCCTTAAGTTCCTTCTCGACACTCTCAAACACACTCTTGCATTCGGCAATATCAGCATCCAGATTACCATCTTTTGTCTTGAGTTCTTTCTGCTTGCTGATCAGGTTAAGAAGCTTGTTTACAACAACGTAAACGCTGTCATATCTTCCCTTAAGCGTCTTCATCTCGTCAGTTCTTGCTTCGAGATCCGTCAGATGCGCTCTGAACGTCTCCAGTTCATCTATATCACGATTAACAGATTCAGCGGCAGCGTGGTCCTTATTGAGCTTCACAACTTCAGCCTGCTTCGCCTGGTATTCAGCCTCAAGTTCATCATACTTCTTCTGATCTGCTGCCACGAGTTTCTCCAGACTCTCAAGGAGCTCTGCTGCACCCGGAAGGAACATCTCACAGTCAAATCCTTCTTCAGGATCCGGCTTAGTAAAGACAGACTCCATATAGTTCTCGATTGCCTGTTTACAACCGGAACGTTTTGCGTCCATCCTAGAGTATGCTAAAGCAATCATATTCTGATACCGCTCATAGACTGAAGTATCAAAGATCTTCTTAAGGATCTCATACTTCTTATCTGTTCCGGACTTGAGGAATTCCTTGAATTCGCCCTGTGCGAGCATAATGATCTTCGAGAACTGATCCTTGTTCAGTCCTATGATTTCATTCACTCTGTCTGTAACCTTTGATGGACCCTTGATCGGATCGATACAGTCGGGATCATAGATCCAGGCACCATCCGGTTCACCCTTCTGGTATTCATTCTCAGTGCCTCTCTTCTTTGGGAAATGGATCGTACGGACGATCCTGTATTCCTTTCCGCTCTGGCTGAATAAGAACTCGACCTCAGTATCGACACTCTTGGGTACAAGATTACAGTGGAGCACCTCATAATCTGACTTTCTGTCACTTCCGCTGGCTTCTCCAAACAATGCGAAAGATATCGCATCGAATATCGTGGTCTTACCTGCACCAATGTCTCCATCTATTATGAACAGACCTTTGTCAAACTGTGTAAAATCAATCGTCTGCTCATCCTTATAAGATATAAACGCCTTCATTCTCAACTTTAATGGTCTCATTCGTTACCTCCCGTGATCCTGAGCAGTTCACTCAGTATCTTCTCTGCATCAGCATCGTCATCATCTTCGCTCTGGCTATTACGCACCATTTCGCCAATGAAATGCATCAGTTCCTTCTCCTCATCGTATAGCTTGTCAGCGCCTTTTTGTGCTATGTAGAACTGCATAAACAGATCCTCGATGGGCTTCTCATTAATCTCATTCACCCTTGCGCTTGCGCCTGAATTAGTAAAACTTCTGTATTCCGAGCGATGTTCAAAAAGGTACGCATTACGGCTTTCCACAATGCCCTTGATGTAATCTGACATCTCCGGAGTCATTCTCTTGTCGGTAATAACAACACCGACATAATCGCCTTCCTGAACCTCATCCTGTAATCTGGCGAGTGCTTTCTCAGCAGGATCGTGTATATATCTCATCGTGTGAAGCGGCTCGATGGTAATGGTCTCCGGCCTGATATCGCTGCCCTTCCTGTCTATAACAACTTCAACTACGCCTTTCTTCCTGAATTTGGTCTCATCAAAGTGATAACACAATGGTGTTCCGGCATATCTTATCCTTTCCTGCTTCCCCACCATAAGACCTGAATGAATGTGACCAAGAGCAACATAGTCAAAATCATCATAGACACTGTAATCTGTCTGCCCTACTCCGCCGACTTTCTCCGAGCCGCCATATTCGACTTCCTCACCGTTAACCACCACGTTCTGATGCGAGATGATTATATTACGGTGGGAACTGTCAATATCCTGTTCTTCTAGAAGTCTTCTCATCGCATCCGTATACGTGTGGATACTCTCATCCCCAAGGTGCTGTGCCACTGCCTCAGGGATCAGATATGGAACAAGCCAGAAAGTAACCGGTCCGAATCCGTCCGGATCCGGCAGTGTATAATGTACTATCTCTTTCGACACGTTGCCGGCAACATATATACCCTGCTTAGCAATAATATCCTTCATTGCCGCTAACCGCTGTCCGCTGTCGTGATTGCCGGCGATCATATAAACCGGAATACTCCTGTTGACCAGTTCTGTCAGGAAATATCCCATAAGGTCCGCTGCTTCTGCAGAAGGATTAGCCCTGTCATACACATCACCGGCAATAAGCACTGCATCAGGATGTCTCTCGTCACATAATGTCAGGAACTTATCGATCCAATACTTCTGGTCTTCGATCATTGATCTTCCGTAGATACTCTTACCGATGTGAAGATCTGCTATATGAAATAAACGCATATTCCCTGTCACCTCCAGAACTCAATTATTCAACTGTTACAATTACAGTATAGCACGCTGTTTGTACCATTTTCGGGACGGTGAGAAAGAATCCCTTAACAAAATAAAAAGTATTGTATAATGTAATTGGAATGTCCGATAACAAAAGAAACAGAGAGGTATAATGATCATGTTAGACGCATTGAACGGCAAGGACTGGCTGGCTCAGTTCAGATACTATTCTTCCAAGGATTGTGAGTGCGGCATCGAGGAACTCCGTGCAGCATATATCCAGATGACGATGAACTATATGAACGAGCTCGTTAACACCAAGCAGCTCGAAGAATTCATCTCGTCAAACTACGGCGAAGAACAGGTCGAGAGACTCGCTGTTGAGGGTGCTTATGCAAACCGTCTTATGAGGGTTATGTGCGTTCATCCTGATGACCTGGAGAAGCAGGCTGAGGACGTCGCCAACTTCATAGAATTCACCGTATTCAAGAACTGACAGGATATGCCCGTAAGGAAAAGTATTCTTCCCGATCTCAAGCCGGACAACGAGCATGAGCGCTTTATGATGGAAGCGATCAAAGAAGCCAGGAAGGCACTCGTCTACGATGAGTGTCCGATCGGCTGCGTAATCGTTAAAGATGGCAAAGTGTTCGTGCGCGCTCACAACTTGAGACTTACAAGAGGCAACGCCATCTGTCACGCCGAGGTGCTTGCTATCGACAAAGCCTGCAAAAAACTCGGTGACTGGCGTCTGGAAGACTGCGACATGTATGTTACTCTGGAGCCCTGCACGATGTGTGCCGGCGCGATAATCCAGGCAAGGATAAGAAAGGTTTATTTCGGCGCATATGAGCCCAAAAGCGGTGCTGTTTGTTCATGCAATGACATCTTCAATGTTGAACACGGTCACAACCATAAAGTGGAGTACGAAGGCGGGATCCTGGAAGAGCCTTGTGCTGTCATGATGAAGGAGTTCTTCAGGAAGATACGCATCAGGGATGCCGCCAAAAAGGCAGACAAACCTGAAGATACCTCAAACTGATATTATCAGGCTGTATCTCACAAGATACAGATACTTTGCCTTGATATGTATCCCAGATGACTCGCAGCTTGCCTCGTAGCAGTCAATCTGATACTTATGATTCTTCTTCGCTTCGGCAATTACAACCTCCTGCGGCACGTCTCCGTAATTATCCGTCTTGTAATCCACTATCACAGAGCCGTCATCCTCCTCATAGATCGCGTCGATCTTACCCTGAACAAGAACATAGTCCTCATTCTTCTCGGCACCTTCATACGCAGGTATCGCGAAAACAACCGGCTTCTCATACTGAGCACGCCCATCCAGATCTGCAGCATACAAAGCCCTGCCGATCTCAGTTCCGGCGTAGCTTACAATGCCATTGGCAAACTCATCAGCAACCTTCAGCACATCATCCGGCCTGAACTTATTAAATAGACCTTCATCTATAAGTTCACGGACGTGTGCAATAAGAGCATCCCTTCCCTGCCCGTAAATGCCGGGATCGCCCCACTGCATTATGAGATGAACGATGGTACCCTTACCTGCAGCCGTGATCTTCCCCGACAGCCTGTCAACAAATTCCTCCTTATCCTTGATTCTGAGATCGATATGGGTTGATTCGCTGACTTTCCAGTCATTGATGCCGGAATAGCTGACCTTGAAAGGTATCCTTGCAGGATCTTTCTCTTTATCTGCGGGAACAGGTTTTATTATCTTCCTGTCAGCCGGAGTATCCCCTTCCGCAACTCCGTCACCATCCGTGCCTGTACCGGGTATCCTGATCTCGTTAAGATCTTTTTCCCCGATAAGGACAACATCAAAGCAGTCACTCTCTATGACATTCTTAACCTCATTATCGTCTCCGTCGGCCAGGATAGCCTGCCTTAATTCTGTACCGCAGGATGCTCTTGCCAGTGAGGAGAAGAGAGAATAACCCATAGTCTTGTGCCCTGTGAGCCAGTATCTCCTTCCGAATGTATCACTTTCCACATCAGCGCAGTCTCTTGCAGCATCGCTGAGTGTCACAAACCTGTTAGGAGCCGAGATGTCAGCAGCCGTTACGATGCTCAGGTGTTCCTTGGCTCTCGTAAGTGCAACATAAAGAAGTCTGAGTTTCTCAGCATTGTCAGCAATATTCTTCTTATCCTCATATACGAGCTTATGAAGCGACTTTGAACGGGCATATCCCACACTGTCGTACACATCAGCAACAAAGCCCATATTCTTATCGATAAGTATACTGCTGTTCTTGCCCTTGGGTTCTGCTTCATCGTCGATCACAAGGATGATGCACTTCCGCCCGAGACCTTTGCTCTTGTGTATGCTCATACACTTAACGGAATCCTCCGATGCGTCCTTCGCATCAAATCTTGCATCACTGCTGATCTTGATCTTCATCTCCTCAAGACGCGCCGCTATACTTCCGAAGTCTGAACCGTATCTCTTAAAATTGGACGACAGCCAATCCTTCAGGATAAGGAGTTTTGCAGACCCGAAGTTATCTTCATGCATCACATTCGCCATTATCCCGGTAGTCCTGAATATCTGATCTGTAAGATCATCTATATCACCGGGAACAGTAGAAGTGCGGAGGTCATCATATGTTGAGATAAAACCTTCCACCCTGTCCCTGAGAGGAGACTGTTCTGCATCCCTTACAAATATCCTGAGCCTGGACATAAGACTGATGCCTCTGTAATCGCGGGGATAGTTCTTAAATATAAATGCCTGTACAGCAGCTATATCATCGAGTGTAAAATTCGCGAATGCATAGTTCTTCAGCATCACGGACATGAGATACTCATCGCGGCACTCATTGCCTATGGCGATGATCAGGTTGATGACACTCTGGATATCCATGTCCTGGAATACTTTCGTGCGGTCCTCGGACGTTGCCGGAATACCCTTCCTCCTGAGAAAACCGGCTATCTCCTTAGTCCTGGAAATAGTCTTGGCAAGCACCCATATATCACCGTAATCTATGCCCATCTCATCGTGCCAGCGGTTGACCTCATTGAGCACTCCATAACATATAGACGCATTGAGCCTGCGTGTCAGCTGAGCTTCTGTAACACGTTCCTCAGCCTGTTCCTCAGTACCGGCCTTATTCTCTTCTGCGGAGAAAGATGGTTCCTCCTGATCGGGGTCTGAACCGCTTTCAGTATCATCATCGGCCTCACCGTTGAACTGCTTCAGATGAAGATCCCCGATAAAATCAGCATTCCTGTCGACAACAACTACTCTCGGCAGATCCCTTACGATCCTTTTATCTTCCTCATCAGGCGGCACCAGACGCTGCTTATCATCATACTCGATCTCGGCGCCTTCATATGTCATCACCTGTCCCATCACAAAGTTCACAAAATCGAGGATCTGAACCGAGCTTCTTCTGTTGATGGCCAGTGTCCTCAGGACTCCCGCCTCCTCCTGAGGTACTGCGTTAAGTCTCCTGAAGTGCTCATTAAAAAGATCAGGATCAGCATTACGGAACTTGTAAATACTCTGTTTGATGTCTCCTACACGGAACACATTGCCTTCGCCATCCCTTGCAAACTTCTGGATGATAGCATCCTGAAGCTCACTGTTGTCCTGATATTCATCAATGTAGATCTCTTTGAACTTCCTTCTGTAGTGTTCCTGTGCCTCTTCCGTACACAGTATCCTGTACGCTCCAAGCTCCTGGTCAGCAAAGTCACACCCGTTGACTGATGCCTTGAGTTCTGCATAATACCTGTCGATCAGATGTATCATCTTCGCGAAAACCTCGACTGTCCCCACGTTGCCCTGCATCATCGCCACGTGCTCTCTGTAGGAATGTCCTAAGATCTCAGGATAGTTGGACGACAGTGACAGGCTGCCTTCGCATCCGTTGAAATTGATAGGAACCCCATTCTTACCGAATATAGGCTTCAGCAGATCAAACACTGCAAAGAAACAGTTACAGTCCCTGCGGAGAGCCCTGTCCTCATCTGTCTCGCACTTCGCCTTGCTCTTGACACCTCCCATTATCTTCATGTCAAGAACTTCGCGTATTGCAGATACATCCCTGATGGCCTCATACTTCTGTTCGGTGCTCAGAGAATCATCGTTCAGCTTCTCAAGCACACTGGTAACATAGGATGTAAAACCGTCATAGAGTATCTCAGTCGCGTCATCAACATAGACCTTAGGATCGTTTATCCTCAGTCTGTTATTCTCACGCTTCATCTCCTTATATGCTTTGAAGGGAAACTTAAGCGTCGCTTCACAATGACGTCTGCTCTCCTCAAAGGCAGCGGGGAGCTTCTCAAAAACCTCTCTGACATCCCTGATAAGATCGCCCAGCACATCTCCAAGATCACCTGTCTGAGCCATAGTCCTGTACTTATCAACATATCCGTCAACCTTATCAGGATAATCAGATACGCTCCTCAGCCTGCGGTACACATTTATCAGGCATTTGATCAGACTGTCATCAGTCCTTCCGTCACCAAACCTCTGTGTGAGGAGTATAAAATCGGAATCTTCATCACCATTATCAGCATACATATCTGCCAGGGCCAGTTCAGCAGCGCGGTTCAGTATCAAAGTCAGATTGCTCTCATCCAGTATTACATTACCGGATGCGAAGACGTCAACCTCCTCGGGTGTCTTAACAAGATGACCTTTCTCCTTGATCACCCTGGAACAGAAGCTGTCGATAGTCTGAATATACGCATTGGGGAGCATGTCAAGCTGCTCTGAGAGTCTCTTAACGAGATCGGTGTCTCCATTGACACGGGCTTCGTTTATCCTGTCTCTTAACGCGATTTCTATCTCCTCCGCCATGTGGTCAGCAGCATCGTTTGTGAATGTCAGTACCAGGAGATCCTCTATTGACAATCTCTCCTCTATGATCTCATTGATGATCCTTCCCACAAGGACAGTTGTCTTGCCTGATCCCGCAGAAGCTGAGACAAGCGTGTTCCGTATGCTGCCGTCATATACTATGACTTTCTGTTCTTCTGAATATTTGATTTTATTACTCATTACCGTTATTCTCCCCGTTATTCTCCCCGTTATTCTCTTCAGGATCCGACTCCTTATCAGGATCAAGTATCTTCTTCATCATCTCAAATTCCATATCCTTCGCACATTCGATCTTCTCTCTCATAACGGGATCAGATGTCGGATTGCCGGTAAGCCCCATTATCGAATGATAACTTGCGGAGCCCTTGGATCCGGCATAAACAGAATCACTCTTGCCGCAGGAGATTTCAGTGCAGGCCTTGATTATCAGATAGTCAACATATCTGAGGGCAATATCGAGCTGCTCCGGAGTTAACTGGGATGTCTTGGGTGCAAACGTCAGACCCTTCCCGTCATTGCTCATCTTCATCGATATGACAGAGTAACCAAAACCACTGACAACAGAACCGGGTCTTCCGCCCCTTACTGCCATTGCATATGCGGGAAGCTGTATCTGGGTTCCCTGCAGTATCGCATACGGCTTCAGGCTCTTGGCATATGTCTTGTAATCCTGAATCCTGAACACATTCGGATTATCGGCCGATACATCAACCCTGTCAACCGATCCCTTGAACCTGAACTCATGTCCGTTGACATGATATGTCATCAGGTAATCCTCCTGTGAGATATCAAGCTCGTATCCCTCAGGCATAAACCTGGATACAGCACATTCCCTCAGAGCTGCCGTGAAGACAAATCTGAACAGTCTCCTAAGCTTATTGCCCTGATTATTATCGAATGCCCTGCTGATACTCCCGTCAGCTTCGATCGATCCCGGAAGTCTCTCTTCAATGATGGTCTTCCTGACCATCTCATCACAAAGCTCATCCAGTCCGGCAGGATCCAGTTCGAGAGTGTTAACATATTCCAGAAGTTTCTCAGGCGTATTATGCTCTTCACACGCTTTCTTCACGCTGACCTCAAACAGTTTGTGTGCAAGCGTCCCGAAAACATTCGACCTGACTCCTCTGTTGTCATCTCTTGTCTTTATGCTCAGGACTTTCTCCAGCATAAATTCAACAGGGCAAGTAACATACTCCTCTATCGTACTTACACTGATATTCATGCCGTCGCTGAGAAGTATATCCATAAGATCCGGTGATATCACAGCTGTCGTAAAACTGTGTCTCGGTCTGGTATATTGCCCGTCCACAGGCAGCTTGTAGTTATTGATCAGTATATTCCTGCTGTCCACGAACTGTGTCAGATATTCAAAGACGCGGCTCTTCCCCTTACCCTGTTCGTGGATCATATAGATGTGGTCGGAAGCAGAAGCGAGCATAAGTGCCGAAGTAATGAATTCTTCCCTCGTCTTTACAACATCCCTGTCAGGAAGAGTTACAGTAATATCCCTGGCAAGAGCCTGAAGTTCATAAGAACTCATGATACCGTCGGCCGATTTCCTGTAAGGAAAATTCTCACGCGTTGCTCCGATGATAAAAAGCACCTTGCATGGAGTATAGAATGCGTGATCCGGTGTTGTTATCTCCACTGAATCCACTTTGAGAGGAATGGTTCCTGAAGTCCTGTTCATCATATCAGTTCTGAACAGTTCCAGAAAATTCCGCTGCGTTATCTCTACGCGGTTCATCTCGTGTGTAAACGATGCAAGGATAGACATTGCCTCGTCATAGGCCCTGACAGTTGCCTGGGCGATATCTGATCTTCCTGAATCATCGAGTTCCTTTACAAGAGCCTCAGTATAGTCCCTGATGCCGTCAAGATAATCAAGGATGACCTCTGCCTTGCCTGCCATGTCATTCCTTCCGTCGATCTCGAGGGCGGTCTTCCTGACAGGTATCAGTATCCTCTTAACGATATAGTCATAGACAAATTCCCCTGTGTGATATACGCCCTCATCCAGGCCGTCTACTGTACCTTTCTCCACAAAATTACTCATGGGATACTTCTCATCAGGATCCTTCCTGTAGTTATCCTCGTTGAACATTCTGACAGCATCGGTAATGTTGTACTTAACGCAATAATTCTCGAAAATATCACAGTACTCAAGATGAACCGGAAACAACCCGGATCTCAAAACCGCAAGCACATCCCCCAGTGCAAATCCGCTCAGAGGCAGCCTGAGAAGCAGCATTATAAATCTTGGAATGACAGTATTGTTGAGGGTTATCTTCCTGTCGATAAATACATCAAGTCCATAACGTGCGGCAACAGGTCTAATCTTATTGAGGAGATCATCATCACAGCAGCAGATCCTGATGTCCCTGTATCTGTATGCGGCATCCGGCCCCGATGTCAGCCTTATGATCTCCTCCATTACAAAACCGATACGGTTGTCAGAGCCTGTAATCTCATAAAGGCTTACCGAATCCGTATTGCGGATACCGCAGCTGTTGTCACCGGCAGCATAGTGAGATGTAATTTCAGCAAGATCACAGCATCTGTAATCGCTGTTCTCCGGATGTTCCGTAACAGCACCATTACCGGCAAATCTATCGATAACCTTGCCAGAACAGCTGTACAGGGGGATGTCCTTGCCTCCCCCGTTGATATATATATCCGTTCCCTTCGACAGACGGTCCAATGCCTCTACAAATGCATATTCTCCGGGAGTAAGATTACGTGTTACGCCGAACTGCAGCACTGCAAAACTGTTGTTGAGAATAGTTCTGAGCTTCCTGTATCTGCGCTGCTGAAGACCGGTCTTATCAAGAGATGCAAGGATCTCTGATGCTTTGAGGATAGGATCGGTCATGAGACCGAGAGAGTATCTGTCACTTACCTCCTGTACACGTTCCATGAGCAGCTTGATATCACGGAGCTTATTCACATACTGAAGGTCCCCGGACCCGGAAGCATCTATGGCTTTCCCTATCTCGTCAGGAGTAACGTTATACCTCACAAAATCTCCGATGAGACTCAGCAGTTTGTTGATGTTGTCACACCTTCCGGTAAGATTCTCAAAGGTCATAAACTCATCATGATGCTCTGCAAGAACAGCATATACAGCATTGCGCATGACAATATCGGTATGACCGGACATACTCATATCGCCGCATGACTCGAGGATCCTTACAGCCAGCTTGAGGAAGCTTACAACATCACCTCCCGCATAACCTGCGGACACAGGTATTATTGCCGTCCTGTCCTTAAGGAAAACACCTTCCGGTGCACGGTTCTCCATAACATCCAGCAGCACCAGTCTCTCGATCTGTGCCTTGGAAGGTTCCGGAACGATAAAAACGGTATTGGGATCATGCTTCAAAGATGATCTTATTGCCTCGCCTGTGATACAGGCAGATGTGTCGTAAACAAACAATCTCATTGTCTATACCCCTGAATATCTTCTGAACTGTCTTGAATCACTCTTCACTAAATAGGATAGCACAAAGTAAGTCCGTATAATCGGACGAACTGTTGATCCCATGATCCCATTTCCATTTCCGTACTGATTCCGGCAAATCATTACACCACTTTATATCGGAATATTGTAACAAATGTATCTGTCGTTGATATTATCTTACATCTGCCAAGTGGTAAAATCCGCCCATGGGGAAGGAATTATGGACGCAAGACTTACTGAAGGCAAACCATATAAAGTTATATTGAGATTCATGATCCCTCTCATGATAGGAAACATCTGCCAGCAATTATACAATCTTGCAGATATGGTCATAGTCGGGAGATTTCTGGGTGCTGAAGCCCTTGCGGCTGTCGGTTCGACGGGTACTATCGTGTTTTTTATCATCGGTACCTGCGGCGGAATGGTCACAGGATTCTCCATTGTCACAAGTCAGAAGTACGGTGCGGGAGAACACGATGATGTGCGGAGGACATTCACCGGCGGATTTCTTCTGTCTTTGATCCTCATCGTTGTCTCGACATTGATCACACTTGTGTTTATCCGCAATATCCTTGTACTTATGAACACCCCGGAAGATATTTTCGAGCCGGCATTGGCGTATATCTCCGTCATATGCGGTGGAATTTTCGCGACAGTATTCAGCAATTTCTTTTCTTCACTTCTCAGAGCTATCGGCAACAGCAGGATACCTCTTGCAGCGCTGGTGATTTCCGCGGTGCTCAATGTCGGACTTGATCTGCTTTTCATAGTGAGATTCAAGATGGGCACTGCCGGTGCGGCTTATGCAACAGTCCTGTCTCAGGCGATATCTGCTGTCATCTGTGTTGTATATATCCTGCTAAGGATTGATGTTCTCCGTCCCCGATCCTGTCATTGGAAGACAGACCCTTCTATCATCAAGGCTCAGCTCATGCAGGGCATTCCGATGGCTCTTCAGACCGGTATTACAGCCTCAGGCACCATGATCATGCAAAGTGCCATCAACCTGTTCGGTTCAGCTGCTGTTGCTGCAGTTACGGCATCCAGCAAGATCCAGGGAGTTACGACTATGGCCATGTTTTCAGCAGGTCAGACAATGGCCTCGTATGTGGGACAGAACTACGGATACGGGGATTTTAAGAGGATCCGCGAAGGCGTAAGATCCTCCCTCAGTATGTTCATCGTTTACTCCATCGCAGCGGGAATAGCAAACATCCTGCTTCTTCCCTATATTCTGCCTTTATTCTTTGATACCGGAACGGATATGACTGCCTATCTGCCATGGGCCGGGATATATATAACGGAATGTGTTATCTGCTATTTCTTTCTGTCGATGATCTTTATCATAAGAAGTTCGATACAGGCTATCGGACACGGATTTGCAGCTATGATAATGGGGATCTCGGAACTTGGTGCGAGACTTATTATGTCTTTCGTCTCGATGTATATAGGTTCTTTCTATGTCGCCGCTGCTGCTGATCCCGGTGCATGGATCGTTGCAGCGCTTGTCGGTCTCGGGATATTTGCACGACTATTGCCGCAGGAAGAAAAGAGACTTGTCCGGACTCACGACTGAACCGCCGTTATCCAAGCTCCTGTTTTATCCTCTCGACAATCTCAAGATCCGCCGGAAGCCAGTCCACAGAATCCAGTTCATCCGTTCTCAGCCATCCTGCAGCCTCATGCTCCAGCAGCACAGGACGTGAATTCTCTGACAGTACAGCCCAGAAACACTGCATGGACAGGTGAAAATCAGGATAATCGTATTCTACTGTCATTAGAAGATTGCCGACAGTAATACAGGCATCAAGTTCCTCGCGTATCTCGCGCACAAGGGCATCCTCCGGTGTCTCTCCTTCCTCGATCTTTCCACCGGGAAACTCCCATCCGTCCTTGTATTCCCCGTACCCGCGCTGGGTAGCGAAGAGCATGTTATCCCGTCTGATTATTGCTGCAACAACTCTTACGGTCCTCATGGAATCCTTCAATCCTCATATCTCTCCGCATGGTGGTTAATGCCATCATAATCCTCCCAGGGGGATGAAGCAGCCCATGCCGCGATCTCATCGATGGACACAGGTCTGTAGTTATTTGCATCAACACCAACGTCGTACTGCAGCCTCCCCAGACCGTGATTGTGTTCGTTATACTTCGGGGAACTGTGAATATGTCCGTGAAGCTGAACGGAACCATGTCTCATCTGTTTCCAGCACACAAGAGGATAGTGCATCATGATGTATATCCTGTGATCATACTTGAACTCAAGATAATCTGCTATTTCTTCGAACAGGGACGGGTCATATTCCGGATCATGATTGCCCCTTATAAGGATCTTCCTGCCGTTCATCTGCCTGATCATATCATTGGCATCCTCAGGACTTATCCTGTATGACAGATCGCCCAGTATATAAAGTGTGTCCTTACCGGTAACCGTGTCGTTGATATCCCTGATGAATGCCTCATTCATATCATCGATCGTCGCGAAATCAGTTCTGTGCTTCAGAACTGTACGATGTCCAAGATGAAGGTCGCTCGTAAAATAGATCATACTATCATCTTCACTTTAGTTTGCATTCAGATTCGGTCCTGACTTCAGAACCGCATTTGGGACAATATCCGGCCCTGTCAATTCCCAGCGAATCAACCGTCCATGAGTATCCACACCCGGTACATGTATGCGTTGTAACGAACGGCGGACCGTATACGCATTCTACGCGGTTATTTGCAGGAACGAAAGCAACAGGCTTTCTCGGGCTTCCGCAATACCTGCAGAACTTGTCATCCTCACCCAGGTGAGCATGACACTTGGCACACATATCTCCATTAAAGATCTTTTTCCTCTTCATATCACTAACCCTTCCCTTCATAATACGCTGCCATAATGCGCTTAACTGATATACTCAATTATATAGCACAAATCCAAAATCCTCCTGCACTTTACTGTTTGTGATAAAAATATAACTTAACACCCCAAATGATGGTATAATAATCTGAGCTGGAAAACGGCTGTACAAAAAAGGTAAAGGATAGAATTACTATGGATAACAAGAAACCGATCATCATTACTGCAGCTATCATAGGAGCTCTCATTATTGCTCTTGTAGCTGTCATTGTTATCAGATCATGCAACAGGGTTGAGGATCAGCTGCTCCCTACAGGAACGACTGTAACTGATACCAGCGGTTCTGATATGACCTCAGGAAGTGATAATACCGATGTCACAGATATGAGCGGTGAGACACTTCCTTCACAGCCTTCTGACGGACCTGATACTCCGATCGTTCCTCCTGTCATCGACGATGGAGAAGTGATCATCACAGAGACAACTCAGGATGGCACAAGGAATACTCCTACACCGAGACCTGCAGGTTCTTCTTCTGCAGCAGCTCCCACATCATCACCGGCTTCACAGAGCGCAGCTCCCTCCGAGACTGCTCCTACACTGCCTAATGATGGAGTTATCGAGCTCCCGTTCGTACCGGCAGATGCACTGTAAACCCTAAGCATCAAGGAAAAAAGTCAGCCCGGGAATCTTCCCGGGCTGTTTTATATAACATTGTTAAATTACCAGTTAACTGCTACGTCCAGGCCTTTGGGAGCCCATCTGATAAATCCGCCGGTATCACATACGATCGCAGTACCAAGGGAACACTCGAGTATAGTTCCGCGGGGTCTGATCCTGAAGTTCGCAGCAACCATAACATATGGCCCCAGCATCTTTACTCCGTCGGACCTTACCCAGTAAGGATAATCCTTGGCAGAATAACCGAGGCTTCTCATACGCTGAACAACAGGGCGCATATCAAGATTATAGTATGTCTCCCTTCCGGAAGGACCATAACATACACCGTCTCTCTTGTTCAGATGCTTTGATGAGGGATAGACGACCCTCTCATGCATGTAATAATAGGGATCCCTGTCATGTTCCTGCTTTGTAACAGCCTGCGTGATAACAGCCTTGAGGGCTTCTCTCTCTTCAGCGGCCACATAATTAGCATACTTTACGAATTTATGATCATTGATCTTCTGTGCTGTAGGATCAACGAGTTCACGGAGAGACATATCTGAAGTGACCATACCAGGCATGGGTCTGTCCAAAACAGTTGACATAAGGAACGGTGCACTAAGCGTATCGGCATACTCAAAATCGCCCCCCGCTTCTCTGCCTGTGGCAGCGAAGATCGCCAGAAATGCAAGGCATACCGAGCAGGCCTTGATATTTGCTTTCCTTTGTCTGTGCTCTCTAAGATCTCTCATTAGTATTTATTTTCCCTTTTGATGGTCACATTAACGGGTCACAAACGTAAAAAGTGATAATATTATAGCACACTTGTTCAGATTTGCAAAATTCAGGACGTTATATTATAATAGCAACCGTTGTACCTCGGGCGGTTAGCTCAGCTGGTTAGAGTATCTGCTTGACATGCAGGGGGTCGCTGGTTCGAGCCCAGTATCGCCCACCAAGACAACAGAAGAGATGTCCCGCGCGTAAGTACGGGACATCTTATTTTCTACCATTGCATAAAGAAGTACTATGAATCCGGATTTTCCTGTGACACGGATGCTGAACTCTTATCGAATATGAAGACCTTATCCCCTTCTTTGAGTATAAGATCACCTCTGGGTATTATGCTGGACGTTCCGCGCTTTACCATAACGATAAATGACTTGCGCGATATATCAAGATCCTCCACCATCTGACCAACCCACTCATGGTTCTTAAGGAGCGTCATTTCGCGGAGTTTTACAGGTGTATCATTCTTGAGGGATTCCGCCCCTATTATTATGCGGTCCCCGGGGGCCAGGATAACATCACCTCTCGGGATTATCGTATCCCTTCCGCGCTGTATGGCTGCGATTATCGCACCACGCGGGAGTCTGATCTCAGCGATCGTCTTGCCTGACCACGAATCATTCCTTCCAAGCTGTATCTTTATGAAATGTATATCTTCCTCCACAGCATAGTCGCCGATCTTCTTGAGACGCGTATACTGTTCCACGAATCCCGCCGATATGATACCTGTAGGAATGGCCACCATACCTACGCCAAGACACGTGATGAGAATGCCGAAGATCTTGCCGGCGGTGGTAACGGGATATATATCGCCGTAACCTACAGTAAGAAGTGTTGATGCAGACCACCATATTCCCGAGAAAGCATTTGAAAATACTTCCGGCTGCGCCTTATTCTCAAGGGAATACATGCACATCGACGATGCGAGCATCAGGACAAAGATGACAAACACAGAAGACAGAAGCTGCTGTTTCTTTGATGTAATGACGTCAGTTATGGCATTAAGTGAATCATAGTAAGCGTTGATCCTGAACAGCCTCATGATTCTTGCTACACGGAACATCTTGAACACTGCCGCTCCCGCCGGGAAGAAGAACGGCATATAGTACGGCATAAATGACAGAAGGTCTATTACACCTGCGAAAGAAGTAACATACTTGAATACAGAGCGTGGCATATTGAGATCAGGATACAGCTGATTAGCCGTAATGATCCTCAGCACATAATCGATGGCAAAGAACGCCACTGTTATACCTTCGATCGTATTAAGGATGTCCCCGTACGCATCGCTAATCGAATTGAAGGTATTCATGAACGTGGCAGCAAGGTTGATCACCAGGGCGGCAGTACTTATAACATCATATGCCTGATTGATCGGGTCATCCACGACACCGACAGATACCATCTTAAACAGACGGTAGTAGATATTACTGCGCCGGTCATTCCTGCGTTCGTGCCCTTTGAGGTAATCTTTAGCTTCTTTGCTCATGCTGTGATTATATCACATACGCACCGCCATAATGCGGGAAAGGCCGTCCCCTTCTTCAGGGTACGGCCTCTCTCACGACAGTTCTATTGAGGTAAGAAGACTTACTTCTTAGAATCAGCAAGGATGTCCTTGATCTCCGTAAGGAGCTTGACCTCGTCAGAAGGCTCCGGCGGAGCTGCAGGCTTCTCTTCTTCCTGCTTCTTGAGTTTTGCAGCAGCTGCGTCCACAAGCTTGTTCATGCCCTTGATGATGAGGAACAGAATAAGCGCAAGAATGAAGAAGTTGATAATCTGTGTGATAAAGTGACCGTAATTAAGAGACAGCGCCATAGCAGCTTCCGAATCAAGGCCTGTATATTCAACCCACGGAAGTTTGATAGCTCCTGCTACTTCTGCACCGCCAACGGATGCAATAAGCGGGTTGATAAAGTCGTCTGTCAAAGCTGATACGATACCGCCGAACGCACCGCCGATGATAACACCGACAGCCATGTCGATCACGTTGCCCTTAAGAGCAAATTCCTTAAATTCTTTCATAAATCCCATGGGTAGTATCCTCCTTATCATTGGATACATGAATTGTATCGAAAGGAGATTACATTAGTTTTACAGAAATATTGTATTTGGGTTGTGGTTGTGTGATGTCAAAATCCCATATCAGCCAGTTCCCTGATGAGATCAACATAGAAGTCCAATATCTCTGACAGCCTGTTGCCTTTGCGGGGCTTCCCGGACAGCCTCATTCTGGTCATATCGACCTCATCACAATGGGATATCCCTCTGAAAGATGTTCCTGTATATACACCTCGAAAATTGGTCCACTCCACATCCCTTGGAGTAAGAAGGCCGTCGTTCTCACCGCCTATCATCTTGACCACCGGCTGTGTTATCAGGAATACGGGATCGCTTATAGGAGACCTGCACACAAAAGCATAGCTCTGATAATACACACCCGGTACATCAGGGTTCTCTTCGTTGAACTTCTCTGCAGAAGATGTCATAAAGCTCCTGTAAACTTTATAAGCATTCGGCTTCTTATCTCCGCATATGCGGAGCCACAGATCTGAGCATCCTCCCACAAACTTCACCAGAGGCTTAGGCGCCTTCATAAGCTTATCAACCGTAAGAGACCCGTTATGAGGAGTGCATATCGTTGTAAGCGACGCAACGTAATTCGACATTCCCAGTGACGAGATAAGGTATCTCATATCAAGACCGCCCTTGGAATGCGCTATCACATTGAACTTGTCTATATTGTATCTTGCGGCAAGGGACTTGATCCTGTCAGCAAGGAATCCGGCATTATCCTCGATCGTACCGTTGCTGTCCTGTTCACCGAAATATACATCTATTCCCTCGCGCCTGATAGCATCGGGGATCCTTCCCCAGTAACACAGATGCTTCATATCCCTGAAACCGATACCATGAACCATCAGTACCGGATATTTAAGATCTATCATAGAGACTCCCGTGATTATCTATACTCTTATTCAGGTAGTTTATAGCACAGTATCACCCTGCGTTCAATAGCGGAGGTCATATGCTGTCAGACGGTGCCTGACGGTACCTGGCGGGTGTTACCCCGCACTCGCGTGCAAACACTCTTGTGAAGTAGCTTTGGCTTGGAAATGCCAGGGCATTGGATATCCACATTATCGGATAATCTGAATGTTTGAGCATATTGCGCGCCGTCTCAAGCTTCTTCATCAGTATATACGAACTGATGGTTACTCCCGTCTCTTTCCTGAAGAGCCTTGACAGATATCCCTCCGACAGTTCTGTGAGCTCGCACAGAGTTGACATCTGAATGCGTTCATCCAGATGTTCGAGGATATAGTCAATACATTTGACCACGTGACGGGACATTACATTCTCCTTTGCAAGGGCCCTCATCCTCTTTGTATAGGCCATACTCATCGTATCGTGCAGTTCCGATATCTCCTCGACCGAAGACATGAGATCACACTGCTGTATGTAATAGTCACTCATGCTGTACGCCTCAGACAGCTGCATTCCGCCCTCAATACATATACGTGCGATTATTGCTGTTGATATCACGAAATGATACTTCATATTCTGCACGCCGTCGTCCGACAGAAGACCGAGCCCTTCCTTGAGATGAAGAGGTTCTTTACACAGATGTCTTACCTTGGCAACATCCCCCAGGCGTATTGAATTATAGAAATCCTTCTCAGGCAGAAGCGGTGCATGGATCACCCTGTAATCCCTGTTGAGGTATTCCTGATATGATATCTTGCGGCTTCCTGTACTCATGCCGTTATTATATCACCAAAAGGACAATATAGTCATCATTTGTACATCACCTCCATCCCCACTATGTTATCTTAATCACAAGAATATAAGAGAGGCAGGATCTTTTATGAACACACGCAAGATCTTAACTTCCGTGGTCAGCGGCATTACAATTCTGTCGCTTCTCACATCGTGTACCGCCACAGGCGAACCTTCGGAGAGTTCCGAAGATACAACCGCACCCACCGAGGTCGTGAAGACACCCACACCGGAACTCGAAGGATATAATCTCCTCTGGAGCGACGAATTCGACGGCGATACTCTCAACCTTGATATCTGGACACGCGAAGTCAGGGAACCCGGATGGACGAACAACGAGCTTCAGGAATACAGAGATTCCGAGGAGAACGTTTTCGTAAGAGACGGCAACCTTGTACTCAAGGCTATCAAGACCGAAGAGAACGGCCGCCCCTACTACACATCCGGCAAGGTCAATTCCCAGAACAAAGCCGACTTCATGTACGGCAAGGTAGTCATCCGCGCCAAGGTTCCCGAGGGACAGGGACTGTGGCCCGCAGCATGGATGATGCCTAAGGATGAGAGTTACTACGGTCAGTGGCCCAAGTGCGGCGAGATCGATATCATGGAAAACCTCGGTCAGGATCCCGGAACATCTTATTCCACAATTCACTATGGAGAACCCCACGCAGAGCAGCAGGGAACCTTTACACTTGATAACGGAACATTCGCATCTGACTTCCACATCTATTCCGTTGAGTGGGAACCCGGCGAGATGAGATTCTACACGGATGACCAGCTTGTTCTCACAGTCAATGACTGGTTTACTGCAGTAGAAGGCGAAGATGACAAGCCTTATCCCGCTCCCTTCAACCAGCCCTTCTTCGTTCAGATGAACCTCGCTGTAGGCGGTGACTGGCCGGGCAATCCTAATGCTTCCACAGACTTTGATAATGCAGAGTTCCTTATCGACTACGTCCGCGTATATCAGCTCCCCGAGTATGATACAAACGTTGAGAAGCCCCCGATGGTATTCAAGGAACCTCTGGAAGACGGCAACTATATCTACAACGGTGATTTTGCTGTAGCAGAAGATCTTGATGATGATACTGACTGGCAGTTCCTCCTCTTCCTCGAAGGCGAAGGAGAAGCTCATATCGAGGATAACATGGCTGTTATCTCATCAACAAACGACGGTACAGAAGAGTATTCTGTACAGTTCCTGCAAGCTGACATGCCTGTCCTCAAGGACCACACATACCGCGTAACATACGAGGCCAGAGCAGATGAAGCCCGCGACATCGTTGTTGCAGTAACGGCACCAAACAATGGTTGGAGCAGATACTATCCTGATACTCCGGTTGATGTTACAACAGACTGGCAGACATTCACATTTGAATTCACTTCTGACAAGAAAGACGATAATTATGCCCGTCTCGAGTACAACCTCGGTAACCATGGATATACATCCACAGTTTATCTGCGCAATATAAGATATGAAGACATAACAGATTAACCCCCTGTTTGTTGTACTAATATCGGGGCCCGGTTCACATTTGTGACCGGGCTTTGATATTTGTTAACACATCTTTTGCACCAACACTGCTATAATTGGAATATAGTAAAGGCTATCAGATTAATCTTGAAAGGAGATTACACTATGGAATTGGATTTCAATCAGTTGTCACAGATCAGTGGAGGAGAGCTTACAGATGAGAAAAAGGATTTTCTCCGTGAATTTATGAAGAGACTAAAAGCCGATGGAAGGACAATGGAAGATTTGCTTGCACTCTCTAATGATCCTGAGATCAACAAGTATATTACGGATATGTGGCCTCATTTGGGCGAATAATCTCCGCTAATATATTATTTATAGAATCGGCTGCAAATGCAGCCGATTTTTTATGCAAGCCTTTAGGTAAAGCATTTGTAACAATGTTACACAGATCTTCTGTACCAGTCACAATAAGACTATAGCCAGTGTCCAACATTATCTTAAACGCAAATGATTTATCGTTTATCGTTAAATTGTTGTTGACAAAGATATACTTCCGCTGTATCATACAACCATCAGGAACAAGACGGCCGTGAAAGATATACCTGAATCATCTGGATAGAAGGAGAATACATAACATGAATGAGGAAAATGTAAAATTAGCAAAGATCAGAAAGAGCAGCAGCATCGGCAAGAAAGTATCAATTGCGCTCTGTATAGTCTGTACCGTGGGATGTGTCTTAGCAATGATCGCAGGCATCAGCTTGATATCCGCCGCAGACAGATTTGAACCGCAGTTTGTGGAAGCTGTGGAATCAGGACAGATCAGTTCCTCCGGAAACAGCATAGGATCTGTAAAGCTGGTCAACATCCAGGGGATCGATCCATCTGACTGGCACTCCGATATTCCGGCAATGCAGAAGGCTCTGGATGAACATCCGTACAGCATTATCTATGGTATATATTTGATTATGATAAGTCTGGCGATTGCAGTAGCAGCCGTAATGATGAAGCTTCTGAGCAGCGTCTTCTCTATGATCGAGAAGGAGAATACTCCCTTCACTGACAGAGTTATAAGAAGAGTAACCGTTGTCATGATCGTAATAAGCGGGTTCCTTCTCATGACTGCCGGTGCTGCATTAGGTTTGCTGAGCGGCGTGGCAACATGGGTCATCTACACTGTAATGGATTACGGCAAGACACTTCAGATACAGTCGGACGAGACATTGTGAGGTGGGAATAATGGGACAGATAATATTACGGCTGGACCGCGTCATGGCGGACCGCAAGATATCTCTCAACGAACTGGCTGAGCGTGTTGGCGTGTCCAATGTCAACCTGTCCAAGATGAAGAACGGAAAGATATCGGCGATCAGATTCTCCACCCTGGTAGCCATATGTGAAGCACTGGACTGCCAGCCCGGTGACATACTGGAGTACAGCAAAGACTGAATAGCAGATCATAATAGGGGAGCTGTCCGGAAGGGCAGCTCTTTTATTTATGTGTCCATAACCGCGTTTTCTATATAATATAATTTAATTTAACTGGTGGAAAATTCCATGAGCACCAATCACGCTGACCGGTCTGTCACTGGTCCTTGATTCCAATTCAGCTCTCAGGCTGTTCTTTACCAGCACGGATGATATCTCCAACCATACGGTTACTCTCGCGGGCAGATCTCTGAAGATCAATGCGTCAGGTACAGCGAACGAGTACTATGTGCAGATAGACGACATCGCAGCCCACGAGCTTAAGGATGGTTTTGATGTCGTATTTGACGGCGAATATACTGCCACCATCAGTGTTATGACTTATATTTACAACGCTCTGGCAAACGGCAACGCAAAAGTAAATTCGCTTAACGTCCTGAAAGCTATTTATGCGTATAGCAATGCAGTAGATGCGCTTTGACAGTATTCTAAGTGATAAGGAGATTATTAAGATGGAAGTTTTGAGATACGAAGAACTTGAGATGGAGATCATTACATTTGACCGGGTTGACCTGCTCGATGACCCTGTCATGTCGAAAGAGCCGTTCCCCGGCTGATCATTAGTCTGTTATTGATCTGTGAAACAGGGACTGCTCCTGCGGGCAGTCCCTGTTTAATCTATTTATCTGCCATATCATCAACAACGATCGTAGCGGATCCGTAGGCCTTAAGAGGACACCCGTTCTCGTCGAATTCAGTCGTATATCTCACGATAAACGGAATACGGTCCGGGGTCAGAGGTATGATAGCCTCAAGATGATCGACACCGTTCTCCAGCTGCTTCATCCAATCCATGTACATATCATAGTAATCCGGCGGGAACAGTCCGTTATCGAACAAAGGCTGAGGATAATCCTCAACTACAGGCGGGACGCCCAGATCTCTCATACATCTGAAGCAAGGTCTCATACGGTGGGTTGATATCTCATATTCCCATGCATACGTATTATTCTGCTCGCTTGCCATACGGAACTTCCGTTCACTCTCCTCAAGAGCTTCATACCGCCTTCTGTCAGCAGTTATATTCTGAACCATCGCATAGAACAGATACCGGTCATCCGCATGCCCGATCATTCTTACGTGACCTCTGATAAGAACCTTCTCTTCCCCGCAGATCTGGGAACAGACATTCCTCCACACTTCGCACTCTTCCTCTTCACCGGTTGCTATCGCCCTCTCGAGAGTACCCACAAGATCCTTTTTCCCGTCATCATCCAGAGAGTCCAGAAGATCCATTCCAAGCATCTCTCTGGCAGTTAGGTTCATACCTATCTCTTTGATGTATTTAGCATTAACGCGGACAAACTCAGTCTTGCCGTCCTTATACGTGAATATTGCAGCGGGTCCTACCAGCTCATTGAACAGCAATGTCTCCATGGATTGGGGATCCCAGAACCTTCCCGAATTGATGGAATATATAAGATCAGTCGACTTGGACAACGGCTCATGATCAACGATCTTAAGTTTCTCTATAAACTCCTCATCATTGAGAGGTTTTGAATACAGATATCCCTGAATATAATAACAGCCAATGCTCTTCATGAACTCAGCCTGTTCGGGAGTCTCAACACCTTCCGCCAGGACAGGAGTATTAAGCCATTTTGTCATCTGTACTATGGAACTCAGGATGGCTCCTCCCCTTCCTCCGATATCGCCGCTGAGGAAACGCATGTCCAGCTTGATCACATCAACATCCAGATCCTTAAGTATGTTAAGGGAGGAATACCCGCTTCCAAAGTCATCCATCTCAACAACATAACCATACTCATGCATCTGATTGAGCGCTCTTGTCATGAGCTCCATTCCACCGATGGCGGAAGACTCGGTTACCTCGATATGAATGTACTTTACAGGTATATCGTACTTCTTTCTCATCTGCTCTATCATGTTCACGTAGTCATGGTTGAAGATATCGTAACGCGACATATTAATAGATATCGGAACTGCAGGTATATCTTCATCAAGACATCTGCGGAGAAATCTGCAGACCGACTCACACACGAACAGGTCCGCATCAAGGATAAGATTATTCTTCTCCAGAACAGGAATAAAATCCAGCGGCATCTGTACACCGTAAATGGGGTGCTTCCAGCGCATAAGCGCTTCAGCGCCGATCATCCTTCCTGTAGTGTGATTTATCTTAGGCTGATATAACACGTACAAATGTCCGAACCTGACTGCATCACTGAAACTGGCAACAAGTTCCTGTTCATTCATCTGTCTGGGTGATTCATAAGACATAGCCATCCTCCTTCTTTCATCCAATAAAGGGATGCATGTACTTCACTGTATATGATAACAGGAAACGGCGCAGTTATATATAACAAATCGGGTATATTTTTCCATTCACCGATTCATCAGAGCCATGATACGTTCCACATCATATTCGCGGATGATCTCCTTGCTGTTAAGATCCACGTCTTCAGGATACACTCTGTCTGTCACCACGACATCAGCATCTCTGATATCCTCAGTTACCGATGATGCCATCATGGAAAACAGGTCATACATGTTAAATATTCGCGTGATGTTGATCTGGTCTATCAGGAATCCGAATTCAGTATCTCCCGCCACTGCCCGGTCACTATCCCTTGCGCTGTTGATCCATACGAGTTCGTCAGTTGTCAGATCTATCGCAAACATATAACAGAATCTGGTCGCTCCGGTCACCACATAAGCAGACTTCACAGTCTTCGGTTCATACACATTTCCCGTGTCTTCCTCATCCCTGATCATATATCCCGCCCTGCAGATACATCTGTCAAAAGTCAGAAAGGAATACACATTATCACAGAACACAATATACCTGACCTCAGGATACTCCCTCCTGAACTTCTCAACATCTATATCGAAAAACTCAGAGCCGCCATTATACCCGCTGGTCTCATCTCCCGAATAGACAATGGCTCCGTCTTTCTGGTTTACACCGCTCATAGTCCTCCAGGAGAATTCGATATGGTTACCTTTCTCATCGATACCCATGGCCGACAGATCGATATCATCAACCCTCTCCCAGTATGTAAAAGCACGTATCTTCTTTGCTTTTCCGATTGCTATACGTGAACCCTTTGTAAGCACGCCTGCTCCACTCTGTGTGGCAGACTCAGACAGAGGCACCCCGTACCTGCGCATGGAAGGCTCGATATAGACTTTACCAAGACGGTTTTTATATACCTGCCTTAGTTTTCCCAGGATCATATCAGCTATCTCTGAAGCCTGTTCAGATGACAGAAGTGACCGTCTTCTCCTGACTTCATCATCAGTCTCAACGTGAACACAGCTCAGATTATGCTTTGTAAAGACAAATGTCCTGGGAACACGTTCCGACACATATCTTCTATACTGCAAATACAGCTGCAGCAATATGATGCCGTTTCTGGTATCAGCCTTCGACAACACATACCTGTGCTCCTCTTCAGTTCCGCATCTGCTCAGGATATAGTTGAGGCTGCGCATAAGCGCTCCCTGGCCCTTGGAACTGATCAGGTCATCCACAGCTTTGCGTATGTTGTTCTCCTGCATATGACGCTCAAAAACAGAATACGCCGACAGATTCTCATGACCTCTCATGATGTTTACAAACTCTTCCATCGCAGGTGTCTTCGGCACATAATGAATGTGATGCAAAAGCCCGGCCCACATCTTGCGCTTCTCGCAGCATTCACTGGTATTAATGCGCCCGCCATCACCTATCCTATCTATTGCCCGCGCAATGAGTTTACGGTCTTTATTTCTGAGGTTGAGATTTGTCATATCATTGTTGCCATAAGAAGTATAGTTAATGAAATCGACAAGCCTGATCACGTCTGACATTGACAGGTAATCAGCAAACCCGTACGCTCCAAGGTCTGCTATAAGCCTTACAGCCGTATCCTTGGAAGACACCTTTCCGGGAATAAATCCGTTGTGTCTTATATGGTCGCTTACAAGAGAGAACTGAAGCGTGTTCAGAGGTCTTGTGGACAGGCAGAGATCCGATACATACTTATCTATCAAAGCCAGAGCTTCCTTCTCATCAACGATCACAAATTCCCTGATATCAGTCTCCTCGCTGAATACTGTCCGCTCAACTGTTTCTTCGAATACGGAATGACGGGTCTGAGACATATCACCAAGACCGTATGTTATGAAATAGTTCAGGATCTGATCATATAACAGTTCCTGTGGGGCAAGCTCTCTCACGCTGCCGGGGAAGCCTCTGTAGAACGGTTCGGGAACGTTTACATATACCAATTCCGACACAAAACGGATCATATCCCTGTGAGCAAGGCCTGATCCCTTGACCACCCTGATATTGAAAAGTTTTGCAAGGGAGATAAGAACTGCACCGGGATCATCTTCAACGGTTTTACCTTCATTGACGAGAATGTTCTTATTAAAAAGATAACACATCATCCTGTCGCTGATCATATATCCCGCCTCCGTTTCAGATAATAAAAAATGTCCGATGATATCATCGCATTCTTTTCCCAACTATGAAGTAAACACGATTAGCTACCGGACACCATTATTATAGGTCGTCATATATCCAAAGTCAAAAACTGCCCCGGCATACACCGGGGCAGCAGCCTTCATGTTATACGAGGGAACAGGGCTTACTCTTCGTCCTCTGTCTTCTCTTCCTCTACGACATCCTCGTCATCGATCACTTCGACCTCATCCTCAGCTTCAGGCTCGGCAGCCATCTGCTCGTACTCGTCAGCCATGATGACACGCTTGGATGATTCAGGATCGAACTTATTGCCGCACTTGAAGCAGAAAGCGTACTCGAGATTATTCTCCGTCTTACATGCAGGGCAAAGCTTCAGTCCCTTCTCGAAGAGGATCTTATGCTTCAGTTCCTCGATATCCCTGTAGAGCTTTGTTACAGCATCACAACGGTTGTTGATATCCTTTGTGACATCTACGTTATTGTCCTTATACTGACCATAATAAAGACGTCCGATCTCGTCATAATATCTCTTGATTGAAAGATTCTTGTCATTGATAGACTTCTCATATCCCTGAATAATCTTTGCCTTGGAGTCAAAAAGTGCCATGTGTTCACCTCCGTAGAATTATTAACAAATACAATTATACACCATTTTCACAAAAACAACATTACTTTGCCGATTCTTTTAGTGCAATTATGACATCTCTGATCGCCGCAGCCTGCTCGAAATCAAGGTCTTTGGCAGCTTTCTTCATCTCTTTCGTGAGCTTCTCTATCATCTTCTCGCGCTCAGAGGCGTCTATCTCGCCCTGTACGACGCCGTCGTTGATAAGCGAGTCCACATCAAGCTTCCTGACGCGGGCGTCTCTGGCGGCGCCTGAGAGGGCTTCAAAGATATCCTTGACCGGTTTGATGACCGTCTTCGGTACGATCCCGTGTTCCTCATTATATGATTTCTGTATATCCCGGCGTCTGTTAGTCTCCCCGACAGCCTCCATTATCGAGTCAGTAATCTCGTCGCAATACAGTATAACCCGGCCATTGGCATTTCTGGCACATCTTCCTATGATCTGTATCAGCGATCTGGCGGATCTCAGGAAGCCTTCCTTGTCAGCATCAAGGATCATGAGCAGTGACACCTCAGGCAGGTCTATACCTTCCCTCAGCAGGTTTATGCCTACGATAACATCGATCTCATCGCTCCTGAGCTTATTAAGGATACGCATACGGTCTACGGTCTTTATGTCCGAGTGCAGATATTCAACCCTGATATTCTCTTTCGAGAGGAATTCAGTGAGGTCCTCGGCCATCTTCTTGGTAAGAGTCATGATCAGTGACTTCTCGCCCCGCTTCTTATTCGCGGCAAGTTCCTGGAGGATATCCTCTATCTGGCCGTCAACAGGACGTATAAATATCTCAGGCTCCAGAAGCCCGGTAGGCCTGATGACCTGTTCTACAACCCTGTCTGAATGGTTCTTCTCGTAATCCGCAGGCGTAGCAGAGACGTATATGGTCTGCCCCATTCTCTCTTCGAACTCCTCGAAATGGAGCGGCCTGTTGTCAAACGCGGACGGAAGCCTGAATCCGTACTGAACCAGCATCTCCTTACGCGCGTGGTCTCCCCTGTACATGGCACCCACCTGTGGAATAGTCTGATGCGACTCATCGATCAGGAGCAGATAATCCTCAGGGAAAAAGTCCATCAGAGTGCAGGGCGGCTCACCCTCCTTACGCCCGGATATATGACGGGAATAATTCTCTATGCCCTTACAGAATCCCGTCTCACGCATCAGATCGATATCATATCTTGTCTTCTGCTCCAGTCTGTAGGCCTCGATCAGCTTGCCCTCCTCCCTGAGGAATTTAAGCCGTTCTTCAAGCTCCTCTTCAATGCTGTCAAGAGCATTGAGGAGTTTCTGGCGTCCGGTGGCGTAGTGTGATGCAGGAAATATCTCGACATAGTTCCTGGAATACTCCACACGTCCTGTTATCTTATCAACAAAGCTTATCTTATCTATCTCATCATCAAAGAAGCTGATCCTTGTCAGCGTATTTTCCGAATCAGGGGTGAATATATCGATTACATCCCCCCTCACCCTGAAAGAGCCTCTGACAGGTTCAAAATCATTCCTGTCATACTGAACGTTGACAAGATGTGCCATCACCGCCTCAGGCGATATAACCTGCCCTACAGACAGCGTCACGGCAAGGGCTTCATAATCCTCCTTATCGCCGATTCCGTAGATACATGATACGGAAGCCACAACGATCACGTCATCACGCGTCAGGAGTGATTTTGTGGCCTCATGGCGCATCCTGTCGATATCGTCATTGATGTCACTGTCTTTCTCGATATATGTATCAGTAGCGGCGATGTAGGCCTCTGGCTGGTAGTAATCGTAGTATGACACGAAGTACTCCACCGCATTATTCGGGAACAGTTCCTTCAATTCGGCATAGAGCTGTCCCGCCAGAGTTTTGTTGTGTGCCAGGACAAGAGTGGGACGTCCGATCTGCTGTATGACATTAGCCATAGTAAATGTCTTGCCTGATCCCGTAACACCGAGCAACACCTGACCGCGGCTTCCATCGCGGATACCCTTTACAAGTTCTTCGATCGCCTTCGGCTGGTCGCCTGACGGCTTATATTCACTTACCAGTTCAAATCCCATTACTTACTCACTATTCCCTTTACAGTACTGTCTTCCCTAACCTGTTCTATTCCTGTTCTTAATACTTCTTCCTGTGCAGCCTTCCAATCACTATAGCACGAACCTTCACCGATTGCAGCAACAGGTATCCTGATATATCCGATCCTCTTCCCGCGTGCGTTAAGTATCATGTTGAGCTTCTTAAGTCTCTCTCCCTTGAAAGCAGAGAGATACGCGCTCCTTGCCAGAGGATCATCTTCATCAGAAGACAGCCACTCATCTTTATAGTATATGTCTTTCTCACATATATCGTCCCATTCGATAGAATCTGATCCGTCACGCGAAGGATATACAAAGCAGCCAAGAGAAGAAGGATCCCTATACTCGATAAAGCTCTCCAGCTCAGTTGCGCCGGCAAAGCAGACGTCGCGGATGAGCTTCACCTTATCGTCTTTGTCAGGCTCGAACTTGAACTTCGAATCCATCACGATCGCTACCCTTCTGTCCCTGCCGAACAGCACATGGTCAGGCCTTACAGAATCCTTAGATCCTGTCCCCTTCTTCAGAGGCTTATCGATGACAAACTGATCCTTCAAGGTACCTTCTCTGAATATCCTGTCCAGATACATCCTTCTCGCATACACCTCAAACAGGTCAGGTACGTATATAACAAATCCGTCAACGGAAGTAACATCATCCCTCTCCATCAGCGATATTCCCGCTTTGTTGAATATCCTGATGCAGATCTTGCGCATGTCTTCATACGGATGATAGTAAGGCGATGATATAGGCTTCATGTTATCTGTAAGGAGCTTCTTATCAGACACCCCTATCCTCGACGGTGTCAGTGCACCAAGTTCGCTTATGAGCCTCCTGTAATCAGGATACTTATCAAGGAGACTGTTCACATGGTCTCTGCCTATCCTGACCAGGAGTTCCGACGCACGCATTATGAGATGATTAAGTTCATTATCGTATGTCATCTCACGGTGGTGATATGCGATGCATCCATTCTTCTTGCCGGAATTGAGCTTGATTTGCCTTGCTATATCGATCGTTCCGCGCAACCTTGAGTCGTTCTCATATAGCACAACATACTTCCTGTAGAATCCCAGTCGCGACAGCTCTATCAGTTTATTACGGAACAGCTGAATAAGAAGTATCACCCACAGTTCATCGAGGGTTGCATCCACTTCGCTCACTCTCGTATCGAAGTGAAGATCCGCACCACAGGACTCCAGCATATGAAGCAGGAAGTACGGCTTATCCTCATCATCGAACCTGCTCCTTATCCTGGCAGTGACGTCATCCTTATCCTCACGCCAGCTAAAGCATCCGACGATATTACCGACACTATTCTCCTGAAGTATATCTGATCTCTGATGAACTTTTGCAAGCGATGTTATTATCTCAGGAAAGATAAATCCATCTCCAGTCTTTGTCAGTATCCCTGAATCATCGACAGCATACGTAAGATGACGCTTAACGATATCACCCTTATCTTCACCGGTGTATTCGTTACCGTCTATCTTCAGTCTGAACTCACTATAGGGAGTATTGTCAGCCCCTGAGATATCGATCTTCATATCAGATCATTCGTCACCGAGCAGTTCAGCCCTGCACGCGCTAAGGAGCGCATCCACTTCATCCTTCCTCTGGCCTCTGCAGTATTCCTTGAGGAGAGGTTCGATACGGTTCTTCCATGTAACTTCAAGATCGGTATCCTTATCGATATACGCAGGACCTATGATGTAGTTCTTATCAAGTCCGCACTTCTCACCTGTCTCGCCGGTGATGACCTCATTGAGACTGATAAGACGGTCCGTAAGATCTTCATCCTTCAGGAATCCTAAGAGGAACGCCTTATACTCTTCCATATCATCCATGGAACCCACCTCTATCCAGCGGAACCTTCTTCTCAACGCGAAGTCGAAGGACTCAACGCTCCTGTCAATATCGTTCATGGAACCGATAACGATAACATTCTCCGGTATATAGAATCCGTCAGAGAAAACATCATCCTCGATAGGATTACCATCACGGTCATAGCACTTAAGGTTCTGGTACTGCGTAGCGATCCTGTGTTCCTCACCGCGCTTCGATTCCTCAAGACAGTACATCATCTCACCAAAGACCTTGGACAGGTCAGCACGGTTGATCTCGTCGATAACGAAGACCTTGAGATCATCTCCTGTCATCTCAGCGACTTTCCTGCAGAAGCTCTTGAATATTCCATCCATCCTGACGAATTTCATATCATCGCCAACCTGGATCGGACGTATGCCTTCAACAAAATCGGTGTAGTCGTATGAAGGATGGAACTGAACAAAGTAATCAGCTCTGTTGAGACCGGTATTATATTCCTCAGAGAACTTCTCTATAGTAAATGTCTTACCAGTTCCAGGCGCACCGGTAAGAACAAACTGCCTTATACCAAGATCGATCATCTCTCTGATCTTACTGATGTGAATATCGTCAGATGATCCTCCCTCGATCTCTATGCTGAGCACTTCATTAAGGTAATCGATATCAAGTAACATACTATCAGGTCTAGTATGTTCCTCAACAAAATCAGTCATAACGGGACCATCGTAACTGATCCCTCTTACGCACTCGATAAGATCAGCCTGGTTGAGATACGGCTGATCGCAGACGAGCTTGATATCGTTGAATGCTCCATAGCGTTCAGCAGGAGTGTCACTGTCACTATCACAGCCTACAAGAGCATTAAGATCATCGAATCGCTGGTTATTGAAATCAGCATCACACTTAAGGCCGCAGAAGATATAAATGATACAGAGCGTCCCCTGCTTGCGCATGATATCAGTATTCTCTGTATATCCACGTATATCGTCGATACATTGAGGGAATGAATCACTTCTGATACATTCACTCAGATGATCATAAACTCCCTGACAGTCAAGATCCTTAAGCTTCATCACATCCAACCTCCATCAATCTTTCTTATTCGACAGGACAGACTTGGTAATAAATGCGTTACCACCGATCGTAACTCCCTTGCCGATGACTGTATCTCCGCCAAGTATAGATGCATTGGAATAAATCGTGACATTATCTTCGATAGTAGGATGTCTTCTTGTTCCTCTGAGACTCTGGCCGCCGCGCGTGGAGAGTGCTCCCAGTGTAACACCCTGATAGAGTTTGACATGTTCACCGATAACAGTAGTCTCACCTACAACAATACCTGTACCGTGATCGATAAAGAAATACTTTCCGATAGTAGCTCCGGGATGTATATCGATGCCCGTTAGACTGTGTGCATGCTCGGTCATCATCCTGGGAATAAGAGGAACATTCATAAGGAACAGTTCATGTGCAACTCTGTAAACGAATATAGCATACAATCCCGGGTATGAGAATATGATCTCATCTGTGCTTGCAGATGCCGGGTCACCTTCATACGTAGCTTCGACATCCGTATTGATATACTCTCTTATCGTGGGGATCTTCCTCATGAATTCAAGAGCCATCTCATCAGCGCGCGTCCTGACTTCATGCATTCTCTTATCCCTGTTATTCTCTTCATAGAGGAGCACCTTGGCAATCTCCTTGCTGAGATTATAAGTAACGTCCTCCACAAGCATTGAGATCTTATTCTCAAGTGTGTATGAACGGTAATAACTGCTGTTAAAATACCCCGCGAAAACAATGTTCTTAAGCTTATCGAGAATATCGGTAACTGCCTCTTTATCAGGATGAACATAATTCCTGGAGTCGTCAATGGTACGTCCCTTCCTGTAGTCATCAAGGATATCATTTACGACCTGCTTTACTGAACTGTTAAGATCATTATCTCCCAATGCTATTCACCTCATCGTTCGAATTATTCTATTCTTTGAGTATACTTTAATTCAAACACAAAATAAAGACTGCCGATACTCGACAGTCTTCATTGTTCTCAATCAAATGATATCTGATTAGAAGAGCTCTACTGAGTTACCCTCTGCATCAAAGATCTTCTTCTCGCCAGCAACTACATAAACGTCACCGCCGAGCTTAGCTGCCTTCTTCTCGATAGCCTTGATGTCGATCTGCTGACCATCGATCTCGAAGATGATCTTGCCGAGCTTCTTAGCTGCAGGCTTCTTAGCTGCTGCCTTCTTAGCAGGAGCCTTCTTAGCTGCGGGCTTCTTTGCAGCAGGCTTCTTAGCGGGAGCCTTCTTAGCTGCGGGCTTCTTAGCTGCTGCCTTAGGAGCTGCCTTAACCTCAGCCTTAGCTGCGGGTGCTGCTACTGCAGGAGCGTCTGTCTTAACTGTCTTATCAGCAGCCTTAACATCTGCTGTCTTCTTTGTTGTGCTAGGCATAATAAAATCCTCCTATTCGCCCTAAAAAATCTTAAACACAATTTGAAAAATATACTTAAATCACTTTTATGTCAAGTTTATGTAAAGAAAACAAAAAATGTTTTGTGCAAATAACATCTATTGCAATAAAAAATATAATCGTATTTGTGCATAAGTTATGCTATTTTTTTTGCTTCGGTATACTGGAATTATAGTCCTGTTTTTTCTTCTCAAGCCAGGGCAGAAAACTCTCGTGATAAATGATACTCAGAACAGCTGCAAACGGTATAGATATAAGTATTCCAACAGGGCCGAAAAGCTTGCCTCCGAGAATGATCGCGATAAGCGATAAGAATGATGGAATACCGAGTGTATTTCCGAAGAGTTTTGGCTTGATTATATAACCGTCGATCGTCTGCAATATCAATGTGAAAATAACAAAGATAACTGCATGGAAAGGATCCTCCACCAGCAGCACAAGTGCACCGATAACACAGCCCACAATGGGACCGAATGTAGGCAGTATATTTGTGATACCTACAACGACAGAAACAAGCACAACATTAGGCAGTCCTGCTATCAGCATAAAGATCGCATTCGTTATACCTACACCGACAGCTTCCAATATTGTGTAGCTGATATACTTGGAAAAAATGTTAGAACTTCTTCTGAGAAAATCAGTATGCTTTTTATACTGTTCTTCAGTAAGAAGCGCTTTCCTGAATCTTGTAAGACCTTCAAAGAGTTTCCTCTTACCTGCAAGGAAATAAACTGCAAGGATCGCACCGATAAATATGTTGATCGCGACTGCAGTAACACTCATCAGAGTACTCATGGCATTTGCAAGATCGTGAGTGGCTCCGGTAATGAATTCATCAACAGTTGAATACATACTCATTGTCCATGTAGTTGCCTGAAGTTCGATACCGTAACGCGCAGCAAACTCATCAAGTTTTGCAAGAGTCTGCTCAAGATAAGAAGAATAATTACGTGCGTTGGTTATAAAGTCGGATGCACTTGTGAATACTTCCGGAAGCACAAGCCACATAACTAATCCAATGATAACAAGAACGATTATGATGGATATAACAACAGACAGAACAGACCTGAATTTGTTGTTCTTGATTTTTCTAAAAACCTTGCGTTCAAAAAAGACAACAATGAGATTGACAATATATGCGATGATAAGTCCGATGATGATCGGAGCCATGAGATTAAGAACACTGGACAGCCAGGACAGAACACCGGATATATTTGCCAGAAGCAGATAAGTGACAACACCGATAACGGCAGCTATCGAGTATGCACCCCATCTCTTACTTAATATGTCCTTGAATCTGGTCACAGGGCCGGTCTTCTTTCTTAAACTTAATATAATAACGTGTATTATAAAGGCTTTTAGCGCCGCCTTCAAGCGCAATTAGGAATCAGACATCAGAGATCCATTCCATCAAAGCCTCTCCACACATCAACTCCGGAGTACTTTCTTGCTTCTTTCTGTCCTCTGAGGACCTTAAGAGCAGGCATAGCAAGAGCTTCCTGTTCCTTCTCTCCAGGATAGGTGTAAATCGGAGCTATCCATTCGCAGCGTGCCTTCAGTCCTTCCACGATATCGTCAAATCTGACGAGTCCCCCGGTAAGAAGGATCGCATCAACTTTACCTGAGAGAACTGTGCTCATCTCTCCGATAAGCTTCGCGATCTGATATATCATCGTATTCCATACGAGCACTGCTTTGGGATCACCCTTATCTACTTCTTCATGAACGATATCCGCGTTGGATGTTCCGAAGAGACTTACAAATCCGCCTGCTCTGGAACACATAAGCTTTATCTCTTCCTCGGTATGCGAATCCATATATTCCAGCAGCGCAGGAACAGGAACTGTGCCGATCCTGGTCGGCGAGAAAGCACCCTCTCCGTCAGCACCCATATTACCGTCGATCATACGTCCGTTCTCATGTGCGCTTACAGTTATTCCGCCATCGATATGAGCAACGATGTAATTGCTCTCTTCATACTTCTTACCTGTGAGATCGGAATGATACTCTGCGATAGCTTTCTGATTGAGAACATGGGAATGCGATACTCTGTATACCCCTTTGATACCTGTAAGCCTCGCATAGTCGCAATATTCGTCAACGTTCGTGGGATTAAGCGTAAATGCCGGCTTCCCGTATTCATTGGCAAACTTCCACGCCAGCATTACACCCAGCTTTGCGGGATGCTCACTTCCGCCAACTGCCGCTTCGGTATCATCGTAAAGTTTCTGATCGATAACAGTAATTCCGCCGGGCTGTGTGCATGCACTTCCGCCGCGGCCTACAACAGCATCGATCGACTCGGGATCTATTCCCTCTTCCTTAAGCATATTCATTATCACATCGTACCTGAACGGCATCTGCATATTTACATGAGGAAACTGAAGGAGCACGGATGCCTCATGGAAAAGGCTGTGCTCAAAAACGAGTTCTTCATTCGCGAAAAGGCTGATCTTGGTAGATGTGGAGCCCGGGTTGATAACGAGGATCTTATATACTGTATCTGACATATCTGTTCACGCTCTTTCTCAATATCTGTGTATAAACACTGTGTGATATTCTATAACATTCACTGCCTGCCGTGAAGTAAAATTTTTGTATAAATAAAGAGACCGCCTTCGCAGGCGGTCTCCGTCAGAATCTTATCCTGTACCTTAGTATTACTTTCTGATTCCGAGCTTTGCAATGATCGTTCTGTATCTCTCGATATCGATCTGTGCAAGATAGTCAAGAAGTCCTCTTCTCTTACCAACCAGCATCAGAAGTCCTCTTCTGGAATGGTGGTCACCCTTGTGTGTCTTCAGGTGTTCGGTAAGGTGGTTGATCCTTGCTGTAAGAAGTGCGATCTGAACCTCAGGTGATCCTGTATCGCCTTCAGCGAGCTGATAAGTCTTGATGATCTCAGCCTTATCAATACCTCTGCCCTTTGCCATGGTACTTTCCTCCTAATATCAGTATTCACCAGTAGCTGAGGTCAGGGTTGGAGTCGTCCGCATAGACCTAAGTTACGGCAACGCGAGTAATAATAACACATGCAGTGTTCAATGTCAAAGAAACATAAGCAAATCCTTGTAAAAACGGTGTCTGATTGCGATAATCATATCATGAGCAACGTATCAAAGCTATTCAGGCACAGAAAAGTGTACGATCTTAATGGTACTGATGACCTGTTTGCGAGGTCAATGCGCGATAATGCTCTCTTCCAGCAGAAGAACTGCGAAGACTACAGAAGGATCCTTGCTTTGAACGGATTTGATCCAGCTGACATAAAGACTGTGGATGATCTTACTGATCTTCCGTTCATACCCACAGTCTATTTCAAACATCACTACCTGTCTTCCGTTCCCGATAAGAAGATGTTCATCAAGGCGACTTCATCTGGCACTTCAGGGACCATGTCCATGATCGGATTTGATATGAAGTCTCTTCTTACCGGTGTTCCCATGGTGTTGAACGTCGGAAGATATCATAAGCTCTGGTCAGCCAGACCCGTTAACTACATAATCTTCGGATACCAGCCCACAAAGGAGAATAAGACGGCTTTCAGCAAGACCGCCTACGGGTTTACTTTTTTCGCGCCGGCTTTATCAAGGACGTTTGCACTCACCGTAACGGATAAGGGTTATAAACTGGACTGGGATAATGTACTGAAGGCTATGGAGAGATGCGCGAAGTCCAGATTCCCCATGAGGACTATCGGATTTCCCGCTTACACCTATTTTCTGCTCAGGGACATGAAGGCAAAGGGCATACGCTATAAGATGCCAAAGGGCAGCATGATCACGATGGGAGGCGGATGGAAGAGTTTTTACACAGAGCAGCCAGACAAGAAGGAATTCTACAGTCTTGTTGAGGAAGTCCTCGGGATCCCCGAAGATCATGTGATCGAATTCTTCGGTGCTGTGGAACATCCTATTCTGTACACTGACTGCAGATGCCATCATTTCCATGTACCCTGCTACAGCAGGGTAATAATACGAGACCCTGATACACTTAAGCCTCTGAAGAACGGCATACCGGGGCTGCTCAACCTTATAAGTCCCATGGTCAGGAGTGTCCCGATCATAAGCATAATGACCGACGATCTTGCGATCCTTCATGACGAGGGATGTGATTGCGGTGAGACCTCACCATGGCTCGAGATAATCGGCCGTGTCGGCATAACTGATATCGTAACCTGCGCAGCGGGTGGAGAGAAGTATCTCAAGGAGGGCTCATGATCTTATTCGGTGGGAAGATATACGATACATCCCGTCAGGATGAGCTGATCGGCAGGCTGTCAGGTGCGATAGACAACACCTTCAAAGCAGGTCTTAAGCCGGCATCCGCAGATATCATAGATGCCTGCGACATACTGGTCTCACGCATAAGGGCAGGTGAATTTGACGACATTATCACGCCCTTCATGAACGAATTCAATATCGACGGGGCATACCTTGACAGACTCCTGGACATGTTCACCCGCGACGGTCTTATGAGCAAGATGAAGACAGAACTTCCGGAAGCTTTTGATATAGCACCGCTTAACGATAAAAATGGTATCCCCAGCCGGATAATAAGAAAGATCTACCCTCTCGGAGTACTACTGCACATTGCGGCAGGCAACTTTGATGTTCTCCCGGCGTACAGCGTTGTTGAAGGCCTTCTGGCGGGCAACATTAATATACTTAAACTGCCCGCAGGCGATTCCGGCCTGTCAGTGAAGCTCCTCTCTGAACTCATTTCCATCAGACCGGGACTCGCCGAATTCATCTATGTTTTTGACGTTCCTTCCACCGAGACAGAATCGATCGTCAAGCTTGCTGAACTCAGCAACGGAATCGCGGTCTGGGGCGGTGACCAGGCTATTGCTGCGGCACGCCGTCTTGCGCCGGTCAATACAAAGATCATAACATGGGGGCATAAACTATCATTTGCATATGCAGAGCCTGACTGCTCCGGCAAAGACCTTGAGGAACTGGCACGGGCTGTATGCATAACGAATCAGACGCTCTGCTCATCCTGTCAGGGGATCTTTGTAGATACCAATTCCGACGATGTTCTGGATGAATTCGGAAAACGGTTCTTCAACATATTGACGGATATCAATAAGTCGTCAACACCCGTTCCATACGGCATGAAAGCAAAGAATGCCATAAATATATATAACGAACATCTCGAGGCACACAACACATCTTCCCTCATTATGTCGGCAGCCGGCGTCAGCGTGATAGTAAAGCGCGACAGCGAGCTTGATCTGTCATATATGTACCGCAGTGTATGGATCAGGAAGCTGCCTTCCTCCGATATCTACACACTTCACAAGCACAAGGATCATCTTCAGACAGCTTCTGTCCTGACATCAGATGACACTGCACGCGAACTGATCTCAAGGCGTCTGGCCGAGGCCGGCGTCGTAAGGATAACCGGCCCCGGAACAATGTCAGACACTCTTCCGGGAGAGGCTCACGACGGCACATATGCATTGCGTGAGTATTCCAGGATAGTCGAATTCAGAGAATGATCTCTTCATCTGCAACGGCCTCCGTAAAGTTCCTGTCGTGTTCCACAAAGATCATTGTTATGTCGCTCTCCGTTATAAGGCGTTCGATCTCCCTGCGCATATAGACATCAATATAATTGAGCGGCTCATCCCACAGGAACAGATCCGCCTGTTCGCATAACGACAGTGCTATCATTACGCATTTCTTCTGTCCAAGGGACAGCGTGCTGCAGTCTCTTGCAAGCATATCTTTTGTGAATCCCATCTTCACCAGGATCGTTGACAGCAATGTCTTATCCGTGCCTCTCGAGGCGGCCATATCATAGATAATCCCTGACAGTGATGAAGTATCCTGTCCCACGTAGGAGACAGTGAGTCCGGGAGCGATATAGATATCACCTTCCGCATCGATCCCTTCCTCTTCCCCGATACCGGCAAGGTATTTGATAAGAGTACTCTTACCGCATCCGTTGTGCCCCTGAAGAGATATCTTGCGCCCTCTCTCCAGAACGAGATCGATACCTGATCTGATCACTTCTCCATAGCGGCTGATCGACACATCTCTCAGGATCACAGGAGTCCTGTTGTGATGAACTGTCCCCGTGATCTTAAGCTGCTCGGAACGTTCCATGTCCTGAAGGAGCCCCTTCTTCTCCTCGAGCTTGCGTTCATTGCGCTGCTGGAGGTTCTTGGACAGGGACATGAGCTTTCTTGATTTCTCCGCCTCATATGCACGGCGAAAATGATCTTCAGCTACCTTGGACGGAGCTTTCGCGCGGTTCTTGTGTCCTTCCGCCCTAGAAGCCCACGCAGCGTTCTTCTTCATGGATGCCTCTATGGAACTCATCTCTTTCTTAAGCTGCTCATTACGTGCCTGCTCGCCGGCCATCTTCTGCTCATTGTTATCCCACCACACAGAGAATGTGGAGGCTGTCAGTTCCATCCCCGTCTTTGTAATGACAAGAGTATGATCCGTGCAACTGTCCATGAAGCTCCTGTCATGTGAGATAAGGATAAAACCATCCTTGGAGGACAGATATTCGGCAACCTGCCGCCTGCCGGCAAGATCAAGATGATTAGTAGGCTCATCGATCATCGGATATATGCCGTCCTGTGCAAAAAGATATGCCAGCATTACCTTGGTCCTCTCACCGCCCGACAGCGTTTCCATAGGACGGTAGATTATGTCCGGATCGGCATTCATCAGATTAAGCTCTTTTCTTATCTTCCAGTCATCGATATCATAAGATACTTCTGACGGGAATATGACACTCTCAGGAACTCCGGTGACGGTACCTTCATATTCGAGTTCGTTTCTCAGTATCCTGAGGAATGTCGTCTTGCCGCGTCCGTTGCGTCCTGCCAGACCCAGCTTCCAGGTGGTATCAAGAGCGATGCTTATATTACGGAACAGATATGTTCCCGTTCCGTCATATCCAAATGTAAGATCCTGTATATTGATCAAAGACATATTTCAGTTCACCTCCGTTAAGCACGCCCGCCGGAGTATATTGCAAAAACAAAGCCGCAGTCTATGTGGCTACGGCATAACATCCAGTTACAGATATAAATGAACACAATAAATAGAATATAATCCGCAGGCAATAATATAAGATTATCAGCAGATTACTTCCTTCATTGGTGTTCCTCCTTTTGTTTCCTGATGGTTCGAATGATACATCATCAGTATCAGGGTGTCAACAGATCAGTCGGAGCTTCCGTTGTCGGAGTCAGAATCATCTTCAGGAGAAGACGCGTTCTCTTTGTCAGATTTCTCATTTCCGGAGGGTTCTTTCCCGGCGTTTTCCTTCTCTGCCTTCTCCTTCTCAGCTTTCTCTTTTGCTGCCTTCTCTTCGTCGTTAAATCTCTTATGGATATTATCTATATCCTCCGTAGATCCTCCGCCCTTGTCATTGGGATCCCTGAACTCACCTTTCTCGACGAGACGCAGAAAAGCCTCTACAACCTTCTCATCGAGCTGTGTACCTGAGACCTCTTTGATTATCGATACGACCTTATCAAAGTTCATACGATTCCTGTACGGCCTGTCGGAATACATCGCATCGAAAGTATCGGCAACGGCTATCACACGTGCCACAGGAGGTATGTCATCGCCCTTCATGCCAAGAGGATAACCTCTTCCGTCGGGGCGCTCATGGTGACAGCCTGCACCGATGGCAAGCTCAGGCATGATACTGATATCCTTCAACACGTTACGTCCAAGCGCTGAGTGTGATTTGATGAGATTGAATTCCTGATCCGTGAGTTTTCCGTTCTTGTTGAGGACATCTTCAGGAACGCCGATCTTTCCGATGTCGTGGAGGAGAGCAATGTTGTAATACTTCTCAACAGTCTCCTCATCCTCACCCATTTCACGTGCGAGCATCGCGGTATACTGGGCCACACGCTTGGAGTGACCGTTAGTATATTTGTCCTTCATATCGATCGTCTTTGCAAAAGCTTCAACAATACCGCTGATGAGCTGTTTGTTCTTCTTTGCTTCTTCTTCAAGACGTCTCTTCTCTTCTTCATGCTGTTCGATCTGTTCAAGCACCTTCGATCTGATAACATACTGAAGAACAAAGATCAGGATAACGAACAGGAGAATGTAGAACCACAGCTGCTCGTAGAACGATTTCTCCTTAACGATCTTGAATGAGAATTCATGATTCCCCCTGTTCATCGCATCACTGATCTTAAGATTGAAAGTATAGCTTCCTCCTCCAAGATTAGTGTAGTCGATCGGTCCGAGTTCGCTCCTTCTCACTGTTGTTCCGGCGGTATCAAAACCGTCAAGTTTATATGTCACCTGCGGATTCATAAGAGAATATGTGAAAACGTAGCAGTAGATAGTAAGCTTGCGTGCGCCGAACGGAATATTGAAGGTTCCATCCTTATCAGGGTATATCCTCTCGCCGTCAACTTCCACGTAGGGCACTGTCGCCTTGAGGTTGTCAACACTCTCAAACGGCTTCTCGATATTGACCCTTGCAACACCCGTGGTACCGGACAGATACAGATCACCGTCCTCCGTGATCGCGCTGTAGGAATTGGCAGTCGCGATCGTTGTCAGACCGCTGTTGATTCCATAAAAGACGGGATCCATCGTATCGTTGGCAATAAGATCGGCTGAAGGAACAACATAGATACCGTTGCTGCTCAGGACCCACATATCACCTTTGGAGTTCTCATACAGATCAAAATTGTTGGAATACGGGAACTTGTTTATAGTTGTGATATTGTAGTCAGCATCCATATAGGAGAGAGAGTTGCTGGTAACTATCCAGTAGATATTACGCGAGATATCACGCTTGACTCTCATGATAACGTCAGATGACAAACCGTCATCGACACTCAAGTGTTTTACGTTATCCCCGCTGATAATGTACATGCCGTCACCGTCAGTGCCAAGGATCATATCCCCGTTATCAGCCTCGGTAACGGTAAGTATCTCGGTATTGCTTATTCCTGACGAGGAATCGTAGAGTTTTGTGACCTCATCGCCATCGATGATAGCCAGGCCGCCCGTGCAGGCTACCATAACAGTACCGTCGTCCTTCTCGAACACTGTCCTTATCCTTGATGACGGGAGACCATCATGTGTTGTAAACTGCATGACCTTGCCGTGGTCGTAACGGAGCAGCGCGGTATCGCCATATGTGGATATCCACAATCTGTCCTTGCTGTCCCTGATGATAGATCTGATCCTGGTTCCCTCCAGCAGATCGATGAGATTGTTCTCGCTTATGATCGCTCCTCTCGGAGTCTTTCCGCTGGTTATCGGAACATTATCTACAACCCCCTTGGAACCGACAACGATCAGTCCGTCATGCTTGGTACCGATAAAGAGTTTATTATCATATATACATGTGGTATTTACGACCGACTCCTCTATACCGTACTTCTCAAAGATATCGTCAAACTGGTTAGGAACGATCTTCATCACGCCCTGCTTCGATGAAACAAACCAGAGATTGCCCTGATAATCCCGCATGACGTCCTCGATCGCATTCTTCATCGGTGTATCGTTAACCTGAATAACCTTGCCGTCCCGAACCATCCCGATACCGTTATCGGCACAGATCCACACTGCACCTTCTCCCACAGAAATGGCATTCAGATACTCAAGCGGGTAAACATTTGTCCTTACTGCTTTCTCTGTATCACTGAGTTTGACATGCCACAGTTCGGATGTCTTAGTGCCGATATAGATATACCCGGGATTATCAGGATCGGAGCATATGGAATGCACATTGCTGATTCCAAGTGCCAGAGAATCGTAGAATCCGGTCACCTTGCCATCCTTCATGGTAAATACGCATCCGTTCATAGTGACACCGTAGATTATGCCGTCACCGCCCAGGGTAATACCCCTGATGTATTCGTCTTTTATACGTTCATCGTCAACCTGCGTAAGGTTCATATCATTGTCGATGATAGCAACGCCTCTCGTTGTTGCAACATATATGTTGCCTTCACTGTCCTCGGAAACTGACCTTGTAGAGAGAGACAGAAGTCCGTCATTCTTGTTGAACACTTTGAAATCATCATTGATCTTCACAGCAACACCGCTGTCATTGGTCCCTACCCACAGACGGTCCTTGCTGTCAACAAAAAGGCTGACAACACTGGCAATACCATTAGACGAATCCACCCTCTCGAAAGTATTGCCGTCGTACCTGATGAGACCGCTGTAGCTTCCTATCCAGATAAAACCGTCGCCTGTCTCGGCAATAGCATTTGCTTCTGAAGTGGGAAGACCGTTCGAATTGTCATATAGGATATTCGAATAACCATCGCCGTTTCCGGTCAGATCGACCGAATAACTGTCATCCTCTTCGGCAAAGGTCCTGAACGGTACTGCGCACAAAACAGACGCTGTGATACACAGGATTACAGCTGCAGATATGAGCTTATTCATCACCCGTCTGTTAAATAATCTGTTCATAGATAGTCATTATATCATATCAGTGCGGACACATATATATTTTCGTGTTGCGGTGCAGCATAAAAAACCTGGATGTTTTGATCGGATTTTGCGTTTTTTTCGAGCTGCAAAATGTTGCCCGCATTCCGGAGAGACCTGAATATACAGCGTTTCAGGCATTTGGAGTGTCAGTGTCTCATATCTGCTTAAGGATACTAATACTTTTGCAGATACTGTTTATCTTCATCATATCCAGTGACATGGGTACAGATCCGGAATACTTTTTCCTTCCGGTCTTACCAATACTGCCTCCGACAAGCTTGCTGTACAGTATCTCCCATACATCAATATGCATTATCTTCAGCGGTCTGTAGTCATCACCCGGTCTGGACATGCTTCCTCCAAAATTCTGAAATGGGGACGTGTTCCCCTGTCACATTTTACCACATGATAAAAGGCCGCTCCCGAAGGAACGGCCTTACAAAAGTATCAGTCAGATACGATGATCAGACATCATCAGGATACCCATGCACCTGAACCGTTGAATGTGTAATCGACTCCGCCGATATTTAATGTACCGCTGTGATACATCTTTCCATCTGCGCCGAGATAATACCACTTGCCGCTGCTCTTTACCCACTTGTTGATGTAGGCGGCACCGCTTCCTGCAAAGTAGTAATAGTCGCCGTCAAAGGATGCCCAGCCGGTTGCCATAGCACCGCTCGACTTGAAGCCATAGAGCTTCCCGCCTATCTCGATGAGGCCTGTTGTCATAACGCATGTCGAAGGATCGAAGTAGTACCAGGTCTTTCCTACCTGCTTCCAGCCCTTTGCAGCAGCTCCGCTGGAGTTGAAGTAGAACCAGCTTCCGCCAACGCTCTTCCAACCGGTCTGCATAGCGCCGCTTCCTGAGAATAAGTACATATCGGATCCGATCTGCTTAAGACCTGTTACCATGACTCCGCTCTGTTCAGGATCCATGTAGTACCAGCTCTTGCCGCTCTTTACCCAGCCTGTCTGCATTGCACCGGAGGATGCACAGTAATAATACTTGCCGCCGTCGCTGATCCAGCCGGTCTTCATGGCACCGGAGGATGCGAAGTAATACCACTTACCGCCGATCTCTCTCCATCCTGTTACCATGATGCCTGTCTCAGGATCCATATAGTACCAGGGTGAACCGACCTGGAGCCATCCTGTCACCATCTTGCCGTTCTTGTAGTAGTAATAATCACTGCC
>FMTG01000047.1 GCA_900099715.1 Ruminococcaceae bacterium YRB3002 | reverse complement strand
GATGTGTGAGATAAAAAAGACTTGAAATGCATAACTTGTGGTCAAGTCTTCGCGCGTTAGTACCGGTAAGCTGAACATATCTCTATGCTTACACGCCCGGCCTATCAACTGGTGGTCTTCCAGTGCGCTTATCAAAGAGGGAAATCTCATCTTGAAGCTGGTTTCACACTTAGATGCTTTCAGCGTTTATCCAATCCAAACATAGCTACCCAGCTGTGCCCTTGGCAGAACAACTGGTACACCAGAGGTTTGTCCATCCCGGTCCTCTCGTACTAAGGACAGCACTCCTCAAATTTCCTACGCCCACGATAGATAGAGACCGAACTGTCTCACGACGTTCTGAACCCAGCTCGCGTACCACTTTAATCGGCGAACAGCCGAACCCTTGGGACCTAATTCAGCCCCAGGATGTGATGAGCCGACATCGAGGTGCCAAACCTCCCCGTCGATGTGAACTCTTGGGGGAGATCAGCCTGTTATCCCCAGGGTAACTTTTATCCGTTGAGCGACGGCAATTCCACTTTCTACCGCCGGATCACTAAGCCCTACTTTCGTACCTGCTCGACCTGTCTGTCTCGCAGTTAAGCCACCTTATGCCTTTGCACTCGACGCACGGTTTCCAACCGTACTGAGGTGACCTTTGGACGCCTCCGTTACCTTTTTGGAGGCGACCGCCCCAGTCAAACTGTCCGACTGCCATTGTCCCCTGACCGGATCACGGCCACAGGTTAGAGACCCAATACTGTCAGAGTGGTATCCCAACGGCGACTCCACGGCAACTGACGCCACCGCTTCAAAGTCTCCCACCTATCCTGTACAGACAATATCGAATCCCAGTAACAATCTACAGTGAAGCTCCATGGGGTCTTTTCGTCTAGTCGCGGGTAACTTGCATCTTCACAAGTACTACAATTTCACCGGGTACGTTGTTGAGACAGTGCCCAAATCATTACGCCATTCGTGCGGGTCAGAACTTACCTGACAAGGAATTTCGCTACCTTAGGACCGTTATAGTTACGGCCGCCGTTTACTGGGGCTTAAGTTCACCGCTTCGGTTGCCCTGACGGATCCCCGTGACCTTCCAGCACCGGGCAGGCGTCAGCCCCCATACTTCATCTTACGATTTAGCGGAGACCTGTGTTTTTGGTAAACAGTTGCTTGGGCCATTTCTCTGCGGCCTGGATTTCTCCGAGGCTCCCCTTATTGCGAACTTACGGGGTCAATTTGCCGAGTTCCTTAACAACGCTTCTCCCGCTCGTCTTAGGATTCTCTCCTCATCCACCTGTGTCGGTTTGCGGTACGGGTACCTTTGCTCTTGATAGCGGCTTTTCTCGTCAGTGTGAAATCATCAGCTTCGGTACTTTATTTCCCTCCTCATCACGCCCCGGAAACGGGAAGCGTACTTAACTACTTCCCTATCCTCAACGCTTAAACGCACATTTCCAGTAGTGCGCACTGATTATCCTTCTGCGTCCCCGCCTCTCTTAGCGAGCAAGTGCAGTACAGGAATATCAACCTGTTATCCATCGGCTACGCCTTTCGGCCTCGTCTTAGGTCCCGACTAACCCTGGGAGGACGACCCTTCCCCAGGAAACCTTGGATTTTCGACGGTGAAGATTCTCACTTCACTCTCGTTACTTATTCCGACATTCTCACTACTGATACATCCACACGTCCTTGCGATCGTGCTTCGACTGCCTACAGTAAGCTCCTCTACCACCCAGTAATACTGGATCCGCAGCTTCGGTATATAGTTTAAGCCCCGGTGATTTTCGGCGCAGACTCACTCGACTAGTGAGCTATTACGCACTCTTTGAATGAATGGCTGCTTCTGAGCCAACATCCTAGCTGTCTTAGCAAATCCACATCCTTTACCACTTAACTATAATTTCGGGACCTTAGCTGGCGATCTGGGCTGTTTCCCTTTTGACAACGGCACTTATCTGTCGCTGTCTGACTCCCGTACTAATTCTGTCCGGCATTCGTAGTTTGATAAGGTTCGGTAACCTGTGTAGGCCCCTAGCCAATTCAGTGCTCTACCTCCGGCAGACATATACGAGGCTAGCCCTAAAGCTATTTCGAGGAGAACCAGCTATCTCCGAGTTCGATTGGAATTTCTCCGCTATCCACAAGTCATCCGAGCAATTTTCAACTTACACCGGTTCGGTCCTCCAGTAAGCTTTACCTTACCTTCAACCTGCTCATGGATAGGTCACCCGGTTTCGGGTCTATAACAGATAACTTCGCGCCCACTTCAGACTCGGTTTCCCTTCGGCTCCGTACCTTAAGTACTTAACCTTGCTATCTGCCATAACTCGTCGGACCGTTCTACAAAAAGTACGCCGTCGAGCCTTAACGCTCTCCGACTGCTTGTAAACACAGGGTTTCAGGTTCTCTTTCACTCCCCTCCCGGGGTTCTTTTCACCTTTCCTTCACAGTACTTCTTCACTATCGGTCACCAGTTCGTATTTAGGCTTGGAGGGTGGTCCCCCCGGCTTCCCACAAGGTTCCTCGTGTCTCGTGGTACTCTGGATACTCTTAGCTCCCTTCCTCTGTCGCATACGGGGCCTTTACCCCCTACGGCGGTGTCTTTCCATACACTCTTCTGCTAGATTCCGGGTCACATGTTAGAGTCCGCAACCCCGGACGACCGAAGTCTTCCGGTTTGGCCTGTTCCGCTTTCGCTCGCCACTACTTACGGAATCTCGTTTGATTTCTCTTCCTGAGGCTACTTAGATGTTTCAGTTCGCCTCGTCTCACTTCGTTAAGCTATGGATTCACTTAACGATGCATGGTT
>FMTG01000048.1 GCA_900099715.1 Ruminococcaceae bacterium YRB3002 | reverse complement strand
TTACTTTATGATTCTCCTTCCGGACTCGTATTCTACTGGACATTCAATAATGTTTTCGCGCTGGTGAAGAACCTGTTCTACAAGCTTAAGAATCCCGTTTCTGTTTTCAAGACAGTATGTTTTGTATCAGGAATAGTCTGTGCTGTAGTTTCAATAATCAAAATGGACTCAGTTACCACAGGACAGTTTGCATTTTTATTGATTATATCTGCCGCTTTGATGATTCCTTTAATCTGGCATTTTATCTCGGGCAAGTTGAAGGTTAAAGAAGGAAAGCCGCTCACAAAATGGGACAATGCTGCAATGATCCTTGAACTGTTGTACCTGTCGGTCCACATCGGTCTTCTTACACCTTCTGCGACCGTATCTTCATCCGTCGAGGAATTCATATTGAGCACCCAGATTCAGGATCCTGTCCATTATGTTATTTTGACTTTCGCCACAGCGATCGGAATGTTCATCATTTGGGGCGGAATATACTATTATCTTTTGGATGCAAAGATGAAAAAGATCGCATCCAAGATCGGCTTGTTCCTGATCGTCGTAGTCACATCCAATTATTTCATCTTTAACGATCCAGAAGAAATCTTATCATCTGAACTTATACTGATCACAAAACAATCAGTTCCTTCGGATGTTGTTTTACTGGTGTCATTATCCACATTGCTTTTGGCTGCTGGACTCGTTTTCATCTGCAAGTTTCTTGGGAATAAGATAGTCTACGTTGTTACTACATTGGTACTCGTAATATCTGCAATGTCGATTGTTAACGTCGTTTCGATTGAGCATGATTACAAGTCTTACGGAGATGAATTCTGGCTCACAGACCCTGTATCTGTCCCGCTCAGCAGAAACGGTAAGAACGTCATAGTGATAATGGCTGATATGGCAACAAGCGGAATAGTTCCATATATCTTTGCTGAAAATGAATCACTGGTTAAACAGTTTGACGGGTTTACATACTATCCCAACACAGTATCTTTTGGTTCGCATACATTTATAGGAGCTCCTGCAATCTATGGCGGATATGAATACACACCAGAAAGGTTTAATGAGAGATCTGACATGTTTCTGGTCGACAAGCATAATGAAGCGCTTAAAGTTCTTCCTGTCCTGTTCAGCAACAATGATTTCCAAACATCAGTAATAGACCCACCGCTTGCTAATTACGTCACTATACCTAATGTCTCTATCTTCAGAGAATACAGTAACATCAGGGCTTCGATAGCCGAAGGATACATGACTGACGGAATAGCTGCGATCAATAACAGGATTGAATACAATACAGTACGCAATTTCTTTTTCTACAGTCTTATGAAATCTCTCCCAATGATATTGCGGGACAGTGTTTATAACGGGGGAAAGTATAATGCATTGGAAAGAAACGATGTTCAGTTTGATTACCCTTACACATTCCCGCAAAAACTTGGCGCAAAAGGCAAGTCAACCGGTGTATCATCATACTTTATCAATAAATACTCAGTTTTGGTCAATCTTTCCACTGTTACTGATATTGTTGATGAAGGAAACTGTTTTACCATACTGGCAAATCAAACTCCGCACGCTCAGATGCTTCTCCAGCTACCGGATTACACCATGCAGGAAAATGTGGACAATACACAATATGAGGAATTCATCGTAAGTCATAGAATAGAAGGTGCCATGAGAGTGAATACAGACACTGCGTCACAGATTCTTTATTATCATACGAGTATGGCGACATACTCTGCTTTGGGCATTTGGTTTGATTATTTGAGGTCTTGCGGTGTTTGGGATAACACGAGAATCATAATCGTTGCTGATCACGGGAATGACAGTGGGTACTTCGATGAATTGAATTATGCTGAAATAGAAGCAGATGTTGAGTTAGTAAATCCTGTTCTTATGGTAAAAGACTTTAATAGCCAAGGATTTTCAACCTCAGATGCATTTATGACATGTGCAGATGTGCCAACGCTCGCTGTTACCGGATTGATCGACAACCCGGTAAATCCGTTTACGGGAAATCAGATAAGCAGTGCAGACAAGGAAGGCCCGCAGCATGTTGCAATATGGCATAACTGGTCTGTGGAAACAGATGATGGATTCACTTTTGTAAAAGAACCATGGTACTCCGTTCATGATAATATCTTTGACAGAAACAACTGGGAATACTTAGGAGAATACTGATGGGCACAATACTTTACACGATCCTGATCAAGCCATTGGAGCTTATCTTCGAACTGATCTTCTCGATCAGTCACGATATCGTGCCTAATCCAGCTGTAAATCTTGTAATAATGAGCCTTGCCATCAATCTTCTTGTCCT
>FMTG01000049.1 GCA_900099715.1 Ruminococcaceae bacterium YRB3002 | reverse complement strand
TTACTTTATGATTCTCCTTCCGGACTCGTATTCTACTGGACATTCAATAATGTTTTCGCGCTGGTGAAGAACCTGTTCTACAAGCTTAAGAATCCGGGGTTTATCCTTAAAATCATATGCGGGATAACAGGGTTTATTGGAGTAATTGCCTGTACACTTAGCATAGATATGTTGGATGGAGGATATTTACCTTTTCTGTTGGTTCTTTGTGCTATGCTTATGGTTCCGATGCCGCTGCAAATACTGTTTAAGAACAGGATGAACAATCAAGAGAGCAACGTATCAACCAAGTCGGATTTGTTATATCTATTGGCTATAGCCTACATAATTATTCTAACAGGGATTCTTATACCCTCATCAGTTATCAGCGCATCTCCTGAGGAGTTTGTTTTAGTAACAGCCCCTCAGAACCCAGTCCATTATGTGATTAACAGCATGTACCTTTCAATTGGGTTCTTTGCGGTATGGGTAAGTGTTTACTATTATGTACTTACGCCGAAATGGAAGAATAATATCTCAAAGATCGTTGGTGGAATCGTTGGTATCAACACATTAAACTATTTTATTTTTAATGCGAAAACCGGAATTATTACAGCTGATCTTTCATTTGATAATTCTATTGCATATGACGCCAAGGCTGTCATATTGCAATCTCTTGCGTGCTTACTTGTTGGGGGAGCATTCGTATTACTGGTAACCAGACTTCCGAATATCTTCAAATGCTTAATCATTGCAGGGATTATTTCATCCCTTGGAATGTCGATTTATAACATATCCATTATCAGTTCTAACTATACTGTTACCTCTTCTAGGATAAATGCTTTGACTGAGCCTGAGATTACCTTGAGCAAGAACGGCAGAAATGTAGTTGTTATAATGATGGATTGGGCATTAAGCGGTATGGTTCCATATATATTTGAAGAAAGACCCCAACTGCTTGAACAATACGATGGGTTTACTTTTTATCCTAATACAGTATCTTTTGGTGGTCACACTAATCTGGGGGTTCCCGCTTTGTATGGAGGGTATGAATACACACCCGCAAAATTAAATGAGAGATCAAGCGAGTTGCTTGTCGACAAGCACAATGAGGCATTGCGTGTATTACCGGTACTGTTCAGCCAACATGGAATTGGAACGACCGTAATAGATCCCCCTTATTCAGATTACAGTGAGATCACTAATGTAAACGCCTATAATGGATACAATGGAATCAAAGCGTGCTTGGCAGAAAACTATTTGATGACAGATCAGGAGTTGATCAATGAACAGCGCGAAAACGCCAGACTTAGAAATTTCTTCCTATACGGTATCGTAAGGGTATCTCCTCTATGTTTTAACATAGTCTTGTACGACGAGGGAACGTACAATTCGCTTGAATTAAATAACGAATATCTGTCTTTTGACTTTCCGCAGCTTTATCATAATACCTGTTCTTCTGATGGAATTAGCCCACTGTTTTTAAGTGCATATATGGTATTGAAATCAATGCCTGATATTACTAATATTGTTGAGTCAGGTGATCAATTTCTTTTCATCGATAATAACACAACACACGAACCGATATTGCTTCAGGAACCTGATTATGTTCCTAAGAACTCGGTAGATAATAATGCATATGAATCGCAATCTTCTCCGAGAAGAGCGCCAGATGGTTCGGTGATTAAACTGGATACAAAGGAACAAATGACACACTACCATGTAAACATGGCAGCATATATGGCTTTGGGAGAATGGTTTGATTATCTTCGTGACAACGGAGTTTGGGATAATACCCGGATTATCATTGTTTCTGATCATGGCAGAAGGCTATTACAGTTTGATAACATGTATTATGAAGATATTGATCTTGATGTGGAAGAAGTTAATCCAATTCTGTTTGTTAAGGATTATTATTCAGACGGGTTCAAAGTATCAGATGCGTTTATGACTAATGCAGATGTCCCTACCATTGCAACACAAGGGATAATTGATAACCCGATTAATCCATTTACAGGAAATCCCATAAATAGTAGTGAGAAGAACAAGGGGCCAATGCTTATTGATCTTCCTGACTCATGGAAACTGCAGGACAATATGGGGTATGTGTTTAACAAAGGTCATTGGTACTCCGTTCATGATAACATCTTTGACAGAAACAACTGGGAATACTTAGGAGAATACTGATGGGCACAATACTTTACACGATCCTGATCAAGCCATTGGAGCTAATCTTCGAACTGATCTTCTCGATCAGTCACGATATCGTGCCTAATCC
>FMTG01000050.1 GCA_900099715.1 Ruminococcaceae bacterium YRB3002 | reverse complement strand
TTCGAAGATTAGCTCCAATGGCTTGATCAGGATCGTGTAAAGTATTGTGCCCATCAGTATTCTCCCATGTATTCCCAGTTGTTCTTGTCAAAGATATTGTCGTGAACGGAGTACCAGGACCCTTCATTAAACACATTGCCTTGGTTAAGATCCAAAGCCCATTTTTTAACAAAATCTATATGTTGGGCTTCTGCATATTTAGAACTACTGCTAATCAAATTGCCTGTAAATGGATTCTTGGGATTGCTGATCACTCCATCTGTTGCCAGCGTTGGAGTATCAGCAATGGTCATAAATTCGTCTGAAACATTGAACCCATGACTATCAAAATCCTTTACCAGAAGGAGTGCATTTACCGCCTCTATATCCTGATCATCCATGAGCATATCATCAAAGTGTGCCAAGGCCCTTCCATGATCAGAAACAATGATAATACGGGTATTGTCCCAAACTCCGTTGTCACGAAGATAATCAAACCATTTACCAAGCGCAATATAAGCAGCCATATTATTGTGGTAATGTGCCATCTGCAGATAATCATCAAGATGCATAACAACCCCATTATTAATGCATCTGTCTGTCATTTCAGTATCATATTCAGTATTATCTACAATGTTAGACGGCACATATTCAGGTTCTCTCAATATCATAGGATCATGTGCTGTCTCATTCTGCAGTATCGTAAAACACCCATTTGACCGTTCCTCAACAAACGTCACGTCAGACAGAGAATTAAGTGCAGTATAAGATCTTATGAACGAAGGCCATACGCCTTTGAGTCTCGACATACCGTCGTTGATCTCAGGTGCAATAAAGTCATAGTCACTCTCTTCATATTGGTTTAGATCCAGACAATTATACTTACCATCATCATACAAAACACTCTGAATGAAAGCTGGGGTCATCTTCATAACACTATACAAAAAGAATCTCTTCGGGCGTACAAGGTCAGCTTTGTTATTAATCGTATAAGGAGATTCGACATTGCCCTTCAACTGATAGGCATTAATATTGTCATAGGGTTCATATATGGATAGATCGGGAAAGAAACTATAATTTGCATAGGGCGGATCAATTACTGTAGTATTGTATCCGTTATCTGCAAACACGAGCGGCAAAACAAGCAATGATTCATTATGCTTATCTTTGAGCAATTCATCTGATCTCGAATTCATCTTTTCCGGAGTATACTCATAGCCGCCATAGATAGTGGGGGCACCGAAATTTGTTGATACGCCAAAGGACACCGTATTCGGATAATATGTAAATCCATCAAACTGCTGCTCGAGTTCCGGTTTTTCAGCGAAAATATAAGGAAGCAGCCTTCCGATAGCGCGATCTACCATTATGACAACAACATTCCTCTGATCCATACTCAATGTGATCCGCGGTTTTTCGTCTTTTTTACCATTGATCATGATACTTGCACTGTCATAATAACTATTGATCAGAGCTGTATTCATGATACCTATCATAGCAATGACAATCGTACCTGCAATTAATAACGGGTAGATAATCTTTGCATACCGTCCCATGAAAACAATAACTGACGCACATATCAATACAATCACAACACATGTTAAAATATGATCCAAAGTACTGAAGTGAAGACCATTCTCGATTACCAGTTCAGATGATAGCGTTCCAAGCTCAGTACCGAAGAAAAAATAATCCACAGTTGCAATAACAGCAACAACTATGGTAATTCTGGCAAATATTTTTCTGATATCATGCGAAGACAAAAGGAAATAAACTCCGATCCATACAACATACAGTCCAAATGACATGCAAAATGATGACACCAGATAATTAGACGGATTGTACATCATCTCAGGATCAAGGAAATCCAAAGTAGCCGCAGACAAAACCGTCGACGGAATATACAATCCGGCAAATACTGCTATGTATGCATTACCAGCCCAGAAAACTAGCGTTTCAGGCATTGACAGTCCAGTTTTTTCTCTCACACTATGATTTTTGTGGGGTATAAAACCATATATTGCATTCTTCACTAGCGCGAAAACATTGTTGAATGTCCAGTAGAATACGAGTCCGGAAGGAGAATCATAAAGTAAGACCAGGAATATCGCAGCTGACAGATAAAGCACTATCTTGTCCTTAAA
>FMTG01000051.1 GCA_900099715.1 Ruminococcaceae bacterium YRB3002 | reverse complement strand
AGATAACTGATAAAGCTCTGCAAACGCCAGTATCGTGGGCATTTGCTTTGTCCAAGGCAGTGTTGACATTCCTTTACAATAGATATACATTATATCTATGTGGAGGTGATACTTATGGCTCAGCGCAAGGTTCAGAAGATTAGAGGGCAAGAATATGTCTATATCGACGAGCCGTATTGGAATCCGGAGAAGAAGCGCGGCGAACATAGACGCACCTATATAGGCAAGAACGTAGATGGCGTCTTCGTTCCTAATAACACTTATCTTCTTCAGCAGGAACGGAAGAAGAAAGGGCCTTCTGTTAAACCCGGACCGATACCGACTGATGTCTGTCTTAGACAATTCTATGGTGCTACATATCTTCTGAATGAGATAGCCGATAAGATCGGTGTTGCTGCAGATCTCGGTAAGTGTTTTGGTGGTACTATGGCTAATGAGATTCTTTCTATTGCCTACTTCCTGATTATCGAGGAAGGATTTCCTCTCTATCGCTTCCATAAGTGGAGTATTACACATAAGCATCCCTATGGAGAGGACATCCCTTCTCAAAGGAGCAGTGAGCTGTTTACTTCAATAACCGAAGAGGCAAAGATGAAATTCTTCAAGCTTCAGGCAAAGCGACATTCATCTAAAGAATACTTGGCATTCGATACAACATCCATATCAACATACTCGGCTCTTATTAAGCAGGCGAAGTATGGTAAGAATAAAGAGGGCGATTCCCTGCCTCAACTGAATCTGGCGCTTCTTTACGGAGAGGAATCTATGCTTCCCGTATACTACAGAAAACTTGCAGGCAATATCGTTGATGTTAGGACTATTTCCAATCTTATTAAAGATATTGATTTTCTTGAACTGGAGAAGCTTAAGTTTGTTATGGACAGAGGGTTCTTCAGCGAGAAGAATATAAACGATCTGATGAAACATCACCATAAGTTCCTTATCGGGGTTAAGACATCCTTAAAGATAGTCAGCAGACGACTCGATAAGATACGCTCTGATATGGTAACTCATGCAAACTATAACTCCGAACTCCAACTGTATGTTCAGTCTTTTGCTGACGAGTGGGATTACACAGAAGAAAAGTCTCGTACAGGGGAGATAGTCCAAGAGAAGCGAAGAGTATATATCCACATTTACTATAACGACCAGAAAGCCGCCGACGATAAGGCAAGATTCAACCACATGCTCGATCGTCTCGAAGACAATCTCATAGACGGTACCCCTGATCCCGATGACGAAAAACTGTATAAGAAATACTTCGAGATCAGCGAGACGCCGACAAGAGGTGTCAGATACAGCTTTAACGAAGAAGCGATAAAACAGGCAGAGAAGAACTATGGCTACTTTATCCTTATGTCCAACGGCATAAAGGATCCTGTAGAGGCACTAAGGATATACAGAAATAAAGATCTGATAGAGAAGTCCTTCGGCAATCTCAAAGAGAGATTAAATATGAGACGTATGGCGGTAGCGTCTGAGGAAGGATTCGAAGGAAAACTCTTCGTACAGTTTGTTGCGCTTGAGTTGATATCTTACATAAAGAAGAAAATGGACGACAATGGTCT